>JADJZJ010000021.1 GCA_016715765.1 Opitutaceae bacterium
TCCCGCATGCTCCCGATCAGTTCATTTTCATTAAAGGTGTGTTCTTTGTTCATGGGTATTCGTTTTTGATATGTTGGGCCAGGACCCGCATGGCCTTCTTGCCGTCGGCGGAAAGATTGTCGGCATCACCCTTGGTGAAAACGTAGAGCAGATAGATCACGTCGTTTTGTTTGAGATAGAGATAACAGACCCGGGCGCCGCCACTCTTGCCCTTGCCAGGGAGGACATCCGGCTTTCCGGACCGCCACCGCAGCCGGACAGGGTCCGCCTACACCAGGTTATCAGAGAAGTTCCTGTTGCAAGTTGGCATAATCGTCATCGTCCACCAGGTCCGTGATGAGGCGGGTGAAGGTGGCAGTCTCGATGAAAGTCAGCACGGCATAAAGGTGTGACAGCGTCACACCCTGTCAAATTGAAAATTTCCCGATTGCTGTCAGTAAGCGCCGAGGCTGTACCACTAATCGGTCGGCCATCATGCTCCACAGGGAGAGCGATGGCGGACCAGGCGGCGTAAGCTGCAAAACGGGTACACCGACTACAGCAATTCCCGGAGGTGCGCAGCGAGGAACTCATAGACCACCTTGCGGCGCTCGGCAAAGAAAACATGGATGCCGCCGGGCCGGTAATACCAAACGAAACGGTGCTCACCGACCCGGAGGCGATGAAAACCGTCGAGATCCTCCCGCAGGGGAATGGTGTCGCCGGCGGGCAGGACGAGGAGCGCCGCTTTGACGGCACGCCGGGTCTCCGGCGGCAGCGCGCGCTGGTAGGCCAGCACGCGCTCGTGGATGTAGATTCTAGTCCGCAAGGGCCGAGGCGGGAAAATATTTACCCTTGCCGGCACGGGCCTGGCGGGCGGCGATTTGGAAGGCGGGGTCGGCCAGCAATTCCATGGTTTCCAAAATGGCGCCAAGCCGGGCGGCGGAAATGACATGAACCACCGGGGTGTCGCGGCGGGTGATGGTGACCAGGCGGCCGGACTCGGCGGCGCGAATGGCGGCGGCGGTTTCGCGCTGCAGATCCTTGACGCTGTATGTATCTTTCATCGCCCAAAGATATACATGGTGGGAGCCGCCTGTCAACCTGGGCCAAAGGTTCGGTTGCTTTCCCCGGCGTGGTGAGTCGATTTCGCGTGGGAGGGCAACCCCTCGTGCTGTCGCCGATCGACTGCCCGGGCTGATCATTATCTTGCCCTCACAAGAGGGCTCCTGGCGAGCGCTCAGCCCGCAGTTGATCCGGCGAGGGCAGCGAGCCCCCCTTCAATCGGACGTCACATGCGATGTGCCCAGCCCAACCTTCCGGACCGAACGGAGCCAGGAGCGGTCCGCCTTGTCCCGCAAGAACCGGCGACCCCAGGCCAGCAGACGCTGCGCGTCCGCGCTCGGAGTTTCGTTCCAGGCGGAGCAATGATCGCCGCCGCGGACCCGGGTCAGGCCGTATTTTTCCACATAGCGGTTGGCGAGGTGGGTTTCCAGGCGTTCGCGGGTGGACGGGGGCCCGCGGTCGTCCTCCGGAATCGAGTAGATCGCTTCGATGGCGACGGGCCGGTGTTCCCGGGTGGCGCGGGCACCCTGTCCGTGAAAATGCGCGGAGATCCGCTGCAAGGGTGCGCGGGTGCTGCCGATGTAGAAGCCGCCGTTTTTGAGACGCAGGACGTAGACGAATTCTAGTGACATGGGTGAGGCCCGTGACGGGTCGGCAAGTTCTGGTGCTTGAGCAACGCCACCATCCGACGGTGGATCTCGTTCATGTTTCGGCCGCATGCACCAGTGTCATCCAGCCGTGCGCCCCGAGTGACTTTACCTCTTCGCTCACCAGGACTTGGTGCCGGGGGTCATAGCCATCCAGAGCGGTGAACCAGTTCATGAGGTGCGAGCGGCCACGGTGCTGGCCCCACCGCCGGTTCCGGATGGCGCCGGCCGTGATGGACTCTGTGGGGAGAAGGTCGGCGAGCCCGCAATACTCCGGTCCAAGCCCGAGGGTGGCCGGGGAAATCCTCCGACCTGCCGGGGCTCCTGCGTGATCCCAGAGGAACACGGCCGACGGTACGTGAAAAAAGTCCAACTCGAGCGCCCGGTAGGCGGTCGCGGTGAGTGAGGTGCCGAACAGGTCGGCCAGTTCGACCACGAGGTCCAGGCCGCCTTCGCCGGTGGAAATCGCCAGCTCGCGGAAGGGTTCGGCAGGCATGAGGAGGCTGGCGGCGAAGATATCCGCCTCGTGCTCGAAGCGCCGGCCCGGGTGGCCGGGATGGGGCGTGCGGGCGGCGAGGGTGCCGGTGGCCAGGGCCGGGTGGTGGTCGGCCAGGAAATAGTGCGCCAGTTCGTGGGCGAGCGTGAAGCGGGAGCGTGGGCTGCCGCGTGGAGCGCGGCGCTCGTTGCCGACGATGGTGTAGCGGCCGTTTTCATGGACGAGGAGGCCGTCGACGGGCCGGGGGAGATCGGTGTAGAGGATGACTATGCCCTCCTGGGCGGCGATGGCTTCAGGATCGACCTGGGCATCGGGAAAACGGTGCAAGGCGATACTTTCGGCGCAGGCGGTGATCTCGTGCCGGCGCTGGAGGGAGAGGGTGGGGAGCGGGGAGGAATTCAGTTTCATGAGGTCAAAAGTCGCGGAGGTAGCCATGGGCTCGCGCCCAGGTTTTGTGGCCTTCGATGCGGGCATGGGCCTCGCGGGAAACCGCGAGCCATTCGGATTGATCGAGGAGGTCGGCGCCGCGGCGCTTGTTGCGGTGATGGACTTGGGTGGAGAGGGGGATGGAGACTTGGGCGCCGTCGGGCAGGCGAACCAGGCCTTGGAGGTGTTTGGCTTCGTCCTCGGTGAGGAGATGCTCGGCGAGCCAGACCTGGCAGTAGGGATGCAGCAGCAGGAACTGCTGGCGGCGGTAGCGGTACAAGGGCGAGTCCAGCAGCCGTCGGTCGGACATGGGCTTGAGGAGGGAGAAGCTCATGTGGCCCCGCCTTTTTCCAGCTCGGCGATGGCCTGGCGAAGCAGGCTGAGAGCCGGCCGACCACGGCGTCCTCCGGTTCCGGGAGGGAATGCACAATCTTGAGGAGGAGCCGATGGAGCCGGAGGCGGGCGGTCATGCGTTCGGCGGACGAGGCCAACCCAAGCAGGACCGGCAGCCGGACCTGCAATTCCTTCGCGGGCGGCAACACCGACCCCAGGGTGCTTACAGTCGCCCAGAACTTCTCATGGCGGAGAAAGGGCGCCAGCACGCGGCTTTGGAACTCGTTCTCCAGCCTGGGAAGTTTTCGTTGGATCAGCCCGATTTGCAGCCGGGCGGCTACCTGGTAGCGGTTGAGCGAGGCATAACCCAAGCGGAAGTTCGATTCCACCCACTGCTTCCAGCGAAGGCCGGACCCGTGATGAAGCTTGGCGTCGAGTGCAAGTTGGATGCGGACGGCCCGCCGGATGCCCCGGGCGAAGCCGTCGGCATCGATTGCACCGTCAGCCGCATCTTCCGTTTGGAGGAAGGCCGCGAGCAGGCGGGGATCTTGGGGCGGGGCCTTGAGGCCCAGCGCGAGCAGAGTCGCATCGTCGAGCGGGGGTGCGGCGGATTCGGGGGCCGATGATCCGCTCAGGTAGCGGGCCATCGACTTATTCCAGAGGGGAGCGGGCGCGGCGGACATGGGATTGGCTGGTTGACAATTGTCAATCGGGCGGGATTACGCTGCGGCCGCCGGATCGGCCGGAACCAGCCGTGGGAACAGGAGCCGCTCCCGCAGGGTCCGGTCGAGGGTGCCCGCCAATTCCGGGTTTTGGCGCAAAAAGTCGCGCGTCGCCTCCCGCCCCTGGCCGAGGCTGACGCCCTGGGCGAATATGAAGGCGCCTCGTTTTTCGAGGAGCCCGTGTTCGAGGCCGAGGTCGATCAGAGAACCCGCCGCGGAAATCCCCTCAGAAAACAGGATGTCGAACTCGCACTCCGCGAAGGGCGCGGCGACCTTGTTCTTCACCACCTTCACTTTGGTCCTGTTGCCGAGGACGGTCCCCTGGCTTGTCTTGAGCTGGTCCTTGCGACGGATATCCAGCCGCACCGACGCGAAGAATTTGAGGGCGCGGCCGCCGGGGGTGGTTTCGGGGTTGCCGAACATGACGCCGATTTTTTCGCGGATCTGGTTGATGAAGAGGAGGATCGTCTTGGACTTGGCGATCGCCGCGGTCAGGCGGCGCATTGCCTGGCTCATGAGCCGGGCCTGGGCGCCGACGGTCGCGTCGCCCATCTGTCCGTCGAGTTCGGACTTGGGGACGAGGGCCGCGACACTGTCCACGATCACCAAATCGAAGGCGGAGGAGCGGATGAGGATCTCGGCGATGGTGAGGGCGTCTTCGCCGGAATCGGGTTGGGCGACGTGCAGGTCCTCGATCTTCACGCCGCACCGTCTCGCCCACGCCGGATCCAGGGCATGCTCAACATCGATGATGGCCCCGACGCCGCCCTGTTTCTGGGCTTCAGCCAGGACCGACAGGCAAAGGTCGTCTTGCCCGACGATTCCGGGCCGTAAATTTCGACGATGCGGCCCTTCGGCAGGCCACCGGCCCCGAGCGCCACATCAAGACCGACGCAGCCGGTGGAAAGGGTTTCGATGGCGAGGGCTTCAGTGGCACCAAGGCGGTGGATGGCACCTTCACCGAAGTGCTGGCGGATAGCGGTGACGGCGAGGTCGAGGTTGGAATTGGCATTCATGTTTTTGAGTTATTTGGTTTCACCTAAAGAATTGCCGTTAGTGTGAAGAGGGCGTAAATCATTCCGGTTCAGAAGGAACGGGAGTACTTAAGCCGAAAAGCCAGTTTCTGGTTCACCTCCCGTGCACCGGTCGCCTATATCTGGGTCTTACCCCGCATGGCCGCACCGTCTTCCCCCTAAAGGAACTCCCGTTGCCCCAGTTGGCGCCGGATCATCCGGCGCAGGCCTATGCGGCACTGCCGGTGCGCCGGTTGGTTGAAGAACTTGGGCGCGCGGTGCGGGGCGAAGTCGGCGGTGCCGAAGCCGATGCCGTGTATACCGCGTTCTACCTCCGTTATTATTTCTACCTAATGGCGGTGGCGAAGCGGGCGCTGGCCCTGGCGTACAGTCCCGACGAACAGCTCGAGATCGTGCGCGACGTACTGGTGGCCTTCTACCGCGGCTGCGACAAATTCGTCTTTGCCCCCGCGCCCAGTAACACGGACAGCGAGAATTTGCTCAAAGCTTATCTCGGCAGAATCGCCCAGCGCCGGGCTTGGAAAGTGGCGGCATTCCGGAGACAATTCCAGGCGGTCGACCCCGACGTCCTGGATCGGATCGCGGGCACACCCAGCACGGTACTGCGCTTTTCGCCGGAAGCGGAACCGGCTCCATCGGAGCGGTCTCCCCGGCATGCGGCGATCCGCGAATGGTATTGTGCTCTCAGCCCGCGGGACCAGGATGTGTTGCACGCCGGTTTCATCGACTATCCGTTCCAGCGCCGCATGCCCAAGGGGCTGCCGGAGCGGCTGGCCCGAAAGCATGGCGTCAGCACCTCCGCCCTGCGCCACTTGAAGGAAAGACTGCGGCGGGAGTTTTACACCAAATTCGGCCCGCCCTGAAAGGAATCATGCCCCGCGCAAAAAAATCCCGTACCCGCGCCTCCGCTGCTGCCGCCCTGCATGACGTGATGCATGAGCAGGGCCGGCTCATTCCCCGGACGCCTGAGGCCGTGGCGGCTTTCGAGGCGCGGCACGGCGAGGATGCGGCGGACCGGTCCCGGCCGACCGAGGTGCCGCCTCCGCTGTTCAGTTGGGAAATTACGGCGGCAGAAGCCGGGAAAACGGTGGCGTTTCCGGTGGAGGCCGCGTCGACGGTTCCCTTGGCATATGCCGCCCGCAAGGATGAACCTGTCTCTCCCGAGACGCAGGCCAAGCTGGCGCGGCTGGTCGCCAAGATGAAGTCCACGCCGCCGCGCCGTGCTTGAGTCGCTCTTCAGTCCGCGCGAGCGGCGCGAACACGAAATTGCCATTCAGGCGCAGCAGGTCGCGCTCAATCTGTTTCCAACCGGCCGGGTGGAACCAGAAGTAATCGCGGAAAAAACGGGGATCGAGTACTGCTACGACTCATTTTCAGACGAGGTTGACGGCATTTTGCTGCCGGCAGACGGCCGGTTCTTCATCGTGTGCAATGAACGGCGGGCGCGACGCGGGTCAGCCCGCAGTCGGTTTACGTTTGCGCACGAGCTCGGTCATTACTTCATCGCCGAACACCGCGAGGCACTCGTCTCCGGCCGGATGCCGGCGCAATTCTCGCTCGCGGAGTTTGTTTCGAACCGGCCGGTCGAGCGCGAAGCGGATGTCTTTGCCGCCAATTTGCTGATGCCTTATGTTGCCTTCGTGGACCGCCTGCCCGGCGGAAAATGCGGTCTGGCGGAGGTGCGGTCGCAGGCGGAGTACTTCGGGACTTCCGTGACGGCGACGGCTTTTCGCGCGCTGGACACCGACTTGCTGCCGGCGCCGGCCGCCGTGCTCCGGTGGGACCGGACGGGCCGGCTGCTGGGCCGCCGGGTCGCCCGCACCTGGTCCTTCCGGCACGGGAGGATTCTCC
This sequence comes from Opitutaceae bacterium, assembly GCA_016715765.1. Classification (GTDB taxonomy): domain Bacteria; phylum Verrucomicrobiota; class Verrucomicrobiia; order Opitutales; family Opitutaceae; genus UBA2377. The sequence continues at coordinate 6,554 of JADJZJ010000021.1, forward strand.
AACTGGTGGCGTCGGCGCCACCCGGCACCGTGACGGCTGAGGTGCTCGGCTGTCTGGCGACGGGCAGCCGCTCGGGGCGCTCCGACTGTTTCACCTGGTTTGACGGTCTGCTCTATGCCGATGAACCGGACAACCTGCCCTTGTGTGAAGAGGTCATGGCGCTGGGGAAATTCGGTTTACCTCACCCTGATCTATCACGCGGAACGGATCTGACCGGACTTCCGCGTCCCCGGTAGTCCATCGGACTAACCTAGGTTCCGCTCACCCTGCAAAACCAGTTAGTCTGGGATGGAGGCATGCGGAATTATATGGCGTGAGGGTTGTCGCCAAGAATTAGCGAAGATCTGCGTTCCCATGGTCTGTACTTCGGCGTTCAAAGTTCGACGTTCAACGTTCGGCGTTTCTGCCCCGCCCTCCCACTCGCTTGCGCTCGTAGCCACCGGCTGGCATTTTCAATCCGGAGGGAACGCTGATCTTCGCTAATCCAACGCTTATCTCCGAACCCGCAGACTGGATGCGTTCAGGGGTCAATCCTCGTAAACCGTTGAACGGTGACCCACAGCGACCACGACGACAATCAGGACGCGTTTCTCCAGGCGGCAAAGGAGGCGGTAATCGCGCACCCGATAGCGCCAGAGACCGTGCCGGGACCCGCGCAGGGGTTTGCCGCATTGCTCGGGGTTGGCCGCGCCTTTGATCCGGGTCTCGAGGAATCGCTTGATTTCCACCGCAGCCGAAGGACCGAGGTCGCGAATCTGTTCGACCGCCTGGGGAGTGATTTCATACGCCCAACTCACGCCAGGCCTCCTCGGGTTTGAGTGACCCGGCGCCGCTCTGAAGGTGACGTTCCCAAGCGGCATCACCCACGCGGGCGTCAATTTCATCCTCGATGGTCGCCAGCATCGCGGCGGTGATCTTCTCCAAGCGGTCCAGACGGGACAGGTCGGCCGGGACGGGGCCGGCGAGGGCGGCGCGCTTGATGTAGGCGGCCGGGCTGAGACCGCGCTTGCGGGCGAAGGCGGCGATGCGTTTTTTTTCCGCCGGGCTGAGGCGGATCGAGGTGGGAATGGTCGCGGTGGCCATGCACTACAGGTGTGTTACAGTCTGGATCGTGTCAAGTCGCTCCCCGTGCATGCCAGCCGGCGCCCGGGTGTGTTGCCCAAATCAAGGTATCCGGGGCAGGAGCCTGCTTGCAGGCGATGATCGGCGCATGGGTCAGGTGCGAATGTCTTCGAGCTTCGCAGCGTGATCAGGCTGCACCAAGATGCAGCCCTACAGGTCGAAAAAAGCCAAGCCATCGCCTGCAAGCAGGCTCCTACGCCGAAAAGAGCGGGACTGATGACAGCAATCAAGTGTGACGAATCGGGTAATTGTTCGCTGATGTCGTCACCGTTGCATGGCTGCGGGAGACTCAGATGTGCCTCATCCCTTCGGCGGAGAGTAGCCGAGTGTGGAGTAGAGATCGGAGCGGGTTTGCATTTTTGCGACCGCCGCCTGCTGCGTGCCGTCGCGGCGGAGCGTGGTGTAGAAATCGAGCGCGGCCGCTGCGGCCGCACGAGAGGCGCCGAGGGGGTAGAGGGCGAGGGCGATGCCGACGGACCGCAGCTGCTCGACGGTGAACAACGGCGTCTGGCCGAACTCGGTGAGATTGGCGAACACCGGCGCTTTCACGGCGGCGGTGAAGGCCCGGTAGTCGTCGAGGGTGGTCAGGGCCTCGGCGAAGATCATGTCGGCGCCGGCGGCGACGTAGGCCTGGGCGCGCGCGATGGCGGCGGGGAGACCCTCGACCGAGGCGGCATCGGTGCGGGCCATGACGATGAAGGATGCCTCGGGCTTGCCGCTGACGGCGGCGTGGACCCGGGCGGCCATTTCGTTGGCGGGCACAAGGTGCTTGCCGGGCAGGTGGCCGCAGAGTTTGGCTGGCACCTGGTCCTCAATGTGCACGGCGGCGGCGCCGGCAGCCGCCACGGCGCGCACGGCGGCGGCGGGGTCCTCCCAACCGGTGTCGATGTCCACGAGCAGCGGGAGATCGACGCGGGCCGTGATGCGGCGGGCGTCGGTGACCACGTCGTCGAGCGTGGTCTGGCCGATGTCGGGCAGGCCCAGCGAGTGGTTGGCGACGCCGGCACCGGAGAGGTAAAGCGCGCGGAAACCGGCGCGCTGTGCCAGCAGGGCGGCGTAGGCATTGATCGCGCCGGCGATCTGCAGGGGTTTTTCGGCGACGAGCGCAGCGCGGAATTTGGCACCCGGGGTCATGTGGGGAAGGGTGCAGGGAAACAATGGCCACCCTCGGGTCAGGTCAAACGCAGATGATGCGGAGGGAGATGAGAATCCAATTGTTCGCCTTTCGCGTTCTCCCGACCAAGAGGCTGTCGTTGTGGGCGGCACCTCTTTCTCTTGCGTTCGTCAGGTCCGGCTGAGATTCGCGCCCTGACGAACTATGAGAAAGATAAAGATAAAGAGAAAGGAGGATGGACTTACTGCGCGCCTCAAACCGGCGCTCAGCGTTACATCCAGCTGTCTCCTGCACGGGCAGGAGGCGCACGCGTTCCTGCATGGGGCGGTTGGGGCTGTGGAGGGTGAGCAGGAGGCGGTTGTCGAAATCGCGGAAGAGCATCGGGTGGCCGCCGTCGGTGGCAAAGAGCGGAGTCTCGGCCTGCTCCCATGGACCCGTGATGTCGCCGCTTAGGCTGCGGGCGATGCCAGTGACGTAGCCGCCATGGCCGAAACTGGACCAAAGCAGGAGGAGCGTGCCGGCCGCGGTGCGGTGCACCCACGGGCCGTCGGTTACCTGGTAACCTTCGCCGTACTCGCTTTTCTGGCGCGTGCTCCACGGGGCGGAACTGGCGCGGAAGAGCAGGTGCGGTTCACCGGCCGGCCGGCGCAGGTCGGGGCTCAGCGGCATGGCGTAAATCTCACCGTTCACGACCTGCGTCCATTCGCGCACGAACACGATCCAGGCCTGCTCCTGCCGGTCGACGTGCAGCGTGCCGTCGATGCAGAACCAGCCGAGCGGCGTCACGGGACCGTCCGAGTGCGGGGCAAACGGGCCGTCGGGGGTGGCGGCGACATGGATGGCGGTGTAATGGGCGAGGGGTTTGACCACGTTCATGCCCGCACCGTAGGAAGCGAAGAGGTACCAGCGTCCGCGGTAATGATGCACCTCGGGCGCCCAGAAGAAATCCGCCCCGGCCGGGCCGGCGCTGCGGCTCAGCACCGGGCGGGGTTCGCTCCACCGGCGAAGGTCGGGACTGGTGCGGACGGTGAAGCCGTCGGGCGCCTCCATGGGCCCGCCGAGCGCGGTGGTGCCGTAGAGCCGGTAGATCCCGGTGGTGGCGTCCGCGACGATGAACGGGTCGCGCAACTGGATCGCGGACAGATTCGGCACGACTCAGGGCGCGGTATCGGCGAACGGCCAGAGGCCGACGCCCTTCATCCGCGTTTCGAGGGCGAATTTCCGGAAGAGCGCCTCGGTGTCGGCAGCGGACACACGGGTCGTGGTCAGGCCGGGTTCATTGGCCAGACGGTAGACGAGCGTGGCAATGGCGGCGGTGGACTCCGGGATGAGCTTGGGATCCAGCTTGTCGATGGTGTCGGCGAGATCGTGATAATAGCGGACCGATTCGGGCGGGATGATGCCGCCAAACGTGATGGCGCGGATGCCCTCGAGTTGGTACGGGGTGTGGTCGCTGCCGAACCAGTTGATGTTGCCCACGCCCTGCTTGAGCTTCTTTTCGCCGAGGGACGCGTTGTAGCGCTCGAGCAGCGGCAGGAGGTCGTCGTAGCCGAGGGAGTTCACGGAGAGCGGGAAGCCGACCATGTCGAGGTTGATCATGGCGGCGACCGGCCGGTCCTTTATCGTGGGCGCGTGGACGCGCGAACCCCAGAGGCCCTGTTCCTCGCCGTTGAACCACACGAGTTCGATGGTGCGCTCGTTCAGCGGCGCGTGTTTTTTCAACACCTTGGCGAGGGCGTAGAGCTGTGCGGTGCCGGTGCCGTTGTCCATCGCGCCCTGGCCGAGGTCCCATGAATCGAAGTGCGCGCCGACGACAATGGTGTCGGCCGTGCGGCCGGGCAGGGTGGCCACGATGTTCGCGGTCTCGACTTCCTGGCAGTAGGAACGCGTGTGCAGGCGCACCTTCACGGACTGGCCGCGCTCCAGCAGGCGGCGCATCCAGTAGCCTTCCTCCTGCGTGACGTTGTAGACCGGGATGATCATCGGCTGACCCTGGAAGGAACCGGAGCGCGCGAGGACCTGGCCGCCGTTGACGCGGTTGATCCAGATGATGCCGCGCATGCCGGCCTTGATGGCGGCCGTTTCGTACTGGCCGCGCGGGACCGAGGTGTTGGGCGAGAGCAGGCCGACCTTGCCGGCGGGGGCGGTGAGTTTCGCAATGTCCTCCGCGCGACCGTCGCCGATGTCCACGAGTTCGGCTTCGAAGGGTTCGTGCGGCTGGCAGTAGCTGAGGGCGACGGCCCGGAGCCGGCGGTGCACCGGGGTGAGCATGGTGAGCTCATCATCGCCGCGGACCCAGCCGGGCATCTGGTATTTTTCCAATCGGGCCTCGATCCCGAGGGTCTTGAGCTCGGCGACCGTGCGCTCCAGCGCGCCCCAGTTCTGCGGCGAGCCGGTGAGCCGGCCGCCGAAATCATCGCAGAGCCGGGTGAGGAAATCGTGGCCGGCGGGATCGGTGACGGCGTCGGCGTAGATGGCGTCCTGCACTTTTTGGTCGGGCTGGGCGCACAGGGCGGTGGCCAGCAGGAGGGAAAGGAGCAGTGATTTCAACATGAGGGAGGAGAATAAAGAGAGTGTTCGCGGAAAGGGTCTTGGATTTGGGTAGCGCCCGGCCTCCGGACGGGCGGTTAGGCAGGCGAAAGCCAAACGCGGCCCGTCCGGAGGCCGGGCCCTACCCAATGAGCGTGGTTTAGGTTTCGATGGCCATATCTATGATTCGCGGATCCAGACGCGCATTTCGCCTTCGCCGCGGTTGGCCCAGAGGCCGTAGGGAATCGCGCGGAGTTTCACCGGTTCGATGCCGGAGGCGGTGGTGGAGTAAAGGTCGGTGCCGGTCCGGTCGCGCGTGCCGGTGGTCTCGATGACGACGCATCCGCCCAGCAGGGCGGGGTCATTCCGGATGGCCAGCGGGGCGGTGTGGGGCAGCGTGAGGGCGGCGAGGTTGGGGCCGTGATCGGCTTCCTCGACACAGTAGACGACGGGTCCGCGTTGCAGGGCGACGCAGCCCGCGACCGTGGCGACGCGGGGATCGGCCCGGACGCGCTCGACGGGCATGGGCAGGGTGAGCGCGACCCGGTCACCGGTTTGCCAGTTGCGGTGCAAGGCAGCGTAGCCGTTGACGGGTTCAAGCGGGTGCGACTGGCCGTTGATCTGGAGGGTGGCGCCCCGGCACCAGCCCGGGATGCGCAAATACAACGTGGCGGCGGAGCCGCCACCGGAGTTCGGAGATGGGAGTTGGGAGATGGAGGTGATGGTGATCGTGACGGTCTCGGTCCACGGATAGTCCGTTTGGACGCTGAGCTGCATGTCGCGGCCGGCGGCGGTGAAACGCAAATCGCCCTCGGCATAGAGGTGGAGTGCGAGTCCGTCGGGTCGCTGCGAGGCGACGTATTCGCCGAGCGAGGCGAAGAGCCGCGCGACATTGGGCGGGCAGCAGGCGCAGCCGAACCAGCCGACGCGCTGCGTCTTCACGAGGTGGCATTCGTAGCGGCGCTTGGCGACGGCGGGGATGAGTTCGAGCGGGTTGACGTAGAAAAACTTCGTGCCGTCCAGCGACATGCCGCTCTGCACGTTGTTGTACAGGGCGCGCTCCATGACGTCGGCGTACGCGCCGTGCAATTCGATCTCGAGGAGACGGCGGGCGAAGAAGATCACGCCGATGGCGGCGCAGGTCTCGGCGTAGGCGCGGTCGGGGGGCAGGTCGAAGGGCTCGGTGAATTTTTCGCCGTAGGGTTCGGAGCCGACGCCGCCGGTGATGTAGAGGTGGCGGTGCACGATGCTCTCCCAGAGCGTGCGGCAGGACTGGAGCAGGGTGGCGTCCTTGTTCTCCACCGCGAGGTCCGCCATGGCGGCGAGCAGGTACATCTGGCGCACGGCGTGGCCGACGGGTTCCTTGAGTTCGCGCACGGGTTTGGCCGCCTGCAGGGTGGCGAGACCGTCGAAATACATGTGCCACGGCAGCTTGTCCCCGCGACGCTGGGTCTCGGCCATGAGGTAGTTGGGCTCCTGGCCGCGCTGGTCGATGAAGTAGGATGCGAGCTTGAGATAGCGCGCCTCGCCCGTGGCGCGGGCGAGCTTCACGAGGGCGAGTTCGATTTCCTCGTGGCCGCAGTAGCCCGGGATCTGGCCGGGGCCGAGGCCGAAGGTGCGGTCGATCAGGTCGGCGAGCTTGCAGACGATGTCGAGCAGCGTGCGCTTGTTGGTGGCGCGGAAGTGCGCGACGCCCGCCTCGATCATGTGGCCGGCGACATAGAGCTCGTGGCAGTCGCGCAGGTTGGCCCAGCGGTTCTGCGGTTCGACGAGCTGGAAGAAGGTGTTGAGGTAGCCGTCGGCGCCCTGGGCCTTGGCGAGGGTGGCGATGAGGCGGTCGAGTTCGGCGTCGAGCCGGGTCCGGATGCGTGGCGAGGCGGTACGAGGCGGCCTCGATCCACTTGGCGAGGTCGGAGTCCTGCCAGAAGAGGCCGTAGAACTTTCCCGGCTTTTCGCCGGCGGCGACCTTGAAGTTATGGACGCAGCCGCTGGGGTCGGCGCCGGGGACGCGGTCGTTGAGGGCCTCCCACTGGTAGGGGATGACCACCTCGCGGACGAGGCGGGTGCGCTCCGCCAGGAAGCCGCGGGTGAAGCGGACATGGGCGAGGGGGAGGGCGGAAGGGTAGTTCATGCGGGCGGGTGAACGCGGGTGTGGCTATGAGGGGGAGCGGGAGGTGTTGGTGGGTGGGTTTTTAACGCTCAACGTTTAACGTTTTTAACGCTTAAGTTTTATGGACGAACGCTGCTGAACGTTCGAACGCTGAACGTTGAACGGCGAAGGCCAAACCTTCCACTCGCTCACGCTCGTAGCTACGGACTTAGTGATTCTCATTACGCGAAGCGCAGGGAGGCGATGGCGCCGGGGGGGAGGGTGGCGGTGACTTGGGTTCCGTTTACGCGTATGCTGTCGAACGGGCGGCTGGCGATGGCGCGTGGATGGTCGAAGGTGTTGCAGGTGTTTAGGTCGGCCGAGGCCAGGAGGCGGGCTTCGCTTACGACCGGGGTGCGGCCGGTGAGGGCGAGGGTGATTTCGGCCGGGGCGGCGGGATCGGTGTTGCAGAGCGTCACGGTGACGGAGTTGTCCGCGGCGAGCGAGGCGGTGGCGGAGACGGCCGGGTAGGTCATGCCCTCGTGTTTCAATGTCGCGGCGTCGCTGTGCACGGGGAGGCGGCGGGCGTCCTGGTGGGCGGCGTAGAAACCCATCACATCCCAGGTCGGCGTGAGCACGAGGCGGCCACCGCCCTCCTCGGTGAGGGCTACGGCCTGGAGGACGTTGACGGTCTGCGCGAGGTTGGCGATGCGGACGCGTTCGCAGTGGTTGATGAAGATGTTGAGGGTCAGCGAGGCGAGGACGGCGTCACGGATGGTCTGCTGTTGATAGAGAAAGCCGGGGTTGGTGCCGGGTTCGACGGCGTACCAGGAGCCCCATTCGTCAACGACTAGGGCGGTCTTGGCGGCGGGGTCGTAGCGGTCCATGACGGCGCGGTGGCCGCGGATGTGGTCGTCGATCTTCCAGCCGAGGGCCATGACGGTCTTCCAGCCGTCGTGGTTGTAGCCGGTGGCGGGATGCTTCGGCGGGAAATCGCCGGGCACCACGTAGTAATGGAGCGAAAGACCCTGGAGCATCGGTCCGCCGATGGGACCCTTGAAGGCCTCGCGCATCTGGACGTCGGTCCAATGGAAGTCGTCATTGCGCGCGCCGCCGGCGACGCGGTACAGCGGGGCGTTGGGGAAGTCGCGGACGTAGGTGGCGAAGCGGCGGTACTCGTTGGCGTAATACTCCGCCGTCATGTTCCCGCCGCAGCCCCAATTTTCATTGCCCACACCCCAGAGCCGCACCTTCCACGGCTCGCGCCGGCCGTTGGCGGCACGCAGGTCGGCGAGGGAGCCGGCGGCGGCGTTGCAGTATTCGACCCAGTCGCGCAGCTCGGCGGGGGAACCGCTGCCGACGTTGCCGGCGAGGTAGGGTTCGCAGCCGATCTGCTCGCAGAGGTCGAGGAACTCGTGGGTGCCGACGGCGTTGGTCTCAACAACGCCGCCCCAGTGGGCGTTGATGCGGCGCGGACGCTTTTCCCGCGGGCCGATGCCCTCGCGCCAGTGGTAGTCGTCGGCAAAGCAGCCGCCGGGCCAGCGCAGGTTGGGGAGGCGGATCTGCCTCAGGGCGGCGACGAGGTCGCTGCGCCAGCCGCGGACATTGGGCACCTTGGAGTCCGGGCCGACCCAGAGGCCGTCGTAGATGCATCGGCCGAGATGCTCGGCGAAGTTGCCGAAGATATGGCGGTCGATGACGGGGCCGGGCTCGGCGGCATGGACGGTGAGGTGCGTGGGCATCGGGGATGCAGTTGAAGTTTAAGGGTAAAGTTTAAGTCGTCCCTGATGAAATGAATCTGGAACTCTGGAACTCAGGAAAAGGCGAGGCACGGGCCGGTTTCAGCGTGCCCAGAGTTCAGACGATTCTGATAGGGGCCAGTCGGTGACTTAGCAACGTGGTCGGTGATCGTCAGGGTGTTGAAGTCGAGGATGCGCTGCAGGCGGCCGTGGGTGATCGTCATTTTGCGGCCGCCGACCTCGGCGTTGAGATACGGGCCCTCGAAGAGTTTCCACTTCGAGTAATCCAGCGGGGTGCCGTCGACGACCGGGGTTTGGCCGTAGGTGAAGGTCACCTGCTTGCCGCGCAGGGTCTTCATGGTGACGGTGGGCTTGGGCTCGAGGCTGTACTTGAGCGGAAGCGCCTTGATTGCGGCCTGGAACGCGGCGAAGTCGGCGAACTCGTCCACGCTCGCGGCCTGGACGATGGTGCCGTTCTTCAGGTGCGGGCTGACGAGCAGCCGGCCGCCGAGGGGGAGTTTTTCCTTGGCCCAGCCGCCATTGTAGTGGAGGTAGGGAATCCAATGGTACGGGGCGAGCGGGCGGTAGGCGAGGTAGGTGCGGCCACCCTGCGCAAAGATCCAGCCGGACGGATCCTCGGTGACGTTGACGAGGTCCTTCGAGAAGAAGCCGTTGATGTGCTCGAAGCGCGTGCCGGGCGCGATGTCGTAGAGGGCGATGACCGTGTCGAGGTCCTGGAAGATCTTTTCGTAGGACGAGGCCCCGACGACCTTGTCGGGCGAGTCGTAGGACGGTTTGCCCTCGAAGGTGACGGCCGTGATCATGGCCTCGGGATAGGTGGCGAACTGCGACTGCATCGCGCGCATCGAGGAATGCGGGTGCAGCGAGAACATGGTGTTGTGCTTGCCGCGGGGATCGGGCTCGGCCCAGGTCACGTCCCAGGCGTGGCCCTGGATGGCGTCGTTGACGATGCCCTGGATGGAGCCGACGGCGTAGTCGCGGCGCAGGTAGTTGATCTTGTAGACCGGGGGCGAGAGCACGTCGCTGTAGCGCCAGTAGCGGCGGGTGCGGGCGCGGTCGCGCTGCACGTAGTCGCCGCTGCGGTCGGTGGCGATGCGGTAGATGACCTCGGGCACCGTGTAATTTTTCGCCACTGGCGCGAAGTAGACGCCCCAGCCGCCGTAACCGCCGGTCGGCGGGGTGTTGCCGAACAGGAGCCAGCTGAAGTAGGAAGAGAGCGCGTTCCAGCGTTCGATGACCGAACCCTCGTCGGTGCGGGAGTTGGGACCGCGGAGCACGCCGTTGAGCGTGTTGGCGGCGAGCTCGGCAAAGAGCCAGTCGAGCATCATGCGACCGCGGATCTTCATCTCCGGGTCCTTGGCCCAGGTGGCCATGAACAGCATCGGAATGGCGTACTCGCCGATGTAATGGCTGGGGTTGTACTCACCCTGGCCGACCGAGGTGGTCAGCTCATCCATCCAATGCACCAGATATTCGCGGGATTCGGCGAGATTCTCCGCGGAGGATTTGCCGGAGTACCAGGTTTCGGCGGGCTCGTTGGGATAGAGTTCCGCCATGAGGTACAGGGAGGCGTAGTACATCAGCCAGTGGTTCTCGGTGTCGCCGCGCAGCTGGCGAGTGGTGCGCCAGGCCTCGCGGATGGCCTTTTGGGCTTCGGGGGTGAGCTTGTCGCGGCCGGTGTAGGCGACGCAGACCGCCGGGAACATCCAGAAGGGACCGGTGCCGGGGTCCTTCATCATCTCGATCACGCGCTGGCTGCACACATCGTAGTGCTCGCCGCGCGTGAGCAGGACGGCGATGGCGGCCATGTCGAGGTGCTTGTCGGGTTGGGTGATGTCGATGCGACCGGCGCGCCAGTCGAGGACTTCGTCGACGCGCTTGAGGTAGGCTTCGTGGCGTTGGCCCGCGTCCTGCACGGGTGCGGTCGGCGGCGGCGGAGCCTCGAAGGAGGGCTGGGCCGTGAGGAGGGTCGCGGTGGCGAAGGCGAGACAGGAAAGGATGAGGCGATTCATGACAGGTTGGTCTGCTGGGTTTACTTCGCGGCGCGGGGGAGGATGAGGAAGCTGTTCACCAGCGAGCCCTCGAGGGCGTCCTTTTTCCAGGTGCGGCCGAAATCATCGGACACATAGAGGGTTTCCTTCACGACGCTGGCGTAGAGCCGGCCGGCGGGATCGACGCCGACGCGCCAGACGCAATGCCCGTCGGGCAGGCCGGCGTTGCGGTCGGTCCAGGTCTTGCCGCCGTCCTCGGTGGTGAGCACGCCCTTCGCCCAGCTGCCGATGGCGAAGCGCTGCGGGTTGGTGACGTCGAAGGTCACGTTGTAGAGTGCGCGGTCGGACGGGACGCCGGGGAGGTTCTGCCACGTCACGCCGCCGTCGTGCGAGATCCACGCGCCGGCGCTCTGCGTGATGGCGAGCCAGAGCTTGGGATCGTGCGGCGATTGCTGCACGTCGTTGACGGTTTCCTTGGTCGGGAGGACCTGGCGCCAGTTCTGCGCGCCATCCTCGGTGAGGTAGATGCCGATTTCGCAGGCGGCGAGCACGCGCCCGGCGCGGGTGCGGTCCACCTTGATGGCCTGGGTGTATTTGCCGCGGGCGGGCAGGCCGTTTTCCTTGCGGACCAGCGTCTGGCCGCGGTCGGTCGAAACGGCCACGCCATCGGTGAGGGCGACATAGACGTGGTCGGGGGCGTTGGGATCAACGGCCACGTCGCGGCCCTCGGTCATGTCCCAACTGTTGCACATGCGCCAGTGCTGGCCGCCGTCGAGGGTGCGCCAGAGGCCGTTCATGGCGGTGGTGTAGGACACGTTGTGATCCCGCGGATCGAAGGCGACGGCCGTGATGCCGGTGTCGTTGTAGCCGATGTGCCGCCACTCACCGGCGTCGGTGCGCTGGTAGACGCCGTTGAGCGTCGTGATCTTCGAACCGATGACGTAGTTGCGGTTGATGTTGGCGCAGATGAAGAAGTCGTAGGCCGGGGCGGCGGCTTGGGCGGCGCCGGCGAGGAGGAGGACGAGGAGGAGGGTTTTTGAGGTGGGCATGATGGGCAAAGGGTGGCGCTAGGGAGGCAGGTCGGAGACCTGCCCTACTGGGTTACCTGATCGGTGATGGTGAGGGTGTTGAAGTCGAGCACGCGGCTTAGCTGGCCGTGGGTGATGGTGAGGATGCCCGAACCTTTTTCGGCGTTGAGGTGTGGACCTTCGAACAGTTTCCACTGCGCGTAGTCCACGGGTTTGCCGTCGACGACCGGGGCCTCGCCGTAGGTGAAGACGACCCGTTTGCCGCGCAGGGTCTGCATCGTGACCGACGGCACGGGTGCGAGGGAGAATTTGAGCGGCAGGGCGTTGATGGCCGCCCGGAAGGCGTCGAAGCTCGCGAACTCGCTTGCACTCGCGGCCTGCACGATCGTGCCGTTGTGGCGGTGCGGGCTGTGGAGCAGCTTGTCGCCCTTGTCGCCATGGTCGACGCGCTCCCAGCGGTAGCCGCCGCCCTGCGAGGGCAACTGGCGGTAGCCCAGCAGGTGCTGCCATTCGTAGCCGGCGAGCGGCCGGTAGGCGAGGTAGGTGTTGCCGCCCTGCGCGAAGATCCAGCCGGATTTGTCCTCGGTGACGTTGACGAGGTCGCGCGAGAAGAACCCGTTGATGTGCGGGAAGCGCACGCCTTCGGGAATGGCATAGAGGGCGATGACGGTGTCGAGGTCCTGGAACACCTTTTCGTAGGGCGAGCAGCCGAGGATTTTGTCGGGCACGTCGTAGGAGGGCTTTCCCTGGCTGGACAGGCCGTCAATCATCGCGTCGGGCAGCTCGGTGAAATAGGTCTGCATGACCTGCGCGGAGGAGAGCGGATGCGCGGAGAAGATCGTGTTGTGCACGCCGCGCGGATCCGGCACCGCCCAGGTGACGTCCCAGACGTGGGCCTGGATGGGATCGGACAGGCCGCCCTGATAGGAACCGACGGCGTAGTCGCGGCGCAGGTAGTTGGTTTTGCAGATCGGGGCCATCTCCACGTCGCTGTAACGCCAGCGGCGGCGGGAGCGCTTGAGATCGCGCTGCACAAAGTCGCTGCCGCGGTCCACGGCGATGCGGCGGATCACCTCGGGCAGCTCGTAATTCTCCGCGACGATGGCGAAATAGATGCCCCAGCCGCCATAGCCGGAGGGCGGCGGCGTGTTGCCGAACATCGTCCAGCTGAAATACGAGGCGAGGGCGTTCCAGCGTTCGATGACCGAGGTGTCGTCGGTGCGGGCGTTGGGTCCGCGGAGCACGCCATTGAGCGTGTTGGCGGCGAGGTCGGCCATGAGCCAGTCGAGTTTCATGCGCCCGCGCTGGCGCATGGCGGGATCCTTGGCCCACGTGGCGAGGTAGAGCATGGGGATGGCGTACTCGCCGATGTAGTGGGTCGGGTTGAATTCGCCCTGGCCGATGGTGGTCGAGAGATCGAGCCAGTGGATGAGGTACTCGCGGGCCTCGGCGAGATTCTCCGCGGAGCTCTTGCCCGTGAACCAGGTGTCGCCCGGTTCGTCGGGATACATTTCCGACATGAGGAAGAGCGAGGCGTAATACATGGTCCAGTGATTCTCCGTGTCGCCGCGCATCGGGAAATACGTGCGCCAGGCGTCGCGGATGGCGGCGCGGGCCTCGGGGCTGAGCTGGTCGCGCCCGGCGAAGGAGACGGCGGTCCAGGGAAACATCCAGAACATGTCGCCCGACTGCGGCTCGGCCATGAGTTCGAGCACCCGCTGCGAGACCTGGGCGTCGCCCTGCTTGCGCACGAGCTTCACGAGGATCTGCTCGCGGGTGAGGGGCTTCGCCGGAGTGATGGCGTTCTGATACCAATCGAGCGTTTCGTTCACGCGCTGGAGATAAGCGCGGCGCAGGACGTCCGGCCGGGCGTCGGCGGGGGGCACCGGCACGGGGCCGCTGAATGAGGGTTGCGCGACCGACGTAGTGACGAGCAGCGCGGCGAGGGTGAACAGGGCGGAAAATTTGGACATGGCGGGGAAGGGTTGGCGGTTTACTTCGCGGCCTTGGGCACGAAGGCGAAGCTTTGGATGCGGGCCCCGGTCATGCCCCCGTTCTGCCAGGTGCGGCCGAAATCGTCGGAGATATAAAGCGCCTCGCTCTCGACCGCGGCGTAGAGCCGGCCGGTGTCGGGATCGATGGCGGTGCGCCAGACGCGGTGCTTCGCGGGCAGGCCGGCGTTGCGGTCGGTCCAGGTGGCGCCGCCGTCCTCGCTGGTCAGCAGTCCGTAGGTCCAGCCCCCGAGGGCGATCCGCTGCGGGTGCGTGGGGTCGAAGGCGATGTTGTAGTGGGCGTGCTCGGCGGACAGGCCGGGAATCCTTTGCCAGGTGAGGCCGCCGTCGCGCGAGGCCAGCACGCCGGCGCTCTGGGTCGCGGCGAGCCAGAACTTCGGATCATGCGGCGATTGCTGGATGTCGTTCACCGTTTCCTTGGTGGTGAGAACCGCGCGCCAGGATTGGGCGGCGTTCTCGGTGAGATAGATGCCGGTTTCGCAACCGGCCAGCACGCGACCGGCCTTGGTGCGGTCCACCGTGACGACCTGCGTGTATTTGCCACGGGCGGGCAGGCCGTTTTCGCGGCGGGTCCAAGTCTGTCCACGGTCGGTCGAAATGCCGAGGCCGTCGGGCAGGGCGGCATAGATGGTGTCGGGGGCATTGGGATCAACCATGACACCCTTCGGCTCGGTCATGTCCCAGCTGGTGCCGATCCGCCAGGTCCGGCCGCCATCCCTGGTGCAGAGGACGCCGTTGATGGTGGCGACATAGAACACGCGTGAATCCCGCGGATCGAACGAGCCGGCGAGCATGGCCGGATAATTGATGCCGAGATGCTGGAAGGAGCCGTCGTCGGCGCGGCGATAGACGCCGTTCAACGCCGTGTCGCGGGCGCCGGCGACGCGGCCCTTGGGGTTGAGCGAGCCGAAGAGGTAAAGGTCGTGGCCAGGACTGACGCAGCCCGCGGTGAGCGCGGGCAGCACAGCCAGCGCCAGCAGGGCAAGGCGGCGGGATGTCGGATTCATGAAAATGGGGGAAGGGTGAGGAAAGGAATGTGGAAATTAGGAACTCAAGAACCGGACTGAATTCCTGATTCCCTGATTTCCACATTCACAAAATGCCGGGTTTCACTATCAGGGTAGGCATGAGCCTGAATTTTGTTCCCATCCTGCGTCGTATCCTGGTGGTGCTGTTGGCTGCGGGTGCGGCCGGCGCCCTGATGGCCGCGACGCCGGAGGAAAAGCTGCAGGAGCTTGGCATCACGCTCCCGGCGGTGCCGGCGGCGATCGCCAACTACGTGCCGGCGGTGCGCAGCGGAAATATGGTGTTCCTCGCCGGACAGATTGCGAAGGGTCCCGACGGCAAGTTCGTCACGGGCAAGGTCGGCCGCGATCTCACGGTCGAGCAGGCGGCGGACGTGGCGCGCACCTGCGCGATCCAGCTCATCGCCGTGCTGAAGGCCGAGGTCGGCGACCTGTCGAAGGTGAAGCGCATCGTGCGCGTCGGCGGCTTCGTGAACTGCACGGACGATTTCACCGCGCAGCCGAAGGTCGTGAACGGGGCCTCGGACCTGCTGGTCGCAGTGTTCGGGGATGCGGGCCGGCACGCGCGCGCCGCCGTCGGCGTCAACTCCCTGCCGGCCGGTGCGCCGGTTGAGGTCGAGCTGGTGGCCGAGGTGACGGAGTGAACCGGCCGGCATGATTCAAAGGGCGCGGGTGGCGGCGCGCACGCCGGCGATGACGCGTTCGCACTCGGCGGGCGAATTGAAGACGTGGGTGGAGATGCGCACGGCCTGCAGGCCCTGCTCGGTGACCGGGCGGCAGCGCAGGCTGTGCTCCTTCCAGAGATAGTTGAAGAGCTTGCCGGCGCCGGCCCGCGCGTGGGTGATGGTGGTCATGGAACCGCGCATTTCCGCGGGGCGGGGGGTGAGGACCGTGACGTCGGGGATCTTCGTCAATTCCTCCAGCAGGTGCGTGGCCATGCCCTTGCCGTAGGCGGCGATGCGGTCGCGGCCGATGGCCTCCTGCAGGCGGATGGCCTCGGCGAGACCGGCGATGAGGCCGGCGTTGCGGGTGCCGTATTCGTGCCGCGAGGCGGCCGGGGCGAGCTTGATCTCGCCGGGCAGGTGGGTGAGTTCGCCGGCGTGCGCGCCGATGCCGGTGACGGCGACCGACTCGAGTTTCGACTGGCGGATGTAAAGCACGCCGGTCTCATGCGGCCCGCCGATCCACTTGTGGCCGCTGAACGCGTAGGAATCGCAGCCAATGGCGTCGAGGTTGACCGGGATCATCCCGACCGACTGGGCGCCGTCGATATGGAACCAGATGCCGTGCGCCTGCGCCAGATCCGCGATGGCGCGGACCGGAAACACGAGGCCGGTGGTGCAGGTGATGTGGCTGACCTGGATCACCTTGGTGCGCGGCGTGATGAGGGCGCGGATGCGGGCGAGATTGGCCTCGGGGCTGGCGGCGTCGGGGTCGAAGAGCTTCACCTGCACGCCGCGGAGGGTGGCCTGGTTGGCCCAGGGGAAGGAACCGCCGGGATGCGCGTGCGACTCGAAAATCACCTCGTCGCCCGGCTGCAGCATGAGCCCGGCGGCGATGACGGAGTTGCCCTCGGTGGCATTGCGCGTGAAGCAGACCTCGGCGGACTTCACCCCAGGTAGCAGGCCATCGACTTGCGGGCCGGGGCGAAAAGTTCATGTCCCGTCTCGGAATGCTCCTGCAGCTTCGACATGGTCGAGAAGACCGTATCGAGCACCGACTGCGCCGCGGGCCCGAGGCCGCCGGTGTTGAGGTAGGCGGGGTTGTCGAGAAGAGGAAACTGCGCCCGGACCGCGCGCCAATAGGCCTCGTCAGGCGACGCGATTCGAAGGCGGAGCAGCGGCGGCCAGCGGGACGGGGCGGCCCGCGGGGTGGTATTGCAGCCGGTGAGGGCGCCGAGGGCGCCGACACCGAGGCCCTGCAGAAAGGTCCGGCGGTCAAAAGTCATGGCAAGGAAGTGAAGGTGAGGGTGTGGTCGATGTTGAGATCGGTTCCGGGGGCGATCTCGAGGTTGCGGTCGAACTGCACGGGGAGAGCGGCGAGGGGATAGTTGCGTCGCACGAACCAGTGGAGCGGGCCGGGGTTGTTTTCGAAGCGAATGATAACCCGATGCAGCGATTCATCAAGCTGCCCATGCCATTCCATCCAGCGCGCGGCGGCGCCGTGCACGGCGGCGACCCCGTCAAGTCCGCCCTCGGCGATGATCTTGATCGTCGGATCGAGGTGATCGTCGAGCAGTTCGCGGGCGCCGCGGAACTCCAGGCCGGTGTAATGCGAACCGGCGAGGCCGCCGTGGGAGTGCGGGTTGCCGAGCGAGAGCGCGCGTCCGCTGGTGTTCGTGAGCCGGGCGCGCCAGTGCAGTGACCAGGAATTGGCGGCGGTGTTGACGGTGATGACCAGGGTGCGGGTCTCGCGGAACAGCACCTCATCGAGGCGGCGCCATTCCAGGGTGTGCTCGAGCGTCGCGATGTTGCCCACGGTCTTGAGCTTGGACCACGCGGTGTGCTGCTGCACGCCGTGGTCGTCGCGCCACTTGTAGCCGTCGGGCTGCTGGCAGGTCGGGCCGCCCCAGAAGTTGGCGCCGGACACGTTGTTCAGCGTGAAGCACAGGCCGTGGTGCCACGGATGGTCGTTCGGGCGGAAGTTGGTGAGCGTGTCGCCGGCGAGGGAATTCACCGGGTGGAAATAGGGCTTGGGCGATTCCTTGAGGTCGAGCGCCGGGGCGTAGACGTAGCGGCAAAGCAGGCTCTTGCCGGCAAAGAGGGAGACGGCGCGGCCGTTCTCGTGGTGAAGGCGGAGGGATTTTTTCATGGCAGGTCGTAACTTTCCGTGTAGGAGCGGCCGGTGAACTCGCGGGTGCGGCCGTCGGGGGCAACGACGGTGGTCGGAAGGTCGGCGGGCAGGTTGATGGCGAGATGGAATTTGCCGCCGGCGATGTGCCAGGCGACGCGGATGAGGCCGTGGGGCGTACAGACGCTGCCCTCGGCGCGGGTCAGGCCGCAGCGATTGGGTTGCACGCGCACGCGGGCGAAGCCGGGCTCGTCCGGGGTGACGCCGAGGATGCGCTGCTGGAACTCGAGCACGGGATGCGCGGACCAGGCGTGGCAGAGCGAGCGCCAGTAGCTGTTTTCCTCGACGAAGGTGGAGAGGCCGTAGCCGACGGACTCGTGCCACGGGCCGAGGTGCTTGGGCATGTCGTCGTAGCAACCGGACTTGTGCAGCGCGGTGAAGCCGGTGTGCATCCAGAAGAAGGAACCGGGGGCGAGCTTCGCGTCGGTCGGGAAGCGGCGCATGATGATCGCGCGCTCCCGTTCGCCCGCGAGGCCGGCGACGATGGCCCAGGCGTTGCCGTACTGGCTGACCTCGGGGCCGCCGGGGCGGTCGAAATAGAGGCCTTCGCTTTCGGACCAGAAGCGCGCGTGGGCCTTGGGCCGCAGCGCCGCGGCTTCGGCGGCCAGGACTTCGGCCTCGGCGGTGCGGCCGAGCTGGCGGCTGAGCCAGGCGGCCTCGTCGAGGGCGTTGATGTATTGCGCGGCGTGGATGCAGGTCGGGCCGGTGTCGGCGCCGGGCACGACGCCGCGCGGCCACCACGGACACCAGTCGGTGATGTTCCAGAACGGCATTTTGGCCGGCAGGCCGTCCGCGTCGGTGTGGCGGCGGTACCAGTCGAGGACGCTGCGCACGCCGGGCAGCAGGTCGGCGACAGTGGTGTGGTCGCCGGTGCAGGCGAGGTAGTCCTTGATGTTGGTGATCCAGTGGATGCTCCACGCGGGGATGATCTGCACGAGGCGCGACGGGAAGCGGGCCTGCGTGAGTCCGTCGGAGAGGCGCGACCAGTCAAAGTGATAGAGAGCCTGCCGGCTGAGGCGGTAGTCGCCGGTGGTGTACATCGCCAGCTTCGACGTGATCATCGTGTCGCCGGCGTACTGCATCTGCTCGTAGTGCGGGCAGTCCTCGAAGGTCTCATGCGAGCACATGCGCATCGTGTGCAGGCCGACGGTCCAGATCTTGTTCAACGCGGGATCGGACGACTTGAACTGCGCCTTCACGCGGTACGGGTACGCGGTGAAGCGCTGTTGCACGGCGCGAAGCTTGAGCGGCTTTTTGCCGACCTTGATCTGGAGGCCGACGTAGCGGAACGCGCGCCAGTGCAGCGGCTCGAAGGTTTCGTCGCGACCGGAGGGCTCCCAGATGTCGCACCAGCCGGTGACCTGGCCGCGGCGGTCGAAGGTCCAGCCGCGGCTTTCGTCCGCGAAGTGCGAGGCGAGGTTGGCGAGCGACTGGCGTTTGCCGAGGAGTTGGGCGCCGGGGGTGTCCCACGGCAGGCGCAGGGCCTCGGCGTAGGTGAGGCGGATCGTACTGCCGGCGCCGCCGGAGACGACCAGGTGCGGAAACGCCGTGGTCATCAGTCCCATGTCGAGGACCAGGTCGACCTTGGCGCCGGCGGGGAGGGTGACGGCGCGATTCTTCGCGAGGAGATTTTTCCACGCCGCCGGCACTTCGCCGCCGCCGCTGACGTAGGCGTCGGGGAACGGGGCGGGGGTGCCTTCCTCGAGCATGGGAATCATGCGCGGGATGAGGCCGTAGGGGCTGGCGGGATCGCGGCGGTTTTCGAGGAGCTCGGCCTTGAAGAGCACGTGGGCCTGTGGCCATTTGGCGTCGTCAAACTTCACCGCGGCCCAATCGGCGGGAATGAGAGCCGAGACCCGGTGCTCGAAATAGCCGAGGTAGCCCTCGAAGGTGGTGTTCTCGTTCTGGAAGCGGTGGGCCTTGTCCACCGCGACGCGCCACCGGGCGTCCGTGCGCAGGTCCTCGATGATCTTGCCGGTGCGGGTGGTCAGTGAGCCCTCAAGGACGAAACCGCCGGTGTAGGTCAACACCGAGCACGGCGGGCCCAGCAGGGCCGGGCGGTGCGCGACGCGCGACATGTCGAGCACCAGGGCGGAGAGGACATTGCGGCCGCGGCGCAGGTGCGGCGTCAGGTCGAACGAATCGTAAAAGTGATGGTTGATGTCGCCCTTGGCCGGGCCGCGACCGATGAAGGCGCCGTTGCACCAGAAGAGATAACGGCTGTCCGCGGACAGATCCACGGTGAGCTTGGCCTTGGCCGGGTCGGCGACACTGAACGTGCGGCGGAAATAGCGCACCTGATAGTGGGACGGCGTCGCGTCCTTGGGTGCGGGCGTGCTGTGGGAACCCTCGGCGGACCAGATCCACGAGGCGGAGTTAACAAAGGGAGAGGAAGACACGGAAAGATCGGAGATGGGAGATTGGAGATCGCAGATCGGAGAAATTGCGACGACCGACTAGGGGGCGGGGATGAAGATGTAATCGAAGCCGTAGGCGCCGTAGAGTCCGCCTTCGTGCCAGGTCCGGCCAAGGTCGTCGGAATAGAACGTGCCCTCCTCAAAGGTCGAGGCCCAGAGGCGGCCCGGGGTGACGGGATCGAAGGCGAGGACAAAGATGTGCTTCACCGGCAGGCCGGCGGTGCGGTCGGTCCAGGTGGCGCCGCCATCGTTCGAGACGCGCACGCCGGCATTCCAGCCGCCGACGGCCATGACGGCGGCATCGTGCGGATTGAGCGCGGCGGCGTAGAGGTTGGCCGTGGCGGAGGCGGGATCGGTTTGCTGCCACGTGAGACCGCCGTCGCGGGACAGCCAGGCGCCGCGGTGCTGGGTGCCGGCCAAGAGGAGTTGTCCATTCGCGCCGCTTTGGGCGAGCCGGAGCACGGTGGTGGCGGGAGAGGTCGCCACGCGCGTCCACGTGCGGGCGGCATCGGCGGATTCATAGATGCCGTCCTCGGTGCCGATCAGAACCCGGCCGGACCGGGTGCGGTCGGCGATCACGGTCTGGCTGTAGAGCTTGGCCAGGCCGGCATGGGCCGGCGTCCAATTGGCGCCGGCGTCATCGGAGCGGATGGGGCCCCACTGGGTGGCGGCGTAAACCTGCAACGGGTTGAGCGGATCGAAGGCGATGCTGCGGACGTCGAGGACTTCCCAGCCCGTGGTCTTGCGCCAGGTGCGGCCGGCATCGGTGCTGCGCACCACGCCGTCGGCGCTGGCGATCAGCAGGACCGCGGGATGGCCGGGCTGGGCGGCGACGCTGCCGATGCCGAGGATGCGCGGGCCAAAGTGCACCCAGCGCCCGTCGGCCTCGCGGCGATAGAGGCCGGAATCGGTGGGCGTGGAAGAATTTTTCTGGGCCTTGGTCATTGCCACCGCGGCATAGAAATCCATCGGCGGGGAGCCGGCGGCGGCGGTCAGGGTGGCGGCCAGGAAAGTCGCCAGGATGCGGGCGGAGGATTTCATGGCGTGGCAACGGTCTGGGTGATGGTGCCGGACTCGAAATCGAGTTGGTAGCGCTCGGGGCCGTGGCGCAGATCCAGTTTGCGGCTGCCGCGGGCGGACGAGCCGGACGGGCTCTCGAACAACGGCCAGGAACCGTAGTCGACGGGCAGACCGTTGATGGCGGGAGTGGCGCCGTACTTTGCATGCAGCACGCTGCCGTCGAGCGAGGTGAAGACGACTTCCGCCACCGGCGCGACGGCGGTGCGCAGGGGCAGGACGCGGATGGCGTCCTGGAAGGCGGCGTAGGACGCAAAATCGCGGACCGGGGCGACCTGCACGACGTAGCCATTGCGCGGGGCGCCGCTCACGTAGCAGCGGTGGCCGGTGCCCCATTCCTTGAAGCCGGCACTGATGAAGCCGCCGGCGCCGCCGGCGAGGTGGCCGGTCCAGTCGTTGGGTTTCCACTCGCCGGGGGCGAGCGGCCGGTAGGCGATGTAGACTGGTCCGCCCTGGGCGAAGATCCAGCCGGAGGCGTCCTCCACGACATTGCGCAAGTCGCGGGAAAAGAGCGTGATAATGTGCGGGAAGCGCGTGCCGGGGGGGAGGTCGTACAACCCGATCAGGGCGGCGCCATGCTGGAAGACCTGCTCGTGCGGCGAACCGCTGGCGAGTTTGTCCGGCGAATCGTAGTCGGCCTTGGAGCGCACGATGAGGTCCGTGACCGTGTCCCAGGCTTCACCGAAGAACATCGTGCCCTCATGCGGGGACGAATAGGGCTGCACGGCGAAAAAGGTGTTGGAAGCGTCCAACGGCTGGTCAACCCGCCAGCGCAGGTTCCAGGTCTGCTGCTGGATTGGCTGGAGCAGGCCGCCCTGGGATGAGCCCAGGATGAAGTCACGGTCCACGTAGCTGTACTTGTAAACCGGCACGGTCTGGCGGTCGCCGACCCTGATGGCGTCGGGTCCGGCATTGCGCATGCGCCAGCGGGTGCGCTTGAGCTCGCGGTTCACGTAGGGCCGGTCGGCGGCGCGGGCGATGCGTTCGATGATGGGGGGTGGCGTGTAACCGCTCAGGGCGAGCAGCAGCGCCTGGGCGCCGGGCTGGCGGTCACCCAGTCCAAAGGCCAGCCAGCCGATGGAGGACGAGGTGACACGGCCGGGCTGGAGCACCTGGCGCGGGTAGACCCGGCTGTGCGCACCGGCGTACTGGCCGTTCAACTGCTCGATGGCATAATCGTACAGGACGTAATCCAGCATCATGCGGGCTTTCAGTCGGAAGGCCGGATCCGCGGCCCAGCCGGCGAGCAGGCTGAGGGGGGCCACATACTCGCCGATGTAGTTGGGCGAATCGTATTCGCCCTGGCCGTGGGCGGTGGTCACCCGCATCCAGTGCTCAATATAGCCCCGGGCCTCGGCCATGTTTTCCTCGGCCGACCGGCCGTTGAACCATTGTTCCGGACCGGTGCCGGGGCGGGATTGTGCCGCAATGTAGAGGCCGCTGTAATAGAGCATCCAGTGGTTCTCGGTGTCGCCGCGGCTGGGCCAGTAGGTCCGCCACAGTTCCGCGATCCGCGCCTGGCTGGCCGCATCCAGGCGGTCGCCCGCGGTGGCCAGCAGTGCCGCCATCGGATACACCCAGAACATGTTGCCGGTGGGCGCGGGCTCATTGAGCCTGGCCAGCCGGGCCAGGGCGTCCGCCGGGCGTTCACCCCGCTGGAGGGCGGCCGTCACATCCAGAAAAGAACCCTTGGACAGGTCGGCCGGATTGAGGTTGGCGATGGCCGACCGGATCAGGTCCTCGCGGCGCTCTTGAAACCGGCGGCTGATTTCGGCGTTGGACAGGGACAGGGGGAGGGGGGCGGGGTCGGCCGGTGCCCCAACCAAGGTGGCCGCCGCCATGATAAGAAGGGCAGAAATGCGGAAAGGGGTCATGGGCAGCCGGAAAAATACATCACACAGGCGGGTCTTGACGTGGATGGTCAGCATGCACCGGCTTCTTTCTGCATATCAACCCGCATTTTTTCTGAAATTTCATTATGACTGGGTCTGATGTTCTTCAGTAAGTTGTCAGTCCCCGGCCCCGGCATTTTTGGGCGCGCGGTCCATCCCGGCCGGAGGCGATTATGGCTGCTGGCGGCCGGAGGACCGGAGGGTCCGGGCCGGGGTGGGCGATGCGCGATTCGATGGGGTCGATTGGCGGTGAAGCCGCGGGTGGGGCGTTCGGCCGACATGATTTCGGGCTTGGGTATTCACTGAAAATATCTTGACTGTATTCAGCCCGTTTCATTTTTTCATTTCTGAAATAATCACGGCATAACCCCCATGCTCATTGCCGACATTGCCCGTAAGGCCAAGGTGTCGCCTGCGACCGTCTCGCGGGTGATCAACCAGCCGCATTTGGTGGCCCCTGACCGGTTGGCCCGGGTGCAGGCCGTCATGTCGGCGGTCAATTATACGCCCACCCCCCTGAATCGCCGGCGGGGTCCCAAGTCGCGGCTGGCGGCGCCCAAGAAATTTGCCGTCTGGTTCGTCGGCGCGCGTAAGAGCCCGAATTTCAACTGGTTCCAGGATCAGCTGCTGCAGATTCAGGCGGCCAATGAGAAGCAGCGCATCGACCTTTCGGTGATCTATTCCGAGTCGGCGGATGAACTGCCCCGGCCGCTGGCTGAAAATCTGGTGGATGGCGTCATCATTCAGGGCATGGAGCCCAGCGCGGCCAACCTGCTGAAGCTGGCCGGCCTGCCGCATGTGTGGTTCATGACGCGGCGCACCCATTCCTACCCGGGTGATTATGTTGAGCCGGACAATGCCATGAACGGCCGGATGGCGGCGGAGTACCTGCATCGCCGCGGACACAAGGTGGTCGGCGTGGTTTCAACGGATTCGGCCTACACGGCCGTGGCGTGGCGGGCGGAAGCCTTCGGCCACCGGGCCAGGGAACTGGGGATGAATGTCGTCAATGTGCTGGGCAAGCCGAAGCCGGGGGTCAGTTATCTGGTTGAAACCTCCGCCCATGAGGAGTGCGAGCAGCTGGCCAAGCGCCTGGCCCAGACCGTACCCAGGCCGACCGGGCTCTATCTGCCGGTGGACCATTTCTGCGGGTCTTTTTTCCGGGCGCTCCGCCAGGCCGAGTTGAAGTCGGAGCGGGATTTCGAGGTCATTCTGGGGAACTACAACCCGGTCATTTACCACAACCTCGATCACCTCCCGGCGGTGCTCGACATCAATCTTTCCACGTTGGTGCGCAAGGTGGTGGATCACCTCATCTGGCGCTGTGACAACCCCCAGGTCGGCGGACGGGTCGGCATCACCGTTTCGCCCACTTTGAAAACCGGCGGAGCAGACCGAACCCCTTTCAATAGCTGAATATACAAAGCTGCAGGGCTTGCTTTCAGCTTTAACTTTCATTTAACCCTTTTCTTGCTCTTGGTCGGATTCCGATCCGACCGGGAACCGGAAACTACAAACCACCCCCCAACATAAACATAATGAAATCAGAAATCAGCTACCCAGCATCGGTGGCCAAGCGAAGCTTGGTCGCCTGTTTGGCCGCCTTGATTTGTGCTTCTGCCGCTCCCATCTGGGCGCAGCAGGCGCCGATCACGACTGACGACGACGAAGACGTGACGAAGCTCACGCCCTTCGAAGTCTCGTCGGACAAGGACTACGGCTACCTCAAGACCAATGCCGCCACCGCTACCCGTATCGGCATGGAAATCCAAAAGGTGCCGATGAACATCTCGGTTATCTCGCGCGAGTTCCTCGATGACACCAACGCCAAGTCGCTGACGGATCTGTTCCGTTACTCGGCCGCGGCGGCCGGTGACACCCGCTTCAAGATGCGCGTGCCCGCCAACGAAGCCACCCCCCAGGGCGGCTTCACGATGCGCGGTTTCCAGGTGAACACGCTCATGCGCAACGGCGTCTTCCGCTACATCTCGCACAATCTCGACAACGTCGAGCGCGTGGAAGTGGTGAAGGGCCCGGCGTCCGTGTTCTTCGGCCAGGGCTATCCCGGCGGCGTCATCAACTACGTCACCAAGCGCCCGTCGTTCACGAAGATCCCGACCGAACTCACCTACCAAGTCGACGACAACAGCGGTCACAAGGTGAAGATCGACAACAACACCGTGCTGTCCAAGAAGGCCGCCTTCCGTTTCGTCGGCGCCTGGCAGGACCTGCAGGGCGAGCGCCGCTTTGAGTACCACAAGAACTTCAATCTCACGCCCACGCTGACCTTGAAGCCCCTGGACAGCGGCAAGCTGACCATCAACCTCGAGTTCGAGTACCTGAAGGAACGCTACAACTGGAACGACTACGACTGGATCTACAGCGACTTCGCGGGCTGGAAGGCGGCTTCCACCTCGGGTGCCTACGGCTCCTCGACCGCCACGCTCGCCAGCACGATCGCGGCCAACGCCGGCAACGGTCTCGGCGCCAACGTGGTCCAGGCCACGACGACCCCGACCCTCGCCTATGCGACCTACATCAACAACAAGCGTACTTCGACCGGCGACCTCTGGCTGCCGGCCTACACGAGTGTTGAGCGTGGTGCGTACTACACCAACGCCGCGGGCACCTTCATCCATGATGAAGGCTTCAACTACACCGCCCGTGGCGCCTACCATGACAACGAGGACGAGGTCTTCACCGCCACGGCGGACCTGTCCCCGTTTGAATGGCTCGATGCCCGTTACACCTACACCAATGACCGCGCCGTGAACAACTCGGTCGGCCAGGGTGGCGCGATCCAGACCCCGTACGCCGACGGCGTGCACTGGAACATCGGCCTGGGCAACCGCTCGGGTTACTGGCGCTACACGCAGGTGCACAACGTGGACTTGGTCTTCAAGTTCGACCTGTTCGGCATCAAGAACAAGGTGCTGACCGGCTACCAGCGCTCCACCTGGACGCAGCAGTACCTCGGTGGCGCGGCGCAGTCGGATCTCAACTGGGCTTTCCTGCCCGGCGCCCGCAACACGACCTCCAATCCGGACTATGCCGGTACGAACAAGATCAAGTATGACTTCGGCGGCGTGCCGGTAAACCAGCTCGTCTACGACCGCTCCGGTGCCATCAAGCCCGTCCGCCAGCTCTTCAACAACTGGGATCCCGGATACGAAATGGCTCCCGACATCAACACCTACTTCCAGGACGACCGCAATGCGCTCGACGGCTACAAGCCGAAACTGGAAGGTATGTATATCAACTATCAGGCCTCCCTCATGGACGACCGCCTGACGGTGTTGGCCGGTTACCGTGAAGAAAAGAAGTGGGAACGCTTCCAGCCCCAGGTGAACAACTTCCCCTGGTACACCTACTTCCCGGACATGTTCCTCGATCCCGTGGCCTACCCCGAGAACGTCTGGGGTCACTCGGTCAACTACCAGAAGACCATCGGCCTCGACCAGAAGGGTGACTCCTGGATGGGTGGCGCGTCCTTCGCGATCAACAAGAACCTGAACGTCTACGCCACCACGGCCAAGATCTTCAAGTTCAACGCCGGCAACGTCGGCGGCATGTTCACGGGTGACGAAATGCTCATCGCCCAGGGCATCATCGACGAGTACGCCTCCCGCGGCCTGGCCGGTCAGTTCATCTACCGTGGTCAGGCGATCACGACGGGTGCGCAGATCAAGGCCCTGTTCGAGGCCCAGGGCTATTACAAGATGGTCCCCAACGAAGAAGGTAAGAACTACGAGATCGGTCTCAAGTACACCAGCGACGACAGCAAGATCGTCGGTACGTTGTCGCTCTTCAGCGCCAACCGCATCAACCGTCGTGAAGACGACGGCGTGGCGCAGGCCAACGTGAACGAGCCGATGAACTACAACACGAACCCGATCTGGATCGCGGGCGCCGCCCGTTCCGGTTTGGTGAGTGCCTCGGCCGCCAACACCGGCCGCGTGTTCCGTGTCCGTTCCTACGGCAACAAGGTTGAGATCGAGGGCGCGGAAGCCGAGGTCATCTGGACCCCGATCCGCAACTTCCAGGCGCTGATCAACGCCTCCTGGATGCCCACGGCCGAGACCGTCGAGGATCAACGCCCGATCTACTCGAAGCCCGGTTCGACCTACTACCAGAACAACCTGACCGCCACGCAGCAGCGCGACGCGTACATCCTGTGGAACGCCCGCGTGGAGAACGTGCCGGAATACCGCTTCAACGTGTTCGGCAAGTACACGTTCACGGACGGCCCGGCCCGTGGCCTCGCGCTCGGCGCCGGTATGCGCTACTCCTCCGAGACCGTGGTCAGCCGTTCGGTTGACTGGAATCCGCTCGGTGCCGGCTACCAGGCCGGCGACTACATGGTCTTCGACGTGACGGCCGCCTATCCCTGGGAGTTCATGGGCTACAAGTTCCGGACCTCCCTCGGTATCTACAACGTGACCGACGAAAAGTACTCCGAAGGCTCCTTCGCCATGTCACCGGCCCGCAACTGGCTGCTCAGCACGACCCTCACCTTCTGAGTGGTTTGAACTGAACAGCTGATCTGCCTTCAAGGGCGGCATCCTCCGGGATGCCGCCCTTTTTCTTTGGCTCTAAAGTTGTAGGGCCGGACCTTGGTCCGTGCCACGCTTGGCCTGTTGGCCTCGCTTCCCCAATAGGCGTCACCAAGGTGACGCCCTACATTTTCTGATCTGCCTTAAGCCTGCCATGTAGCTACGAGCGTGAGCGAGTGGAGAGCACGCTACGCACGCCTAACATCCACTCGCTCACGCTCGTAGCTACACCTCATCTACCGCCCGACCCCCGTCCGCAGCACGATCTTCGTCGCCTCGCGGTACTTCAGGTCGAAGCCGCCCTTGCGGAGAGGCATCCGTCTCCCCCGCAATCAGGCCCGGCTTGCTTTGCCGGGTGCAGGCGTGCAGTCTGTCGCCCGGTTAATTCCCTCAAATCAAGACTAGTTACCGCCCCCTATGAAATCCACCTTCACGTTTGGTGCCGCACTGATCGCGACCATACTGCTGGCCGGCTGCGACGCCACCGGCGGTGTTGCCGCCCGTATCCAGGAAAAATCCGCCGTCTTCGCCCAACTCACCCCCGAGCAGAAAAAGAACATCGAGGAAGGAGCCATCGAGTATGGCTACACCACCGACATGGTTTACATGGCCTTGGGCAAACCTTCCAAGGTGAAGGAAAAGGCCGCGCCGGAAGGCACGGTGCTGATGTGGACCTTTAACAATTTCTATCCCAGCGTGGCGGTGTCGCAACTCGCGATGAATGATCCCAGCCGCAAGTACAAGGCGCCGCCGCTTTCCACCAATTATCCCGGGGAAGGCCCGGGCGGTTCCACGGCGGCCAGCATCAGCAGCACCAAGCCGGTCGGGCCGGAACCGGGCGTAGACAGCCTGGGCAGCATCCCGTCGGAAACGCTTCATGTGCTCTTCCTCGACGGCAAGGTCTTCCAGATCAAACTCGAGGACGAGTGATCGGCCCAGGGCCGTTTCTTTCAAAGAGCGGAACCGCAGGGTTCCGCTTTTTTTGTCCGTGAGTCTGGCCGGATCACCTGGCGCCCACTCCGTCAGGTCTTGCGTACGACATCTCTCGCTGGCCGGGGCTCGGCAAATTCTTTCCCGCGGATTACGCGGATGATCGCGGATAATACCTCGCGGAACGCTCAATGCATAACGCTCAACGCTTAACGTTTAACGCTCAAGTGGTGGCTGCGAGCGTGGCGGAATTGAAGTAGCGCAGGTCCCTGGCCTGCGATTTCGCGCCTCATGTGCGGATGAGACCCCAACTGGGCAGGTCAGAGACCTCCGACCTCCCCATCATCCGCGCCGATCCGCGTGATCCGCGGGTGAACTCAGGGCGGTGACCAGGAGCCTAACGAAGTAATGCCAGTCGGGGATGTTCGGCTTGTCAGAGAGGCAGCGGCGGCATAGAATCAGACTTGCCGTTCGTTACATTGCGCAATTCACACCCCTTCCTCTCATGAAATCCACGCTCGTTTCAATTTGTGCGCTGGCCGCCGTCATGCAGCTCGCCGGCTGTGATGCTTCCAGCGGCATCACCGCCCGCATTCAGGAAAAGTCCGCCGTCTTCGCCCAACTCACCCCCGAGCAGAAAAAGAACATCGAGGAGGGGGGCATCGAGTATGGCTACACCACTGACATGGTTTACATGGCCCTGGGCAAACCCTCGAAGGTGAGGGAAAAGGCCGCGCCGGAAGGCACGGTGCTGATGTGGACCTTCAACAACTATTTCCCCACGGTGACGGTGGCGAAACTCTCCCTCAACGACCCGAGCCGCAAATACCGGGCGGGTCAGGTTTCGTCTATGGCACCCCGCAACAGCGTCAGTCTCAGCAGCACCGTGCCGTCCGGCCCTGAACCGGGAGTGGACAGTCTTGGTGATATCCCTTCGGAAACTCTCCACGTGCTCTTCCTCGACGGGAAGGTCTTCCAGATCAAACTCGAGAGCGAGTGATCGGCCCGGGCCTTTAGTTTCTGAAGCGGAACCGCAGGGTTCCGCTTTTTTTGCCCGTGAATCTTGGGGCATGAATAGTGGCTACGAGCGTGAGCGAGTGGATCACAAGCTGCATACGCCTCAGCTCCACTCGTTCACGCTCGTAGCTACCCGAAGGTCCAAATGATATGGGTGATTGGTATTATGGCTTAATCCCGGGGCGGAGGATGATTTTTCTTCACTGCGCTGCCCGTGAAGCCGGGCGCGGCTTGTCACTGGCGGTGAAAAGTCTCATCATGACCATGGTACACCTCATCCAGAGTCGAAAGGGTCAGCATTATGAAACTCATCGTTACGTTCGGAGCCGCGTTGTCAGCCGCCTTGCTACTGGCCGGTTGTGACGCCACGAGCGGCACCGCCGCCCGTATCCAGGAAAAATCCGCCGTCTACGCCCAACTCACCCCCGAGCAGAAGAAAAACATCGAGGAGGGGGCGATCGAGCACGGCTATACCATGGACATGGTCTACATGGCCCTGGGCAAGCCCTCGAAGTCGCGGGAGAAGGCCGCGCCGGAGGGCACGGTCATGATGTGGACGTACAGCAATTACTACCCGACGGTGACGGCGTCGACCGTAACGCTCAACAATCCGAGCCGCCGCCGGCTGAATTATCAAACCTCGTCACTGTTCCCGAACCGCAATCCCACGGTTGGCCCGCAACCGGCCGACATCGCCGGCACGAAGGCAACGGGACCCGAAGCCGGCATCGACAGTCTGCCCGATGTTCCATCGGAAACGCTCTACGTGCTCTTCCTCGACGGAAAGGTTTTCCAGATCAAGCTCGAGGGCGAGTAATCGTCCGATCAGCTCCCTGGTCCACCTGCCAGCGGCGCCAGACGGCGCCGCTTTTTTTTTGCCCGGACGGGTGGGTCAGGACACCGGGGCCAGGGTGTCGGCAACCGGGATCCGGTAGGCTTTCAAGGCCGGCACCACCCCGCCCAGGGCGCAGAGCGCCACCATTCCCACCGGAGCCTGCCAGAGCACCGGATGCCATGTCGCCAGGGAGAGCACCACGCCGGTCTGGGCGCGGATGACTTCCGCCACGATGCTGAACAGACCCGCGTAGACGGCCAGACCGGTGACGCTGCCCAGAGTGCCGATGGCCACGGCCTCACCGAGGACGGCGCCGAAGATGGTGCGCCTCCGGGCGCCGAGCGCGCGCAGGATCGCAATGTCGCGCCGCCGGGCACTCATGGAATTGTAGATGCTCGCCAGCACCGCGCCCGCCGCCACCAGGGCCACGAGGTAGGCGACCAGTTCCAGCACGCGGTCGAACCACGCGATCTTCTGGAACAGTTCCGCAATGATGGCGCCGACCGGATAGGCCAACGTCAGGCGGTTGCCCTGCTTGTTGTACATCAGGTCGAGCATGAAGCCGGCCGTCGGGGCACGCAGCTGGATCAGCACGGCACTGACATCCGTCGCGGTGCGCGGATCATGGCCGCCCATGGTCTGCACGCCCGCCAGCGGGATCCAGATGACACGGTCCGCCGGCGAATTGGTGGGGGCGAGCACGCCGGCGACCGTGTAGGTTTCGGCGTGCCGGTTGTTTTCATCGAAGGTCAAGCCGTGAAAGGGGTGGAAGGTATCGCCCGCCTTCAGGCCCAACCGCGCGGCGGCAAAGCTGCCCGCCACGGCTTCATGGGCCGCCGGGGCAAACAGCCGGCCGGCGGCGAGGGTGAATTTTTTCCCGGGGGCGAGTTCCACGGTCTCGAACAGTTCCGGCACGGTGCCGACCAGCCGGTAGCCGCGGAGATTGTCGCCCACGGCGATGGGGATCGCCGTCTTCACCGCCGGATGGCGCCGGATCGTCTCGAAGTCGCTCCACGCCAGGTTGCCCGGCGAGGCCTCGAGGTGGAAAATCGCATTCAGCACGAGCTGGAGCTTGGAGCCGCGGGCGCCGAGCACGGCGTCGAAACCGGCGTTGGCGGAGGTGAAGGCGGCCTGCGACTGGGTCTTCACCATCCAGACGCAGAGCAGCAGGCCGCAGGCCAGCGCGATGCTGCCGGCGGTCACGACCGTGGACAGGGCGTGCTGGCGCAGGGAGCGGTAGATGATCAGCCAGAGCGTCATGAACGGACCTCGGCGGCGGGCCGGTTGAGGACGGCGAAATCCTGCACCTGGTCGAAGTGCTGCAGCGCCCGCTCGTCGTGGCTCACCAGCAGGAGCGCGGCGCGGTGCTCGCGACAGACCTCGCGAATCAGCATGAGGGACTCATGGCCGTGCCGCGGGTCGAGGTTGCCGGTCGGTTCATCGGCCAGCACGAGCCGCGGCCGGTTGGCCAGGGCCCGGGCCACGGCCACGCGCTGCTGCTGCCCCGTGGAGAGTTGCCGCGGAAAATGCTGCAGCCGGTGGCCCAGGCCCACCCGCGCCAGGATCTCGCGGGCATGCGCGGCATCCGCCCCGCGCGGGCCGAAGCCCATGCCGAGCAGGACGTTTTCCAGCACCGTGTGCCCCTGCAGGAGATTGAAGGTCTGGAAAATGTAGCCGAGCTTGTCCGCCCGCAGCCGGTCGCGCTGCGATTCCCCGAGGGCGGTCATCTCCACGCCATCGATCCGCACGCCGCCGCTGTCGGCCGCCAGAATCCCCGCGATCAGGTGCAGGAAGGTGGTCTTGCCCGACCCGCTTTCACCGCGCAAGGCCCGCTGTTCGCCCACGGCCAGCGCAAACGCCGCCACCGACACGACCTCGACGCGTCCGCCTTCGGGCGAGACAAACGATTTCTTGAGGTCGGTGACTTCGAGCATTGCCGTGGATCCGTAGGAAACGTCGCACCGGCGGAAATGGCAAACTGTCTTAACCACCCACGGAAATATCCCAAGGAAGGTTTCTGCCTTGGGTAGCGCCCGGCCTCCGGACGGGCGGTTAGGCGAGCGCCGGCCTATCCCCGCCCGTCCGGAGGCCGGGCGCTACCCAAAGGCCAGTCATGTTGTCCTTTCTTTGGGTAATCGTCAGTGACGCACTCGGCATCACTACCCCGGGATTGGATTGAATCCGGCCGGCAGTTGCATGGGATGGGTCTCCCCCGTGAAAAATTCCTCCCTCCCCAAAATCCACCGCGAAGTGCGCTGCGGCGCCATGACCGCGCTCTACCTGCGCGATGCCAAGACCGGCAAACTCGGCCTCTGGCTTGTGCCCACGGCGCGGCGCCGGCAACTGGCCCGCCGCCGCGAGCTGCTCAGCGGCGTGGAGGTGGACGGCTACAATGCCGCCACGGGCGGCACGATGCGCGCGTACAACATCGAGTCGCTGGTGCAGGTGAAAGCCCTGGGCGACGATTATCCCGCGGCGTTTTCGCAGGGGCACACCCTGCGCAACAGCGTGACCGTGGACCGTTTGAAATTCACCGCGCAGACGGTGACACGGGCCGGCGGCGCCATCGCCGTGCGCACCACCTTCACCCACGAGACCGCCGGCTGGCGTGCTCATCACGAGCTGGGTTGGCGGCGCGGCGCGAGCTGGCTGGAGAGCAGCATCACGATCGAGAACAACACCGCGCAGCCGCTCACCCTGGAGATGCTCGCCAGTTTTTCGCTGGGCGGCCTGGCGGCCTTTGCCCCGGATGATGCGGCGGGCCGGTTGAAAATGCACCGCTTCCGCGCCGTGTGGAGCATGGAGGGCCGGCTGGAAACGCGGCGGTTCGAGGACCTCCAGCTGGAGCCGGCCTGGTCGGGCTACGGGGTGCGGGTGGAGCGTTTCGGCGTGATCGGCGGACTGCCCTCCTGCGGATTCTTCCCGTTCGTGGCGGTGGAGGACACCGGCGCGGGAGTGACGTGGGGGGCGCAACTGGCCCACCCTGGATCCTGGCAGATGGAAGTTTACCGGCGCGACGACCTTGGCGCGATTTCCGGCGGGCTCGCCGACCGTGAATTCGGCCACTGGCAAAAGACCCTGGCCCCCGGCGAGAGCTTCACGTCGCCCCCGGCGACTCTTGCCTGCGTGGCGGGCGGGATCGACGACGTGTGCGCGGCGCTGACCGCGGCGCAGGCGGCGCCGCTGGCCGGCTTGCCGGCGAGCGAAGCGGACCTCCCGGTGATGTTCAACGAGTGGGCGACCAGTTGGGGCGATCCGAGCCATGCCAACATGGTGAAGCTCGCGGCGTCGTTGCAGGGCACCGGCATGAAGTATCTCGTGATGGATGCCGGCTGGTACAAACCGGACGGCGGCACATGGGGCGATGCGCAGGGCGAATGGCTGCCGAGCCGGAAGATGTATCCGGAGGGACTGCAGGCCACCGTGGCCGCCATTCGCGCGGCCGGGCTGATTCCCGGGCTCTGGTTTGAAATGGAAGTGGTGGGTTCAACCTCGCCGCTGTTCCAGCGCACCGAGTGGCTGCTCCAGCGGGACGGCCGTCCGATCACCGCCGGCACGCGCCGGTTTCTCGACCTGCGCAAACCCGAGGTCGTGGCCCACCTCACCGAGCGGGTGATCGGTTTGCTGAAGGCCAACGGTTTCGGCTACCTGAAGGTGGACTACAACGAGAACATCGGTATCGGCGTTGATGGCGCCGAATCACTCGGGGAAGGATTGCGGCAGCACCTCATGGGCGTGCAGGCTTTCTTCCGGAAAATCGGCGCCGAGCTCCCGGACCTGGTGATCGAGAACTGCTCCTCCGGTGGGCATCGCCTCGAGCCCTCGATGCTCGGGCTGACGGCGATGAGCAGTTTTTCCGATGCCCACGAGTGTCCCGAGATCCCGATCGTCGCGGCCAACCTGCAGCGTTTGATCCTGCCCCGGCAGAGCCAGATCTGGGCCGTGCTGCGCAAGGCGGCCACGCTGCGGCGCACCGCCTATCTCCTCACCGGCGGCTTCCTCGGCCGGCTGTGCCTTTCCGGTGACTTTCCCACCCTGCGCCGCGAACAGCGGGCGCTCGTGGACCGGGCCAT
Source organism: Opitutaceae bacterium (assembly GCA_016715765.1). Classification (GTDB taxonomy): domain Bacteria; phylum Verrucomicrobiota; class Verrucomicrobiia; order Opitutales; family Opitutaceae; genus UBA2377. The sequence continues at coordinate 40,868 of JADJZJ010000021.1, forward strand.
CGCGCTCTATGCGCAGGTCGTGCCGGTGATCAAGCACGGCCGTTCCTGCCGATATGGACCCGAGGTCGTCGCTTACCGTCACGCCGCGGGCTGGCAGGCCGTGGTGCGCGCGGGGGCGGACGGCAAGCAAGTGGTGTTCGTCGGGCACACCTTTGCCCGACCCGGGGTGAAAACCATCCGCGTGCCGCTGCCGCCCGGCAAGTGGCGCGTGGCGGGTGAACTGGCCGACGGCAGCAGCCGGACAAAGCTCGTGCGTGGGGAATTGGTCTGGCAGCCCGCGGGCGAATGGTGCGGCTGTGCCGTCCTGCTGACGTGCTGAACGTCCGGTCTGATCTCCTGGTCTGATGTAGGGCGTCACCTTGGTGACGCCATTTGGCGCAACGGATGTCCCTGGGACCTCCGAGGCCGTGACGGCATTCGTGGGTAGGAGCCTGCTTGCAGGCGATGATTGGGCATAGGCGTGCACCCATCTGGCCCGCGGTTGATTGCGACCGAGGGCGGTCGCGCTCCCGACTGAGCCATCGCCTGCAAGCAGGCTCCTACCTTGGCCCTCCATTGCCGGCAATCCACGCGCAGTTTCTGCCAATTGTTGCAGCCGGTTCCGGCTGGCGGACGCGTTGCCTGAGCGGGACAATGGCAAGGAACGTTCCTCGCCATGAACACTTCCGCCCGTCCCAAGAAGGTTGCCCTTTTAACCGCCGGGGGTCTCGCCCCCTGCCTCAGCTCCGCCGTCGGCGGACTGATCCAGCGTTACACCGAACTGGCGCCGGACATCGAGCTCATCGCCTACCGTTCCGGTTACAAGGGCCTGCTGCTGGGCGACAGCTATAAAATCGGTCCGGCGGAACGCGCCGCGGCCGGCGTGCTGCACCGGCATGGCGGCAGCCCCATCGGCAACAGCCGGGTGAAGCTCACGAATGTGAAGGACTGCCTCAAGCGCGGCCTCATCAGGGAGGGGCAGGATCCGCAGAAGGTCGCCGCCGACCAATTGGTGAAGGACGGGGTGGATGTGCTCCACACCATCGGGGGCGACGACACCAACACGGCCGCCGCCGACCTCGCGGCCTTTCTGGCCCGGCACGACTACGGTCTGACCGTCATCGGTCTGCCCAAAACCATCGACAACGACGTGTATCCCATCCGCCAGTCGCTGGGTGCCTGGACGGCCGCAGAGCAGGGGGCGCGCTATTTCCGCAACGTGGTGGCCGAGCACAATGCCAACCCCCGGATGCTGGTCATCCATGAGGTGATGGGCCGGAATTGCGGCTGGCTGACCGCGGCCACGGCGGCGGCGTACCGGCGGTTGCTTGACCGGGAGGAATTTGTGCCCGGCCTCGGCCTGGCGCGGACCAACCTGGATATCCATGGCGTGTACATTCCGGAGATGGCCATCGACCTCGCCGCCGAGGCGACCCGTTTGAAGGCCGTGATGGATCGCACGGACAATGTGAACCTGTTCATCAGCGAGGGCGCCGGCGTGGAGGCCATCGTCGCCGAATTGCAGGCCCGCGGACAGGACGTGCCGCGGGATGCGTTCGGTCACGTGAAGCTGGACGCCGTGAATCCCGGCAAGTGGTTTGGCGACCAGTTTGCCAAAATGCTCGGGGCGGAGAAGACCCTCGTGCAGAAATCCGGCTACTTTGCCCGGGCCGCCGCGGCCAACGCCGAGGATCTGCGCCTCATCCAGGGCTGCACCGACCTGGCCGTGGAATGCGCGTTGCGGCGCGAGAGCGGGGTGATCGGCCACGACGAGGACCGGGGCGGCGTGCTGCGGGCGATTGAGTTTGCCCGCATCAAGGGCGGCAAACCCTTCGATCCCACGACCCCGTGGTTTGCGGAGTTGCTGCAGCAGATCGGTCAGCCCGCCGGCGGACCGGTGAAGCCGGCGGCGCACTAGGACTATCCTGATTTTTTCTGTGCGGCACTTTTCGGCAGTGGGACTCGGCGAATGCTTTCCCGCGGATCACGCGGATTGTCGCGGATAATACCAATCACCGATTTCATTTGGACTTTCGGGTAGCTACGAGCGTGAGCGAGTGGAGTTGTACATACGCAGCGTGCGATCCACTCGCTCACGCTCGTAGCTACTATTCATGTTAAAATCTAGTTTCATAGGCCCGTTGGTATAATACCACCGTCATCCGCGTGATCCGCGGGAAAGATGGCAGGGAGGGCGGCGCGGTTTGGGCGCGCGCAGTGCGCTGGCCTACCGGGGCGGCCCGAATTCGTACTGCAACGTCCAGGCACGGGTGGCGCCGGGTGCGAGTTCGGTCTGGAGGTAGGGCTCAATCGACCAGGTGTTGCTGTTGCCCCAGACGGGGCAGAAGTCGGGGATGAAGTCGGTTGTGAAGATGAGTCCGGTCAGCGTCGGGTGCGAAAGCGCGACCCGGAGCGGCCCGGGACCGATGCGCAACGGTTCGAAATGTCCGTCGTCGCGGTGCAGGAAGCGGCGCTTGAATGACAGGCGGTGGGCGGCGTCGACTTCGTAGCCGACATTTTCATCCATTCCCCAGCCGGCGGGCAGGTCGCAGGTGATGAGCCGGTCGGTGAGGGCGAAGAAGGGGTGGGCAAACCAGTGCAGGGGCAGCGGCCCGTTGCCGGTGTTGGTCAGGCGGGTGGACGAGGCCAGGGTGCGTCCGGTCAGCGCGATGCGCCGCGTGAGCTGGCACGCATGGCCGTTGCCGGACTGGGCGGTGCAGAACTCGATCGCGTCGGCCGCCGTGGTGAGGGACCACGTGCAGGGCGTGGTGACGGCGAGTTCGCCGGCCATGTTCGGGGCGACATCGCCGATGCCGATGATGAATCCGCGCCGGTCCTGAAGGATCACCGGCCGGCCGGTGCCGAACTCCGCGTGGCGGAAGGATTCGGGCAGACCCTGGCCATTGAAGGCCGTGGGGCGGTCCACCGGCCATTCGGGTCCGGCGAGCAGCGGCCCGGCGGAGTCATGCACCTGCCAGACATAACCGCCCCAGCAATAACGGGTGCCGAGCCGGGTCCGGTCGGCGGCATCGGCGGGGTCGAGCAGTTCGACGCGCAGGGAATCGTTCGCGAGGGTCAGCATGGAAAATGAGCGGGAATCCGCCGCAAACCTTTAACCACGGATTTCACGGATGACACGGATCAGAGGCGAATGCGGGGTGGGAGAAATGGCCACAAGAAGCACAAAAGCACATAAGGATCAGACCCTAACCTTACCTTTTGTGCCTTCTGTGGCTATCCCCCTGATTTCTCCCATGCATTCAATCCGTGAAATCCGTGGTTCAAAACCCTCCGTCGTGGGCTTACTTGACGCGGACGACGCGGACGGTGGTGTTCTTGCCCTCGACCTGGAGGGCGTAGTGGCCGCCCGGGCGGGGGGCGATTTCGACCTCGCGGTTGACGAGCTCGAACGGGATCGGCTCGGCGCCCTGCCAGACCTGGCCGTTGTCGAGGCGGAAGCTGTTGCCGCCGACCCAGCCGGTGACACGGCCCTTGATGCCGGGCTGGTCTCGCCAGTCACCGCTGAAGTCCGGGAGGCCGAAGCGGCTCAGGAATGAGTTTTCCCGGTCGGCCTGCCGCATTTTTTCGGCGATCTGGGCCGCCTCGGTGCTGATCTGCGATTTCATGTTGCTCGCGTAGAAACGCACGATGGCGGTGTCGATGACGGCGAGCTGATTGGCCGTGAGCTGGTCGATGCCGGCATTGCGCTGTTCCTCGGGAGTCATGATGGCCTTGACGCCCGGGAAAAGGGATTCGGCGAGAGTGGTCGTGGCGGCGAGCAGGAAGACGAGGAGGATTCTTTTCATGTTGGGGGACGGAAGGGTGAAGCGACGGAGGATGACTCTTTCCCGCCGCCGGCGGGATTCAAGCCTGCAGAAATTCCGCCCCGGCGGACTGGGCGGCGATCAATTGGGCAAAGACGCCTCCGCGGGCGTTGAGTTCCCTGAAGTTGCCCTCCTCGACGATGACGCCGTCGCGGAGGACGATGATGCGGTCGGCGTTCTTGATGGTGCTGAGGCGGTGGGCGATGGTGATGACGGTGCGGCCCTGGGAGAGCCGGTCGAGGGCGTCCTGGATCAGGCGTTCGCTCTCGTAATCGAGGGCGGAGGTGGCCTCGTCGAGGATCAGGACGGGCGGATTGCGGAGGATGGAGCGGGCGATGGCGACCCGCTGGCGCTGGCCGCCGGAGAGGGCGACGCCCCGTTCGCCGACCGGGGTGCGGTAACCCTCGGGCATCTTCAGGATGAATTCCTCGGCGTTGGCGAGGCGGGCGGCCTCGCGGATGTCGTCCTCCGTGGCGTCGGGCTTGGCGAAGCGGATGTTGTCGCCGATGGAACCGGAGAGGAGGATGCTGTCCTGCATCACGACCGCGAGCTGGCGGCGGACCCAGCGCATGTCCCAGTCGGCCTGCGGCACGCCGTCGATCAGGATGCGGCCGGTCGAGGGCGCGTAGAGCCCGAGGAGCAGGTTGGCGAGGGTGCTCTTGCCGGAGCCGGACGGGCCGACAAAGGCCACGTGCTCGCCGGGATGGATCGTCAGGTTCAGGTTTTTGATGACGGTCTTGTCGGGAGCGGTGGGGTAGTGGAACGAGACGCCCTCGTAAACGATGTCACCGTGGAGCCGGTCTTCGCGGCGCGTGCCGTGCCAGGTTTCAACGTAACGGGAATCGATGAGTTCCTTGATGCTGGTGTAGCCCTCCTTGGCGGCGAAGTAGGGTTCGCTCAGGCCGATGAACATGTGGACGGGGCCGAGGATGTAGCCGAACCCGGCCATGAAGGCGAAGAGCGTGCCGATGGAGATCTCCCCCCGGATGGCCATGATGGCGCCGCCGGAGATCACGATGAGGGAGAGCAGCTGCATGCCGACATGGACGTAGGTGCCGAACAGGGCGTTGACGTAGGACTGGGCGATGCGGCTGCGGGCGAAGGATTCGCTGCTGTGGTCGAGTTCGCGCTCGGCCTGGGCCTCCTCGCCGAAGCTGCGCACGAGGCGCAGGGCGGACATGTATTCCGAGGCCGTGCCGGTGAGCTTTTCCTGCGCCAGGCGGTTCTCGTTGTTCACCTGCTGGATGCGGACGAAGAAGAAATACTTCGCGGTGGCATAGACCGGGATGGCGAGCAGGAGGACCAGGAGCAGGAACCAGTTCATCCACGCCAGGATGGCCATGATGCAGATGCCCATGAGCAGGTTGGGCAGCAGCTGGTTCAGCACGGCGAAGAGCAGGCCCTCGATCTTCTGGGTGTCGAAGGCGTACTTGGAAAGCAGACGCCCGGTCTTCTGGCCGTCCAGGTAGCTGAAGCTGAGGAACTGCACGCGGAAAAAGATGCGGCTGCGCATCTCAACCATCAGGCGGGCCATGGTCTTGGCGATGGAATTGGCCCCCCAGACCGAGAAGCCGAAGTGCAGCACCAGGCAGACGACGAACCACAGGCTGTATTCCAGGACGCCGTCAATGCTCCCTTCCTTCAGGGGCTTGTCGACGATGCGCTGGATCAGCAGCGTGCAGGGCGCGGCCGCCAGACTGCGCAGCAAAGCCAGGGCCACGCCGCCCCGGAAGCGCTGGCGGGAGGCCCAGAGATAGGCGAGGAGCGAGGGTTGATCGAGCGGGTTGGAAGGTTTGACCATGGGGTGCGGCAAGCAGATGCCGCGCCGGGACCGCCGGGAATCAGCCCTTTGTGCGCTTGGGGGCCAGGCCGCCGTGGATGGCGGTGTAGAAGGAATCGCCCGCCTGGATGCTGCCGCGCGTCACGGTGGTGCCGGTGTACGCGGATTTGTAGATGGCGGTCAGGAATTCCAGGGTGCGCCGGGCCTCGGGACCGCTGGTGAGCGGCGCCGTGCCGGCATCCATGTTTTCCACCATGGCGGTGAGCTGGGCGCCATGGGTGGAGCCGACATCCGGGGGGAAGGCGTTCCAGGCCGCCAGCATGTCGGTGGCGGTCACCGGATCGGCCGGCGTCAGTTTCCAGTTTTCCTTCTGGTAGGCGTAAAGGTGGGTCAGCTCGACGGTGGCGCGCTCGCAGTCGAGGCGGATGTAGGTTTCCTGACGGGGGCAGAGCGTGCTGTTGACGATGGAGGCGCGGGCGCCGCTGGCGAACTTCACGAGGGCCATCGAAACATCCTCCACCTCGATGGCATGGTGGAGCGTCTCCGCGATGGCGCGGACTTCCGTCCACTCGCCGAGCAGATGCAGCAGGTGGTCCATGGAATGGATGCCCTGGCTCATCGTCGGGCCGCCGAGCTCCGTGCTCCATTTGCCCCGCCACGGCACGGCGTAGTAGGCGGCATCGCGATACCAGAGGGTGTTGCAGATGGCCACCAGGGGCCGGCCGAAGTGGCCGGCCTGCATCAGGCTCCGCACATGGGTGTTGGAGGTGGCGAACCGCATCTGGAAGACGGAGGCGGTGCGCCGGCCGGTGCGCTTTTCCGCCTCGGCGATGCGGTCGAATTCGGCGAGCGAGGCGCAGAGGGGCTTCTCGCACATCACCCAGGCGCCGGCCTCCATGGCCGCGATGCTCATGCCGGCATGCAGGCCCGGGGGGGCCGCGATGAGCACGATGTCGGGTTTTTCCACCGCCAGCATCGAGGTGTAATCCGTGTGCGCGGCCGGGATCTTGTGCCGGTCGCAAAAGGTGCGGGCGCGGGCGGCATCGATGTCGCAGGCGGCGGCAAGTTGCACGCGGCCACCGGTGGACTGGACGGCGCGCACATGCGCGTCACCAATGCCGCCGGTGCCGACAAGAACGGCACGGTAGGTTTTCATGGAAGGATCAGTTGGCGGTCAAAACCACGGGGGTCTGGCGCGGAGTGTAGATGGTCAGGCCCAGGAGGGATTGCGAGGGCGCCGGGAAGAACAGGCTGGCGAGGAAGCCCACGACGATGGTCGTGAGGTTCGCGATGAAGATGTAGAAGAACGGATGGACGGCATTGTAGCTCCAGGCCGTGAGGGTCAGCACCAGGCTGAAGCCCACGCCGATCATCGCCCCCTGCCAGTTGGCCCGCTTGGTGAACATGCCGAGGGCATAGCAGCCGGCGAAGCCGCCGCCCAGCAGGCCGCCCAGCGCAAAGGAGGTGTCCAGGGCCGACTGAATGTCCGCCTTGGCCAGCAGCAGGGCGGTGCCGATGCCGATGCAGCCGCCCACCACCGTCACGATCTCGGCCAGCACCACGCTCTTCTTCTGCGTGGGATGCTTGGCGTAGCGCTCGTAAAAATCCACCGAGACCAGGGTGGCCACGCTGTTGATGCAGGCGGACAGGGTGGACATCGAGGCGGCGAAGATGCCGGCGATGATGAGGCCGGTCAGGCCGGCCGGCAGTTCGGCGGCGATGAACTGGGGGAAGGTGGAATCCACGCTGAGCATCGGGTTCAGGTGGGACGGATGCTGCTTGTAGTAAACGTAAAGGGCGGTGCCGATGCCGAAGAAGGTCAGGTTGCCGGGGATGACGATCGCGGCGAGCGTCCAGACGGACCAGCCGGCCTCCTTGTCGGACTTGGTGGAGAGCACGCGCTGCATCATCACCTGGTCCTGCGGATACACCAGCACCCCGAGAATGTTGAGCATCAGGAAGCCCCAGACCGTCGCCTGGGTGAGATTGAAATCCCAGTCAAAGGTGCGCAGCTTCTCGTCGGCGACGGCGATGCGAAACATTTCGCCCAACCCGCCGTCCACGTGGGTCACGATGTAGCCGAAGGCCACAAAGGCGCCGCCCAGCATCACCACCACCTGGATGAAGTCGGTCCAGATCACGGCCTTCATCCCGCCCATCGCGGTGTAGATGATGGTCACCACGCCCATGATGAGGACTGCGTTCGTGACATTGATGCCGGTCACCGCCGACATGGCGAGGGAGGGCAGGAAGAGCACGATGCTCATGCGGCCGCCGAGCTGCAGCACGATGGCCAGCGCCGAGGCCAGCACCCGGATATGCGGGTGAAAGCGCATCTCCAGATAATGATAGACCGACATCAGGCTCAACCGGCGGATCAGGGGCACAATCCAGATGGCCACAAAAATGGTGCCGATCATGCCCACGACATTGTTGGCGAGATAGAGCCAGTTGGTGGCGAAGGATTTCGCCGGGGTGGCGATGTAGCTGATCGCGCTGGTGCCGGTGGCGTAGAGGCTGACGCCGGCCGCCCACCAGGGGATGTTGCGGCCCCCGAGGAAGAAGTCCCCGGTGTTTTTGTTCACCTTGTCCTGGCGGTAATAGTAGTAGCCGATGGCGGCCGTGAAGCCGAGGTAGAAGATGATGATCGCCCAATCGACCGGCTTGAGCAGACGCTTGTTCAGGCCGACGTAGAGGTGGGTGTTGGTCTCGATGCCCTGCGCGCTGCGCGCCGTGATGATGAAGCCGGTCGGCGTCGGCTGCACCGCCTGCAGGGTGCCCGGAATCGCGAAGGTGCCGATCTTGGCCCAGGTATCCGTGATGGTGTGGTAGGTGTAAAAAGTGGCGAGGCCGCTGCCGTCCACCCCGAGGGCGAGCACATGGGCCTGACCGCCGGGTTGCACCGCGGTCAGCGGCGCCGGCGGATTGGCCGCGCGGCGCCAGCCATCCTGATTGTGCCGCAGCCAGACCTGGGCGCCACCGGGGGCGTCGGCGAGCACCCACATCGAATCGTTCCGGAAAAGCTGGCCGCGCGGCGTCAATCCGGCGGCGTCGCCGGTGAGTTCCGGCAACGTGACGTCGGCGGGAACGGCCGCGATATTCTTTGCTTCCTCGACGGAAACCGGGGTGCTGCTAAGGGCAACCTGGGCATTGACCTGAGTCAGACAACCACAAGCCAGAATGACGAAAAGCAAGGTGCGGGCGCGGCGGAAAACCGGAGTCATATTCCCAAGCATCACGGCAGCAGCCATTGATTTTCAAGGTGCGATTTCATGATTATACAGCGCAGCCCATGCAATGAAGCCGCGGGCGGTCGCGCAGACCAAACGGGCACGAATGCCGGGTCCGGGCGCCCAGCAGGGTGCCGGCAGCGACCTGGCGCCCGGATCAGCGCCAGCGAGTGCCAGGATTGCATTTTCGCCGGTCAGGCGCTTTTCCTTCGGGAGCGAATGCGGGGTCCGGCCACCGTAAATGGCGGCGCATTGCTTGAATTTCTCCTGCGTGGCGCGGACGAATTCCTCGGTCGGCCGCTTTTCATCGAAAAGCGCCATCATTTCCGGCAGCCAGCGATGGCCGTAACGGACATGGTTCTGCTCGTCGTTGCGGTCGAAGGCCAGCAGGGTGTCGGCCTCGAAATCGCTGAGCTCGCGCACGCGGTCCATCACATGGGCCTTGGTCGGGAAGCTGCCGGCCTCGAACTCCATCGTCATCATGGCATAACGCTCGTGCGGAGGCATTTGAATGAGGATGTTGTAGAGATCGAGCGAGTGCTCGACCGTCATGAGGTCCACGCCGAGCTTGGGCAGTTGCCGGAAGCCGAACTGGCTGTGGCGCGACTCATCCCAGAGGTGGCGGGCCAGGTCGTGGTGCAGGTCGAAGGGCGCCTGGGGGGTTTCGATGAACACGGTGGCGAGGTAGTCGATCGCATCCATCTCCATCATCAGCCACACGTACACCATGAGACGGATGACGCGCGCGTCGGTCTTGGGGTCGGTGAGCCACGGCCGCACGATGGGATCCTCGGTGGGATCGTAGCCGAAGACACTGGAGCAAATGGGATACTTGCCGCGGTTGCAGGTGGCCGGATGCCGGTAGGGCGTCACGTGCTGCTGCCAGACGTAGCCGGCGGCCAGCGGCAGGCGGGTTTCCTGGCCGAGCCAGCCGCCGAGATCATCGAGGGCCTGGGTAAGATGCAGGTGCCATTCGCGGGCCTCGACGCCCTGGAGGTAGGGGGCGATTTCGCGGAGGTGGCGTTCCTCGTCGGCGATGAATTCCTCGACCAGCTTCTTCGACGGCCAGTCGGCGAGGTGGTCCGTGACCTTGAGATAATGACGGTAGGCGGCCAGCAGCGCGGGCTTGAGCACCGTGTAAAAACCGGCGGTGAGCACCAGCGGATCGGATTGGGCGTGGCCGACAGCTTCGACGAAGATGCGGCGGACGGAGTCGCGGACGTCCTCGCCGGCCCCAAAGCCGGAGAGTTCACGCCCACGCTCGCGGATGAAACGGGCATGGCCGGCGGATTCCCAGGCATGCTGGCAGACGAGGTATTTCAGCTCCGGCTCGCCCACGCGGTAAACGAGGGTCGTGACTGTGCGGAGGAACTCGCGCTCCACCTCGAAGAGGAGGCGCAGGAGGCGGGTCATTTCGTTGACCGCGGCCATGCGGTTGGAGGCGGGAGAAGCAGTGGAGGTGGCCATGGGGATGGGAGGACTTAAGGTATATGAAGTAAGAGCGAAAAGGTCCGAGAACGCGCAGTGGGGAAGGGTGCGGGAACGTGTCGTTTAACCTCGCTACCGACAGATTGTAGGGCGGGGTCTCCGAACCCCGCCGTCTTGGTTTGCCGAGGCGGGGTTCGGAGACCCCGCCCTACAATCATGTCAGCGCTCAGCAGATCAGGCCGCGCTTGCCGTTGGGTCCGTGGGCGGGCGGGTTGGCGCCGACCCAGCGCTCGTCAATGGGTTCGGAGGCACGCTGATACCGGCTGTCGCTGGAGATGCGCAGGCGGTTGGGCGTCTGGTTGTCGAGCGAGGCGTGGACCATGAACATGCCGAAGGTGAGGAAGTCGCCGGGCTCGTACTCGGTCACCATCCAGCGGCCGCCAAACTTGTTGCGGACCGCCGGCGGGTTGTGGGAAAGCGTGCCGGTGAAGGTCCACTTGCCTTCCTTCACCTTGGCGACGTCGGCGTTCTTGTTTTCGCAGTAGGCATCCACGTCGCGATAAACGTACTTTTCCAGCAGATCCATGCGCTTGTGCGAACCCTCGAGCACCATGAGGCCGCCGAGTTCGTAGGAGGTTTCACCGTAGGGCAGCCAGCAGGTCATGTGCTTGTGCGTGCCGCGGCCCATGTAGGGCAGGTCGCAGTGTGGATTGGTGCCCTTGCCCGGGCCGATGGCGCGCAGCCAGGTGTAGTCGTAGTGACGGACGTCCTCGGCGAAGAACTTGCGGTAGAACTCGATCAGCCGGCCGCTGTAGAGCAGGCGCTGCACGGGCTCGCAGCCGTTGGTGATCTCGGGCTTGAAGACGTAGCCGGAGTTCGGCTTGGCGATGCCCTCGATCGCGGGATGGTTCTCGTCGAGCACGCCGGCGGCCGCGAGGCGGTCGGTGAGCGCGGCGCGGGCTTCCAGCACCTGGTCGCGGTCGAGGTAGCCCTTCATGTAAAGGTACCCGTCCTCGGCGAAGCGCTGGCGCAGTTCCACGACGTCGTTGGCCGCGTCGGAGGAATCGCGCATCAGGGCGATCCGGTCATCGGCCATGTCGAGGGCGTGGCCGTAGGAAATGATCTGGGGCAGGGTGGCAGTGCTCATGTGGTGTGAAAGGGTGCGGGCTTGGCCGCACAGGAGGGGGGCTGGGTGGCCAAGGCGGCAGAAGATACACGGTGATCGGCCCGGACAAAATGGTTGAAATGAGATTTGGCATGTAGATTTTGGGTCCGGCATGCCTTCTACCCCGAATTCCATCCGCAATGAGCCATGGCTGGAGAGCCCGCTGCGCACCGGCGCGGGAGAACTGCAGCTCGCCGGTGTCCTGCAGAATGTGCACGGGTTGGATCCCAAGGCGATGCGTGTTTTGGGAAGCTATTCCTTGATCTACATGGTGAACGTCGACGGCTATTACTGCGATAGCAACGGCGGACGGGCGGATCTGCGCACCGGCGACCTGGTGGTCATTTTCCCGGAGCTGGCGCACGCCTACGGACCCAAGAAGGGGCAGACATGGACCCAGATTTACGTCGTCTTCAACGGACCGCAGTTCGATTTCCTGCGCAGCCGGGGCATCCTCGATCCGGCGCGTCCGGTCTGGCACCTGGAGCCGGTGGATTACTGGAGCCGGCGGCTGGAAGAGGTGGTGGCCGGGGACGCCCGGCACACCGAGGCGGCGGCGATGCGGGCCATGGGGAGGTTTCTCCACCTGGTCTGCGACATGGCGGCGGCGGATGCGGAGGCGCGGCTCCGGCCGGAGCGCGACGAGTGGTTCGACGAAAGCCAGCGCCTGCTGGGCAATCCCAACGGGCGCACCTGGCTGACGCCGCAGCAGGTGGCGCGGGAGGTGGGGCTGAACTACGACAATTTCCGGAAGCAGTTTGCGCTCCGCCTCGGCCTGTCCCCGGGCCAGTTCCAGAAGCGCAAGCGCATCGACCGGGCCTGCGCGGCGATTTACCAGGGCAGCCACGGCTTCAAGGAACTCGCCGAGGAACTGGAGTTCTGCGACGTGTTTCATTTCTCCAAGGCCTTCAAGCAGGTGATGGGGATGACGCCATCGGACTTCCGCAAGAAGGCGCACGGGGGGTGAAACCGCGTCATAGTTTTGCTCCGGACTAGCGGCCGGTTGACTTGGATTCCCGCGGTCGCACCGTGAGGGCATGAACCCCAAGTCGCGCAAAGTCGAAGAACCGGCCGCGCCTTATATTGCCAAGCGGCCGGCGAAGAAAGGGATGGGAAGAAAATTATCCAAACCCGAAGTGAGAGCGGCGGGTGACGCAGCCTTTGACCGAGTCGCTGGCAAAATTTTCTCCGAGCGGAAAGAGTTGCTGCGCAAGCTCGCCCAGTGAAAGAGCCGGTATTCATCTCCCGTGAGCGGGTGAATGTACTGCACCGCCGCTCACTCGAAGAACACGGCGGACAGGACGGCATCCGGAACGAGCATGGTTTGGAATCCGCCCTCGCCCAGCCGATGAACGTGTTCCACTACGGGCAAGGCGACCTGTTTGATCTGGCGGCGGCGTATGCTTATCACATCGCAGAGAACCAGCCTTTCGTTGACGGCAACAAGCGCACTGCCATCACCACGACACTGGTGTTCCTGGAACTGAATGGAATTTCCACATCTGCCATCACAAATGACCAACTCTACGACATGATGATCGGCATCGCCGAGAAGCGGCTCGACAAGGCGGGCCTGGCGGCGGTGTTGCGGACGCAGTTGGGTTGAGGGCCGATGGGTTTGTTTGTAGGGCGGGGTCTCCGAACCCCGCCTGGGAGCGCGACCGCCCTCGGTCGCAATCCCCGCAATCATTTCGATCCGGAGAAAGAGAAAGATTAAGAGAACGAGAAAGATTGGGCTCTGAATTGGTGAAACAAAGGCGGGGAACGGAATCCCCGCCCTTCAACCTACACAGGCTCCGCCTGGCCTCAGTCGAACTGCGGCCAGCTGGAGCCCGGGACGGGGCGCCAGAGGATTTCGCGGTCAATGCGCGGCTTTTTGTGCCGGTATTGCTTCATCAGACGGATTTTTTCGCGGAGCAGGTCCGGGAGATCCTCGCCGTAGATGAAGGTATTGTTGCCCACGTTGGAGAGCGCCATGACCTCGGTGCGGCCGCCTTCCAGCAGGGCGATGAGGTCCTGCGTGTTGGCGAGTTCCTGGTCGATGGCGGCCTGAAGCAGTTTCTCGTGGTGCTTTTTCTCCACGGCCTTCTTGGCGTCGAGGTAGCCGTAAACGTGGGAGACCCAGGCGGTGACCATGCGGAGCGATCCACACCAGATGCGGAAGGCGCGGGCGCGGTCGAGCAGGTCATTGAACACGGTTTGCACGGAGGGTTCGGCAGCCGTCTGGGCCGACAGCTTTTCCAAGCGGGCGAGGAGCTTGGTCAGGCGCGGGAAGACATTACGGTCGAAGTATCCGGTGGCCTTGGTGCCCTGCTCGCGCGTGACCAGGTCGAAGAGCACGTCCTTGCCGAGATCGTTCAGGCCGGGGTTGTTGTGCTGGAAGCAACCGAAGCGTTCGTAGTAGGCGCGTTCCTTGACGGGTATGGCCTCGATGTCGGGCACGTAGGGCCGGTCGAAGGTGCGCTGCCACGTGAAGCCGAAGCCGCTGAACAGCATCACGGGCGGCTGCCAGCTGAGCGCCTCCTCAAAGTCATCCCAGCAGGCGACCAGTGATGCGGCGTGCTTATCACCAACGAAGCCGCGCGCGGTCTGGAGCAGGATTTCGTCAACGGAAAGCTGCGGCGTGAACTGCACGGCGCGGATGATGGCCGGATTGGGCCAGTAGGGCGTCTGCGGCGTGTTGCCGAGTCCGCCCAGCGCCCCGATGCGCTTCAACCCGAGGTCGCGCATGGAGATGAGCTTCTCATGCAGCCGGCGCGCGTAGGGAATGCCGAGGAGCGGCTCGAAGCTCGACGTGCTGCCGGCGGCGTAGTTCAGGATCGGGTCGGTATTATGGGCGAGGGATTCCTTGAGAATCGTGCGCTCGGATTCGTCGATCTTCGACTGGAACGGGCTGCCCGCGACGCCCTTGATGTCGGCATAACGCGGATGGTAGTACGGCATGTCGTAGCCGCGCACGAGGAGCGATGGCGCCTCCCACGTGATGTGGCCGCCCATGCCGGCCTTGATGTGGTCCTGCTCCAGCTTGAACGGCTCGATGCGCAGGATCACGTCGAAGTCGGGATTCAGCTCGGCGGCCGACGACTGGAGGTTGTGCAGGTAGCGGACGATGCTTTCACCGGCGGCCTGGGCGATCTTCTCGTGGTTGCGCCACTCGCGGATCATGTAGGGACCGCCGTTGCGGCCGACGTACAGCGAGCCGGTGTGTTCGAAGCCGGCGCCGCTGTCGTTGGTCCACACGCTCATGTAGCTGAGCTCGGGCGCGGCCTTGAGGAGACCCTGGATGGCGGCGCGGTAGTGCTGCTTGGTGACGGGATGGTCCTGCGCCAGGCAGTAGCGCGGCAGACGCGAACGGAAGGGATGGTCCACCCGGGCGCCGCGCAGCGTGGGGTTGCGCTGGAACAGCCGCTCCGGCATCGAGCGCGGCTCGAACATGCACAGGCCGGGCTTGAGGCCGTAGCGCTGACCGAGCCGGGCGAGCTTCTTGAGGTTGTTGAGATTGGCCTCGAGGTACTGCACCGGCCAGAGCCCGCGCGTGAGCGGGGTGTCCACGAAGTGATTGAAGCCCGCGCAGTAGGTGTAGAACTGCGGATAATATTCCGAGACCACCGTGTCCTCGATTGGCATGTGGGCCTGCAGGCCGTTGACCTCGACGTGCGTGAAGCCGGATTCGGCGAGGGTGGCGACGTACTGCTCGGGATCGAACTTCCGGGCCGTGCGCCAGTACTGCGTCAGGCACGAGTCCCAATGCGGACGGTGCCAGGGGAACGTGATCGGGAGGAAGAGGCCGCGGTCGAGCTTGGCGCGCGCGGCGTCGGGCAGGCCGTTGGCGAGCAGGCGGACGGCGGCGTAGAGCAGGGCGCCGGTGTCGGCGACAATTTCACCGGTGCCGTTCTCGGCGATTTTCAACCACATCCAGCCAGGTTTATTGGCCTTGGACTTCGGGAGGGACTTCGCCCAGTCGCGCGGGGCAAGGGCGACATTCACGCCGGCGCCGGGCCGGGTGGCGGGGCGGGCGGTGCCACCAGTGAGGCGGGCCAGTTCCTCCGCGGCGGTTTTTTCCACCGGCTGGAACTTGGCGGGATAGGTGATGGCGCGCACGGCAAGTGCGGCCAAGGGGGCGGGGAGGTTGCTCATGAACTTGAAATGGTCACAGCAGGGGAAGCGATCTGCAGGGAAAAGGGCAAGCGGGGGACGTGGCCATGGGGTTTATTTACCACAGTTCCCTCTCTGTAACCAACGATCATGGGCAGGATATGCCCTCCCAACATACCGCCGCTGCCCACAGCGCGCCTCCTTGCGAGGTCTGCACGGAAGACTGAAGAGCTCCGCGTATTCACCAACAATTCAAGTGATCGAGCCCCAAGGCCGGGATGGCGTGATCAACCGATCGATCCCAAAACTTTTTGCGGCTATTCCTTTCGGGCTTGGTCTGCCCTTGTGAAAACGCGGGAATTTGAGCAGGTGGAGGATCTGCGGATTTTGTGAGGCGTACGCAGCATGTGATCCACTCGCTCACGCTCGTAGCTACGATTGACGCTTAAATCAAATTTCGCAGGCCCGTTGGTGTCAGTTGCCATGTACGGATATCATGGCTCACCGGACCAGGGATCAGAAACCTTCCGGCCAGGGCACGCCGGCGGCGGGGCGCCAGAGGATGTCGCGGTCGATGCGCGGTTTCCGGTGGCGGTACTTTTCCATCAGCCGGAGCTTGGTGCGCAGATGGGTGCCAAGGTTCTTGCCGTAGATGAAGGTGCTTTCGCCGGTTTCCGACACGACCATGAACTCGGTCGGGGAATTCTCGAAGTGATCGAGCAGTCCGCGGGTGTTTTCCATTTCCAGGTCAATGGCCGCCTGCAGGAATTTTTCATACCGCTTCTTCTGTGCGGCGGTCTTGCTCTCCAGGTAGCCGTAGACCCCGGAGCACCACGCGGTGACGCTGCGCAGGGTCGTGGCCCAGTGGCGGTAACCGCGCAGGCGGTCGCGCAGGTCGGCGAAGACCGCGGTGGCCTGGGCGTCATCCGCGCATTTTTTCAGCGTGGCGGCGACGAAGCGCTCGGCCTTGGCGATCCGCGGCAGCAGCTCCCGGTCGAAGCGCGGCACCATCTTGTCGGCGGCGGGACGGGAGATGAGCTCAAAGAGCACGTCGCGGCCGAGATCGTTGATGCTGGGGTTGTTGTGCTGGAAGCAACCCTGGCGCTCATAATAGAAGCGCTCGGCGGCGGGGATGGCCTCGATGTCCGGCACGAGCGGCCGGTCCCAGGTGCGCTGCCAGCAGAAACCGAAGCCGCAGAACAGCGGCACGACGGGCTGCCAGGTGACGGCCTCCTCGAAGAGCGCCCAGGCCTGAGCGAGGGCGGGACCATGGACGGCGCCGGCGAAACGCACGGCCTCGTCGGCCAGCACGTCGGCGATGGGACGGTCCGGCGTGAACTGGGCGGCGCGGATCGCGGCGGGATTGGGCCAGTAGGGCGTGGCGGTGGTGTTGGCGAGTCCGCCCATGGCGCTGACCATGGTGGCGCCGATGTCCTTCAGCTGCGTGAGCCGGGCGTGGATCATGCGCGGCCAGGGAATGCCGATGAGCGGTTCCTGGTTCCACACCGGGCCGGGCGAATAGGTGAGGATGGGCTCGATGCCCTGGGCGCGCTCCTTGGCGAGTTCGGGTTTTTCCCGTTCGTCCATCCGGCAATGGAACATGCCGCCGGCGACGCCATGCTGGTCGGGGTACTGCGGGTGGCTGTAGGGCAGGGCATAACCGCGGGCGAGCAGCGAGGGGCCCTCCCAATGCACGCCCCGGCCGAGCTCGGACTTGAGGTGGTCGTGCTCCACCTTGAAGGGCTCGATGCGCAGGCTGAGCTTGAAGTCGGGGTTCACCACGGCGGCGGCCTCGCGGAGATTGCGCAGGAATTTGCCGATGCTCCTGCCGGCGGCCTCGGCGATCTTGTCGTGGCTGCGCCATTCGCGGATCATGAACGGCCCGCCATTGCGGCCGATGTAGAGGGAGGCGGTGTGCTCGAAGCCGCCGCCGCTGTCGTTGGTCCAGATGGACATCGCGTCGAGGTCGGGCACGGCCTGCATGAGGGCCTGCACCGCCAGGCGGTAGTGCTGCTGGGTGACGGGGTGATCCTGCGCCATCGTGTAGCGCGGCAGGCGGGAGCGGAAGGGATGGTCGATGCGCGCACCGCGGAGGGTGGGGTAGCGCTGAAAGAAGCGCTCCGGCAGACTGCGCGGCTCGTAAAGGCACACGCCGGGCTTGAGGCCGTACTTGCGGCCGAGCTCGGCGAGGCTTTGCAGGCGCGCGAGGTTGGCGTCGAGGTACTGCGCGGGCCAGATGCCGCGGGTGAGCGGCGTGTCGATGAAGTGGTTGAACCCGGGGCAGTAGCTGTAGAACTGCGAGTAGTATTCGCCGGGCACCGAGTCCTCGTAGGGGAAGTGCGTGTGGAGGCTGTTGACCTCGAGGTGCGTGAAACCCGCCTCCGCGAGTGTCGCGGCGTACTGCTCGGGACTGAACTTGCGGTTGGAGCGCCAGTACTGGGCGAACGAGCCGTCCCAGATCGGACGGTTCATGGTGAAGCTGCGGCGGATCAGCAGGCCCTTCGCGAGTTTTTCGCGGGTTGCACCGGTGAGACCGTGTGCAAGCAGGCGCACGGCGGCGAAGAGACCGGCGCCTTCGCTCGCAATGACTTCGCCGGCGCCGGTGTCACTGACGCGCAGCCAGATCCAACCCTCGGCGTCACGCGCGGCCTTGGCCGCGGCGGGAGCCCAGCCGCGGCTGGCCAGGGCGACGTTCATGGCGCGACCGGGCCGCGCGGCCGGACCGGCGATGCCGCCGGTGAGCCGGGCGAGTTCCTCCGCGGCGGTCTTTTCCACCGGTTGGTGCTTCGCGGGATAGGTGATGCGGTGCAGGGTCAGGGAGCTGCTCATGAAAATCAGCCCCAAGGCGAAGCGTTCTTCACGGGAAAGCGCAAGCCCGCGTCACCGCCCGACTGCGCCGAATTTTCATTATGGTTCACCCTTGCATTTGCCGGCGGCGGCGGACACGGAAACATCCGCTCATGCGCGCCCTGCTTTACCCAGCGTTTGATCAGCTTGAAATCAGCGACGTTGCACCGACGCCGGTCCGGCCCGATGAGGTCCGCCTGCGGGTCGCCGCCTGCGGCATCTGCGGCAGCGAACTGGAGACGTTCAAGAACCGCAGTCCGCGCCGTATGCCTCCACTGGTGATGGGACATGAGTTCTGCGGCACGATCGCGGAAACCGGGGCCGCGGTCCGCGACTGGACAACCGGCGCGCGCGTGGTCAGCAACTCCCTCGTGCCCTGCGGCCGCTGCGTGCGCTGCCGGCGGGGCGACACGCACCTGTGCGCGGAGCGGCAGATTTTCGGCATGCACCGGCCGGGGGCATTTGCCGAGTTCGTCAACGTGCCCGCCCGCTGCCTGATCCCCTGGCCGGAAAACCTGCCGGCCGAGGCGGCGGCGCTGGCGGAGCCGATGGCCAATGGCATCCATGTGGTGAATCTCACCCGCCACCTGCGGGCGGACGTCGCCTTGGTGATCGGCGCCGGCCCGATCGGGCTGTTCTGCCAGCAGGCGCTGCAGGTGCTGCGCGGCGCGCGCGTGCTGGTCGCCGATCTCAGCCCGGAGCGGCTGGCGGTGGCGAAAAAACTGGGTGCGGTGCGGGTGATCAACCCGCGCGAGGACGACATCGTCAAGGTGATCGCCGCCGAGACGGATGGCGAGGGGGCCGACCTGTCGGTTGATGCGGTTGGCGGAGCCGTCACGAAGAAAGCGGCGCTCGAGGCGGTCCGGCCCGGCGGCGCGTCCGTCTGGATCGGACTCCATGAGAACACTGTTACACTCGACACGTATAACATCACCCTGCCCGAGCGCACTGTGTTTGGCACCTACGCCGCGACGCTTGCCGAACTGCAACAGGCGCTCGACCTGATGGCCGCCGGCAAGGTGGACGCGCTGTCCTGGGTGCAGCGTTTCCCGCTGGAGGAAGGCGTGACCGCCTTTCGCCGCATGCTGGCCGCACGGGGCGCCGACCTCAAAGCCGTGATCTGCCCATGAGGAGTTGGGTTTTGGGCGGGGGGTTTTCCAGAGCTTCCTTTCCTGATTTCCTGAGTTCCACATTTCCAGATCTGTTTTCTTAAACCCCTGCAACAATGCACCCCAACCCCACCCGCACCCCCATCGGCGACCGTTTCAAAAACAAGGTGGCGCTCGTCACCGGTGGCACCAACGGCATCGGCCATGCCATCGCCCTCGAATTGCTGCGCGAAGGCGCCCAGGTCGTCGTCAGCGGCCTGCCCGCCGACGCGGAGGAAGGCCGGCGCGCGTTTGCCGCGGCCGGTTTCTCGCCCCTCATTGTCGCGGGCGACCTCGCCGGCGAGGCGTTCTGCCGCGAACTCGTGGCCGCGGCCCTGGCGAAGCACGGCCGGATCGATTATCTCGTCAACAACGCGTTCTCCTTCGTGGCGAAGGGACTCGACGCCGCACGCGACGATTTCCTGCGCAGCTTCAACGTCGGGCCGTTCGCCTTCGCCCTGCTCACGCAGCTCGTGGCGGAGCCCATGAAAAAGCAGGGCGGCGGCGCGATTGTGAATGTTTCCAGCATCTCCGCCTGGATCGCCCAGCCCAGCCGCTGGACCTACAACATGGCGAAGGGCGCGGTGGCCCAGTTCACGCGCTGCGCGGCCCTGGACCTCGCCCCGCACAAGATCCGCGTGAACAGTGTCAGCCCCGGCTGGATCTGGACCCGCGAGGTGGACAAGGCCGCCGGCGGCGACCGCGCGACCTACGATCCCATCTGGGGCCAGTTCCACATGCTGGCACGCATGGGCCATCCGGTGGAGATCGCCGGTCCCGTGCTGTTCCTGCTGAGCGACGACGCCTCGTTCATCACCGGCACCGACCTGCCGGTGGACGGTGGTTACAACGGCCTCGGCCCCGAGGGCCTCGGGCAGAACACCAAGATCGCCGGCACCAAGTAAGCCGATCCGACAACTTCCTGTTGCAACGCAAAGCCACATTTTCTCATGAGCAAACTCCTCGCCGTTATCACCGACCATGGTTTTCCCAATCTCCTCCACGAGGAGAGTGTTTTCGCCGCCGCCGGCGTCGAGTTGAAGGTCGCGCAATGCAAGACTCC
Organism: Opitutaceae bacterium; assembly: GCA_016715765.1. GTDB lineage: Bacteria > Verrucomicrobiota > Verrucomicrobiia > Opitutales > Opitutaceae > UBA2377. Next base: position 61,427 of record JADJZJ010000021.1, read on the forward strand.
GGCCGAGGTCATGGCCGCGACCCGGGACGCCGATGCGCTGCTCGTGCAATGGGCCCCGGTCAACGCGGAGGTGATCGCCGCCCTCGCGCACTGCCGCATCATCGTTCGCTACGGCATCGGCGTGGACAACGTGGATCTCGCCGCCGCCAAGGCGCGCGGCATCCCGGTCTGCAATGTGCCGGACTACGGCGTGCACGAGGTGGCCGAGCATGCCGTGGCGCTGGCCCTCGCGCTGGTGCGGCAGCTGCCCCAGATCGACGCGCGGCTGCGGAGCGGCACGTGGAAGATCACGCCCGACCGGCCGATGCCCTCGCTGCGCGAGACGACATTTGCCACCGCGGGATTCGGGCGCATCGCCCGCACCGCCCATGCGATGATGCGCGGCTTCGGAGGCAAGCGCATCGCCTACGATCCGTTTGTGCCGGCCGACGTGATGGCGATGGAAGGCGTGGAAAAGGTGGAACTCGCGGATCTGTTCACCCGGGCCGACCTCCTCTCGCTGCACCTGCCCCTCACCGCGGAAACCAAGCATTTCGTCAACGCCGGCCGGATGGCCGAGATGAAGAGGACCGCGATCATTGTGAACACCGCGCGCGGTCCGTTGATCGACACCGTGGCCCTGGCTGAGGCCTTGCAGCAGGGCGTCATCGCCGGCGCCGGCATCGATGTCTACGAACAGGAGCCGCTGCCCGCCACGCACCCACTGCGCACCGCGCCCGGGGCGTTGCTGACCTCGCACGTGGCCTGGTACAGCGAGAGCAGCATCCCGCGCCTGCAACGGCTGGCGGCCGAGGAAGCCGTCCGCGGCCTGCGCGGCGAAGCGTTGAAAAATCACGTGAACAAATAGCTCTTTATCCCCTGATCCCCATGCCTGCCTTCCCCATCGTCGATACCCACCTCCACCTCTGGGACCTGCAGCGGCTGCGTTACCCGTGGCTCGCGAGCGTGCCCATGCTCAACCGGAATCATCTCATCGAGGACTACCGTCGCGCCTGCGGTCCCGTGGCAGTGGCGAAGATGGTTTTCCTCCAATGCGAATGTGATTTTGCCCAGTTTCAGGAGGAGGCCGATTGGGTGACCGAGGTGTCACGGTTGGATCCGCGCATCCGCGGGATCGTCCCCTGGGCTCCGCTCGAAAAGGGCGATGCGGCCGAGGCCGACCTGGCGCGGCTCGCGGCGAATCCGCTGATCAAGGGCATCCGTCGCATCATCCAGTTCGAGGCCGACCCGGAGTTCTGCCTGCGGCCGGACTTCGTCCGCGGCGTGCAGCTCCTGCCGCGGCATGGACTCAGCTTCGACCTCTGCATCAACCACAAGCAGCTCGCGAACACGCTCAAGCTGGTGAAGCAGTGCCCGAACGTGCGGTTCATCATGGACCACATTGCCAAGCCCGACATCAAGGCCGGGCTGCTCGATCCGTGGCGCGCGGAGATGCGCGAGCTCGCGCGGTTCCCCAACGTGTGGTGCAAGCTGTCCGGCCTCGTGACCGAGGCGGATTCTGCCAAATGGACGCCGGCCGATCTCCAGCCCTATATCGAGCATGTGGTGGATTGCTTCGGTTTCGACCGGGTGATCTTTGGCGGCGACTGGCCCGTCTCGACGCAGGCGACCGACTATCCGCGCTGGGTGAACACCCTCGATGCGGCGCTCAAGGGCGCGTCGCCCGATGAGCTGCATAAGCTCTACGTGCGCAACGCCGAGGCGTTCTACCGGGTGTGATCGGGATGTAGGGCGGGGTTTCCGAACCCCGCCTGGGTTTTCACGCTAGAATTCAATCTTTCTCGTTCTCTTTATCTTTCTCTTTCTCCGGATCTAAAGGGAATGCATCCGATTGCGACCGAGCCCTCCTTCGCAGGCCAGGAGGCCTGCCGGCTCCCAGGCGGGGTTCTGGGACCCCGCCCTGCACAACCCAAACTTTTTGACGCCCGCACCGGGCCGTGCATGTTGGCGCGAGAATATGAAAGGACTCTTCCGTCATTTGTCTGTCTGCGGCCTGGCGCTCAGCGCCGCACTTCTGACCGTGGCGGCAGCGTCCGAAGGTCCGCCGGCCGAGGAAGACGGATACCTGCGGCTCGGGTTTGACCGGCTGGCGGCGTACAAGTTCACCATGCCGCCCTACGATCCCGCGGCCGATCCCGGCAAGTCGCCGCCGACCGGGGAGGAGCAGATCCCGGATGCGGTCAAGGCATGGAGCGGTCGGAAGGCGATCGTGACCGGTTTCATGCTGCCCGTGAAAATGGACGGCGGGCTGGTCGTGGAATTTCTCTTGGTGAAGGACCCGATGATGTGCTGCTACGGGGTGGTCCCGAACATGAACGAATGGATCGTGGTGCGCATGGCCAAGGGCGTGCGCCCGCTGATGGATGTGCCGATCTCATTTTACGGCGTCCTGAAAGTTGGCGCGATGTTCGAGAACGGCTACATGGTGGGCATCTACCTGCTCGAAGGGGAAAAGATGGGCGAGGTCCAGGGGTGAGCAGAGTGACCGGGCCCTAACGGACCGCCGGCTCGAACTTTTGCAGGAGCGCGTCCAGCACGGCGTCAACCTGGCCCTTGAGTTTCTGCGCGTCGGTCAACGGCTGGTCGGGCGGGGCGGCCTGGGCGGCTTCGGCGGTGAACCGGTCGCCCTGAGTCTTGGCGGCGGCCAGGAATTCCTGCTTGGCGCGGTGAAAGGAGCCGTCGCGGGTGAATTCATGGACGCTGCCCTCGCGGCCGATGAACGCGGGTACATGACGGTCGCCGATCCACAGGCCCCACTCGGCGCTGTCGGCGAAGTAAACGGCGAGGATGCCGTCCCCGGCCACGCCGAGTTGCCGGGCCAGTTCGCCGGTGTAGTTGCCCGGGCGCTGGCCGGGGGTTTCCGGTTCGAATTTGCTGAAGACGCGCGCGTAGATTTTCACGCCGGTGGCACGCGCAAAGTTGGTGAGCTTGAAATTGAAATAGCGGGCCCGGGGCGGGGTGGCGGGCAGGAGATTTTCCGGGTCGTCGAAATGAGGATGCGGATATTTCCGCGCCGTCGCGGCCAGGGCATCGAAGGCGGCCTGGTCGGCCCGGAAGGCCTGCGCGGCGGCGCCCACGCGGAGGATGTTGACGGCGGTGATGACGTCGTCCTGCCGGATGAGCGGCAGCAGTTCGCGGCCGTGGATCGTGCGGCCGAAGACACTGTGCAGGTAGTTGAGGCGGTTGACCGGTTTCAGGGTGAGGAAGAACTGCGAGCCGTTGGTGTCGGGTCCGGCGTTGGCCATGGAGAGGATGCCGGTGTCGTCGTGGCGCAGGCCGGGAACGAATTCATCGGCGAACTGGTAGCCCGGTCCGCCTTCACCGGTGCCGAGCGGATCGCCGCCCTGCACGACGAAGTCAGGCACGACGCGGTGGAATTTAAGGCCGTTGAAATACGGCGTGCCGGGTTTCGGCCCGAGCGATCCTTCCGCCAGACCGGCGAAGCTGGTGACCGTGAGCGGGGTCTTTTGGAAAAACAGCTCGCAGGTGAACGTGCCGTGCACCGTGACGAACTCGGCGTAGAGTCCGTCGGCCAAAGGGGGGCGCGGAGCGATGACGGGGGCAACGGGGTCGGTGGGGGTGTCGGTGGCCGCGAGCGTCACCGCGAGGCTGAGAAAAAGCGCAATCTGAAGCGGGGTCTTGAGCATGGTGGCGACGGTGGAGGGTCAGCCGCCGCGGCTCAATGCCGCAAAGAAGTTCACCGGGTGGGGCGGGCTTTCGGCCCTCGGGGTTGTTTGACGGACGATTCCTGGGGCGATGCCCCAGGCTGTCATGGCATTGCTTTCAGCCCATGGCATTGGGCTCGGTCGTCAGCCCGATGGAAACAGAGCGCTGAAGGCGCGCCATCATCACAGCCTAGGGCAACGCCCTCGGTATTTGGGAATTCCATAGTTCGCTGAGCACTGAAAGTGCGGTCCATTGTTCCCAAGGCGGCGGCATTTTCTCAGCCGCATTGCTTGGGGGGGGCGCGGGCCGCTGGCCCGCTCCGAAGAATATGCGGGCGGGCCGCCCGCGCTCCCAGGTCAATGCAGAGCCACGATCAGCCGCGAGCGGCTGTTCACGCGCAGCTTTTGATAAATCCCGCTGAGCTGCACCTTGACACTGCCTTCGGTCTTCCCGAGGCGCACGGCGATCTCCTTGTTGGTCAGCCCGGCGCAGACCAGGCCGGCCATTTCGCGCTCGCCGGGGGTGAGCAGGTGCAGGAGCCGGTCATGCGAAGGTTCAGGCAGGGCGGCGGGGCCGGCCGCGACCTGGTCGTTCATGCGCATGCGCACCACAAACACGGGCTTGGTCAACGTGCCGCCCTTTTCAGGCCGGAGACTGATCAGCGCCTCATGCCCGGGTTGGGTGGCCATGACGTGGCGGGTGGGGAAACCGGCTTCCGAAGCTACGGTCGGCACCGGCCTCTCCTGCCATTCCCGGCGCAACGCATCGCAGGCTTCCAGAATCTCCAGGGGGATGGCAAAAACGGCCTGCGGACTGTAGCTGCGGGCGCGTTCATGGCCCAGGTTCCAGACGGCGCAGAGGGCCAGGGCGTCCTGCGAGGTGTAGATGGGCTCGAAATTCCAATCGAGAAACAGGACGGCCTCGGGCTTGGCGCGGTAGAAACTCTCCAGCAGGCGGCGGCGCTGGCGCTCCTGCTCAAAGACCTTCATGCGGTCGAAGGCGACCTTGATGTGCGGATGCACGGCCTGCAGCGCCTTCATTTCCGCCGGGGTGAAATCACCCTGCTCGGCGCGCCGGCGCAGGGCGAAGGAAGTTTCGATCCCCTTGCCATGCCAGAACAACAGGTGGGCGGAATAGCGCCAGTTGTATTGCTGCATGTAGCGGCGGTAGTACGCGGTGCGGTCGATCTTGCTCGGATCGGAGACCAGCTGGCTGTGCTGATAGACGGGGATGCCCTGATGGGCGTCGAGGAAGGGCTGGAAAAAGGCGCGTCCCTCCTGGGCCACCAACTGGTTGGCGGTCTCGTTGTGGGGATGCCGGGAACTGGCCGAGGAGAGCCGCCGGGTGGAGGTCTCGCGTTTCCAGTCCAGGTAATTGACCGACATCACCAGCGTGTCGTGCGGGACGACGACTTCAAAAAGGTGCTGGAGGGAGTTCCACAGATCACGGAACTGCAGGGTGCCGTGCAGGTTGAGCAAAGCCGCCTGTGCCGGGGCGCTGCTCAGCGCCGGCTGGTGGACGGCGGATACTGAGGGGGTGGATGAACTCAAGGGCTGCACCATAGCATAGGCCCAGCACAAACCAAACCAATCCCAATGCGACCAAATGAGTGCCGGAGCGTCAGGTATTAACCTTAGTTAGGTTGCCCGGTGGATAGGGTGGGAGAAAATGGTCAAATGACCTCCCACCCACACCGCTACCTATTCGCCGGACTATTCCTCCTGTCCGGCTGGCTGCATGCCCAGACTGCGTCTTCACCCGCGAGTCGCGTGGAGAAGCCCGCCACCGCGGCGGAATCGCGGCAAAAGATTCCGGTGGAAACTGTGACCAAGGAAGAGGAGCCCGTGAAGCTGGAAGCGGTGGAAGTGACCGGCACGCGCATCCGCACCCTCGGCGATGAAGTGGCGGCCATCCCGGTCTTCTCCCTGCCGCAGATCGAGCTCGAGCGCCGCGGCGTGACCCGGCTCGCGGACATCCGCCTGGCCATCCCGCAATTGGGCGGCGCGGTGGGCTTCAATGACAACCTCACGAACAGCGGCACTTCGCGCGCCCAGACGGTCGGCACCTCGTTCAACATGCGCGGGCTTGGCGGCAATTCCACCCTCGTGCTCATCGACGGTCGCCGCATTCCGCACACCGGCCAGGAGGCGCCCGGCGGCGCCGGCGGCCGGGAGGACTTCAGCGTGGACGGCATTCCGATTTCCGCCATCGAGCGCATCGACATCCTGCCCGAGGGCGCCGGCGCCATCTACGGTTCCGAGGCCATCGCCGGCGTCGTGAACATCGTCCTCAAGAAGAATTACACGGGCGCCGAGCTGCGGGTGACCTATGACAACACCTTCGACACCGATGTGGCCCAGACCACGGTCTCGCTGACCGCCGGATATCGCGCGGGCAAGCTGAGCACCTTCCTCACCGCGTCCTTTGAGGAACAGAACGGTCTGGCCCTGCGGGACCGCTGGTGGACCGCCACCTACGACAACCGCAAGTTCGGCTCCACCAGCAACAGTTTCCTGTTCAACGTCACCGGTGGAGCGGGTTCGCTGGCCAGCGGTTTCAACCCGGCAAACTCCGCCGGCGCCAACCTCCCGGGCCTCACGACCCATGTCGTGCTTCTGCCCACCGGATCGAACGGCACCACCGCGGCCAATGGCGCCTATACGCCGACCAACGCAGCCGGCGTGCCCGTCTACGATGCGGCCCCGTACACCATGGGCATCGATCCGGCGAACCGCCAGAGTTTCATGCTCCGGGCCGACTACCAGCTCCGCCCGCGGATCCAGATCTACGGCGATGTGCGCTGGAGCCAGTTCGAGAACAACTACACCGGTTCGCCCATTACCCTGCAGACATCGCTGCCGGCCGGTTACCCGGGCAACCCCTTCTCCGGCTCGGCGGTCCTGGCCAAGGTGTTTTATGACCTGCCGCTGCCGCGGATTGATTCCTTCCAGAAAAACATGGGCGGTTCGGCCGGCGTGCGCGGCAACTTCCTCGACACCTGGCGCTACGACGTGAGCGCCGTGTGGAGCCGCAACGTGGTTTCCGACGATGCGATCACGGCCAGCAGCTTCAATTTCACCCTGCTGAGCGCGGCTATCGCCTCGGCCAGCAAGCCGATCCTGGCCTATGACAGCTTCACGACCAAGAATCCCAATGGCGCCGGCGTGCTCGAAGCCCTGCTGCCGGCCGCGGACCACGAGGACACAACGGATGTCTATCAATACCTCGCCTCGGTTGACGGCACGGTCTGGTCCGGCTGGGCCGGCGACATGCGCGCGGCCATGGGCGTCGAGTTCGGCGAGGAAGAGGTGAAGTTCTGGCGCGAAGCCAGCATCGCCACGCCCACCTATGTGCTCTCCAAGCCGTTCAGCCGCGAACTCAAAGCCGCCTTCGCCGAGGTAAGCATACCGCTGCTGTCCCATAAGCAGAACATTCCCCTCGTGCACCTGTTCGAGGTTGGCGGGGCGATCCGCGCCACGGACTACTCGGATGCCGGCGGTGTCACCACCTCGACTTACCGCGGTCTCTACCAGCCCGTGTCGTGGCTGACGTTGCGGGCGTCCCGTGCCGAGGGCTTCAAGCCGGTGCGGCTCTACGACCTGCAGGCGCCGGTCTCGAGCTTCACCACGACCTACACGTCCTCGCGCAACATTCGCGACCCGCTGCGCGGCAACGAGCTGGTCCTCGGCATCTTCACCTACAAGTCGGGCGGCAATCCCACGCTGAAGTCGGAAGAGTCGGTCTCGAAGAACGGCGGCGTGGTCATCGACGTGCCCGGCCGCTCGTTCAAGGGACTGTCCTTCTCCGCCGATTACTATGAGATCGATTACCGCGACCGGTCCGGTTCCACCGGCCTGCAGGACCTGATGAATTTCTTCCCGGAGCGCGTCACCCGCGCGGCGCCGACGCCGGCCGACACGGCGGCCGGGTACGCCGGCCTTGTGACCAGCTGGGATGCGAGCAACATCAACCTGTCCTGGGTGAGGACCAAGGGTTGGGACTACCGGGCGATCTACTCGCGCACCTTCGGCTTTGGCGACCTGACGGTGACCGCAGCCTACTCCGATCCGAATGTCATCCTCTCCCAGTCCACGCCCTCCTCCGCGCCCAGTTCCGCCTTCGGTCACCAGCCGAGCAAGCTGAGCGGCTCGGTGTTCTGGGGCCGCGGGGCCTGGGATGTCGGTGTGGCGGTCAACAGCCAGAACCGCTACTATATCAACGGCCTGACCTCCTCGGCATATCCGCAATATACCGAGTGGAATCCGCAGGCTTCGTATAACTTCGCCCGTGATCCGCGCTTCGCCGCCGACGCCCAGGAGTGGTGGGCGCGCTGGCTCAGCGGCAGCAAGGTGACCGTCACGGTCATCAACGCCCTCAACGAGGAACCCGACATGATCGACGCCGCCAACAGCCGCTTCGCCGGCGATCCGCGACTGCGCCGCTTCATCCTCTCGTTCGCCAAGAAATTCTAAGTCGTGTGTTTGTGTTTCCGGGCCGCCGGCCGAGACCGGCGGCCCGGCCTTTTTATCGCCATGACCTCATTCTTCCATCTGTCATTTTCGTCCCCTGTAGGGCCGCACCTTGGTGCGCGCCTTGACGCATCCTCCGCGAACAATCCTGCGCCTGCGAGTCACCCGCCAGGCCGGACCAAGGTCCGGCCCTACAGGTCAAACCCGGCCCGGTTCACCTTGCTGGCGATCTGCCTTCTTGGCCTGACCGCGGCCTTTTCCGGCTGTCGCAAAAAACAGGATCTGCCGCCTCCCGCACCCGCGACCGAACCGGCTCCCGCCAAGACCGCCGAACCCGCGCCCAAATCCCAGGCCGATCTCGACTACGAAGCCGTGTTCGCCCTCTGGCGCACACCCGCGCCTGAGGGACTGGAACCCAAGGACCCCGCCTTCTGGGAGTTCCAGGACCAGATCATGCGCAAGTTCGCCGCCGCCGGCCGGGCCTTCGCGGAGAAATATCCCGCCGATCCCCGCCGTTACAACTGCTGGGTGCAGTCGAGTTTCACCCGGCCGTGGTTCCTGACCGGCTTCAAGCCGGAGTTCGCAACGGCGCCGCGCGAGACCAACCTCATCGTGGACGCGGCGGCGCTCGCGGCCTACCGCGTCGAGCAGGCCAAGCTGCTCACGATCGTGATCGAGTCACCCGATGCCGACTCGCGCCAGCGCGGCGGGGCATTCTTCGCGCTGCTCGCCGACGCGCGCGGAGTCGCCCGGACGACCGGTCAGGCTTTTGACATCACGGTGTACCGTCCTCTCGTGGACCGCGTCTTGGCCACTCTGGGCGATGAACGCGTGATGCCGGTGGTGGAGCAGTACGTCAGCGGCCTGCGCCAGCAGTCGCCAGAGGCTGCCGCGGCCTACGAGGCCGCCCTGCAGAGCAACCCTGCCATTGCATCCGCCTTGCAGGTTGCGGTGGAAAAGCAAAAGGCCGAGGCCGCCCAGGCCGCGGATGCCGCCAAGGTGCGCGCCGCCGAAATCGGCTCGATGAAGTTCACCGCCGCCGACGGCCGCGCGGTGGATGTCGCGGCCCTCAAGGGCAAGGTTGTGCTGGTCGACTTCTGGGCGACATGGTGCGGACCCTGCATCGCCGAGCTGCCCAACGTCAAAAAAGTGTATGCGGACTTCCACGACAAGGGATTCGAGGTTATTGGCATCACGCTGGAAAATCCGGGCCTGCGCGGCAAGGAGACGCCCGCGGAGATGGAGACCAAGCTCGCGGCGGCGAAAAAGAAGATGCTCGATTTCACGGTGAAACAGGAGATGCCCTGGCCGCAGTATTTCGACGGCAAATGGTGGAAGAACGACTATGCCGTGAAGTTCGGGATCCAATCCATCCCGGCGATGTTCCTGCTCGACAAGGAAGGACGCATCGCGGCCACCGATGCGCGCGGCGAAAAACTTGAGTCCGAAGTGAAGCGACTGCTCGGCCTCTGAGCCCGGCTGAACGCTTGGAATTCGACATGCTAAAGGCATCCGCGACCAAGGCCTTCCGGCGCAAGGGCCAGTCCTTTCCGCCGGCGGCTGCGGTCGTCAAGCTCACGCGCGCCGAGGCCGAGGTCGTGGCCCGCGTCGCCTGCGGCCTGAGCAACCGCGAAATTGCCGCCGTGCTCGGCAAGCGTTCCGGCACGGTCAAAAACCAGCTGAGCGCCGTTTACCGCAAGCTCCGCATTTCCGGCCGGGCCCGGCTGATCATGCTGTTCCGGAGCTGAATAGCCGCAGGGGCTTCGGCTGGGAGCGCGGGCGGCCCGCCTGCCTCAGGAGTGAGGATGCGGACCATGGGCGCGCGTGGGGACGGTGATGGGGCGGGCTACCGCGTGGCGCGGTGCTTCAGACCGCGTCCGGATTGCAACGCCGGAAGTTTGACGTGGCCGAACCAGTGCCGGCTTAAGCCCGGCACTACGTGAGGCCGGCAGGGCGGGGTCAAGGCCCTGCCCGGTGGGTGGCGGGGTAACCTCACGGGGTTTTGAAGATATCCGCAAGTACGCGCTCCCAGGCAAAATATGGGTTGGAAACTTCCGCCCACCCGGCAATCTCCCGCGCATGAAATTCCTGCGGCACCTCCTCACGTTTGGCGCGATGTTGGTGCTGATAGGTTCGGTCGTGGGGGCGGGGTTGCCGTTGGAAACCTCGCTCACCCAGGCGACCAAGTTCGAGATCGTGCGCAACGGGCAGACCAGCGGCTCGGTTGGACTTGCGAAGGGGGCCCAGCTGGAAGTGATCGCGTTGGACGGCACCTATGTGCAGGTGCGCTACCGCAATCTCACCGGCCGCGTGCCGGCCGCCCACACGGAACTGGCGGCCCTGGCCCTCGCCATGAACCAGGCCCCGGCGGCTCCCGTTGCCCAACCGGCAGCCGAGGCGGCCCCGGTGGCGGAAACTGCCGCGGCACCCGCCTCGGCGGCGGCGGCAACGTCGGTGATGGCGCGCCGGCTGCAGGGCAAATTGGTGCGACTGCAGGGCAATGGGTTGCAGGCGCATGAGGCCGCCCGGCTCAATGGCGTGAAATTCTATGCGCTCTATTACTCCGCGAGCTGGTGCGGTCCCTGCCGGCAGTTCACGCCGCGGTTGGTCGACGCCTACAAGAATCTGCGGACCGAGTATCCCGAGTTCGAGGTAGTATTTGTCAGCGCCGACAATTCGGCCGGAGACATGAAGGATTACATGAAGGGCGACCGCATGGCGTGGCCCGCGCTGCGCTACGACGTGGTCCGTGAGACCCCTGACATCCTGCGCTATTCGGGTGACGGCATCCCCTGCCTCGTGCTCGTGGACGATAAAGGCAAGGTGCTGTCCGACACCAATCGCGGCGGCAACTACGTGGGCCCGCAGGTGGTGCTCGAAGACACGCGCAAGCTCCTGCAGAAGTACCGCCAGAAGAACCCGCGCCCCAATTCGTGACCATCGGAATTTGAATCACAAAGAACACAAGGATCGTGAAGCGAATGAAGCACCTGATGCGCCTATAGGCGCGAGGGCGAGCTGCCTGCAGGACGGCGCTAGGTGTTCATTGTGGCTGTAGATCCGGGCTGATTCTCATGAGATCCTGCCGATGACTCCCAATCCTTCGCGTTCCTTGCATGTTGTAGGGCGGGGTCTCCGAACCCCGCCTGGAATACGCACAACATTCAAAGGCGGGGTTCGGAAAACCCGCCCTGCAGCCAAATCCTTCGCGTCCATTGCGGTTAAGATCCTCCTCACCTCTTACCCTTCAGGGAGGACCCCGGCGTGCTGATTCTCAATACACTCGCGCCGGTCTTCCTGATGATCGCGCTCGGGGCCTGGCTGCAGGGCAGCGGCTTCACCACGGCGGCTTTCCTGAAGGAGGCCAACCGCCTGCTCTACTGGGTGGGTCTGCCGGCGCTGATCTTTGTGCAGTTGGCGAGCACGCCGCCTGCCCTCGACACGGCCGCACCGGCGCTCTTCGCAGTTCTGCTCGGTACGCTCGTCGTGATCGCGCTGGCCTATGGCGCCGCGCTCGCGCTGCGACTGCCAGGTCCGGTGCAGGGCACCTTCGTGCAGGGCGCTTTCCGCGGCAACCTGGCGTTCGCCGGCCTGCCGATCGTTTTTTCACTGCCCGACGCCCCCCTTGCCGGCGGTCTCACCGTGCGCAGCATGGCGGTCATTGTAGTCGCGCCGGCGATGGTGCTCTACAACCTTGCCGGCGTCGGTGTGCTGCTACTGAGCCAGCACAGCTGGGGACTTGCGATGGTCCGGCCCCTGTTGCGGCAGCTCCCGGCGACGCCCCCGTTGCTTGCGACCCTGGCCGGTTTGGGCTACGCTGCTGCCGGCTGGCCCCTGCCGTCGGCGCTTGCGCGCACGCTCTCTAGCCTGGGCGAAATGGCGCTGCCGTTGGGGCTCCTCGCTGTCGGTGGATCGCTGGTCACGGCCAGGCTGGCGCAGGATTGGCGCGGCGCCGCCGTGGCGACGGCGATCAAGGTGGCCGTCTCCCCGGCCGTCGGCTGGCTCCTCGGCACCTGGTGGGGCCTTGAACCCGCCGCGCTGAAAGTCGTGATGATTCTCATGGCCTGCCCCACCGCGATCGTGTCCTACACGATGGTCCTCGAACTGAAGGGTGACGAGACCCTCGCGTCGTCCGTCATCGTCGGCACCGTCGCCGGCTCGCTCGTGACCCTCGCGCTGATTGTGGGATTGTTTTAGCCAAATAGAGGTCCTGACGCGTATTAGGCGGCCGAGGCGCCTTCGGCGCGGGTGAGCCTCTTTACCGTACCTGACCTTTGTGTATATTCGGTTTGGATACCTGTTGGGCCGCACCTTGGTGCGTGCCTTGCCGTTGCGCAGGTGGTTGATCGTCCGGAGCGAGCATATTGGCACAGGCGCGAACCAAGCCCGTCCCTAAAAGGCATCGGCGATATCTACGCAGAACACCGGGTACAGAAGGGACAGGCTAATCATGCTTTGGGTGAGCGTAAACGGGATTGGTTGGCTGCCAACATACAGGCTTTTAGGGACAGGTTAATTATGTCAGGGAGGGCCATTGACGGGATTGGTTGGCTGCCAGCAGGTTGCGTGGATGAGACATGCACGGATCAAGGTGGCGGCGGCGGACGGGGAGGCAGTCTACCACTGCATAACCCGGACGGTGAACGGGGAGTACTTGATCGATGACGTGGGCAAGGAAGTCCTGCGCAAACAGCTCTGGCAGGTGGCCGACTACTGCGGGGTCGAAGTCCTCACCTACGCGCTGCTGACCAACCATTTTCACGTCCTTCTGCGGGTGCCGCACGTGAAGGAAATCCCAACGGATGCCGAACTGCTCCGCCGCTATGCGGTGCTGTACCCCAAGCCCACCCAGTATCAGATGGCCAGATTGGACGTCATCAAAGCCCAACTCAAAACCAACGGCCCCGAGGCCGAGGCCTGGCGGAAGCAACAACTGGCCCTCATGGGCGACGTCTCGCAGTTCATGAAGCTCCTCAAACAGCGCTTCTCGGTCTGGTATAACAAGAGCCACCAGCGCTACGGCACGCTCTGGGCCGAACGCTTCAAGAGTGTCCTCGTCGAACCCCAGGGCCGCGTCATCGAAACGATGGCCGCCTATATCGACCTGAACTGTGTCCGCGCCGGCTTGGCAGAAGATCCCAAGGACTACCGCTTCTGCGGCTACGGCGAAGCCGTCGGCGGCAACGCCAAAGCCCGCGCTGGCCTGCAGGCCATCCGCGGCACCTCAGACTGGTCCACCGCCCAATGCGGCTACCGCGAGGTCCTCTTCGGCACCGGTGCCTTCCAGAAGCCCGGCCAGGGCGCGATCCCACTCGAACAGTTCAAGCAGGTGCTTAAAACCGGAGGCAAACTTCCTTTGGCCACCGTGCTGCGCTGCCGGGTGCGTTACTTCACCGACGGCGCCGTCCTTGGCACCCAGGCATTCGTCGCAACCCACCTCGCCGCCTACCGCCTGAAAACCGGCCGCCGCCAGCGCACCGCCCCGCGACCGCTGCCTGGTGTCACCGAGTGGGGCGAACTCGCCACCCTGCGCGGTCTGCGGCGCGATCCCGTGGGTTGAGGGTGGGAAAGTTGGCGAACGGCTGGCCGGAGATTATATCTCGGACCCTCAGCACTCTCATATTTTCCCAACATCCAAACCCGGGGCGTTACCCCAAGCTGTCATGGCCCGCGCCTCCGGCGCTGGTTTCAATTCTCAGGGTTCAAGACCTCAGGTCTCCATCTGTCAGCAGATGGATTTTACTCCGCGGGGATTTCGAGTGTCATGCCCGGCTTGAGCGGGCGGCCGTCGCGGAGGAGGTCGATGTTGGCGGCGTAGATGGCGCGCCAGCGCTCGGGTTTGCCGTAGAACCTGCGGGCAATGCTCTCGAGCGTGTCGCCCTCGGCCACTTCGTACCGGCGAAGGTCGGCGGCGGCGCGAAGGCGTTCAGGACTGGTCCGCAACATGGCGTCGGATGACACCGCCGCGGGTTCCGCGACCTCAAGTCGAAGGGTGGCGGGCGCGAGATCGCTGGTGCTGCCGGCGGCACCGGAACGGGTGTCGGCAAGCGCGACCGGCTCGTCGGTGCGACCGGTGCGGGCAATGACGAGTTGGAGCTGGGCTTGCGCCGCGCGGGCGTCGGCCTCGGCCTGGTTGCGGGCCTCGCGCTGGGCGAGCAGTTCGGAATTGAGCTGGGCGAGGGCGGCGACGGCGCGCTCGTTCTGGGCGGTGAGACCGGTCACCTGCTGCGTAAGGCGGATGTTCTCGGTGCGCTCGCGATCCACCTGTTGCCGGAGTCCGACGATTTCCTTTTGCAGCTTGGTGTACGTGCGCAGGGCGGCGGCCAGTTTTTCCTCGTTGGCACCCAGGGCCGCCTTCAGGTCGCTGATCTGCTCGGCGGCGGCAATGCTGCTCATGCCGGATCCAGGCATGAGCTGGCGGGTGCGCTCCTTTTCCAGCCGCGCGTAATTGGCGCGGAGGTTGATGAGTTCCTCGGTCGTTTCCTTGAGCCGGGCGGCCAGCAGGCTTTGGGCACCGGTCGGAACACCGCCGGCGGCCGTGGTGGCAGTGGGACGTTTTTCGAGGGCGTCACGCAGGGCGATGCCCTCCTTCCGCGCCAGCGCGAGTTCCCGCTGAAGCATGATTTTTTCCGCCCTGAGGCTGGCGTTTTCCGAAGCCAGGGCGGCATCCGGAGCCGGCGCGGGTTTGATGCGCCCAAAATGCACGTAGCCGCACCCGGCAAGCAGGAGACCAGCGAGGGCTAAAGCAACCGTGGCCGTCAGACGCAGGAGGGGCATTGGTGGGAGCAAGACAGGTTGGCCTCCCGGTGGCAATCCCGCGGAAGACGGGGAGACCTGGAACCGAGCCGCAAACATTCTGGGGGAAAACAAGGGGATTTTATCCGAGTGATCCGGGTAAACTGTGATTAATTTCTGTTCAGGTTTGGGGCTCTTTTTTCGCATCCGCCAGAATGGAGCAACCGCCCTTGATGACCACGCCGGCGATCGCAGCGCCCACGATCAGGTCGGGCCAGCGGGTGCCGGTCAGGGCCACCAGCAGGGCGGCGACAATCACGCCGGCGTTGGCGATGACATCGCTGCGGGTGAAGATCCAGCTGGCCCGCATGTGCACTTCGCCCTCCCGATGGCGCAGGAGCAACTTGAGGCAATAGGCATTCGCCGCGAGGGCGCAGACCGACACCGCCAGCATCAGCCAGGTGACGGGCTCGCTGCCAAACAGCGCCCGACGGACGACATCGAGGAGGATGCTTGCGGCGAGCAGAATCTGAAACCAGCCGCTCCACCGGGCCGCCCTGACCTTGATGGACGCGCACCGGCCGATGGCATAAAGCGATAGCCCGTACACCAGGGCGTCCGCCAGCATGTCCAGGGAGTCGGCCACCACGCCCGAGGAATCTGCCAGCAGGCCGATGATGATTTCCACCGCAAACATGGCGCCATTGATCGCCAGCAGGACCCACAGCACCTTCCGCTGGGCCTCGTCCTTGGCTTCAATGTGACAGTCGCAGCTCATGGATTCAGGGTGAGCAAACTCTTCAGGCCACGTGCCGGCAAGTGTGGAGCAATGACCGGTGGGGAAATACTGCAACCACACGGTTCAAGACATTTTAACCGCGGATTTCGCAGATAGACGCGGATAAATACCAAGGAAGTGCAAGACACCCATGCCTGTCAGTTTGGGATTGGCGAAGATCAGCGCAGATTAGCGGTTCTGGATCGTGGATTTCTGCTGCTCGTGAAATCAGTGACAGCGGATGGCCAAGTAGGGCGGGTCTGTGACCCGCATGTCGTGGTCCGGCCATTCACCCCTGACCCACGGCCCCGCCCAGTGGCTCGCCCCCTGCCGTCGCGCTGCTTGAGCCTGACTGCGGCGTGCTGACGGAACCTTAACCGCGCTGATCGACTCGTCAGGCTTGTTGTAGGGCCGGACCTTGGTCCGCGCCTCGACCGCGTTGCCGGCAGCGCGGTTCGAACAGGCGTCACCAAGGTGACGCCCTACAAGATTTTGCGCTGATGGGGATTCTAAGGGCCGGCGATTTCTGCTGTGTGCAGTTCCGCAACCGCCGTCTGGCCCTTGAAATCGGGCAATGCTGCGGGATCGGAAAAGAAGATCGGCGCATCCTTCTGCAGCGGCAGGATCGCCACGGTCAGTTCGCGGGTTTTCAGCTCTTCAGCGTAGCGGCTCAGGTCCAGCTCCAGCGGCAGACCGTTGTAGAAGTCGTCCATGATCAGCTTGTCGCCGAGATAGATCCGGGCGACGTCGCCGGTGTAGCGGAGGCGCAATAGTTGACCTGACGCGGGCTGATAGTCGGCGGGCAGATTGATTTTCCACACGGCAGCATTGGCGAAGTCTGCGTCGGTGGGCGCACTGGCGACACCGTAGGGCGTGGCGGCTGGGGGAATTTTCCGCAGCGGACCGGCGGCGCGGAGCAAATCGAACGCGACCGGAAGCGGAGCCATGGCGACGGGTGGGGCGGGATCGAACAGACGCAATGACTCCTTCTCGGTGAGCACGATGAACCGCAGGGTTTGGGTGCTGTCGCGCCGGCTGGCAGTGATGCGGTGCTCGCCGGGAACGAGCGTTAAGAGCCGGGTCGGTCCGGCCGGCGAATCAACCTCCGTGGCAAAGCAGAACTGAGTTCCGATGCCGGGGGTCGCCGCGAACCATACGGTCCGCTCCGACCCCTGGTCGTGCAGCGTGACCGGCTGGGCCGTGGCCCAGGTGAGCGTCACGCCATGGCCCAGTTCGAGATTGAAGGGCCAGATGAACCGGTTGCCGGAGGGCAGGCTGACGGGGGCATCGGGAAAGGTCAGCACCGAGCCGTCGGCGAGGGTGACCGCGAACTGCACGTCGGACTTGGCGGGGAGATCGCGTCCGCGCTCGTGGTGGTTGAAGAAAACAAAGCCACGCTGGCCGTCGGAACGCACGGACCAGCGCAGGGTGGCGACGTCGTCCTTTCCGGCGGGACGCTGATCGGGAAGAAAGGTGTCCATGCCGGCGAGCTGTTCGCCGAACGCGTGCAGGAACCGGTGCAGGCGGCGGAGTAGGTAGTAGTGCGGACGGATCTGGCCCGCGGCGCCGAGCGGCGCCTGAAAGTCGTAGTTTTTGTGCGGCAGGTCGTTCCAGTTGGTGAACGCGGAGTCCTGCGATTCCATGAGCGGGGTGAGCTCTCCGTCGGGGTTGGTGCCGCCGTGATACATGTAGTAACCGGGGGAGTTGGAGCCGGAGCCGAGCTTGACGAGTGTGACGGCCTCAATGTCGCGCGGATCAACAAGGATGCGCCGGTGGTAGCTGCTCATCATGCCGCCGCCGATCTCGCAGGTGAGGTAAGGGTAATGGGCGATGTCGGGCTCGTCGCGCACCTCGCGGCGGCCGAGGGCCTCGTTGGCGATGTTGGCGTCGGTGCGGAGGGTGGAGAAATGAAACCCTGCCCAGTAGTTGCCGGGCATCGACGTGAGTTCGCGATCCCAGAACCCCTCGGCGTACACCCCGTAGAGCGGGATGATTTCGCCGAACGGCATCGGCGTCTGCAACTCCGGCCAGCCGGTGCGGGTGTAGAGCGGCACGTCGAGGCCGAGTTCGACGGTGAGGCGCTTGAGTGTGAGCAGGTGTTCGGCGGGTCCGCCGTATTCGTTTTCCAGCTGGATGCCGATGACGGGTCCGCCGTCCTTCCAGAGCAGTCCGGCAACCTGCGCGGCGATCTGCGCGTAGAGTTTTTGGGTGGAAGCCAGATAGGCGGGGTCGTCGGTGCGCGCGCCGGGGCGGGCGACGATCCAGTCGGGCAGGCCGCCGTTGCGCACCTCGCCGTGGCACCACGGTCCGCAGCGGACGATGACCTTGAGGCCGGCGTCGGCGGCCGCGGTGATGAAGTCGTGCAGGTTCCGGTCGCCCGACCAGTTCCAGGCGCCTTCTGTCTCCTCGTGATGGATCCAAAAAACGTAGGTGGCGACGATGTCGATGCCGCCAGCCTTCATCTTCGCGAGTTCACCGCGCCATTTCGCGGCGGGGTAGCGCGCGTAATGGAACTCGCCCATGACGGGCGTCCAGCGCCGGCCATTGAGGAGCAGGCTGCGTGAGTCGAGCGCGAGGGTGGAACCGTCCGGAGCGCGGATGGTGCCCGTCTTGAATGTGACCGCTGGTGACGGGAGCGGGGTGGTGACGGTGAGATTCATGGGCTGGGCGGAAAGGGAGAGATTGGCGAGGAGCAGGATGGAGATTGTAGCTACGAGCGTGAGCGAGTGGAGGTTTAGGGCCGGACCTTGGTCCGCGCCTTGAGCGCCAAGCAGCCGTCCACGCCTTCGAGGCGCGGAGCAAGCCCCGGCCCTACATTCAGGCCGCTCGATCATGCTTGGAGTTGCCTGGTAGTCATGCGGTTTGGGCCCAGGGCCGCGCTCATCGCGGATCCACCGAGGCGTCCTGAATGGGTGTCTCCTCTGGCGCGCAACCGGCGGAGTCGGTGACGGTGAAATTGCCGCGCAGCCGGATGTCCGAGGACGACGCGCCAACCATCACGGTGAAACGTCCGGGTTCGACCTCCCACTGCTGATCCCGGTTGTAGAGGGCGAGATCGGCGCGAGTGAGGGCGAAGGTGACCGTGCGGGTCTCACCGGGGGCGAGGTGCACACGCGTAAAGCCGCGCAGGACCTGATCAAAGGTCACAACCGAACTGTAGTCGTCACGCAGGTAAAGCTGCACGACCTCGTCGCCGGCCCGGGTGCCGGTGTTGGTGACATCGCAGGAAACGGCGATAGTTGCAGCCGGGGACGTTGACCCCGGTTCGGAACCGGGCTCAGCGAGCCCGGCTACAGCGGGCCGATCCGGCGTGATCCGCAGGTTTGCATAGGCGAAGGTCGTGTAGCTGAGGCCGTGGCCGAAAGCGAAGAGCGGGCCCGTGACCTGTCCATAATCCTGCGCCTGCGAGCCGGGCCGGGCAGGGAAGTTGAGCGGCAACTGGCCGACACTGCGCGGGAACGTGACCGGGAGCCGGCCGGCAGGATTGTAATCGCCCAGGAGAACGTCGGCGAGGGCACAGCCGCCGTCTTCGCCGGGAAACCACAGCTCGACGATGGCATCCACGTGTTGTGCGGCCCAATTGACGCTGAGGGCGCGGCCGTTGCTGAGGACGAGGACCAGCGGCTTGCCGGTGGCGTGTAGGGCTTCGAGCAAGTCCTGCTGGTTGCCGGGCAGGTCGAGACTGATGCGGCTGGCGGATTCACGGCAGAGTTCGTCGGTCTCGCCGAGCGCGGCGATGATCACGTCCACGTCCTGCGCGGCGGCCACGGCGGCGGCGATGCCGGCGCGCACATCGGCGGGCATGGCCGGCTTGAGGATGTCGCTTTCCGGCCACGCGGCATCCTTGGCGGCGACGCCCTGGGCATAGCGCACTTCCACCTGTGACCCGAGGGCTGCGCGCAGGCCGGAGAGCGGTGTGACGAAGTCGAGCCGCTGCGCGCCGTAACGCGACCACCACGCGTGGGGATCGTCCGCCAGCGGACCCGCGACGAGGACTTTGCGGAGTTTCGCGCGGTCGAGCGGCAGGGAACTCCGGTCGTTTTTCAACAGGATGATGGATTCGCGGGCGGCCTGGCGGGCTATGGCGAGATGCGCGGCGGTGCGGACCGTGCGGTCGGCTTCGGCCGGGTTCACGTAGGGATGGTCGAAGAGACCGAGGAGGAATTTGACGCGGAGCACGTCGCGGACGCGGGCGTCGATGACGTCGGGGCCGAGCCAGCCGTCGCGCACGAGTTGGCGAAGCGGCTGCAGATAATCGGCGGGTGGAGTGAAGTTGGTGCGAATGTTGAGTCCGGCCGCGACGGATTGGCGGATGGCGTCGGCGGGCGTGGCCGCGGTGCGGTGCTTGGCGTGGAGGAATTCGACGGCGCCGCTGTCCGAGACGACGTAACCCTTGAAACCCCATCCGGTGCGCAGGATGTCGGTGAGGAACCGCCGGTTCGCCTCGATCGGGATGCCGTCGTAATCGTTGTAGGAAGCCATGACGCCGAGGGCGCCGGCGTCACGGACGGCGCGGCGAAACGGCTCCAGGTGGAGCACCTGCACTTCGCTCCAGGTGGCCTGCGGATCGGTGCGGGCATGGCCGTCGCGCCCGCCTTTAGGAATGCTGTAAACGGCGAAGTGCTTGAGCGTGGAGGCGACGCCCGACTCCTGCAGTCCGCGCACCTGCTCGACCCCGAGCGTGGCGGTCAGGAAGGGATCCTCGGAGTAGCATTCGACCACGCGGCCCCAGCGGGGATCGCGGGAGAGATCGAGGACGGGCGAGTACAGGTTGGAGTAACCGAGGGCCCGGCCCTCGCGGCCGGTGACGCGGCCGATCTCCCGTACGAGGACGGGATTCCATGTGCTGGCGACGCCGACCTGTGCCGGGAAGCTGGTGGCGCGTGAATGCAGCAGGCCTCGAATGCCCTCGTTGGTGAAGTCCACCGGGATGCCGAGGCGGGTGCGCTCGATGAACCAGCGTTGCACCTCGTTGATCGCGCGGGTGTGTTGCGGCCAGGGCAGGTCGTTGTCCGGGTCGGCGAGGTTGTTGGTCCAGCCGGTGTTGCCGTTGATGTGTTCGTCGATGTTGCCGATGCCGTCCTTCCAGATGGCAGAGTCCCACGCCGGGGTGGGCAGTTCGTCTTTCAGGACGCGCGGAAAACCGTAGAGCGTGGCGAGCTGGGCGGTTTTCTCCTCCAGCGTCATCCGGCCGAGCAGGTCGGTGATGCGGTCCTCGATGGCGATCGCAGGATCCTCATAGGGATCGCGGGTCCCGTTCTTGTTCAAGTCGGTCCAACCCTCGTGATAGAGGGCCGCGGTGGGTTGAGGACGGATGAAGTAGTCGGACGGCGGGGTCGCGGCGGGGAGCGACGGGCAGAAAAGTGGGAGTGCAAGAAATTGCATCCGTAAAAATGCCGGAAAGCACCCAAACCGCTTTGTCACGTAATACGTGACAAAGCGGTTTGGCGTCGAGGGAAGGGGACGAGGCAGGAGAAAGGGGAGAAGCCGGAGAAAGGATTTCAATCGCGAAGAAACGTAAAGGGACGCGAATTGGGAAAGAAGGGCGTGTCTTTGACCTGCCCTGGTCGGGAGAAATGACAGGGCATGCCCTAACCAATTTGTAACGTATTGCGTTACAAATATGCTTGGGCCCGGGAGGGAGGGGAGAAACGGGCCGGGGACCCGCCGTGCTTGGGTAAATGCGTCCGGTGCGTTCATGGGTTCTTCAGCACGAGCATATCATCGCGTTCCTCGATCTCGAGGAAGCGCATGCGCTCGTGCGGCGGGTCGTTGGGTTGGTGGAGGGCGAGCATGAGCTGGCCGTCGAAGCGGCGGAAGAGCATGGGGTGGCCGCCGTCGGCCTCGAAGAGCGCGGTGGGCGACTGGCGCCACGGGCCGGCGAGTTTCCCGGAATCGGAGGTGGCGATGCCGACGCCATAGCCACTCTTGGTGCCGCTGGACCAGAGCAGGAGTAGTTTGCCGCTGCGCGTGCGATGAAACCAGGGGCCGTCGGTGACGTGACAACCGTACTGTTCGGACTTCAGGCTCCACGGTGCATCGCTGCCGTGAAAGAGCAGACGGGGTTCGCCGACGGTGGCGGAGAGATCGGCGGTGAGTTGGATGAACTCCACCGTGCCGTCCCTGATCTGCACCCACTCGTGGCAGAACACCATGTAGGGCACGCCGTCCTCGACCCAGAGCGTACCGTCGAGGGTCATCAGGTCCCCGGGCAGGGTGGGGCGGTTGGCGAAGGGTTGGAAGGGGCCGAGCGGGGTTTCGGCCACGAGCACCTGCGAGCCACGCTGCACGCGCGGGAGCCAGCCGGGCCACTGCTCGGGCAGCAAGTGCGATGAATCGAAGGTGAGGAAGAGATAATATTTGCCACGGTAGGTGTGGATCTCCGGCGCCCAGATGCCGCGATCGGCCCACCATTCGGCGGGGCGCTCAAAGACCGTGGTCGGGCCGGTCCACGTTTCGAGGTCAGGGCTCGTGTACGCGACGACGGCGGCGCGGCGGTTGGGTCCGCGGGCGGAAAAATACATCGTGTAGGTCTGCGTGGCCGGATCGGGCCGCACGCAGCCGTCACGGGCACGGAGATCGGCCCGGCTGATCGGACCGAATTTCGGCGGGTCGTCGGGGAGCGGGTTGCCGAAGTCGGGCGAGCCGTCGGGTCGCCAGCCGAACGGCTGCACGCGGGTGTGGCGATTGGGGTCGTCGAGGGGATCGCCCTTTGATGGCGCGGTAATTGCGCGCGTGGTAGACGATCAGGTCGGTGCCGTCGGGCGCGGTGGTGAAGGAGTTGTGCCCCGGGCCGAAGACGCGGTCGGATTCGCTGGTGGCAAAGACGGGCGCGGACGATTTGTGCCAGGATTTCGAGTCGAGTAGATCGGCGTCGGTCGCAGCGGAGAGCAGGCCGAGGCAATACTCGGCGCCTGTGCCGGCGGCGGAGTAGGTGACCCAGACGCGACCGTGGCGGATCAGAACCGCGGGGCCTTCGTTGACCGCAAAGCGCACCTTCTCCCAGTCGTACTCCGGCTGCGACAAACGCACGGGCTTACCGCCTAGTGTCACGGGGTCCTGGAGTGGAGCGAGGTAGAGGCACGTGTTGCCGCCCACGGCGGGGTCGTGCTGCGCCCAGAGCAGGTAGCGCCGGCCGGCGTGAACGAAGGGGGTGGCGTCGAGCGCGAAGGTGTCGAAATGGGTGCGCAATTGACCGCGTTCAATCCACGTGCCTTCGAGCGGATTGGCGGCGGGGTTCTCGAGAACGTAGATGCGAATTTTCCAAATGTCCTCCGCATCGCCGGCCGCGAAGTAGATGAACCATTTGCCGTCGATGTGGTGCAGTTCCGGCGCCCAGATATGCGCGCCCATCGGTCCGGCGGCGTGCTTGCGCCAGATCACTTGCGGTGCGGCGGTGGCAAGTCCCGCAATCGTGGGGGCGCGGCGGAGTTCGAGGCGGTCGTATTCCGGGACAGTGGCGGTGAAATAATAGAAGCCGTCAGGGTGCCGCGTAATATGCGGGTCGGCGCGCTGGTGAATGAGCGGATTAGGAATCGCGGCCGCGAGGGAGAGGGCGGAAAGCATGAGCGGGAGGAAAAGGGCGCGGCGCATCGGGTTCCGGTTTACCGCCGGGCTGATTGATGGCGCAGGCCGAGCCGCCCGTCCGGAGGCCGGGCGCTACCTGGGGCAAAGTTGCTTCTGGGCGTCATCATCAAGCGAGTGCGAACGGGAAAGTGGGTGCTCGGGCGGTTCGCCCGAGGTGGCTAGGGTGCGGGCGGGCCGCCCGCGCTCCCAGGGGGGACAAGGCTCAGACTGTCGAGGACGACGCCGGCATCGACCATGAACACTTTCAGACAGTGGGAGCCGGCGGGGAGGACGGGAAGGGTGACGGTGGCGATGAGGCGATTGTCGAGGACGCCGCGGGCCCAGTCGGGAGAGCCGTCCGGTACGTTGACCACAACTTCCTGGAGGGGAGCCTCATCCACGGCAATGGCGAGACGCAGGCCGCGACCCGGGGCCAAGGGGTGGGTGGGCAGGAATTCGAGACGAAGCAGGCAGGCGCCACTTTCCGTCAGTTGGAAATCATAGTTGAGTTGCGGGGCGTTGCGCGGGTTGTCGAACGAGGATGCATCGAAGGGTAAAATGGTCACCGCCCGGGCGGAACGGCCGAGACCGGGGATGACGGTCCAGGCGGCGCCGGGTTTGTCGATCTTACGGCTGAAGTCGGCCGCGTCCCAGTGGTGCGCAGGATTGATCGGGACGGGCAGGGATTGGGCGGGAAAGGAGCGCGGCTCCCAGGGCGCGATGCGCATGGACTTCCAGTCATCGTCGGCGGGCTCGAGGTGCATGAAGCCGCGCCATTTGCCGCCGGCGAGTTCCTCGTTGTATTGGCGGGTGAGTTCGCGGAGGTCGGCATCGGCGGCGCGGGCGGAATCGAAATCTCCCTGCTCGCCGGAGAAGTAGCGGACGTTGGCGAGGGCGGAGCCGTGGATGGGATAAGCGACCAATTGGGTAAAGGCATCGCGCTGGGCGGAGGACAGAGTGGCGGCCAGGCGGTCGGCGTGGGCGCGCAGGGTGGCAAAGGCGTGGAGGCGGGCGTCGACCTCGGCGGAGGTCAGGTCACTCGCCCGGGGTTCTTCCTTGGGCAGCCACCATTGCAGGTGCTCGGGGCGGCGCCGGAAATTGAGCTGGTAGAAGCGGTCCAGCATGCCGGCGACAGCGGGGGCGTGATCGGCGCCGAATTCGCGTTCGGCCCACTGTTGCAGGAAGGCGGGCTGGGCGTCGGGGCCCCAGGCGTTGATGTCCCAGGCGAGGCGCAGAAAGAATTCGGTGCCGATCTCGGCGGTCTTGAGGTCGCCGACATTGACGATCCAGACGCGGTCGGCGCCATGGGCATAGGATTTCTTCATTTCCGACCAGATAAGGGCGGGCGGCGTGGTGTTGAGCCAGAGGTAGGCGAGCGGACGGCCGAGGTAGGAGATGTGGTAGTAGACGCCAAAGCCGCCGGGGCGGGTGCGCTCGGTGGGTGCGGCGAAACTGCGGATGTAGCCGAAGTTGTCGTCGGGCCAGACGATCGTGACATCGTCGGGGACGCGGAGGCCCTGGTGGTAGAGGTCGAGGACCTCCTTGTAGGCGCAGAAGATCTGGGGTGGGAGGGTGGCGGTTGGCTGAGAGTCTGGAGGCGAGCGGATGCCTTCTGGTGGTCGAATGATTGCGACCGAGGGCGGTCGCGCTCCCAGGAGGGCCTGCTGGTCGGCGAAGACCTGCTCGAGGACCTTGATGCGCTGGGCGTCGGTGGTGGTGCCCTGGATCGCGCTGTCGTGGATGCCGCGCATGCCGATCGTATAGAGGTTCTCGTAGCGGCCGTTGGTGCGGACGCGCTCCGCCCAGTAGGCGAGCACGCCGTCGCGATTGGTCACATAGTTGTAGGTGTCGTGCGGTGCGGTCCATTCGCGGACATTGTTGCGCAGGAGCGGCTCGGCGTGGGAGGAGCCCATGACGATGGCGTAATCGTCGGCGAGCCGGGCGTTGCGCGAGTCGGCATTGAACGGACTGGTGCA
Source organism: Opitutaceae bacterium (assembly GCA_016715765.1). GTDB lineage: Bacteria > Verrucomicrobiota > Verrucomicrobiia > Opitutales > Opitutaceae > UBA2377. The sequence continues at coordinate 86,617 of JADJZJ010000021.1, forward strand.
CGCATGCATCGCGGGCCAGAGGGTGTTGGCCTTCAGGCGCAGCAGCAGTTCGAAGACCTTGGCGTAGGTTTTGGGTCCGATGCCGCCGTTCCCGGGCTCGAAGTTTTGCGCGGCCCACGGCTGGAGCCCCCAGTCCTCGTCGTTGAGGAATATGCCGCGATATTTGACTGAAGGCGGACCGAAGCGGTGCGTGCCGTCGGGAATGAGGAGCTCGGTTTTCCGGTTGGGGGTCACGTCCGCCCACCAGTGCCAGGGTGAAACACCGATCTGCTGGGCCAGTTCGTAGATGCCGTAGGCCGTGCCGCGGCGGTCGCTGCCGACGATGACGAGGGCTGAGGACACGCCGGGGTAGGGATGGGCAATCGTGGTGATGAGGAAGCTCTCCCACGCGCCGGAGAGGTCGCCGATCGCGAGCGCGCCGGTGGCCACGAGACCGTCAATCAGCGGGTGCCGCCCGAGCGTGCCGATGAGGACGAGAGGTCCGCCGGCGGGGAAGGGCGTGGCGTTGGTCGCGGGGCGGATGCCGGTGACGCGCGCGATGTCGGTGGCGAGATCGGCGGCGGCGAGGGCGACGACCTGGTGGTCGGCGGGGGAGGTGACGAGCGTCGCGGCGTGGCCGCCGGCGACGAGGGGGAAAGGGTCGGCGGCGGCGGCACGGACGGGCTTCGGCAACAGCACACCCACGACAATGAGGATGATCAGGCGATAGATCATGGGCTCCCTTCTCCGATCAGGTTGATTGTTGTAGGGCGGGGATTCCGATCCCCGCCTTGGTGGCGTTAATAATTGAAGGAGATATCGAATGAATGCAGAGGGAAGAAAGGCGGGGATCGGAATCCCCGCCCTACATGGTTCGCGGCCGGCTTTTCATGGGGCGGGCGGGACTAGGTTGATCACGACCGGGGTATCGCGGTCACAGGTGAGGCGGCAGTCGTGCAGCTGCAGCTCGGTGACCTGGATTGAGCTGCGGCGCGAGCCCAGGGTGTCCTTCTGGTCGGGATTCAGCACGGGGCTGCGCTCCGGGTGAGTGAAATAGAAAAGCCAGGCGCGACCGGCGTTGACGACCACGGCGGCGTGTCCGCCAATCACCCCGTCATCGGCGCCGCGTCCGGGCGTGGCGAGGAGGTCGTCGGATTGCGCGGTCCACTGGACGAGATCGGTGGAGTGATACACGCCGAGGCCGCACCAGTGGTCCACGAGCATCCAATGCCGACCCTGCCACGTGAAGACCACCGGGCCTTCGCCGGGACGGTCACTCACGACGGACACGCGGCCGTGATCGGTCCATGAGTTCAGGTCAGGGCTGTCGGCGCGATTGATGGCCTTGTTGTCGCGCTCGTTGTTGTACCAGAGCCGCCAACCGCCGCCGGGCAGCGGCAAAACGCAGGCGTCGATCACGCGGTCGGAGGCGAGGGGCAGGGGACCGGCATAGTTCCACTTGAGCAGGTCCGTACTGGTCAGGTGCACAAGGTGGCGCGGGTGCTCCCAATCTTCGAAAACTCCCGGTACGACCGTGAGAAACATGTGATGAGTGCCATCGGCGGCGGTGATGATATCCGGCGCCCAATGAGTCGGCCCGGTGCCGGCGATCTCCGGCGGGAGGGAGATGCCGGCGGTATCAACATAGGCCCACGTGTTGCCGCCGTCGGCGGATTCGGCGATGCCGAGGCGCGTGCCGTGCACCCAGGCGACGCCGGAGAGTCCGGGGACATTGGCGCGGCGGTTGGTGTAGAACATCCACCAGCGTTGCCGGTGCGGATTCCAGACCACGACGGGATCAGCGGCGCCATCATGGATCGGGTCGCGGAAAAGTGGCTGCGGGGCGGCCAGAACATCGGCGGGCTGCGACCAACCAGCGAGCGGAACCAGGGCGGGGGCCGGCGCGGCGGTCTCACCGGGCGTGAGCACGACGGTGATGCGCAGCGTGCCGTCGGCCGGTGCCGTGGCGGTGGCCACCAGCAGGCTGGCGCCGGGATTGGGGGCGTTGAAACCGTCGGCGGGCGGCTCGGCGGGTTCGACGGTGAACGTGGCGTCGCCGGGCGTGAGCAACTGCGCCTGCAGGGTGCGGCCTTCCTGTCGGAGCATGGCCGAGGCATCGCGACAGGTGACCCCGGCGCGCGTGGTCATTTGCCAGCGGACCTTGGCGCCCGGGCGGAGGCCGCTGAGTTCATCCTGCACGAGGATGCGGCGGCCGGGCAGCAGCCGGATTCCGCGGTGCACGGCGGTGGCCTGGCCGGCAAAGACCGGCGAGAGGTCGGCGATCGCGAGTGGGTTGGCACCGGCGGACGAGAAGTGGGTGAAGCGCCCGTAGCCCGCGACGCGATGCGGCTGGTCGTCGATCGTGAGCGTACTGTGGCAGCGGTTGTTGAGGCGGTAAACCTGCCAGCGCTGCGAATCCTGGGCCTTGTTCCAGAGGTCGATGTTCTTCGATTCGAGCGAGTAATAGTCCTGCATGCCAAGCTCGATGCCCCAACGCACGCCGTCGGCCTCGAGCACGAACGAGCCGGCGTCCATGTGCGCGTGGTTGAGTTCCGCGGCTCCGCCCTTGATCGCGAGATAGAGCGCGGCGGGATCGGTCCACGACTCCCGGAATACCGCGATGGGATTCACGCCCCGCCCCAGCCAGCGCAAGGGCAGGTCGGGAGCGGTCACGGCGGCCGGGGCGGCGGGCCACCAAAGCATGGTCAGGACGGCGAAGCGGTCGCGCAATGCCGCGGTCAGTCCGTGGTCGGGGTCCTGCAACTGGCGCAGTTCGGTGGCGATCAAGCCGGGGTCGCCCAGCCGCCGGGCAAACCAGAATAGCGCGGGCTGGAACTGCGGCCGCTCGACCCCGTCGGAAAAATTATAGGAGCGACCCGAGGGCGCCGTCAGCTGCGCCACTCCGCCGGCGCTGGCAAGGAAGCCCGGGCGGGCGGCGAGATCCCAGTCGGTGCCGAGGGCGGATTCGAGGGCGCAGTTGAGCAGCACCTGGTAGGTGGTCCCATAGCCCCAGTAGCTTGGGCCCTCGGGGTAAACGCCGTCGGGGGCGTAGGGCGCGAGGCCGTGGCCGATGTGGGCGCGGGCGAGGGTGAGCACCTGGCGGGCGAGGGCCGGGTCGTCCTCGGCGATGACGAGGGCGCCGAGGCTGAGGCCGCCCCAGCACACCTGGTTCCAATTGTGTTGCGCGATGTGCCACCAGTTGTGCGCGGCGGCCGGATCGAGGCCGGGGCGCAGGCCCTTTTCGATGAGGGCGCGGCGGATGGTGGCACGCGCCGCCGGCGTCAGGACGTCGTCGAGCCAGTCGCATCCGATGGCCAGTGCCAGGGTCATCTCGCCGGTGTCGAGGAAGTGGGACGGATTCCAGTCGGGAAAAGCCGCGGCGGCCAGCATCTCGGCTTCGGCCCGGCGCGCGTAGACGGGGTCGCCGGTCATGCGGTGGGCGTAGGCCAGACCAAGGACGCGGCCGACCACCTCGCGAGAGACGCCCAGGAGACGGCGGCCGGTTTTTTCGTAACGGGAGGGAGGCGTAGCGAGCGCCGCATGCGCCGACTGCATCAAACCGGCGTGGAAGGTGGCGGCCAGGGGATCGGCGGCGACCCGGGCGCGGATCGCGGACCAATCCGCGGCGGTGGCCAGCAGGCGGGGATGGCCGGGGCGCAGGTTGGCGAGAGGGTCGGAATCAGGATGAGATTGGGCGGACATGGAGAGGGCGGCACCCAGACAGAGGATGATCAGGGCAAGCGGACCGGGCAGATTACGGGGCGACACGGACGAAAATACTGACGGTTTGCGCGGTGGCGTCCATGGCGGATGCGGCGGACGGTTTGATCCGATCCGGGCAATTTAACCGCAAAGAACGCAGAGAGCGCAAAGACCAGAAGAGTTAACCACTCATGCACACCAATTGACACTAATGTGAGGATTCCAATCCGGCATTCACCGTTAAGATTCCAATCCCCAAATATCAGTGTGAATCGGTGTGCATGAGTGGTTCCTGGCCTGGTCGCTTGCGTTCCCTGCGTTCTTTGCGGTTAAACCCGGATTGGATTCTGCCGGACCATCCGAAAACGGGGGGCTTTTGTTTGCGGGCGAGGGGTGGTTGGCTGGGGGCTTAACCCTCATCCCCGAATTTCCCCATGTCCACGACCGATCTGACCCAAGGTGACTTCACCCTGCCCGGTGAAGCCGGCCATGAAGCTTTGACGCTCCGCCTCGCGAAAAAATGGGGCGCCGACACGATCCGTGATTCCGACGGCACGCAGCTCTCGCCCGAGATCGTGTCGTCCGGCTACGCGATCTACTCGACCATCTGCCTGCCGCGTTCCGTGCAGCCCTGGGCGCGCGTCAACCACGACAAGCTGCAGCAGAACTACCTGATGAGCTTCCCGGTTGTCGCCGGACAGGCGAAGACCACGATCACACTTTTGGCGGGCTATTACACCGAGCAGTTCACGCTGAACCTCAAGGACAGCCCGAAGCGGTGGTGGCAGGTCTTTGACCGCACGACCGGCCGGGAAGTGCCCAAGGCCCGATGGTCGGTCAACCCGCGGAAGGGCACCGTCACGGTCACCGGCACCAAACCGGGGCACAAGTACACGGTGAACTTCCTCGCCTTCCGGCTGTGGGAGGAGATCTCGATGTACAATCACCTCACGAACAACTGGGGTGACCGCGAGCATCTGGCCGCCGTTGATCCCATGCAGCCTGAGACGCAGCTGGTGCTGCTCGAGTTTCTCGACCGGTGGCTGCGGGAGCATCCGGACACCCGCGTCGTGCGCTTCACGTCGATGTTCTACAACTTCTCGTGGTTCTGGGGGGCGGACCATGCGAAGCTCCGGGACCTTTATTCCGACTGGGGCGACTACGCGATGACCGTCAGCCCGCGGGCGCTGCGGCTCTTCGAGAAAAAGTACGGCTACCGGCTCACGTCCGAGGACTTCGTCAATGGCGGCCTGTACAACTCCACGCACAACGCGCCGTCGCGCCGCTACCGCGACTACATGGATTTCATGCACGACTTCGTGATCGGCTTCGGCCGCCGGTGCATCGACCTCGTCCATCAATACGGCAAGCTCGCCTACGTCTTCTATGATGACCACTGGATCGGCGTGGAGCCGAGCAGCCCGCGTTTCCATGAATTCGGCTTCGACGGCCTGATCAAGTGCGTGTTCAACGCCTTCGAGGTCCGGCTTTGCGCGCACTCCACCGGGGTGAAGACGCACGAACTGCGCCTGCACCCGTATCTCTTCCCGACCGGACTGAAGGGCGAGCCGACCTTCAAGACCGGCGGCAACCCGACGCTCGATGCGAAGAACTTCTGGATCGATGCGCGGCGCGGACTCGTGCGCGCGCCGATCGATCGCATCGGACTGGGCGGCTATCTGTCGCTGGTCGAGCCGTTCCCGGATTTCCAGGATTACATCGAGGGGCTGGCCCGGGAGTTCCGTCTGCTGAAGTCCTTCCATGCCGGCGACCAGCCCTGGACCGCGCCGTTCAAGGTGGCCGTGCTCACGGCGTGGGGCGACCTGCGGGCGTGGACCTGCTCGGGCCACTTCACCAAGGGGGTCGTGCTCTACGATGTGCTCGAGTCTCTCGCCGGCCTCGCGCTGGACGTGCAGTTCATCAGCTTTGACGACTTGGTGACGAAGGGTGTGCCGAAGGGGGTGAAGGTCGTCATCAACGCCGGTCGCGCCGGCAGTGCGTGGAGCGGCGGCCAATACTGGAACGACCCGCGGGTCGAGGCCGTGCTCACGCAGTTTGTGCAGAAGGGCGGCGGCCTGGTCGGCATCGGTGAGCCCAGTGCCCTCCCGCAGCCGGGCCAGTGTTTCAAGCTCGCGCAGGTGCTCGGGCTCGATCGCGACACCGGCGATCGCGTGGCCAACGGCAAATACAAGTATGCCGCACCGGTGGCGCCGGTGGCGGAGCATTTCATCACGGCGGATGTCACGGGGCCGCTGGAGTTGGGATCCGAAACCGGGGAACTGTATGTCCTGTCGGGGGAGACGCAGGTGCTGGCGGAGCGCGACGGCGCGCCGCGGCTGGCGGTGCATGCGTTTGGCCGGGGCCGCAGCGTTTATCTGAGCGGACTCAGGTTCAGTCCCGAAAACACCCGCCTGCTGCACCGCGCGCTTTTCTGGGCGGCATCGCAGGAGGCGAAGTGGGGGACATGGCAGTCGGCGAATGTGCGAACCGAGGCGACCTGGTTCGCCAAAGCCGGCAAGCTTGTGGTCATCAACAACGCCGGCGAACCGCAGGAGACGGTGGTCACGCTTGGGACGGAAGCGCGCATCGCGCATGGTGCGGCTCGAGGCGCACGGGATTGCGATTCTGGATGTGAAGGCGTGAAGCCTTGGGCGACCGCCCTCGGCGTGCCGCAGGGTCAAGTCAAGCAGGCCAACTCGGTGTGGTCTGTTGGGATCAACCTCAGGTTGGTGCGACCGAGGGCGGTCGCGCTCCCATCCGATCCATCGCCTGCTCCCAGGCTCCTACCTGATATCAGGCACCCTGTTTTCTATCCGGACCGTCCGGTTCCTTCCGGTTCGCGCTGGACGAAACAGAAGCGCATGAATCTGCTCCACCCCAGTTCATGAACCCCGTCACCCCTGCTGCCGCCCCGGCGCCCGCCAAGACTCCCAAGCTCTGGCGGGTCGGAACCCTTACCTATACGACCGGCGCGCTCGTCGTGCTCTTCTGCTGGATGCTGTGGGGCGATTTCGCCTGGCAGCTCAAGGAGCGCGCGGCTCCGCCCGTGGTGCAGCTCATGCTGCGCAAGTTCCAGGCCTCGGATTTTCTCACCGGTCTATTCCTGCTGTCGCTGCCGGCGGCGGTCACCGTGCTGCTCGCCCCGATCATCAGCTACCGCAGCGACCGGCACCGCGGTCGCTGGGGCCGGCGCATCCCCTACCTGCTGATCACCTCGCCCATCGCGACGGCGGCGATGTGCGGCCTGGCGTTCAGCCCTTGGATCGGGACCTGGATTCACACGGAGATGGGTTGGGCGCCGGATAAGCTCAATCTCACCATCATCACGGTCCTGGGCCTGTCGTGGACATTGTTCGAGTTCGCGACGGTCGCGGCCAACGCCGTCTTCGGCGGCCTGATCAACGACGTCGTGCCGCATGAGCTGATCGGCCGGTTCTTCGGCATGTTCCGCGCCGTGAGCCTGTTCACGGGCATGCTGTTCAACTATTTCCTCATCGGCCATGCGAAGGAGTACTTCATGCCCATCCTGTCCGGCATCGGCATCCTCTATGGCGTGGGCGTCGTGTTGATGTGCCTGATGGTGAAGGAGGGCGACTACCCGCCGCCGGAGCCGGTGCAGGACGGCAAGGGCGGACACCTCCTGTCGGCGATCAAGTCCTATGGCCGCGACTGTTTCTCGCATGCCTACTATTGGTGGGTATTCGCGGCCATGGCGTTGTCGGCCATGTGCTTCGTGCCGATCAACCTGTTCAGCGTCTATGCGGCGGAAAGCTTCGGCATGACCATGACCACTTACGGCCGCTACATCGTGGTCACCTACGCCTGTTCGCTCGTGCTGGCCTATCCGCTGGGCTGGATGGCCGACCGCTTCCACGCCACGCGCATGGGCATCGGCGCCCTGGCGGTTTATGGCATCATCATGGGTGCGGGGTACTTCTGGATTTCGGGTCCGGAAACCTTCGGCGCGGTCTTCTTCGCCCATGTGGTCCTTTCGGGCTGCTATTTCACCGGCACGGCGGCACTGGGGCAGATGCTCTTCCCCAAGCTGAAATTCGCGCAGTTCGCCGCGGCCGGCGGCATTTTGCTGTCGGTCTGCAACGTGGCCTTCGGTCCCATCCTTGGCGTGCTGCTCGACCTGCTGGGCCATGATTACCGCTACACCTTCGGCCTGAGCAGCCTCATGGCTTTCATCGCGCTGCTCCTGAGCCTCGTCGTGTACTATCGGTTCATGGCCATCGGCGGACCGAAGCATTACGTGGCACCGGAATGAGCAGCGGCGGGAGCCGCTGCTGGGAGGTCGGAGATCGGAGATGGGAGATCGGTCGGATCTTTCTCTTTCCTCTTTATCTTTATCTTTCTCCCGCCGGAGGCACGCCTGCCGATGCGCCCTGACGAAAGAGAAAGTTTACCCGCCTATGGCGGCGCCAGAGGCGACCAGGGATAAAGAGGAAAGAGAAAGAATGGGCGGTCTGGATGGCTGGAGTTTTGGCTCGTGTCACGAGGTCGGCCCGCGAAGCTCTTGGCCGCCCCTGCCATGAGCACCACCCTTCGCGGCATTACCTGGGATCATACCCGCGGCTTCGGACCGATGGTGGCGACGGCGCAACGGTGGCACGAACTTCATCCGGAGGTGGAGATTGTCTGGGAGAAGCGCACGCTGCAGGCGTTTGCCGACGAGTCCATCGCCTCGCTGGCGCAGAAGTTTGACCTGCTGGTGGTGGATCATCCCTCGATGGGCGAAGCCGCGGCGCACGGGCTCTTCCTGCCGCTGGAGCAGCACCTGTCGGCGGATTTTCTGCGCGACCAGGCGGCCCACAGCACCGGCGCCTCGCATGCTTCCTACCAGATCAACGGTTCGCAGTGGGCGCTGGCGATCGATGCGGCCGCGCCGATCGCCGGCTGGCGCGAGGAGGTGCTGGCGGCGGCGGGTGAGCGCGTGCCGCAGACCTGGGACGAGCTCCTCGCCCTGGCGCGGCGCGGACGCGTGGCGTTTTGCGGCTGGCCGATCGATTGCCTGATGTATTTCTATGCGTTCTGCGTGAACGAGGGGGAGGCACCCTTCGGCCCGGACAAGACGCGCGTCGTGTCGGAGGCGGTGGGGGGTGCCGCGCTGCGGGCCATCAAGGAACTGGCGGATGCGTGCCATCCCGACGGTTTCACCCGCAACCCGATCCGCACCTGGGAGTGGCTCGCGGCGCAGGAACGCGAGGCCTATTGTCCGTTTGCCTATGGCTATTCGAACTACGCCCGGGCCGGTTATGCGGCTCACCGGCTGAAATTCGGCGGGTTGGTGACCCGCAAGGGCAAGCCGCTCACCTGCACGCTGGGCGGCACCGGGCTGGCGATCTCGGCGCGGACGAAGCAGGCCGCAGCCGCGCTGGCCTATGCGCAATACGTGGCGAGCGGTGTGACCCAGACCGGGATCTACACCATGGGTGGCGGCCAACCGGCGCACCGGCGGGCGTGGCTCGATGCGGAGAACAACCGGCAGACGCAGGATTTTTTCCACGATACGCTGCCGGTCATTGAAAACGCCTACATGCGTCCGCGATTCGACGGGTATATTGATTTCCAGGTGAAGGCGCCGGCGCAGGTCGTGGCGGCGTTGCGCAACGAAATCACGCCGCCGCAGGCGCTGGACCGGCTCAATGAGTTGTATCGCGAGTATCCGGCAAGGTGAGTTTCGATCCGGTGGAACCACTGATACTCACTGATGATCACTGATGGAGTATGTTTTCGAGTTGTAGGGCGGGGTCTCCGAACCCCGCCTTCTATGGTAGCTACGAGCGTGAGCGAGTGGATCACACGCTGCGTATGCCAAACCACCACTCGCTCACGCTCGTAGCTACAATGCAAATGTGGAGGGGTTCGGAGACCCCGCCCTACAATCTGCGCGATAATTCGCGGCTTTATGCCTCAGGTCCGGATCAGTGTTTATCAGTGTGCATCAGCGGTTAAATCCGTTTGTCTCGCCCATCCCCCATGATTGTCACCCCCAACCCCATCCTCGGCGCCTTCCTGCACAGCATCGGCGCCACCTCGGCGGCGCTGTGCTACACGCCGCAGAAGAAAGTCCGCGGCTGGTCGTGGCAGACCTACTGGCTCGTGCAGGCCTCGTTTTGCTGGCTGATCCTGCCGGTGCTCGGGGCCTGGTGGACGATTCCGCAGCTGGGCCTCGTGCTGGCGGAAGCGCCGCGCGAGGCGATGCTCAAGGCCTTCCTGCTCGGTGCGCTTTACGGCGTGGGCGGCACGGCCTTCGGGTTGGCGATCCGGTACATCGGGTTCTCGCTGACCTATGCGCTGGCCATCGGCATCTCCTGCGTGCTGGGCACGCTGGCGGGTCCGCTGGTGGCCGGTGAGCTTGGCGCGATCATGGCCAAGCCCGGCGGCGGCATCGTGGTGGCGGGTGTCGCCATCGGCGCCGCGGGCATTTTGCTCGTGGGCCTGGCCGGCCGCATGAAGGAGAAGAATCTCGCCGCGACCGGACCCGGGGTGGGCGAGTTCCATTTCGCCAAGGGTCTCGCGCTCTGTCTGTTGGCCGGCGTGCTGTCGGCGGTGTACGGATTCTCGCTGCAGGCCGGACAGCCGATCGCGGATGTGGCGGCGGCGCATGGCGCGGGAGAGTTCCAGGGCAATGTGATCTACATCTTTTCGAACACCGGCGCCTTCCTGACCACGGCCGTCTACTGCATCTTTCTGCATTCGCGGAATGGCACCGCCGGTGAGGTGTTCCGGGCCGAGCCCGGAGCGCCGGCGAGCCGGCTCAGGCTCAACTGGGCGATGGCGGTGCTCACGGGCTGCCTGTGGTATGGGCAGTTCTTCTTTTATGGGCTCGGCCACACGCGCATGGGCAGCTTTGCGTTTTCCTCGTGGGCGCTGCACATGACCATGCTCGTGCTGGTCAGCGCCACGGTCGGCGTCGTCCTACGGGAATGGCGCGGCTGCCAGCCTGCCACCAAGCTCATGCTGACCGCCGCGCTCGTCGTGCTGCTGGGCGCGGTGAGTACACTCACGTGGGGCAACTACTTGGGATCGGTCTGAGGTTTTTAACCACGGATCACACGGATCGGAGGATGGCCTCAAGAGGCGCATAAGGACTGGGATCTTGGGTAGGGTCCGGCCTCCGGACGGACCGTGCTGCGTGCGACTGCCGATCGCGGCCCGTCCGGAGGCCGGGCCCTACCCAAAACCAGGGTCTCTTGTGCCTGCCACCGTTGGCATGGCGAAGGTGGGGCCGGCTGCTGATTGATCCGTGCAATCCGTGTGATCCGTGGTTAAAAGCTTGGGAATACTAATGGAACTCATCGACACCCACGTGCACCTGATGCACCCCGAGCTTTTTGCCTATCCCTGGTGCGCAGAAAATCCGGCCCTGCAGCGGCGCTTCAGTCTGGAGGACTACCGGGTGGCGGCCGCCAAGGCGAAGGGCCGGGCAAAGATCCAGGCAATGCTGTTCATGGAAGCGGACGTGCCCGTCGCGCAGCAGGAGGCAGAGACGGAGTTTTTCGCGCGGATGGCCGACAAGGACCGGGGCGACCCGCCCCTGCTGGCGGTCATCGCGGCAGCCGCGCCGGAGTCCTCGGACTTCCCGCGGCAACTGGCCCGATTGGCCGGTGACGCGCGGGTGCGCGGCCTGCGCCGCGTGCTGCACAATGTCCCGGACGAACTCGCGCAGACGGAACTGTTCGCCGAAAATCTCCGGCTGCTGGCCAAGCATGAACTCACGTTCGACCTGTGCGTGCGTCCGCGGCAGCTGGCCTTCATCGCGGAGCTGGCGGGGAAGTGTCCACAGACGCAGTTTGTGCTCGATCACGCCGGGGCGCCCGACGTGGCCGGTGGCGATTCCGAGCTCTGGCGTGAAGGCATCCGCCGGCTCGCGGCGCATGCCAATGTCGCCTGCAAGTTTTCCGGTCTCGGGAGCCTGGCCGACAAGTCCAAGCCGCTGACCCCGCAGGTGCGGCCGTTTTTCACGCATTGCCTGGAGTGCTTTTATCCCGAGCGCGTGCTTTGGGGCAGCGACTGGCCGGTGAGCCCCAAACTGCAGGAGTGGGTTGAGACCACCGCGGAGCTGCTGGGTGAGTTGAGCGACCACGAGCAGGCGGCCATCGGTACGGGCAACGCGGGGCGCATCTACCGGCTGAACTGAAGGCGAATCGCGGAAACGCGGAAGGGCGGAAGCGCGGAAGCGTCGCAACGTTGGTTTGCGCCGGAACCCGGTGATGGATCATAGGTCGCAGCGTCCAATGACCTCATTTTCCCTGTCGGGTCCATTTACGCGGCTGCGGCTTGGTTTGGCGATCTGCGCAGCGCTCCTGGCCGGCGGTGCGGGCGGGTGGGCCTTGGTGGCTGGTCCGGCCGTGACGGATGACGAGGTCGAGGCACTCGCCGCGTATGCACGCCTCTATGGTTATGTGCGATGGTTTCATCCCAGCGATGAGGGGGCGGAGGTGGACTGGGAGCGTCTCGCGGTGCTCGGGGCCGCCGAAGTGCGGCGGGCCCGTGAAGCCGGTGAACTGCAGACGGCCCTCGTGAACGTGTTCCAGCCGATCGCACCGACGCTCACCTTGCGTCCGATCGGGGCCGGCGGAGCCGGTTGGCCGGACAACCGGCCGAAGCTGGAGGGCCGGGTTACCTATTGGCAGCACCGGGGCGTGAAGCTCGGCAGCCGGCCATCGCCCTACCTCGGCCGGCGCGTGATTGCCGGGGACGAGAGCAAGGAACGGAAGCCGCTGTTCGAGGGTTCGCCGCTGGCCGCGCCGATCCTGGTTGCGGCACTGAACCGTGATCTGGAGGTTCGACTGCCACTCGTGCTGCCCGTGGATCAGGCCAATCGAACCTCAGGAACTTTGGCCGCTTCCCTTCCCGCGCTGCAGGAGCGGCTGGCAACCTGCGAGTATGTGAATGGCGACCTGAACGATCCCGCGGTGCGTGTCGCGGGCGTGGTGATCCTCTGGAATGTGATGCAGCATTTCTTCCCGTATCACGCCGAGGCTGGCGTCGACTGGATGGCGCAACTGCGACCGGCGCTCCGGGCCGCGCTCGAGGCGGAGACGCCGGACGATTATCGCGATGGCCTGTGCCGGCTGGTGGCGCGCCTGCAGGACGGACACGGCGTCTATTATGCCGAGCTGAGCGAACAGCGCGCCCCGGTGCATGAGCACGCGCAAACCGCCGGCGGCCTGCCCATCCGGCTGGCGATGGTTGACGAACGGATCGTCGTGACCGCGGTGCGCGAGGCTGCGACTTTCGTGCCGGGTGACGTGATCTTGACCGTCGGCGGCGTGCCGGCGCGCGAGGTGCTCGCGGCGCGGGAGGAACTGGTTTCGGGCTCTCCGCACCTGCGACGCTATCGGGCCTTGAACCGCTTTGGACAGGGGCCGATCGGTGCGACCATCGAAGTGACCGTGGAGCGCGACGGTGCGCGGGTGACGATTCCCGTCACGCTCGAGGCCGACAAGCGCGGCTACTTCTTCAATCCGATGCCGGAGTTCGAGCTGCCGACCCTTGCGGAGGTCGCGCCGGGGATTTTTTACGTCAACCTCGTGACCTGCACCAAGGCGGATTACGAGGCGCGTCTCAACGACCTGGCGCAGGCGCGGGGCGTGATCTTTGACTGGCGTTGGGACGGCCAG
>JADJZJ010000022.1 GCA_016715765.1 Opitutaceae bacterium
TTTTGCTACCGCCCGCGTCCGCCGCTAATAAACGCCAAATGACGCGCATCGTGCTTCCGCTGCCCGACGGACAGGCACAGGGTGGCTGGGCTCATCGGTCATTGAACAGCCCGCCGTTCCATTTGGACGGCGTCGCCACGGGGTGATTGGCCCGGATATTTCCGCTGCTGCGCCCGACCGGTGCACATCCGGCCGGCATTCATTTTATGTCACATCCGGTAATCATTCAGGGCGGCATGGGGGTGGCGGTTTCCGACTGGAACCTGGCCAACGCGGTCTCGCGTCTGGGCGCGCTGGGCGTCGTCTCGGGCACGGCGCTGGCCGGCGTGCTCGCGCGGCGGCTGCAGGCGGGCGATCCCGCGGGCACGATGCGTCGCGCCCTGGAAAAGTTTCCCATTCCGGCTGTCGCCGAGCGCATCCTCGCCCGCTATCACATTCCCGGCGGCAAACCGTCCGAGGCTCCGTTCAAGTCGGTGCCCGTGCCCGGCCTGCAACCGGGACCGGCCCTGACCGAGCTGACCGTGGCGGCGAACTTCGTCGAAGTCTTCCTCGCCAAGGCCGGACACAACGGCCTGGTGGGCATCAATCTCCTGGAAAAAATCCAACTCCCGACGATGGCCTCGCTTTACGGGGCGATGCTGGCCCGCGTCGACTATGTGCTGATGGGCGCCGGCATCCCGCGCGCCATTCCGGGCCTGCTCGACCGCCTCGCGGCGGGCGAACCCGCGGAGCAGAAGATCGACGTCGACGGCGCCCAGGCGGGTGAAGAGCACACCGTCCGTTTTGATCCGGCGGCCTTCTTCGAGGGCGCGGCACCGCGCCTGTCGCGCCCGCTGTTCCTCGCCATCGTCGCCTCCGCCACGCTGGCCATGACCCTGGCCCGCAAGTCGAGCGGCCACGTGGACGGCTTCGTGGTCGAGTGCGAACTCGCCGGCGGCCACAACGCCCCGCCCCGCGGCCAGATGCAACTCAGCGCCGGCGGCGAGCCGGTCTACGGTCCGCGCGACGTGCCGGAACTCGCGAAGATCCGCGACCTCGGCCTGCCCTTCTGGCTGGCGGGCAGCTATGCCAGCCCGGAAAAACTGGCGGAGGCCCAAAGCCTCGGTGCCGTGGGCATCCAGGTCGGCACCGCCTTCGCCTTCTGCGACGAATCCGGCATCGAGCCCGGCCTCAAGCGCCGCATGATCCAGGCCAGCCGCGCGGGCACGGCCCGGGTGTTCACCGATCCGGCGGCCTCGCCCACGGGATTTCCGTTCAAGGTGGCGGACCTGCCGGGCACGCTCTCGGATCCGGCGGTCTTTGCCGCCCGGGATAAAATCTGTGACCTCGGTTACCTCCGACAACCCTACCGTCAACCCGATGGCCGCGTCGGCTATCGCTGCGCCGCGGAACCCGTCGAGGACTATGTGCGCAAGGGCGGCAACGCTGCCGACACCGTCGGTCGAAAATGCCTCTGCAACGGCCTCATGGCCACCGCGGGCCTCGCCCAGGTGCACGACGGCCGGCCCGAGCCGGCGATCGTGACCGCCGGCAACGAGGTGGTGGACCTCATCCGCCTCCTCCCCAACGGCGACAACCGCTACGCCGCAGCCGACGTGCTCAACTACCTGCAGGGCACGACGGCTTGATGTCGGGGGAATGGGGCTGGCGGGCCGCGGGGCGGCTGTTGCGTGGCGTCGGCGGTCGGCCCGTTTGGCGGGCTGGGGCTCGGTCCGGCTTCTTGAAACGCCCGCGGGCGCCGGCGTGCGCCCCGGTGTGCGCGCGCGGTGCGCCGCGGCGCTCCGCGTCGGGCTGGCGTGCCGCGGCCGCCGGTGTCCGGGCTCCGGACCGGCCGGCGGCGTCGCTCGCCGGTTGCCGCGGGCGGAACCCCCTGGTCGGTGCGCCCCCGGCCATTCCCGCGGCACCCACGGGCGGGGGCGGCATTCGGACGTGCAAACACACGCGTGTCGACCAGGACCTCCCGGAGTTCCTTCTCCAGGCCTGGTGCGACGAGGGGAGGAACCGGCGGGGGGTGCGAGTCGGACAGAGGACGGGGCCTTTCCTGCGGGGTGAAAACCCGAATTCATGTCGGACCCGCCTCGAAAGCCTTGGCCGAGGTGCAGCGCGGCGCAGGGGCGGCGGGAATCTGGCCGCGTTCGGTGAGGGTGCTCTCGTTCATGCCCGCAAACCTCATCATGTAGATTCATCATGTCAAGCCGCTGACCTCGTAGCGCGGTGCTTCAGCCCGCGCCTGGACCTCTACGCCGGGATTTTGACGTCGACGAACCAGTGCCGGCTGAAGCTCGGCACCACGCCAGGGGGCAGAGCAGATAATTACGAATGAGCCGTAGACTCTGCCGCCGCCCTACCTCACCGCGCCACCACCACAAACGCCGGCGAGCCCGGCCCGACCGGACTGCGGTCGAAATCGCCGTGGATCATCACGTCCGCGAACCCCGCGCGATGCAGCAAGTGCTCGAGTTCGTAGCGCCAGAACCAGCGCATGGTGAAGGCCACCGTGGTCTCCAGCGGCGCTCCGGCCGCGCGCTCCTCGACATAACGCATGGTCACATTGATGACCTGCCGGACACGATCGCGCGTCACGGTGGCATAGCGTTTTACTTCCCGGCCGCCGATTTGAAACGTCAGGTCCAGCTCCTCCGGATCCGCCTCCTGGGCCATTTTCGCCAACTTGGGATTGAACACATCGAAGGCAAATTTTCCGCCCGGCGCGAGGTGGGCGCGCACCCGCGCGAGGCAGGCGAGTTGCTGCTCCACCTCATCCAGATGCTGAAAGGCGCGAAACGCGGAGTAGATCAGCGGAAAGCGCCGGCCGGGCAGGTCGAACGATTCCATGCGCGCACAGGCGAGGGCGACCGCCTCCGCACCCGGCTTGCGGCGAAATTCCTCCAACATGGCGGGGGAAGCATCCAGGCCCGTGCAGGCGATACCCCGCGCCGCGATCGGCAACAACACCCGGCCCGTCCCGCAACCCAGTTCCAGCACCGGCCCGCCGCAATCGCTGGCCAGCGATTGGTAGAACGCCGCATCCGGCCCCAGTGTCGGCACCGCACCATAGGCCCCGTCGTAATACCGCGCCGTGGACTCATAGGTGTGGTCGGTGCTCATGGCTGTGGGTGATAGAGTTAGGGCAGATGACGGGCAAGAGTTTCGCCGACGTTGTCAGGGGAGCATCTTCAGCGCCAAAGGGCGCGCCCCATAACAGCCTGGGGTACCACCCCAGGACTAGTCATGCCCAACCCACCCAAGGGCTGAAGGCCCGATCCATGGTCCGGGCTTACAGCTCTCGGCGGGGGAGGGAATCGTGACCTGGGGTTTCACCCCAGGCTGTTATGGCAGGGGGCCGTTGATCCGGTGTGTTGGTGCGGGCGGGTGTTTCGGCGGGTCCGATGGGCCCGGTGTGATGTTGGCCGTTAGGCCTGGTGATTTGGGTAGAGCCCGGCGTCCCTCCTTCGCCGGGCCTACGGAGGGCGGGCCCCGACGGGCGGTGTTGGACATGCGCACGCCGAACCGGCCCGCCGGGGACGTCGGGCCCTACCCACAGAAACCGTTGCTCCGGGTTTTTAACCTCTTTCTCTTTCCTCTTTATCTTTCTCTTTCGTCAGGACCGAGGACCGATGGACGCCGAACGGGAGAAAGATTAAGATTAAGATTAAGAGAAAGATTCGGGCGCGGGCGCGCCCGGGTTTACACCGGCCTCAGCTTCACGATCAGATCCTTCGCCTCGACCGTGTCTCCAACCGCAGCGTGGAGTTCGGTGACGACGGCGTCGACGGGGGCGTAGACGGACGTCTGCATTTTCATCGCCTCCATCATGAAGAGGCGGTCGCCCTTCGCGACCTTGGCGCCGACGGAGGCGGACAATGTGGCGATGAGGCCCGGAATCGGAGCGGCCACCTGCAGCGGGTCGGCGAGGTCGGCCTTCGGGCGCGACTTGGCCGTGGCGGCGACGCTCTTGTCGAGGATGAAGACCTCGCGGGTGATGCCGTTGAGCTCGTACGTCACCGGCCGGCGACCGTCCTTGTCGGGCTCACCGATGCTGACGAGGCGGATGATGAGGGTCTTGCCCTCCTCGATCTCGACGGAGATCTCCTCGCGCGGGGTGAGGCCGTAGTAGTAGGCGGGCGTCGGCAGGACGCTGACGTCGCCGTACTCGCGCTGGTGCTTGGCAAACTCGGCGAAGACCGCCGGATACATGAGGTGCGAGTAGAATTCGTCGTCGGTCGGCTCGCGGCGCAGCTTGGCCGTGAGTTCGCCGCGAAGCTTGGCGAGCGTGGCCGCATCGGCTGCGGCGTCAGTCTTGGCGCGCTTCTTCTTCGCGGCGACAGCAGCCTGGTACCTGGCCTGCGCCTCCTTGAAGCGCTTCTCGCCGAGCACGGCGCGCCAGACGGGCACCGGCCAGCCGCCGTCGGGCCAGCCGAGGCCGCCCATGAGCATGTCGATCACGCTCTCGGGGAACGGGGTCTCGCCCGGGGGCAGATTGACCACGTCGGCGGGGTGGATGCCGCGCGAGAAAAGGAAGAGGGCCATGTCGCCGACAACCTTCGACGACGGCGTGACCTTCACGATGTCGCCGAAGAGCTGGTTCACCTCGGCATAGGCGCGGGCGATCTCGGGCCAGCGGTGCGCGACGCCCATCGAGGCGGCCTGCTCCTTGAGGTTGGTGTACTGGCCGCCGGGCATCTCGTGGAGATAGACCTCGGCGCTGCCGGTCTTCGGCGCGGTGTCGAAGGGCGTGTAGTAATGCCGCACGTTTTCCCAGTAGTCGGAAAACTGGTTGAGGCGGTCGAGGTCGAGCCCGGTGTCGCGCGGGGTGTGCTGGAGCGCGGCGACGACGGAGTTGAGGTTGGGCTGGGCGGTGCTGCCCGACATGGACGCGGTGGCGAGGTCCACGATGTCCACGCCCGCATCGGCCGCGCGCAGGACGGAGGCCGCGGCGATGCCGCTGGTGTCGTGCGTGTGGAAGTGCACGGGGAGGCCGACCTCCTCCTTGAGGGTCTTGACGAGCTTGTGCGCGGCGTAGGGGCGGCAGAGGCCGGCCATGTCCTTGATGGCGAGGACGTGCGCGCCCATGCGCTCGAGCTCCTTGGCGAGCTTGACGTAGTACTTGAGCGAGAACTTGTCGCGGCGCTCGTCGAGGATGTCGCCCGAGTAGCAGACGGCGGCCTCGCAGACGGCGTGCGTGTCGTGCACCGCCTCCATGGCGACGCGGAGGTTCGGGAGGTAGTTGAGCGAGTCGAAGATGCGGAAGATGTCCATGCCGCTGGCCGCGGCGTGCTTCACGAAGCCGGCGACGACCGCGTCGGGGTAGTTCGTGTACCCGACGGCGTTGGCGCCGCGAAGGAGCATCTGGAAGCAGATGTTGGGCACCTTGGCGCGCAGGTGGCGCAGGCGCTCCCAGGGGTCCTCGTTGAGGAAGCGCATCGCGGTGTCGAAGGTCGCGCCGCCCCACATCTCGAGGGAGTAGAGCTCGGGCGCACGGCGCGCGAGGGCGCCGGCGCAGGCCAGCATGTCGTAGCTGCGCACGCGGGTGGCCATGAGCGACTGGTGGGCGTCGCGGAAGGTGGTGTCGGTGACGAGCAGGCGCTTCTGCTTGAGGGTCCACGCGGCGAATTCCTTCGGGCCGACCTTGAGCAGGAGGTCGCGCGTGCCGAGCGGCGGCGTGCTGCGGTCGTCCTGGCCGGGGGCGGCGACGGCGGTGAAGGGCTTGGCGGGGCGGTAGCCCTTGGCGTGGGGGTTGCCGTTGACGCTGACGTTGCCGAGGAAGGTGAGGAGCTTGGTGGCGCGGTCGCGGCGGGGCTTGAAGGTGAAGAGCTCAGGCGACGTGTCGATGAGCGTCGTCGTGGCCTCGCCGGCGCGGAAGAGCGGGTGGGCGATGACGTTTTCGATGAACGGGATGTTGGTCTTCACGCCGCGGATGCGGAACTCGCTCAGCACGCGGCGGGCGCGGTTCATCGCGATCTCGTAGGTCGGGCCGCTGGTGATGCTCTTCACGAGCAGCGAGTCGTAGAACGGCGTGATGACGGCGCCGGCGAAGCCCATGCCGCCGTCGAGGCGCACGCCGAAGCCGCCCGGCGAGCGGTAGGCGAGGATGCGGCCGTAGTCGGGGACGAACTTGTTCTCGGGGTCCTCGGTGGTGATGCGGCACTGGATGGCGTAGCCGTGGCGCGGGACGTCGGCCTGCAGCGGCATGCCGACCTCCGGCGAGTGCAGCGCATGGCCCTGCGCGATGAGGATCTGGGCGCGGACGAGGTCGAGGCCGGTGATGACCTCGGTGACGGTGTGCTCGACCTGGATGCGCGGGTTCATCTCGATGAAGAACCACTCGTGGCGGTCGAGGTCGTAGAGGAATTCGACGGTGCCGGCGTTGTCGTAGCGGATGGCACGGGCGAGCTTGGCGGCGGCCTCGCAGAGCTCGGAGACAACCTTGTCGGGCAGACCGAAGCTGGGGGCGACCTCGACGACCTTCTGGTGGCGGCGCTGGACGGAGCAGTCGCGCTCGTGGAGGTGGATGACGTTGCCGTGCTTGTCGCCGAGGATCTGGACCTCGATGTGCTTGGCGCGCGGGATGTATTTCTCGAGGAAGACGGCGGGGTTGCCGAACGCGCGGCCGGCCTCGCCCTGGGCCTCGTCGAGGAGGTTGGCGAGATCGGCCGCCTGGTGCACGACGCGCATGCCGCGGCCGCCGCCGCCGAAGGCCGCCTTGATGATGAGGGGGAAGCCGATCTCCTTCGCAATTTTCAGCGCCTCGGCGCGGTCGGTCACGGGTTCCTCGGTGCCGGGGAGCACGGGCACGCCGACCTTTTGCGCGAGGGCGCGGGCGGCGGTCTTGTCGCCCATCATGTCGAGGAGCTCGGAGCGCGGGCCGACGAAGATGATGCCGGCCTCCTCGCAGGCGCGGGCGAAGTTGGCGTTCTCGGAAAGGAAGCCGTAGCCGGGGTGGATGGCATCGATGCCCTTGTCCTTGGCGACGCCGATGATCGACGGGATGTCGAGGTAGGCGGCGACCGGGCCCGTGGCCGTGGCCGATCTGGTAGGACTCGTCGGCCTTGTAGCGGTGGATGCAGAAGCGGTCCTCCTGCGCGAAGACGGCGACGGTGCGCAGGCCGAGCTCGGTGCCGGCACGGAAGATGCGCACGGCGATCTCGCTGCGGTTGGCGGCCATGACCTTGCGGGATCGGCCGGAGGGAGGAGCCGGAGGAGGTGGTGTGGGAGGATGTCACAGTGGGGGCGTTAGCGGCGGTCATCTGTAGGAGGGCAGGCGTCAGTCGCCAAGGAGAACCTGCGTGGGAGACAAAATTTTAACCACGGATTACACGGATGGCACGGATAAGAATCCAGGTTGTTGAATTTTGGTAGGGCCCGACCTCCGGGCGGGCCGCGAGGGGTATCGCGCACGCCGAACTGGCCCGCCGGGGACGTCGGGCCCTACCCATATGATAGGTTTTAAGTTCTTATCCGTGCCATCCGTGTAATCCGTGGTTAAGATTGGGTTTGGTTAAAAGTAGGGCAGGTCTCTGACCTGCCCCGAAACGCCCCACCGCGGATTAGACATTAGAATGGCAGGTCACAGACCTGCCCCACTTTTAACCCGACCTGCTTTGGCCGATAACTCGCCGAGGCATTCGGGGGAGCCACGGGCTAAGTCACGGCAGATCTGGGGGCGGGTGGCGTAAACGGTGCAGAAGAATTGCACGGCTCCGTCCGGCCCCGAACGCAGTTCGAGCGCGGCGCAGTGACCCGCGTTCATTCGCATGTAGGCACGGTGGCCAATGAAATGGGCCACCCGCTCCGCGGCCGGACCGAGCCGCGACCAATCGTCGCCCGTGAGCCGCACGAAGGTCGGCAGCATCGAGTGACAGCACACCCCGCAGGCAAGGCAGCCGGCCGGGGGTGGAACGGGGTTCATGGCGCCGGTGAGCTTGGAGGTTGTGGGACGGGGCTCAATGCCAAGGAGCGGCGGCAAAGCCCGCAATACTGACGGGAACGCTAATCTGCGCTTATCTTCGCTAATCCGGACGCTGAGAGTTGAACCGCGAAGATCACGAAGACTCGCGAAGGTGCCCCAGGTTCATCGGTAGGCAGCCCGCTTGCGGGCGCAGTTCGAGCGTCCGCAAGCGGACTGCCTACACAATCCCTCATCGTCCCTTCGCGTTCTTGTATGTCCAATTGCATGGTTCAGCATCAGCGCTGATTAGCGAAGATTAGCGTTCCAATCAGTGGTTTGGCCGTGGACCTGCGCAAGCGCAGGCCCCACTCCACCTCCGGTGATGACAATTGGGCGTTGTTCTCCAAGCTGGGCCCGTCCCCCGCTTCCAATTTGAACCCGAACCCATCCCCTGCCGCGATTCTCGCCACCGCCGTGGTCCCCTGGACCGAGCACCTTGAATTCGATGAGGAGCGGTTCTGCCGGCAGGTGCAGACCATCGCCCGCGGACTGACGCGGCACATCTACATCTTCGGCACGGCGGGCGAAGGCTATGCCGTGACGGAAACGCAATTCGACCGGATCGCCGCGACCTTCTGGCGCTCGGCCCAAGAGAATGAGGTCTCGCCCATGCTCGGGATCATCTCGTTATCCCTGCCCACGGTCATCGAGCGCATCGGTCGCGGCCACGCCCTCGGGTTCCGCACCTTCCAGCTTTCGCTGCCCGCCTGGGGCGCGCTCAACGACCGCGAGGTGGACGCGTTTTTTGCCGAGACCTGCGGACGTTTTCCCGACTGCCAGTTTCATCATTACAACCTGCTGCGCACGAAGCGCCTGCTGACCTCGGTCGAATACCGCCGGCTGGCGGCGTCACATCCGAATTTCATCGGCGTCAAATCCAGCGCGGATGATCCGGCCATCGTCGCCGACCTGCTGACGGCGGCACCGCGCCTGCGGTTTTTCTTCACGGAATTCGGCCACGCCATCGCCCGGCGCACCCACGACGTCGGCCTGCTGGCCTCGATTTCCACGGTCAATTACGCGCGGGCCAAGGCCTTTGTCGCCGGCGACGATGCCCGCCGCGCCGCCGACGTGCCGGAAATGCGCGCCATGGTTGCCGCGCTGTTCAAGCTGTCGACCAACCGTTTCCATATCGACGGGGCGTACGACAAGATGCTGTTCCGCGTCAGCGACCGCGACTTTCCCCTGCGCCTGCTCCCGCCGTATGTCGCCGCCACCGAGGAGGACTTCGCGCAATTCCTGGCGGCCATGCCGGCCGGCTGGCGGGGCTGAATCGCTTGCAAGCAAGAGCGTGTCTTCAAAGCACTCGTACCCACCTGTTTGTCATTCTGAACGAAGTGAAGAATCCAGTGAACGACAGTCGAGGGCCTCGATAAGCGCCCACTGGATTCTTCGCTACGCTCAGAATGACAATCATAATTTAGTCCAGACCCACACCCCATGAACCCCCTGCTCCGCACCCAACACCGCAACCTGTTCAACGGCGACACCTGCGTTTTCTTCTACAATCCGGAAAAATGGCAGCCGGAGGATTTTTCGCTGCAGACACCCGTCAATCCGCGCACCGGCCGGCCCGAACCCGCCCCGCGTCCGGTGGGCGGTCCGTTCAAGCCCGTGGCGATCCAGCGTTATGTGGACCTGCTGGCCGACAGCGGCATCGACACCTTCCTCATCAACGCCAACGCCTGCCGCGCCTGGTACCCGAGCAAGGTCATCCCCACCATCCTCGACGGCTACCGGCGGGGCGACCGCGAGTATTTCCGCGGCCACGCGATCTGCCAGGGCGCGACCGAGCCCGAGGACGTGGAGCTGTTCATCGACCGCATCATGGCGTTCATGAACCTGTACCAGGACCTGCTCGATGCGGGCGTGGACTGGCTCGCCGAATCCGCCCAGGCCTGCCGTCGGCGCGGGGTGGCGCCATGGGTCAGCGTGCGGATGAACGATTTTCACGGACACAAGAACATCCAGGGCAGCTTCTTTAACGTGCCCCTGCTCAAGCAGCCGGAGATGCGGCTGAAGCGCAGCGGTTACTCTTCCACGATGTTCGAACCCGGCTACCGCGAGGGCCTCAACTACGAGAAGGCGGAGGTGCGCGCACTGATGTTCGCGCAGATCAGGGAGGTCGTGGAGGATTATGATTTCGAGGGACTCGAGCTCGACTGGTGGCGGCAGCCGCTCTGCTGCGAACCCAATGCCACGCCGGAGACCGTCGCCATGATGAGCGACTGGTTCCGGAGCATCCGGGCCCTGACCGAGGCGCGGGCGAAAAAGACCGGCCGGCCCTATCCGCTGGGCATGCGCATCCCGGGCCAGTTGGAAACCCTGAAGAGCATCGGCCTCGATGTGGTTACGCTCTGCCGCGAGGGCACCCTGGACTTTGTCGCGCCGTCGGGCTTCTGGTGCACGAGCTGGGAAATGCCGCACGACACGTTGCGGCAGCAATTGGGCGACCGGGTCGCCATCTACGGCGTGATTGAGGACGGCGCCAATCCCCTGCCCACGTACGCCCCCGCGATCAAGCACCGCCAGCACATCCGCCTGATCTCCTCCAGCCGCGAGATGCTGCACGCCAATGCCGCCGGCAAACTGGCGCTCGGGGCCGACGGCATCGAATGGTTCAATTTCTACTGTACGGACCAGATGCGCATCCCCGGCCTGATCTCGGACTACACCTCGCTCCGCGATATTCACCGCCTCGAACACCTCCGCGGCCGGCCAAAGCACTACACCTTGTCCCTGAGCGGCTACGGCCTCGTGCTGCCGCCCTTCGAGGTCACCCCGCAGCTGCCGGTCGTGTTGGAGAAAGGCTGGAATCATCTCTTCCGGCTGCCGATGACCGCCGAGCCGGCCGATCAAAACCTCGAACTGTGCATCCAGATCGTCCTCAAGGCCGGTGACACCTTCACCTGCCTGCCCGTGGCCTTCAACGGCTGCTGGCCGCGTCTGGATTACACCCCCACCGACCAGCTGCTTTTCCCCTGCGGTCCGCTCACTCATTTCACCGCCGAGCACCGCGGGTACGACTATCGCTTTCCAGTAAATCTGGTTCGCGACGGCTGGAACGAGATCACCGTGGAAAACGGCGGCGAAACCCCCATCACCATTGTCGCAATCGAACTCGCGGTGCGCGCGGTGCCCAAAGAAAACCCGTAGGGAGAACCGGGTTTTTGACCACGGATCACACGGATGGCACGGATGGATACCGGGTGAATGACCTCAGAAGGCACCAGTGGCTTAGATTTAACCGGAACGATTCAGTCGGCGCTGAACTGCCTCGATGGCCACGAAACCGAACTGTTTTCCGGTAGGCCGCCAGCTTGCTGGCGCTTTCAGATCGGGAGCAAACGCCCCGCCTACTCGCCGGCTGAATCGTTCCGGCTTAACCAATCCATTTTACAGGAGGAAGCAGAGGCAACAGAGGATCGGATCTGAATTCTCTGCGCCCTCTGCTTCCTCCTGTAAAAGGATCGGTCCTGATCCGTGAAATCCGTGTGATCCGTGGTTAAGATTGGTTTGTCCACGGTCGCTTTTCCTTGCGCCTGACCGGCAGTAGTGGGCTACGCTTGGGGGCATGGTTCGCTTCCGCCTCCTGCCGGCCGGCCTGTTGGCCTGCATTCTTACCCTCGTTGTCTCCGCGGCGGAAAAGCGTCCGCTGAAACCGGAAGATTTCGACGGCTGGCGGAGCCTCGACACGCCGCTGGTTTCCCGCAACGCGCGCTGGCTGGCCTATGCCGACATGCCGCAGGTGGACGACGGCAACCTGGTGCTGCGCGACCTGGTGACCGGCCGCGAACTGCGCGCCGCGGTTGGCGCCCGCCCGCCGGCCCCCTTCCCGCCGCCGCGCCTCAACAATCCCGACGATCCGCCGCCGCCCCGCGAGATCCGCATCACCCTCACCAGTGACAACCGCTTCGCCGTCGCCTCCACCTTTCCCACGCACGCCGCCATGGTCGCGGCGCGCAAACAAAAGAAGAAGCCCGAGGAGATGCCCAAGAACGGCCTGATCACCATCAATCTCGTCAGCGGCGAGGCGGTGCGCATGGCGGCGGTGAAAAATTTTCAGATTCCCGCCCGCGGCGGCGCGTGGGTCGCCTATCTCAAGGAAGCCGTGCCCGAGACCGAGGCCGAAAAGGCCGCCGCGGCCAGGAAAGCCAAGGCAAAAAAGCCCGCGCCCGCCGGCGCCCACCAGACTCTCTCCGCCGCCAAGTCCGCCAAAAAGAAAAAGCCGCCGGTCTACGGCACCGACCTGGTCCTGCGCAACCTCGTCACGGGCGCCGAACGCGTCTTTCCGGCGGTGGTCGAGTACAGCTTCAGCCGCGACGGCAACACCCTGGTCTATGCCGTGTGCTCAAAGCACGCCGCCGACAACGGCGTGTACGCCTTCACCCCGGGATCATCCAAAACGGTGGCCCTGCTGACCGGCCCCGGACACTATCTCAAACTCGCCTGGGACCGCGCCCAGACCCAGGTGGCGTTCGTCAGCGATCACGACGACCACGCGGCGGCCGAACCAAAGTTCCGCGCTTATCTTTGGCCGCGCGGCGCAAAGGCCGCGCAGCCGCTGACCCTGACACCGCCGGCCGGGTTGTTCGTCAGCGACAAGGCCGCGCCGGCTTTCTCGCGCGACGGCAAGAAACTCTACCTTGGCCTCGCGCCGGCGCCCACGCCGGAACCGGATGCGGACGCCGCCCTCGATCCCGAGGACAAGGTCACCGCCGACCTCTGGCGGACGGCGGACGATTACGTGCAGCCCATCCAGGAGGTGCGCGCGATCCAGGAGCGCAACCGCACCTACCGCGGGGTGTACCACCTCGCGACCGGCACCTACACGCAGCTGGCGGACGAAACCCTGCCCACGGTCACCCTGAGCGACGACGGCACCCGGGCCCTGGGGTTCGACGACCGGGCTTATCGGCGCCGCGAGGATTATGATGCCGCCTACGCCGACATTCATCTCATCGATTCCACCACCGGCGCGCGGCGCCGCGTCCTCGAGGCCCTGCGCGGCAGCACGCGCGGCGGTCCGTCGCTGAGCTGGTCACCGGACGGACGCTGGGCCGCGTACTTTGACGCCGGCCAGTGGCGGGTGCTCGACACGGCCACCGGGGCGACGCGCGACCTCACCGGCGGGCTGCCGGTGGCGTTTGCCCGGGAGGACCACGACATGCCCGAGCCGGCGCCCTCGTATAGCTGGGCGGGCTGGACGAGCGACAGCGCGTCCATTCTCGCCTACGACCGCTTCGATGTCTGGCAGCTGTTCCCCGACGGCCGCGCCGCGCGCAACCTCACCGCCGGCGCCGGCCGCGCGGAAAACATCGTCCTGCGCGTGCAGGACATCACGCCCCGCGAGGAGGATGACGAGGACCGGGGACTCGACCCCGCGCAGCCGCTCACCCTCAAGGGCGAAAGCGAACGCACCCGCGCCTCGGGTTTCTTCCGCACGACCTTCGCCGCCACGGGCGCACCGCAACGCCTGCTCTGGGGCGACCGGTTCCATAACTACGTCGGCCGCGCCCTGGAGGCCGACGTGCTGCTGGTCACCGCTTCGCGCTTCGACGAGTTTCCCGATGTCCACACCACGAACACCGCGCTCACCCGGCTGACGAAGGTCACGGCGCTCGGCGCGCAGCTCGATCCGTTCAAATGGGGCCGAGCGGAGCTGATGGATTACACCAACGCGCAGGGCGTCCCGCTGCAGGCGCTGGTTTACAAGCCCGCCGACTTCGATCCCGCAAGGAAGTACCCGGTCATTGTCTACCTCTACGAGAAGCTGACCCAGACCATCCACCGCTTCATTCCCCCGGCCCCGAACCAGAACCTCAATCCGCCGCTCTACGCCAGCAACGGCTACATTCTGCTGATGCCCGACATCGTCTATCGCGAAGGCCAGCCGGGGCGGAGCGCGCTCGACTGCGTGCTGCCGGCCGTGGACGCGCTCGTGGCCAAGGGTTACGCGGACGCGAACAACGTGGGCATTCAGGGCCATTCCTGGGGCGGCTACCAGATCGCCTACATGGTCACGCAGACGAACCGCTTCAAGGCCGCCGCCGCCGGCGCGCCGGTCGGCAACATGACCAGCGCCTACGCGGGGATCCGGTGGGGTCCGGGCCGGCCGCGGCTCTTCCAGTATGAGCAAAACCAAAGCCGCATCGGCCCGCCGCTGACCGACGCCCCGGGGCTCTATCTGGCAAACTCCCCTGTCTTCCACATCAAGAACGTGCAGACCCCGCTCCTGATCCTGCACAACGACATGGACGACGCCGTGCCGTGGCAACAGGGCATCGAACTGTTCCTGGCTCTCCGCCGTCACGACAAGCCGGCCTGGTTCTTCAATTACAACCAGGAGCGCCACGGATTGCGCCGCCGCGCCGACCTGAAGGATTATGCCCTTCGCTTATGGCAGTATTTCGACCATTACCTGCGGGGCGCCCCCGCCCCCGCGTGGATGACGCAAGGCATCCCGTACCTCGACCGCGACGAGGAGAAGGTCCGCGTAAATGAACCCCTGTCCAACCCCTAAACCTGCAATAAATTCCTTCCGTGGGTAGGGCCCGACCTCCGGGCGGGCCGCGTTTGGCATACGCATGCCGAAACGCCCGTCCGGAGGCCGGGCGCTACCCAAAACCACGTTTTCAAAAGAGAGCCATTCCATGTCACCTCGTCGCATCCGTGTCCTGAAAATCATCCTGCTGGTCTTTGTCGTGCTCCTGATCGGCGCGCAGTTCATTCGACCGGCCAAAAACATCTCCACCGCGGCGCCGGGACCGGATGACCTCACGGGACTGAGGCCGCCGTCGGCCGAGGTGAAGGCCGTGCTCGAGCGGGCGTGCTTCGACTGCCATTCGAACAACACGCGCTATCCGTGGTATGCCGAGATCCAGCCGATCGGCTGGTGGCTGGCCGACCATGTGAAGGAGGGCAAGGCGCACCTCAACTTCTCCACCTTCGGCAGTTATCCGGCCAAGCGGCAGTCACGGAAACTCGAGGAACTGATCGAGGAGGTCGAGGCGGGTAACATGCCCCTTGCGTCGTACACGTGGGCTCACGCCGACGCCCGCCTGACCCCGGCCGAGATCAAGTCCCTCACCGACTGGGCCGCCACCATCCGCGACGATCTGCCGGCGAAGTAATACTTGGCTCTCGCGGAGACGCGGAGGGCGCGGAGTTGTTTAACCACGGATTAGCCGATATTGCGGATGGGCGTCAGAGGAATGGCCACATAAGGCTCAAAAGAAGGAATTCCAAACCTCAGATCCTTTTGTGCCTTCTGTGCCTCTTGTGGCCATTGCTTGATCCGTGGCATCCGTGTAATCCGTGGTTAACTAAGCCAAGCGACTAATCTCATGGAAATCCAATCCCTGCGTTATGCGGTCATCGGTGCCGGTGGCATCAGCCACGTGCATCTCAACGACATCCTGGCCAAGCCCGGTGTCACGCTGGTGGGTGTCGCGGATCCGGCGGATCCCAAACACTGGCGGCTGCCGGCGGCGCATCGCGCGGCACCGAAGTTCCAGGACGCTGAGGCCATGCTGCGCGAGACCAAGCCGGACCTCGTGTCGATCTGCACGCCGAACAAATTCCACGCGCCGTCAGCCCTGCTCGCGTTCAAACACGGCGCGCATGTCGCGTGCGAAAAACCCATGGCGATGACGGTCGCCGAGGCCGAGGCAATGGAGGCCGGGCGTGCCGCGGCTGGGCGGCTGGGCGGGATCAATTTCTCCTACCGCAATGTCGCCGCGTTCCGCTTTGCCCGCGAGCTGATCGCCGCCGGGGAACTCGGCCGCATCCTGCGCGTAAACACCGTCTACCTGCAGAGCTTCCTCGGCGCCCCGGCCACGCCGCATACCTGGCGAAACGACGCTGCGCTCGCGGGCTTCGGCGCGCTCGGCGATCTGGGCGTGCACATGGTGGACGGCGTCTGGTTCCTCACCGGGCTCGACTACCGCCGCACCGTCGGCCTCGCGCAGACCCTAATCCCCGAGAAGGCCGACGCCGCCGGCAAGCTGCGGCCGGTGACCACCGACACCAACGCCGCCTGGCTCACCGAACTGGCCGGCGGCGTGATCGCGACCTTCGAAACCACCCAGGTCGCGCCCGGTTACGGCAACTTCTTCCGCATCGAGATCTCCGGCGAACGCGGCACCCTCGCCGTGCATTCCGATCATCCCGAGGAAATCTGGCTGCGCGCCGGCGCCACCCTCACGAAATACGCCACCTGGAAGACCGACATTCCGCTGCAGAAGCTGCCGACGGACTTCCTCGGCCGCGGCGCCCCCACGACGCCCGGCGCCATCGTGCACGCCATCCGCGGTGAAAAGG
This sequence comes from Opitutaceae bacterium, assembly GCA_016715765.1. Classification (GTDB taxonomy): domain Bacteria; phylum Verrucomicrobiota; class Verrucomicrobiia; order Opitutales; family Opitutaceae; genus UBA2377. The sequence goes on from JADJZJ010000022.1 coordinate 16,271, forward strand.
TGGATTATCCCACGTTCGCCGACGGCCTGCGCGCCCAGCGCGTCCTCGCCGCAATTCTCGATTCAATGAAAACGGGCGCCTGGCAGAAGATCGGGTGAGCAGTAGGGCAGGTCTTCCCCGGGAGCGCGACCGCCCTCGGTCGCAATCGTCCGCATGCCAACCCTCCACTCGCTCACGCTCGTAGCTACATCCGCGGGTAAACGTCCGAAGGCCGGTCGGAGACCTGCCCTACTTAATACCAGCCCGCGCTCGCCAGCGGACGCGTTTCGGCATAGGTTTCCCCCATGATCACGGTCGCCCAATGCAGCTCGATCGACGAGGCGCTGATGCTCAAGTCGGTCCTGGAGGGCAACGGCATCACCGCCTACGTGCCCGACGAACTGACCGCCCAGACGGCCCCGCCGTACATGTTCGCCGGCAGCGGCGTGCGCGTGCAGGTGGAGGACGAGCAGGCGGAAACCGCCCTGGCCCTGATCGCCTCAGCCGGCCACGATGCCGGCAGTGCCGAGCCGCCCGTACTTTGAAATTAATCCCGCGGCAGGGGATTCCCCGCCGCGGGGTTGCTAACACACATTATTGTTACCCTGAACTGACCGCGTTCATTGACGGCCCCGTGGCAGTGAAAGTTCCTGCGGTTCGTACCCAAAATCGGGTAATGGATGCCGTTATGGTAGGAGCGGCTTTATGCCGCGATTGATTGCCCCCCATCGCGGCATAAAGCCGCTCCTACAGTTTTCTTCGCGACCCGGAGTATTTGCATGCGTTCAACACCCCCCTTCTTCCTTCTTCCTTCTCACCTCATTCCCGCGCCAATCTGACCGCATGAAACGCCGCCGCCTCGTTCTTTTGCCGCCGGTTCTTTTTCTGCTGCTCCTCGCCGCCTGTTCCTCCGCCTACTACGGCGCGATGGAAAAGGTGGGCTACGCCAAGCGCGAAATCCTGGTTTCACGGGTGGAAAAGGCCCGTGAGGCGCAGGAGGAGGTCAAGACGGAGTTCACCGACGCCCTGCAGGCCTTTCTTGCCGTGACCAAGGCGGATGGCGGCGCCCTGAAAGAGAAGTACGACGACCTGAGCACCCGGCTCAAGCGCAGCGAGTCCGCCGCGAAGGAGGTGCACGACCGTATCGCCGCCATCGAATCGGTCGGCGACGCGCTGTTCGTGGAATGGGGCAATGAACTCGGACTCTACACCAACGCCGACCTCCGCGCGCGCAGCCAGGAACAGCTGGCCGCCACCCGCAACCGCTACGTCGCCCTCCTCGCCGCCATGCGCCGGGCCGCCGCCCGGATGGAGCCCATCCTCGCCACGTATCGCGACCAGGTGCTGTTCCTGAAGCACAACCTCAACGCCCAGGCCATTCGCGCCCTGGACTCAACCTCGCACACCCTGCAAACCGACGTGGGCCGGCTCATCGCCGAAATGGAACAGTCCATCCGCGAGGCCGACGCCTTCATCCGCGGACTCAACCAGACGCCATGAACGGCATCGCCACCGAAGTCCTCATCATTTTCCTGCTGCTCCTGGCCAATGGCGTCTTCGCCATGGCGGAGATCTCGGTCGTGTCCTCGCGCAAGGGCCGGCTGAAGAAGCTCGCCGACGAAGGCTCGACCAAGGCGCAGGCCGCCCTCGCCCTCGCGCAGGAACCCACGCGCTTTCTCTCCACCGTGCAGATCGGCATCACCCTGGTCGGCATCCTGGCCGGCGCATACGGCGGGGCCAATCTCACCGACAAGGTCGCCGCCTTCGTGGCGCAATGGACCCCGCTGGCCGCCTATGGCCGGCCCATCGCCCTGTTCCTCGTCGTCAGTTCCATCACCTTCTGCTCGCTCATCATCGGCGAACTCGTGCCCAAGCGTGTCGGCCTCAACAACCCCGAGCGCAAGGCCATGCTGATGGCCGGCCCGATGAACGCCCTGTCGCGCCTGGCCTCGCCCTTCGTGTGGGTGCTCACCAAATCCACCAACCTCGTCCTGCGCATCCTCGGCCTCGGCAAGGAGGCCGACGCCCCGCCCTCGGAGGAGGAGGTCGCCCACCTGATCGAGCAGGGCACCTCCGCCGGCGTGTTCCACAAGGCCGAGCGCGCCATGGTGGAGGGCGTGCTGCGCCTCGACGAGCGGCCGGTCACCGAGATCATGACCCGCCGCAATCGCGTCGTGTGGCTCAACATCGCCGATGCCGACGAGATCAACTGGCGCAAGATCGTCGCCAGCGGCCACTCGCACTTTCCGGTTTACGAGGGCACCCGCGACAACGTGCTCGGCCTCGTGGCGGTCAAGGCCCTCTGGGCCAACGCGGCCATCGGCCTGGAAAGCCGCCTGCGCAACCATCTCACGCCGCCGCTCTTCGTCCCCGAGACGGTCAACGCCGTGCAATTGCTCGAGACCTTCAAAAAATCCGGCAAGCATCTCGCCCTTGTGACCGACGAGTTCGGCGGCATCCAGGGTCTCGTCACGCTCATCGACGTCATGGAGGCCATCGTCGGCGACCTGCCCGAACCCGGCGACCGGCGCGGCCCCGACGCCGTGCAGCGCGATGACGGCTCGTGGCTGGTGGACGGCTCGATGACCGTGGAGGAGCTTCGCCGTCGTTTCAGTTTCGGACCCCTGCCGCGCGAGCAGGAGGAGAGCTATGAAACCCTCGGCGGCTTCGTCCTCGACCGGCTCGGCCACATCCCCCGTCCCGGCGAGGCCTTCGCCTGGAGCGGCTGGCGCTTCGAGGTGATGGACATGGACCGCAACCGCGTGGACAAGGTGCTGCTGGCGCAGCCGAAGAAGGGGTGAGGGCGGAGGGGTCTTAAGCCTCGAGGATAGGTAAGCTTGCCGGTTATCATCATTTTGTTTTCGAGGGCTATTCGCACGCGTCCCGGGTGGCTACGAGCGTGAGCGAGTGGATCGCTCGGGCAGCGCACGCCAAACATCCACTCGCTCACGCTCGTAGCCACTGGCTGAGTTCCGTGATGGTGCATGGCCCAAGTAGGGCGGGTCTCCGACCCGCCCTGGACACGCCACACTGCGGATAATCGTCAAGAAGGCAGGTCAAACCTGTCCTCCGTAGGCCCGGCGAAGGAGGAGACCTGCCCTACTTAATTCCTTCGCCGGCGCTCGGCTTTGCGAGATTTGGCCACAGCGGCTCACCGGGGACGGTTCGCCCTACCCCTTGACCATTTCCTTCAGCGCCGCGGCGTAGTGTTGGAAATTCTGCCACGACACGTCCGGGGGAATGTGATGGTCGAGGTCGGGGAGGTAGCGGCCGCTTTCCCAGGCCGGGCGGATGCGCTCGAGTTCGGTGTCGATCGCCGCCGGGCCGAGGGCCAGGGCGCGCTTGTCGATGCCGCCCATCAACGCGAGACCGGGATACTTCGTTCTGAACACGTTCACATCCGCCCCGGCGGCAAACTCCATTGGAAAGAGCAGGTTCACGCCGGCCTCCAGCATCGGCGGCACGATGAGATCGGGCTGGCCGTCGGTGTCCACGGACACGACCGGGATGCCGTGCGCATCCGCGAAGGCCCGGATGCGCCGGTACTGCGGCGCCATGAACTCGCGCCAGTGCGCCGGCGAGATGAGCGGGCCCTGTTTGCCGCACATATCCTCCCACAGGTGAATCACGTCCACGCGCACTTCCTTCACCACCTGGCCGAAGACCTCAAGCCAGAGCGTGGTCATGTGTTCCATGATCTCGTGCACCCAGTCGGGCTCGGCGCAAAATGCCAGCAGGCACTCCTCGTCGCCCAGCAACCAGCGCAGGGTGCCAAAGACGCCCGTGTCGGGAAACGTGCCGAGTTGGATGGGCAATCCCGCCGCCATCCACGCTTTCCCCTTCTCGCGCCAGTCGCCGGCCAGCCGGCGCGGGTCCGCCGGATTGAGCCGCTCGTCGCGGTAGCGCCGCCAGTCGTCGCGGGTTTGCACGGGCCACGAGAGGAACTCCGACATGCCTTCGTTACCCTTGAGATTGCGCCGCCTGATGCCCCAGCTGTCGATGTAGGTCACGGATTCGGCATCCTCGCCCACCTTGGCGCTCAGGTCGGGCAGCGGCCCGAGCTTCACCGGCACGGTCCGCGGCGGTTCATCCGCGCCCAGGTGCGCCTTCACGTCGGCGAAGGTCTTGAACTCCGCCGGCAGACCCTCGCGCTGCCATCTTTCCCAGGTGGCGCCCCACACCCACCAGTAAATCCAGTAAGGCGCGCGGTCGCGCGGTTGGCCAAGGACGGTGGCGAGGAAGCGTTCGCGGTGGGTCATGGGTGGGAGCGGGTGCTCGGTTGCTTTGATGTAGGGGGGGTCTCCGAACCCCGCCTCGCATGCGTTTCAGTGATCGAAGGCGGGGTTCGGAGACCCCGCCCTACAACCCTGGTTCACGGCACCAACAGCACATCACCCCCCGGCAGCGTCAGCTCGCGCCGGCACTCGAAGCCCCAGAGTTCCCAATTACCGTCGATGTAGTTGTCGTTGCCAGGACGCGCGCAGGCCTGCGTGAAGAGAAATCCGCGTCCGCCGATCGTGTAAAAGGCCGGCGTGGCCACATGGTAGATGGTTTCTCGCTGTAGATGCCGGGCCAATTGGTCTGCAGCACCGTGTCGGCGTCGAGTTGCTTCCAGCCGTGCGCGGGATGCCGGCTCACGGCGAGCACCGTGCGCCACTGTTTCCCGTGCTCGGGTCCGACCTCCATGCTGAGCACATAGGTGCGGCCCACCTTGCTGATCTGGTGCCACTCGTAGTAGGCGTTGGGCACGGAATCGAAAATGTGTCCCCGGCCGCGCGGGTCCGCGGCGTTCCAATGCCGCGTCCAGGTCTTGCCATCCGTTGAAGTGGCATAACGGAGGCCGGGCAGCGTCTGTTCCTTGTCCCGGTACGAATAGTACATGTGCCAGTCCCAGGCTTTGGTGGCCTCATTCCACTCGCGCATGACAGCGGCCTGGGAGGCGTATTCCTCACGGTACGGGGCGGCCGGGTCGGGTGCGAGGACCGGCACATCACCCCAGCGCTTGATGTTCTCCCCGGTGATGGACGCATAGCCGTCGGGACCGGCCGGGCAGATGGCGAGGCCGATGCGATCCTGGACCTGGGCCGAGGTGCCGGAGTAATAGATGTAGTAGGCGTCCTCCTCCGGGATGTAGAGCACGGTATCGAGCCGGATGCTGCCGGAGTCCCAGCCCTTGCGGCCGGGGTTGAAGATGGGGTTGGCGGCCTCCTGGTGCCAGGTCATGGGATCCTCCACCGTGGCCCACGCCTTGCCCAGGGCGCAAATGGCGCGGTTGGACTTGGGCACGCCCGAATAAATCATGACGAGCCGGCTCGGATCCTTCGGGTTCTGGAGGATGCAGGGCTCCTGCACCTGCTGCGACTGCCATTCGGAATTGGTGCGATCAATGATGATGCGGCCGCGGACGGGCTTGGGGGAGGTCATGGGTTAACCACGAATGAACACGAAGGGACACGAATGATGAATGCAAAAATCATTGGGTAGGGCCCGACGTCCCCGGCGGGCCGGTTTGGCGTGCGGATGGCGAACCGGCCCGTCCGGAGGCCGGGCCCTACCCCAAAAAAAGAAGCTTCGTGTGCATTCGTGGTTCCCTGCTCCTCCATCGTTGCACCGGAGGTTTCGGCGACCCAGCCTGCAGACCGAACATGGCGGAGAATACCTCGAGTCCCTTGCGGGCGTGGAGCTGGATCCCGACGCTCTATTTCGGGCAGGGCATTCCCTACGTGGTCGTCATGACGGTGGCGGTGGTGATGTACAAGAACCTCGGGATCTCCAACACCGCCATCGCGCTCTACACGAGCTGGCTCTACCTGCCGTGGGTGATCAAGCCGCTGTGGTCGCCGCTGCTGGAGCTGCTGGGCACCAAGCGGCACTGGATCGTCGGCCTGCAGTTCATCATCGGAGCGGCGCTGGCGCTGGTGGCCCTTACGGTGCCGGGGACTGATTTTTTCCGGTGGACGCTGGCGGTTTTCTGGCTGCTGGCGTTCAGCTCGGCGACGCACGACATCGCCGCCGACGGTTTCTACCTGCTCGCCCTGCCGCCGCACCAGCAGGCGGCGTTTGTCGGCGTGCGCAGCACCTTTTATCGCCTGGCCATGATCTCCGGTCAGGGCGCGCTGGTCTGGCTGGCCGGGACGCTGCAGTCGCGCTTCGGCGACGCCGCCCGCGCCTGGGCCGTGGTGTTCTGGCTGATCGCCGCCGGCTTCATCGTGCTGGCGCTCTATCACCTGGTGGTGCTGCCGCGGCCCGCCGGCGACCGGCCGACGCCGCCGGCGACCGCGCCCTGGCAAAGCTATGCCGCGGTATTCGGCGAGTTCTTTCGCAAGCCCCACCTGCTGTCCATGCTGGGGTTCCTGCTGTTCTACCGTTTCGCCGAAGCCCAGTTGGTGAAACTGGTGACCCCGTTCCTGCTCGACCCGCGCACCGATGGCGGCCTTGGCCTGACGACGCAGGCGGTGGGCCTCGTTTACGGCACGGCGGGGGTGCTGGCGCTGACGATCGGCGGCATCGCGGGCGGATGGCTGATCTCGCGGTACGGCCTGAAAAAAATGCTTTGGCCGATGGCCATCGCGATCAATGCGCCCAATGTCGTTTACGTGTTGCTGGCATGGCTCCAGCCGCAGAGCTGGCTGGTCATCGGCACGGCGCTCTGCATCGAGCAATTCGGCTACGGTCTCGGTTTCGCCGCGTATCTGGTTTACATGATGATGGTCGCGGCCGGAACGCACCAGACGGCGCACTACGCGATCTGCACCGGCTTCATGGCCCTGGGCATGATGCTTCCCGGCATGCCGGCGGGCTGGATCCAGGAGCAATTGGGCTACGCCAACTTCTTCGCGTGGGTGTGTCTGGCCACGCTGCCGTCCCTCGTCATGACGGCGCTCATCAAAGTGGATCCGGCGTTCGGAAAGAAGGCGTGAATCCCAAACCGTTTTAACCACAAAGAACACAAAGGGTTGATTCTGCGAGGTGACTCGCCCGCGCGCCTATAGGCGCCTCGGATGCTTCCTTCGCCCAATTGAACTTTGTGTTCTTTGTGGTTAACCCGTTATTCCATCGCCTGCCTGATTGCCCGCGCTTCCTTGATTAGTTTTTCCCACTGCAGGGCAGGGCCGGGATCGACCTTGTTTTCCTGGATGTGAAAATGGCCGAGGATGCCGGTGAAGTCGGCGCAGTCCTGGTCGTCCAGCTTGCGTGACGGCACCGCCCCTTTCGCGTCGCGTGGAACCTCGAGTTGAATTTTGGGAAACACGCGGTTCAGCGCTGCGGCGAGTCGCGCGAGCGCTGCGTATTGCTCCGGCGTATAATCGTATTGCACCAGGTCGAGGTCCTGAATCGTTGCGTGCACGGGTTCGTTGCGTTCCGGGTGGCCGGCGAAATCCGGATTTCAGGAGACGCGGCTCCCGTACTCCGGGAGGAATTTGCAGCCGCACCCGGCCGACAGAATCAAGGGCATACCACTTCGCGAGGGTTTTGGTTTCGGCGGGTGGGTACGCCCCGATGTGGGCGATCTCGACGCCAATGGAGCGCTCGTTGGAGGTCGTGGCGTGCCAGGCGCGCTCGCGCAGATCGAGGGTCTGGTAAATGGTGCCGTCCACATCCACCAGAAAGTGTGCGCTCAGCCCGCGCTTTTGCAGAATGCCGAAGGTCAGGCTGCTGAGCCCGGTGTTGTCGTAATGCAGCACCAGTTGATCCACGTGCTTTTGCAGCTGCGGCAGTTCCTTTCGTCGCGCCTTCGCCTCTTGGAGTACTTGCCGCGCTTCATGGTTTTGGGGTGCGCCGGGTTTCCGGGCGTAGGCGTCATAGCCGCCGGCATCCAGCCAGGTGACGATACGCGTGCCCGCCGGGAAGAAACGCCCGGCGGCCACGAATTCCTCGCCTCGTCGTTCCGCCGGGCTGCGCTCGGGCAGGCTGCGGCAGCCGGAGAGGAGGAGCGCGGCGGAAAGCGGAGTCCGGAGAAAATGGCAGCAGGCGGGGTTCCGGTGTATTCTGAGCGCGGCGAATCCGTGATCTCGGGTGGGTGGCTACGCCTTCTTCCTGTCTCATGTTGTGCTAATGAATCTTCCCCCGCTGGCTCAAAATCAGCTGTTGCGCGCGCTCTGGGCAGGTCAAAGACCTGCCCTACTGGCGAACCGCCCGGCGCTCACTGGTTCACCAGCAGCGGAAAATCATTTTTGCGCAATGCGCGGTGCAGCTCGCGGACGTGGGCGCGGTCGCGGGTCTCCACGGTGCAGACGGCATGGACCGCCGACACATCGGGTCCGCTGAAGGCGCGGTCGTGCGTGATGTCCTTGATACTCGCGCCACTGGCGGCGATGACGCCGGCCAGTTTCGCGAGTCCGCCCGGCCGGTCGCTGATGACGGCGGTGAAGCGGCGTGAGGCGGCCGTCATGCACGAGGCCCTTCTCGATGACCCGGCTCAAAATCGCGGGGTCGATGTTGCCGCCGCAGACCACGAGCACGACCTTCTTGCCACGCAATTTCGGCAGCTTTCCGGCCATCATCGCCGCGAGGGGTGTGGCGGCGGCGCCCTCGACGACGGTTTTCTCCAGCTCGACCATGCGCAGGATCGCGAGCGCAATGTCGTCCTCGCTGACACTGACCACCTGGTCCACATGCCGGCGCGCAAGCGCAAAGGCGTTGGTCCCCACGGTCAGCGTGGCAAGACCGTCGGCCAGCGTGGGCCGGCGCGGACGCAGCACCGGCCGGCCGGCACGCAGGGCGGCGGCGAAATTGCCCGTCGCGGCGCTTTCCACGCCGATGATGCGGACTTTGGGCCGGAGTGATTTCACCGCGAGCGAAAGCCCGGCGATCAGGCCGCCCCCGCCGATCGGACACACGATGGCGTCGGCGTCGCGCACCTGCTCAAGGATTTCCAATCCCATGGTCCCCTGGCCGGCGATGATGTCGGGCGCATCGAAACCGTGGATGTAGGTGCTCCCATGCTCGACGGCAAAGGCATCGGCCCGGGCGCGCGCCTCCACGAAATCCTTGCCGCCCATGATGACGCTGGCGCCGAGCCGCTGGCTGGTGGTGATCTTGATGAGCGGGGCATAGTCGGGCATGACCACCGTCACGGGGATGCCCAGCAGCTTGCCGTGATAGGCGAGACCCAGGGCGTGGTTGCCCGCGCTGGCGGCGACCACGCCACGGCGCCGGGCCGCGGGAGAAAGTTTCAGGAGGGCATTGCGCGCACCGCGTTCCTTGAACGAGCCCGTGCGCTGGAAGTTGTCCAGTTTGCAGAAGATCCGCGCGCCGGTGGCCTCGGAGAGAGGGATGGACTCGGCGCAGGGAGTGACGATGACCCCGCCGGCAATGCGACGGCGGGCGGCACGGATATCGGCAATGGTGACTGGCATGCGCGGAGTGTGGCGCGCGCGCGGCCATTGGAAACATGAAAGAGGGTCATCGTGGGGCGATGGGAATGTGATGTGTAGGGCGGGGTTTCCGAACCCCGCCTTCCTTTCTCCGGCTGTAATCCAATCTTTCTCGTTCTCGTAATCTTTCTCGTTCTCGTCTCGGAAAGTGCGCGTCGAGAACGAGAACGATTACGAGAAAGAGAACGATGGAATTCAGCGTGGGAATCTAAATGGCGGGGTTCGGACCTGTCCTCCGTAGGCCCGGCGAAGGAGGAGACCCCGCCCTTGTTACAACTGATCCTGCTGCGGACGCAAAAAGGGCGGGTCAGAGACCCGCCCTACTTTCAACCAGGACAACTTATGGTGTTTCAGGACGCTGCTTCTGCCGCGTCTTCCCCGTCGTCATCATCTTGCCCGGCCGGTCCGCCTGGGGGCGGCGGGGGCGGACCATCCATGTTGCGACCCGGATGGTCTTTTTTGAATTTCTCGCGGGCGGCGGCCCACTCGGCGTCATTGATCTTGCCGTCGTTGTCGGCGTCGATCGCACGCAGCCGCTGCAGATTCTTTTCCACCCCGGCCCGCGCGCGCTGGTCGGCGGCCTCGCGGACGGCGGCCTTTTCCGTGTCGTCGAGCTTGCCGTCCTGGTTCACGTCAAACTTGCCGAGCAGGTAGCCGCGCCGGAAGGCCGGATCCTGCATGCCCTTGGGGCCGGGCCGCGGTCCCTTTTGGCGGTCCTCGGGTCCGCGCCAGGCGCGATTGCCATCGCGGCGCATTTCCTGCCGGGCCTCGCGGGCGGCGGCGCGTTCGGTTTCGTCGATTTTGCCGTCATTGTTCCGGTCGAAACGCTTGAGCATTTCGGCGTGGCGCGGACCATAGGCGGGCTCGGGAGCGGGGGTCGCGGCGGCGGTTTCGGCCGCGCCGGCGGCCGTGGCGGCAAGGAATAGCGTTGCCGACAGGAGCAGGGGGGTTAATTGAGGCTGGTTCATGGGTTCAAGGATTGAATGGTTGCTGTCTACCACGGCTATGACGCCGGCTTGCAGTGGGGGTTACACCGCGTCCTGATATCCATCCCGCCCATGTTCCAAGTCACTTTCTCCGAACAAAGCCTGCACGAGCTCAAGCAGCTCGATACCATGGCTCAGCTCGGCCTGATCGACCCGATCAGCAACCTCAAACCCGCCGACCTGGCCAACCCGCGCGAGCCGCTGGGCCGCTTCCACCGCGCCGGCCGCGAGATCTACCGGCTGCGTTCGGGCGACCACCGCTTTTACTTCACGGTTACGGGCGACACGCTGCACACGCTCTACATCCTGCACAAAAACTCGCTCGAGGACTGGCTCTACCGCATGAAACTGCCGGTGTCCGAGCAGCAACTGGTCGAGCAGCACTCGAAGTTTTGGAAATACCTGGAGAGCCTCACCAAGAAGTAACGGCCATGGACGAACTCAACCCGAAGAGCGGACCCGACGATCCGCAGAACCCCTACCACGTCTCCCAGGCCAGCCGGATCTACTTCCTGCCCAACCTGATGACGGCGGGGAACCTGTTTTGCGGCTTCGTGGCGGTCATTCACTGCATCCAGGCGCGCCTGGCGGAGACCACCGGCGGCGGGTACCTGGGTCACACCCCGGCGGAGCACTACCGCTCGGCCGTCTGGTTCATTCTGGGTGCCGCGGCCTTCGACACCCTGGACGGCCGCCTGGCCCGCATGGGAGGCCGCGAATCGCTCTTCGGCGCGGAGTTCGACTCGCTGGCCGACGTGATCTCCTTCGGCATCGCCCCGGCGCTGATGATGTTCTTCCTCATCCTCTCGCCCACCCAGGGTTATGAGGCCTTCCGCAACATCGGCTGGTTCCTCGGCTTCGTCTATCTGCTCTGTGCGGCCATCCGCCTCGCCCGCTTCAACGTCATCACCAACCCCCTGCTCCACCGCGACAAGCACGACAGCAACAAGGACTTCGTGGGCCTGCCCGTGCCGGCCGCCGCCGCCACGGTCGCCGCCCTGGTGCTGTTTCTCCTCCACCTCGCGGAAAACGACAAATCTTTGCAACGCTGGGCCCTCGCCTTACCGCCACTCATGGGCCTTATCGCCATTTTGATGGTGAGCACGATCCGTTATCCCAGCGGCAAGCATGTCGATATGCAGACCAAGACGCATCTGATGCCTTTCGTCGCCCTGATGGTCTTCATCGCCGCGGTGGTTCTGTTCAAGGAGATCGCCCTCCTCTGCGCCACCCTGGGCTACATCTTCTTCGGCATCATCCGGCATTTGCGCCGCCGGCACCGGATAAAGGCCGCACCTCATTCCTTGTGAGGAATCTCAGGGTAACCGACCGATAACTTTGCCGTTGCGAACAACCCCGTGGTTATTGGCCCATTCCGGCAAGTTCTTCACGGTCCCATTCGACCCGTTTTACGACTGGAACCGCCGGGTTACTGGTCTTGTTGCCCGCATATATGAATACGGATATAATTACTTATTGAACCTGTATTCTTTTGGACTTTGTTAGTTTCTCGCAGGAACCCTTCGCCCCGCATCCATGAAATTCAAAATCAATCGCGATCATTTCGCCAACGGCCTCGCCCAGGTGCTCAACGTGGTCGGCTCCAAAGCCACCATGCCCATCCTGAGCAATGTGCTCATCGAAGCGGAGAAGGACCAGATTTCCCTCACCACGACGAATCTCGATCTCGGCATCCGCTGCAAGATCAAGGCCGAGGTGAAGGAAACCGGCTCGGTCACCCTGCCGGTGAAGCGTCTCGCCACGATCGTGCGCGAACTGCCCAGCGTTGATGTGACGGTGGATGCCTCGCCCAACCACCAGGTGAAACTGGCGTCCGGCGGTTCCAATTTCCGCATCATGGGCATCGGCAAGGAGGAGTTTCCGCCCCTGCCCGAGTTCGGCGACGAGAAGGCCTACTCGCTGGAACAGGCCGAGCTCGCCACCATGCTCAAGAGCGTGGCCTACGCCCAGTCCACGGACGAGACCCGCTACATCCTCAACGGCGTCTATTTCAACTTCAAGGACGGCAAGCTCTCCCTTGTCGCGACCGACGGCCGCCGGCTGGCCCTGGTCTCGAAGGAGATGGAAGTGCCCGCCAGCAGTGCCGGCGCCATCATTCTGCCCGCCCGCACCGTCGGCGAACTCCTGCGGCTGCTCGACAAGGGCGAGAAGGTGAAGATCAACTTCAACGACCGCCGCGCCGCGTTCCAGATCGCGACGGACAAGGAAAGCAGCGGCCTGGTGGACAGCGTCTACCTCTATTCCAAGGTGGTGGAAGGGAATTATCCGAATTACCAACAGGTTATTCCCAAGGAAACCCACCAGCGCATCAAGCTGGAGCGCGAGCTTTTCCTGCAGTGCGTGCACCGCGCCGCGCTGGTCTGCTCGGAGAAATCCAACTCGGTCAAGATCAAGCTTTCGAGCAACCTGCTTGAGATCACGGCGCAGAGTCCCGACTTCGGCGAGGCGCACGAGTCCATGGCCATCGGTTACAGCGGTCCCGAGCTGCAGGTGGCCTTCAATCCCGGCTTTGTGATGGATCCGCTGCGCGCCCTCACGAAGGACGAGGTCTTTTTCGAGGTGAAGGATGAAGTGAGCCCCGGCGTTTTCAAAACCCTGGAGAGCTTCATCTGCGTCATCATGCCCGTGCGGCTGAGCTGATTTTTTCCGAGGTCTTTTTTCAGTCGCGCGCAGGATCGCCTGCCGCCGACCGGTCCGCCAATCTCGCCGTCTTTCGCCATGGAACCCGCCTACATCCTGCTCGCCGCCATTGCCGCCTCCCTGGCGCTGGCGCAGGTCAACCTGCGGCTCGGCTCGCCGGTGCTGGCGATCTTCGAGCGCTGGCTGCGCTGGTTCATCTTCGCGTTCGGCGCCGCGCACGTGTGCGTGGATTTCCAGTTCATCGACCGGCCCTACTGGACGCTGGTGATCGTTTTCCTGCTGCTGTGGTTCATGGGCGACACGCTCTACAACTGGCTCGGCATCCAGGCCCTGAGCGTCAGCCCGCTGCCGCTGTTTCCGCGCTACGTCCCCTCGCCGGGCGGCGAGGAGTGGCCCGTGCAGCCGCGGCTGCTGCGGATCCGCGAATGGCTGCGGGCGCAGGGCTTCAAGCCCGTGCAGGCCCTGCGGGCCGAGGTCGGCGGCGGCATTCACCTGCGGGTGGCGGTCTATCAGGATGCCGCGGCCAAGGTCCGCATCCACATCACGTTTCTCCCGCAGGCGGGCGGCGCCATCGGGGTGTGCTATTCGCTGATATCCCTGACCGCGGACGGCAGCCGTTTTGTGACGGACAATTTCTACATTCCGTTCGCCGGGTTTTATCCCGAGCACTGGTTCGTCGAGCGCCTGCCGCTGCGCCGCTCGCTGCCGCGCATGCTGGCCCGCCATCAGGCCCGCCTCGCGCGCGAGGAACCGGCGGCTTTTGCCGTGGATCCGCTGACCGATCTCAACGCGCAGCAGCACGAGCTCGACCAGCTCAACACCCGCCTCGGCTTCCTGAATCCGCCCGCCGAGCGCGAGGAATTCGGCAAGATCTCCCAGGCCGGCCGCTATCGCGTCTGGAAGGAAATCTGGATGCTGAACTACCTCGGCCGCGCCGCACGGTACGTGTGACCAAGTAGGGCAGGTCTCCGACCTGCCTTCGGACGCCACATCCGCAGTTAAGCACTGAAAGGCAGGTCAAAGACCTGCCCTACCGGGAGTCCACGCCATCGCTCCGATCCTGTAGGGCGTCACCTCGGTGACGCCTGTTCGCGCAACGTTGCTCCAAGGTTCTTCGAGGCGCGGACCAAGGTCCGGCCCTACAGGTGATAGATGTAGGGCGTCACCTTGGTGACGCCAGAAAACGCGGCATCCGCAAAGCGCCCCAGTCGAGTCCGGCCCAACAAGTGAACAAAAAATGTGGCCAGAACTTTTTTCCCATTTTCCGGCCATGAGGCTTGCCGCGGCGTAGTCCGCGCGGATATTTCTACTTCTCCCTTCGCCGTCCTTGCGGCGTTTCACCGGGATCCGGAACCACCCACTGCGGCGATCCGGGCTTCCCGTTTTCCACGCGGTCGTGGGCTGTTCAGTGTGCGACCGCCAACCATCACGGCACTCCGTTCCGGCGGGGCGTCCAAAATCAAAAGAAAGGTCCAGCCATGGTTGCCTCCGCCAAAATCAAGCCCCTGAAGTACCGGGTTTTCACCCGCAACGACCTCGCGGCGATCCCCCAGCTGCAACGGCTCGCCCCCGACGTGCGCCTCAGCATGCAGGCCGTGGCCACGGTGCTGCCGTTCCGCGTCAACAACTACGTCATCGATAACCTGATCCGCTGGGACAACATCCCGGATGATCCGATCTTTCAGCTGACCTTTCCGCAACCGGGCATGCTGGAGGCACCGGACCTGCGGCAACTCCGCCAGCTGCTGGCCAAGGGCGTGGCCCCCGACAAGGTGGGGACGGTCGCCCGCGACATCCAGAACCGGCTCAATCCGCATCCGGCCGGACAAATGGAACTCAACGTGCCCCGGCTCGACGGCCAGGCGCTCCCCGGCATGCAGCACAAGTACCGCGACACGGTGCTGTTCTTCCCCGCGCCCGGCCAGACCTGCCATGCCTACTGCACCTACTGTTTTCGCTGGCCCCAGTTCGTGGGCATTGACGACCTCAAGTTCGCCGCCCGCCAGGCCGAGTCCCTGGTCGGCTACCTCCGGGAACACAAGGAGGTGAGCAACGTGCTCTTCACCGGCGGCGATCCCATGATCATGCGCACCGCGGTGCTGCGCCGCTTCATCGAGCCGCTGCTCGATCCGTCCCTGGAACACATCACCACGATCCGCATCGGCACCAAGGCCACCGCCTACTGGCCCTACCGTTTCGTGACCGATCCCGATGCCGACGACCTCCTGCGGCTCTTTGAGCAGGTGAAGGACAGCGGCCGCCACCTCGCGATCATGTCGCACTACTCGCACCCGGTGGAACTCTCCACCCCGGTGGCGCAGGCCGCCATCCGCCGCATCCAGCGGACCGGCGCGATCATCCGCTGCCAGGCGCCGCTCATCCGGCACGTGAATGACGACGCCGACGCCTGGGCCGAGTTGTGGCGCACCGAGGTCCGGCTCGGCGCGGTGCCGTATTACATGTTCGTCGAGCGCGACACGGGGCCGAAGGGCTATTTCGAGGTGCCGCTGGCCCGTTGCTACGAGATTTTCCAGAAGGCCTATCGGCGCGTGTCCGGTCTGGAGCGCACGGTGCGCGGACCGTCAATGTCGGCCACCCCCGGCAAGGTCATCGTGGACGGCATCGCCGAGATTGCCGGCGAGAAGGTGTTCAGCCTTCGCTTCGTGCAGGCCCGCGAACCCGACTGGGTCCGCCGGCCGTTCCATGCCCGCTTTGACGAGCACGCCACCTGGCTCGACCAGCTGCGGCCGGCGTTTGGCGCGAAGGAGTTTTTCTTCGAAGGCGCCCTGAAAAAGATGAAGCGCGACCTGCGCGAGCCCGCCTACGGCCACCGCATCGCGCCGCGCAAGCCCGTGACGGTCTTCGGTCACGTGGAATGGGAGTGAGCCATGCAGCCGTCGCCGCTTTCCGCGCCGCACCTGAATCCGAATCTGCTCGGGCTCACGCCGTCGGCCACCCTCGCCATCAATGAGCGCAGCAACGAACTGATCGCCCAGGGTCGCCGGATCTACAAGCTCGGGCTCGGCCAGTCCCCCTTCCCGGTCCCGCCGGTGGTGGTCGAGGCGCTGCGGCAGGCGGCGGCGGAGAAGGATTACCTGCACGTGCGCGGACTGCGGCCGCTGCGGGAGACGGTGACCGAATTTCTCCACCGGCGGCACGGCATCGAACGGCAGCGCCGGCAGGTCCTGGTGGGGCCGGGCTCGAAGGAGCTGATCTTTCTCACCCAGCTGGCCTACGCCGGTGAACTCCTCGTGCCCAGCCCGTCCTGGGTTTCCTATGCGCCGCAGGCCCGCATCATCGGCCGGCGGGTCAAATGGCTGCCGACCGAGTTTACCCAGGACTGGAAACTCCGGCCCGAAACCCTCGACGCGCACTGCCAGAGCATGCCGGGTGTGCCCCGGCTGCTGATCCTCAACTATCCCGGCAATCCGACCGGCGTGAGCTACCGCGAGGAGGAACTCGCGGCGCTGGCCGAAGTGGCCCGCCGCCACCAGGTGCTCGTGGTGTCGGATGAGATTCTATGCCGACCTCGATCATTCCGGCCGCACGGCCAGCATCTCTCACCACTATCCGGAGGGGACGATTGTCTCCACCGGACTCAGCAAGTGGTGCGGCGCCGGGGGCTGGCGCCTGGGGCTCTTTTCCTTTCCGGAGGAGCTCGAATGGCTCTGTGCGGCCGTGGCGGTGATCGGCACCGAGACGTTCACTTCGGTCAGCACACCGATCCAGTATGCCGCCATCCGCGCCTTTCAGGGCGGACCGGAAATTGACCGGTATGTGTCAGCCTCCCGAAAGGTCCTGGGGCTCCTCGGCCGGGAATGCCGGAAGATTCTGGTGGACGCCGGCTGCCGGCTGCCACCCCTGGACGGAGCCTTCTATCTTTTTCCCGATTTTTCCCCGCATCAGGAGAAACTGGCGGCCCGGGGCATCAACGGTTCCGCGGCGCTCACGGAAAAATTATTGGAGGACACCGGCGTGGCCACCCTGCCCGGAGCGGCCTTCGGCCGGCCGGCTGCCGAACTGACGCTGCGGCTGTCGTATGTGAATTTCAACGGGGCCGCCGCGCTCGCCGCCGTTGAGTCCGGTGAGGCCGACGACGGGGACTTTCTCCGGCGGTACTGTCCCGAGACCCTCGAGGCCGTCCACCGGATGGCGGATTGGGCGGCGGGCTGAAGAACCGCCGGCCCACGGCCGGTCAAAAAACCGCCAAACCGCCCCGGTGGCAGGTTTCGACTCGTCTCACGCAGACGGACCGTTATGTGGAAGGCATGCTGTTGTTAGTTGCCGCGACCACCATGGAAAAGATTCAGCGACTGCCCGCGCAGTTCTGGCTGAAAGCCGCGCTTGTCATCGCGGGCTTCATTGTCGGGGTGCTCGTGCTCAAGAAGATCGCCGGCATGAACAAGGCCGTCCTCGGGGCCGTGTTTTTCGTGGTGGTCACGGTCATGGGGTTCAACTGGATCTACGAACGCAACGAACCCGCCTGGGCCACGCCGGTGGTCGAGAAGCTGGCCAACTTCTTCCCCAGCAAGGGCAGCTACGCCTCCAAGCAGAGCAAGTAGCCATCGGACGCGCTTCGCGAGGGGGCTGAGTAACGGACGCGGTTGGGAGACTCGGGTCCACGCTAGTGCGCTGACCTGCGGAGTGGGTGCAAGGGCTCCAATCGCAGCTACGAGCGTGAGCGAGGGGATTGCACGCGGCGTGCGTCAAAACTCCACGCGCTTACATTCTTAGCCACCGAAAGGCCAAAAGTTTTAGGCAACTGGCATGAGAACCGTCTCCTTCCGGGGTCTGATTTTGAAGATGTGGCCTAATCCCGGCTTCCTCGCCTCCCCCGTATCACTTACTCCTATGGGCGCTTTCCTCCATGACTGAACTGCCCTTCCTCATCCGCCGTGGACCGCATCGACTTGCCGCCGTGCTGCATCGCACGGGCTCGCGCCATCGCCGGCTCGTAATCCTTGCCCATGGATTCACCGGCCTGAAGTCCGAGACCGGCCGGCTCTTTGTCATGACCGCCCGGGCGCTCGCAGCTCGCGGGCTCGACGTCCTGCGCTTCGACTTTATGGGCAGCGGTGACAGCTCCGGCGAGTTCACGGCCATGACACCCTGCACCGAGATCGCCGACCTGCATGCGGTCATCAACTGGGCCCGCCACCACGGCTACCGCCAGATCGGCGTGCTCGGCCTCAGCCTCGGCGGAGGCGTGTCCATTTGCGCGGTCGCCGGCCGGCCGGTGGGACAAATTGGGGCGCTCTGCACCTGGTCCAGCGTCCCCAGTTTCAAATTCTGGCGGCGGCGCCCAAACGATGAGTTGCTCGACCCGCAGAATTGCAGCCGGGTCAGTCCGCGTTTCTTCACCGACCGCCCCGTCGTGGACATACCGTCAGCCTACGCGACCATCCCGTGCCCCAAACTCCAGATTCAGGGCGACCGTGACCTTCCGGGTTTTCGCAAGGGGTTCGAAAAGAACATGCGCACCGCGCTGCCGCCCAAGCGGCATGTTGTTGTCCCCGGGGCCGACCATGTGTTTTCCCGTGCCAGCGACCGGCGGAAGGTGATCCGCCTCACCGCGAATTTCTTCGTGAAACACCTCGGTTGATGCAGGGCGGGGCTGCCGATCTCTGCCTGCTAAACCCACCGAACCATGCCTCTCGCGGAGCCGCGGAGTGCGCGGAGAGGTCGGTTTGATCTCCGCGACCGCCGCGGCTCCGCGAGAGATCATCACACTTTCGATGGCAGATATCGGAATTTCCTTCTGCACCGGCTGCCCTTAGGACGCAGCCGGCCTTTGACGCCGCGATCGTATGGGTTACGTTGCCCTCCTCCATGTCAGCCACGTCTGCTGTTCCGCCTGCATCTCTTGCACTCGAAGCCGAGGCAGAGCGCCTGTTTCGCGCGCTCCTGAATGTGGATTGCGAACCCGGCCGGACCTGGGACCTCGCCGGATGCCGGCGGATCGCGCCGCTCACGCTGGAGATCAACCGGCTGAAAAAGGAAAAGGACGCCGTCATCCTCACGCACTCCTACGTCGAGCCGGAGATCATCTATGGCGTGGGCGACTTCAAGGGCGACTCGTACTTCCTCAGTCTCAAGGCGCGCGAGTCCAGGGCGAAGATGATCGTCTTCGCCGGGGTCGTCTTCATGGCCGAGACGGCCAAGATCCTGTCACCCGATGCCACCGTGGTCGTACCCGACCGCGGCTCCGGCTGTTCCCTTGCCGACTCGCTCACCGGCGACCAGTTGCGCCAGCTCAAGGCCGCCTACCCCGATGCCGCCGTCGTCTGCTACATCAACTCCACGGCCGACGTGAAGGCCGAATCCGACGTCTGCGTCACCTCGGGCAACGTTTACGACATCATCGCCCAGCTCCCGGAGCGCCGCATCCTCTTCGTGCCCGACCGGCTCATGGGTCAGAACATCCGCGACGAACTGAAGCGACGCGGGGTGGACAAGGAGCTCATCACCTCGGACGGCACCTGCATCGTGCATGATGTGTTCGATGCCGCCTCCGTCACCGAGGCCCGGGCCCGTTTTCCCGGCCTCAAGGTCGTGGCCCACCCCGAATGCACCCCCGAGGTGGCCGCCGCCGCCGATTTCGTCGGCAGCACCGGTGCGATGATGAAGTATGTGAAGGGCACGGTGGCGCCGTATTTCCTCATGCTCACCGAGTGTGGACTGGTCGGCCGCCTGCAGGTCGAGGCCCCGGAGAAGCATTTCATCGGCGGGTGCCGCCTGTGTCCCTACATGAAGCTCAACTCGCTGGAAAAAGTCCGCGATGCGCTCCTGGCCCCGCGCCCCGACCAGATCGTCACGCTCGACGAGCATCTCCGCCGCCGCGCCGCCCGCAGCATCGAACGCATGTTCGAGCTGGCCCCCCGGGACTGACCCGGCCGCCATGTAATACAATGCGTTACAATCACCCCATGCTCACCGCCCGCACCAAGCACCTCATCGACCTTGCCCTTGCGGAGGACGCCGCGCGGGACGACATCACCAGCCGCGCCATCTTTCCGGCGCGGCAGCGCAGCCGGGCGGTCATCGATGCCAAGCAGGACCTCGTGGTCTGCGGGCTCGATGTCGCCGCGGAGGTGTTTCGCCGGATGAGCCCTTCCCTCCGCGTCCGGCGGCTCGCCCGCGACGGTGATCGCGTGAAGCGCGGTGCGGTGGTCATGCGCATCGAGGGACCGACCGGCGCCCTGCTCGCGGCCGAGCGCACGGCCCTCAATTTTCTCCAGCGGCTTTCCGGCATCGCCACGCAGGCCGCCCGCTACGCTGCGGCGGTGGCGGGCACGGGGGTGCGCGTGATCGACACCCGCAAGACCACGCCCGGCTGGCGCGAACTGGAAAAATACGCGGTGCGCACGGGCGGCGGCGGCAACCACCGCGTGTCGCTGGCCGCGATGTTCCTGATCAAGGACAACCATATCGCCGCCGCGGGTTCGCTCACCCGCGCCGTGCAGCTTTGCCGCGCGGCCGCGCGGCGGGGCATCAAGGTCGAGGTGGAAGCCAGGACCCTGCCCGAGGTCAGGGAAGCCGTGGCCTCCGGGGCCGACATCATCCTGCTCGACAACATGAGCCCCGCACGCATCCGCGCGGCCGTGGCCATCATCGGCGGGAAGAGCAAGGTCGAGGTGTCCGGCGGCGTGACGTTCAAAACCCTCCGCAAGTTTGCCCTCCCCGGCGTGGACTTCATCAGCGTCGGCGCCCTCACCCACTCCGTCGCCGCCGCCGACCTCAGCCTCGATCTAAAGGGACAAATCGATTTAACCACAAAGAACACAAAGATCAGGGCGCGAATGCGGCGTCCGAGGCGCCTATAGGCGCGCGGGTGAGCTTCATGTTCAGGATCCGACCTTTGTGTTCTTTGTGGTTAACTACATCTGTTTATGCCTGGTCCATTTTCCATGAATCTCATTCGCACCGACTCTCTCGTGATCGGCGCCGGCCTTGCCGGCTCGGCCTACGCGTTGCACGCGGCGCGGGCCGGATTCCGCGTCGAGTTGCTGTCCCTCGGCCAACCGCTCGAGGCCAACAGCGACCGGGCGCAGGGGGGGATCATCTACGACGTCTCGCCCGATCCGGCGAAGCTCGCGGCCGACATCATGACGGCGGGCGACGGCGTCGCCAATCCCGCGGCCATCGACCAGCTGGTGCACGAGGGTCCGGAGGCGGTGCGCGAACTGCTCATTGACGAACTGGGCGTGGGCTTCGACCGCCAGGCGGATGGCGCCCTGCATCTCACCCGCGAGGGCGGACACAGCCAGCGCCGCATCATCCACACCAAGGACACCACCGGGCATTCCATTCTCGCGGCCATCGCGGCGTTGGTGGACGCCACACCCGGCATCACGCGCCGGGCCGGCTGGACCGCGGTCGACCTGCTCACATTGTCGCACAACACCGACGACCCGCGCGACCGCTTCGAACCGCTGACCTGCTTCGGCTGCTATGCCCTCGATCCGGCGACCGGCGAGGTCACGGCCATCCTGGCGAAGAAAACCATTCTCGCGACCGGCGGCCTGGGCGGGATTTTCCTGCACACGACCAACCAGCCCGGCAGCGTTGGTCACGGTGTGGCGATGGCCTATCGCGTGGGCGCCCGGCTGATCGACCTCGAGTACGTCCAGTTTCACCCGACCGTTTTCTACCAGAAGGGGGCGCAACCCTTTCTCATCACCGAGGCCCTCCGCGGCGAGGGTGCCGTGCTGGTGGATGCGCAGCGGCGCCGCTTCATGGACAAGCTGCATCCGCTTGGTTCGCTGGCGCCGCGCGATGTGGTGGCCCGGTCCATCAAGCTGCACCTCACGGAGACCGGGGAGCCGTGCGTTTATCTCGATCTCGGCGCATTGAAGCCGGAGTTCATCCGCGAGCGCTTTCCATACATTTACGCAAGCTGCCTGGCGCAGGGCGTGGACATCACGCGCGAATTGCTGCCGGTCGTGCCCGCGGCGCATTTTTCCTGCGGCGGCGTGCACACCGATCTCCAGGGCCGGACCAACGTGCGGCATCTCAACGCCATCGGTGAGACCGCCGGCACCGGCCTGCACGGGGCCAACCGGCTGGCGAGCACCTCCCTGCTCGAATGCCTCGTCTCCGCGCGGGCGACCGCCCGGGCGGACTTGGTCGAGCTGCGCGGGGCCGGTGCTTTCCGCCAGCCCGAGCCGCGGACCTGGCAGAGTCCGGCCCTGAAGCCCGATCCGCTGCTTATCCGGCAGGATCTGTCGCAGATCCAGCAGACCATGTGGAATTATGCCGGCATCGTGCGCTCACCGCGCCGGCTGGCGCGCGCCCGGCGCATTCTGCTGCAGCTGCGCGAGGACATCCAGGCCTTCTACCGCGACTGCCATCCCACCCGCGAACTCATCGAACTGCGCAACGCCGTGCAGACGGCGCTGCTCGTCGTGCACGCGGCGGGACTCAACCCGGTGAGCAAGGGGTGCCATTACGTGACGGAGGAGGGGTTGTAGGGCGGGGTCTCCGAACCCCGCCTTCGTCAGCGTCATGGTGTGCGAGGCGGGGATCGGAATCCCCGCCCTACATTCACAATCATTGGCCTCGACTGGCTTCATGCGACCTCAGCCCAAACAGGCTGGACCAAGGTCCAGCCCTACATCTGACCGACCCTCAATTTATCGGGCCTTACCCCCGCTTCGCCCGGACCTGCGCGATGATGGCCTGCAGCGCGGCGAAATCCTCGTCGCGGGTGCGGCTTTGGATCCGATAGTCGAATTTGTGCGCCTCGCGGAGCTCCCGTTCGGCCGTCTTCATGCGGCCGGCGATTTCCGCCTCGTTGTCCTGCGCCCGCTCGCGCATGCGGGCCACGAGCCGCTCGTGATCCACCACGATGAACACGGTGGCCATGTGGCGCGCGAGCAGCGGATTGGTCTGCGCGGCCCGGCGGAAGCTTTCCACGCCCTGGACGTCGACGCTCATGATCAGGTTGCGGCCGGCCTTGATGGGATCGAGGACCGACGCCGCGAGCGTGCCGTACTGCCGGCCGCGGTCCTTGCCGTGGACCTGCGCCCATTCGAGAAATTCCCCGGCGGCCACGCGGCGCTCGAATTCGTCGGGACTGAAGAAGTGGTAGTGCACGCCGTGGACCTCGCCCGGCCGCGGCGGCCGGGTGGTGGTCGTGACCACACGGGAGAAGGAGGGATCCTCGGCCACCATCCGGTCGCAGAGCGTGCTCTTGCCCGAGCCGGCCGGCCCGGCGAGGACGATGAACAACGAGGAGGGATTTTCCGGCATGACGGGGCTCAATAGGTGAACGCGACCACGGCCAGCAGCACGCCGTAACCCGCCAGCACGCCGCCCAGTATGCGACCCCGCATGGGCCGCTGGAACAGCCATTCGAAGAAGTCCCGCAGGCGGAAGGGCGAGGCGCCGAGGTAGATCGCCAGCGCGATCCCGACGTAGACCGCCGAAACCATGAACAGGCGCTGCGGGTGGTCGTATTCCATGTACGCGGCGTCGAGCAGCGGCATGGCCCCGAGCAGCATCAGGACGGCGAGCCCCCGCACCGCGAGGAAGTCCGGCACATACTTGAACGCCAGCAGCGCAATGGCGGCGAAACCGATGGTGAGCAGCGTGCGGTACTCGCCAAAGTCGGCGGGTGACAGATGCCAGACCTGGAACAGAAACCACAGCGCGCCGGAGCCGAAGAAGACCACCGTGGCGGAGGACGAGCGCGGCAGCGATTTGAGCGCCGCGCTCACCGTGGAATGACCGGAGGCCAGGGCCGCGCCGAGCACCAGCAGGAACAGTCCGGGGAGGAGGGTGGCGACGGTGAGGGACATCTTAAAAATACGTTCTCGTTCTCTTAATCGTTCTCGTTCTCGACCCCGTAGCGAGCCTGTTCCTCGCGCACCGTCGGCGCGAAATGCCCAATCAGGCCGGCAATCATCAAAACAATACCATGCAGCATGGTTTTTCCGGGCAGGACCGTTTCCACCGTCAGCAGTTTCCGAGCAACCAGCACGTCAAGACAGGCGGCACTTTCCAAGGCCGAGCCACGCGAGATATCCAAAAAGCGGCAGCGATCAATTTGGGAGCGCTTACCGTTACCCTCGGCGAGGTTTAGAAGGATACTGGTGGAAGCGCGATCCAGTTGATCTCTCGCGGCGACTTTGGCGGGCAATTGCTCGATGATGGATCCAACCCAAGCCACAAAACGCAGGGTTTCATGGTAAACACGGAGTTTTTCGTGGTCGAAGGCGGGAGTCATGAAGACATCGAGAAAGAGAACGAGAACGAGTAGGAGTAAGATCAATCCTTCACCACCAGCGACCCATACAGCGTGCTCACCGACACGCGTTCGATCCGCAGCGGCACGAGGCTGCCGATCAGCCGCGGATGGGCGTCAAAGACGCACACCCTATTGCCGCGCGTGCGGCCGGTGAATTTTTTGCCGGTCTGGTCCGGTCCGTCCACGAGCACCTCCTCGACGGTGCCGAGCAACAGGGCGTTGCGGCGCTCGGAGTTGGCCTTGAGCAGGTTGAGCAGGGTCTGGTTGCGCGCCTCCTTGGTCTCCTCGGGCACCTGGTCGCCCATGTCCGCCGCGGGCGTGCCGGTGCGGATGGAATATTTGAAGACGTAGGCCATGTCGTAGTTGCAGGCCTCGAACAGCTCGCGCGTCTGGGCGAAGTCCTCCTCCGTCTCACCGGGAAAACCCACGATCACGTCGGTCGAGAAATACATGTCCGGCACCACGGTGCGCAGGGCGTCCACGATCTCGCGGTAGCGCTCGCGGGTGTACGGCCGGTTCATCGCCCGGAGGATGCGGTCGCTGCCCGACTGCAGCGGCAGGTGCACGTAGGGGCAGAGCTTGGGCAGGCGGCCGTAGGCCTCGACGAGGTCCTGCTTGAATCCGCGGGGATGCGGCGAGGTGAAGCGGATGCGCGCGATCCCGGGAATGGCGTGCACGCGCTCGATGAGCTGCACGAAGGGCGACACGCCGCCGGTGTGCGTGTAGTCGCGGCGGCCGTAGCTGGTCACGATCTGGCCGAGCAGGGTGATCTCGCGCACGCCGCGTTCCGCCAGTTGCTCGCATTCACGGACAATCTCATCCATCGGCCGCGAGCGCTCGTCGCCCCGGGTCTTCGGCACGATGCAGAACGAGCAGTCCATGTTGCAGCCCTGCTGGATGGAGACGAAGGCGCCGACCTGTTTTTCCTCGAGGACGTGCTCGCGGATGGTGTTCTGCGAACCGGCCTCCTCGGCGATGTCCACGATGGTCTCGCCGACCGGCACGCCGGCCGCCCGGGCCGCGCGCAGGTTGTCGAGGTAGTCCGGCACCTGGTGAAATTTCTGCGTGCCGACGATGAGGTCCACGTCCGGCAGCCGGTCGAGCAACTCGGTGCCGCGGTTTTGCGCCATGCAGCCCAAAATGCCGAGGATGAAGTCGGGCTGCTTCTTTTTCCGGGCGGAAATGTTGGCGGCCTTGCCGATGGCCTTCTGCTCGGCGGCATCGCGCACGCTGCACGTGTTGAGCAGCATGATGTCGCACTCCTCCTCCGCGCCGACGATGCGGTAACCCCGGGCGCGCAGCATCGCCGCGACCGCCTCGCTGTCGCGCTCGTTCATCTGGCACCCGTAGGTTTTGATATGGACCCGGTTCACGTTGGGAGGGTCCTAAGTAAGCCCGCCCCGGGGCGGGTCAACGCGGGAAAGGCCCCTGGGGATCTTTCTCTTTCCTCTTTCTCTTAATCTTTCTCCCCAAACGGGAACCGAAACCCCGCGACCCGGACGAAAGAGAAAGATAAAGAGGAAAGAGAAAGAGTTAAGTTGAGCCGACACCGCCTTACGCCCTTCACTCCCCCCATGCGGCGCTTTGCGACCATATTGATGCTGGGCCTGAGTCTCACGGCAGGTCCAACAGCGGCTCCTGCGGCGTCCGTCGACACACCCGCGGGGGCGGAGGCCGTCGTCTTTGCGATCGGCGACCAGCACTCGGCCTACGACCGGACGGCGCAGCTGGTGGCGTTGATGGCGGGCGTTCGCGCCCAGAATCCGGACCTGCCGGCAGTCATCCTGCTCAATGGCGACACCCTCGAACACGGCAATCCAGTGGCCCGCCGCAGCCACGGTGCGGTGGACTTTGCGATGTTCACGGCGCTCGCGCGGATCGCCCCGACGGTGCTGAATCTCGGCAACCACGAGCCGGAATTCTACGACCTCGCCGAAACCGTGCAGCGCATCGAGGCCACAGGCGTGAAGGTGGTGGGTAACATCACCGACCGGGCTTCCGGCCAGCTGTTCGCCCCCGCATCCCTCCGGATCCCGCTGGGCGGGGCCGAGGCGGTGGTCGTCGGGGTCACGACCGACCGCCTTAACACCTTCCGCGCCGCGGTGCGTCCATCGCTCGACCTTGCCGATCCGGTGGTGTGGGCGCAGGCGAATTTTTCCAAGCTGCTCGACAGGGCCCCCTGGGAGCGCGGGCCGCCGGCCCGCATTCCCCCTGATGCGGCCCAGCGGCCCGCGCTCCCAATTATCCTGAGCCACGCCGGCCTGAAGGCCGATCGCGCCCTGTTCCCGCTCGTACCGGACGGCACGCTGTTCGTGGGCGGCCACAATCATCTGCGGCTGATGCACCGGATGGGTCGCACGGTCTATTTTCATTCCGGCTGGTGGAACGAATGCCTGACGATCGCCTGGCTCTGTCGCGACGAGTCGGGCGCCGTGCAATGGGAGGTTGAGCAACTCGAGGTCGATTCTGCCGGTCCGGCCGAGGCGGAACTGGCCGCGCTCATTGCCGCCACCGAAGCGC
This sequence comes from Opitutaceae bacterium, assembly GCA_016715765.1. Taxonomy (GTDB): domain Bacteria; phylum Verrucomicrobiota; class Verrucomicrobiia; order Opitutales; family Opitutaceae; genus UBA2377. The sequence goes on from JADJZJ010000022.1 coordinate 43,042, forward strand.
AATACCTCGAGGCGACCGATCGGGAAGTGGTCGGACACCTGCCGCGGGCACTCGCGCCGGAAGAGGCGGCCCGACTGGCCGTCGAGGCCCTGCGCGTGGCGGCGGGGGTGGACGCGGCGGTCATCGGCAACACCACCTTTGGCGGCGGGCTGCCGGCCGGCGAGGTGACGCGTTATGCGTTTGACGCGTGCGTGCGCTTTGACGGTGCGGTGGCCGTGGCCGAGGTGGATGGACGCCGGCTCGCGCAGATCCTCGCGCGGGCCAATCCCGGACCCGACACGTCGTTCGCCGAGCGCCAGGGCGAATATCTGGTTGCCGCCGCACCGGCGGAGATTGATCCCGACCGCACCTATCGACTCGCCACCAACGACTGGGGCGTGCGCAACCAGAAAAATTATTTTGATGGTGTTGAACTGACCTTTACCGATGTGCCCGGGCTTCGCTTCAAAGCCACGGTGCTGCAGTCCCTCGCGGCCGTGAGCGCCACCCTGCGGCCGCCGCAGGACGCGGCCGAACTCGCGTCGGTCGTTGGCGATCTGGACCAAGAGCAGGTGTACGAACTGGGAAAATCATTGTTCGAGGCCTTCGCCCCGGAGGAGATCAAGGAGCAGTTTGAATTTCCGACCAAGGAACAGTGGGACAGCTTCGCCACCCGTTTCCAGCAGGCGCTGGAAGGCGACCGGCTGGAGGATCTCGCGGAATTCGAGCCCGAGGCCCGGGCCGCCCTCGTCGCCCTGCGGGCGCTGCCGGGTTACGGGGACTACGCCGACTGGCTGGAGGAGCGCATTGATTACATCGAGGCCGCGAAGCAGGCCGTCGCGCAACCGGAGCCCGCGCCGGTTCCCCCCTCCCCTGTTCCGGCCCCGGTCCCACCGCCGGCTCCCGCCCCGGGCAAGCCCGCCCCCGCGGTCAGGCCTGCGCCGAACATTCCGCATTATGCCCTCTGGCTAGAGCGGATGCAGAACCGGCCGGTGCCGCCGCGGGCCGCGCAATTCTTGCCGATGCTGCGCCGCACCTTTGCCGCCGGCGGAATTCCGGCGGACCTCGCCTGGCTGGCCGAGGCGGAATCCACCTTCAATCCCAACGCCCGCAGTCCCTCGGGCGCCAAGGGGCTGTTTCAGCTGATGCCCGCGACGGCGCAGGAACTCGGCCTCAGCACGTTTTTGCCCGATGAGCGCACCCATCCGGAAAAATCCGCCCGGGCGGCGGCGCAGCTGCTCCGCAAACTGCACGCGAAATTTGGCGACTGGCCCCTGGCGCTAGCGGCCTACAACGCCGGCGCCGGCCGGGTGCAGCGCACCTTGGATAAGAAAGGCGCGAAGACCTTCGCCGAGATCGCGTCTTCCCTCCCCGCTGAAACCCGCATGTACGTGCCCAAGGTACTGGCCACGCTGGCCGTGCGGGCCGGCGTGACGCCGGACAGGCTGTAAGGTATCGGCCTCACTGTAGGAGCGGCTTTATGCCGCGATGGGATGTGCAACATCGCGGCGTAAAGCCGCTCCTACAGTCTGAATTTCTCCCCAATCAAGAAACGGTTCGCCACCCGCCGGCCGGGTGTTTTGCTGGGCAAATGGGATTCTTTGATCGCTTCACCGGCAAGTCCACCTCGCCCGCAGGGTCGCCCCAGTCTCCCGCTGCCACTCCGGTCACGGCTCCCGCTGCGACCGCGCCGGACCAGACACCGGCCCAGGCGCTGGCCGCCGGCAATGTCAGGCCGCGGCTGGTGGAGGCGCGGGAGAAGCTCGAGGCCAAGGAGGTCCCGGCGGCGCTCGCGATCTATGAGGAGGTGCTCGCCACGGCCGGCGACCGGGCCGACGTGCTCGTGACCATCTCGGGCGACCTCGGGGTGAACGGCCACCTGCGCGAGATCGTGGAATTGATCGCGCCGCGCTACGATGCGACCCGGCACGGTCCCGCCACCGGGCTCAATCTGCTGCAGGCCTACCTCGCGCTGCGCAACGCCGACGCCGCCCAGCATGTGCTCGACATCCTCTTCGGTCTCAAGCGGCCCGAACTGGAGAACCGCCTCCACGGCTTTTCCAACGCCATTGCCGAGCTCATGCACGCGGAAAAACTTTCCGCCGAGTCCGGCCCCGGCGGAGCCGCCCCGGCCGACGCGCCGGCCGAACCGCCCAAAATCAACCTGGTCAGCATCAGCAAGCCGATCTGGTATTACGGCCTGGAGTCGTTGCCCAACGTGCTGCCGGCCAAGGGCGAACGCCTGCGCCGCGTGGCTTTTGCGCAACTGGCGATGCCCGGCGTCCCCGATCTCATGGACCTGGCCAGGCAGCCCGAGGAGGAACTCGGCCGTTTCTCCCGCGCACTGCCGCTGTGGTTCGCGGAGACGTTCAGCTTTTCGCCCCACTACCACGCCATCGCGGTCGTCGGCACCTGGGGTCAACCCGGGACCCCGGCGCACTACGCGTTGTTTCCGACGGAGTGGTCGACCGACAACCTGCGCCAGCTGGTGGATTCGACCGAGGGTGGATTGGACTACGTCTTCACCGGCGCGGTGCAACGCCGGGCCGGCGACTGGGAACTCGTGCTGCGCGTCTGGGAGGTGAAGAAATTCCGCGAGCGCAAGCAGTTCACCGCCCGCTGGACGCCCGCCACGGCGGATGCGGAGCTGGCCAAACTGCACGAGTCCCTGCGCACCTTCATGGAGTGGAGCCCGTATCCGGCGGACGCCGGCCTGAAATACACCGCGCCCTCGCACCCGGCCGCCTGGCTGGAGGTGCTGGCGCCTTCGCTCACGTTCTTCCTCGGTGACAAGCACATCCTCGCGTCCGATCAGCTCGCCGTGTCGCCCGACCGTTTCGAGTCCGTGGCCCAGCATGCCGCAAGCAACGAGGCGGCGTCCCTGGCTTGGTTCACCCTGCGGGCGCGGGCGGAGCGGTTGAATCTTTTCCCGGCCCAGATCGGCGAGGCGCTGGTGTTTCCCACGCCGTTGGTCCAGCAGGCAAAGGCCGCGCTCGGGCATTGAAAGTAGGGCGGGTCTCCGACCCGCCCTGGGCGCGTTACATCCGCAGTGGGACGTTATCGGGGCAGGTCGGAGACCTGCCCTACTTGGGCAACCAAGACCGCGCCCGGGCATTGCGTTCACCAAGACCACCGCCAGGACTCAGGCCGTTTTTTACCACAAAGATCACAAGGGGCTGGTTCGCGAGGGAGGCTCGCCCGCGCGCCCATAGGCGCCCCGGACGCTTTGTTCGCGTCAGGATCTTTGTGTTCTTTGCGGTTAATCCGGTTTGTGCCTCCGCCATTGCCATGCCCCGTTCCTCCCCTACGCTCACCCGTCCGCATGCATCCCACCACCGCCGACCTGCGCATCCGCGCGACCAAGCCGTTGCTGGCGCCCGCCGTCCTCGAGGAGGAGATCCCCCTCGATGATGCGCGCGCCCTGCTGGTGGCGCGCACCCGGCGCGAGGTCGCGGCCGTGATCACGGGGGCGGACGACCGGCTGCTGGTCGTGGTGGGCCCCTGCTCGATCCACGATCCGGCGGCGGCGCTGGAATACGCGGAGCGCCTGCGCGCGGTCGTCCCGCTTTACCAATCCGAGCTGTTGCTCGTGATGCGCGTCTATTTTGAAAAGCCGCGCACCGTCGTCGGCTGGAAGGGATTGATCAATGATCCCGACCTCAACGAGAGCTATCAGATCAACAAGGGCCTGCGTCTGGCGCGCAAACTCATGGCTGACATCACCGGCCTCGGCCTGCCGGTGGCCACGGAGTTCCTCGATACCACGCTGGGACAATACTACGCCGACCTCGTTTCCTGGGGGGCCATCGGGGCGCGCACGGTCGAGAGTCAAGTGCACCGTGAGCTGGCGTCGGGCCTTTCAATGCCGGTCGGCTTCAAGAACCGCACCGATGGCGACCTGCAGGTTGCGGTGGACGCCCTCCGGTCGGCGCAGCATCCGCACTGGTTTCCCTCGCTCACCCGCGATGGCGTGGCGGCGGTCATGGGCACGGCCGGCAACGAACACGGCCATCTTGTGCTGCGCGGTGGGTCGCGCGGGCCCAACTACTCCGCGGCGGATATCCGCGCCGCGACGGATCTGCTGCGCCAGAACAAGCTGCCGCCTTACCTCATGGTGGATTGCAGTCATGCCAACAGCGGCAAGGACCCGGCGCTCCAGCCTGCCGTGGCCGCGGAGCTGGCGGCGCAGATCGCGGCCGGCGAACGCGCGCTGTGCGCGGTGATGATCGAGAGCAACCTTCTGGCCGGCACGCAGGACTACCGGCAAAGGCCGCTGGTCCACGGCCGCAGCATCACCGATTCCTGTCTCGCCTGGGAGACCACGCTCCCGATCTTCGCGACGCTGGCCGGGGCCGTGAAGGCCCGGCGGGCGGCAAAGTGATTCTGCTGTAGGGCGGGGTCTCCGAACCCCGCCTTTCGGCCACTGGAGATGGGTAGCTAAGCGTGAATGAGTGGATCTTTGCACCACTCGCTCACGCTCGCAGCTACAATTCAAGCCTGGCGGGATTCGGAACTGGGTCGGCCGCCGGTTGAATTGAGATTTTGCATAAGTGCAACGGGCGGGTGTAACAGGCCGGCTGTTGGTTGTCCGCCACCAGGGTTTGACTCGTGACTGCCAAACCGCGCATGCGATAATGAGCCATGCGCCTTTCCAATGTCTTGCGCGTGTTTGCAATGATCCCGGTGTTTGCCGCGGCGAATGCCAGCCAGGTTTTGGCCCCATTGTCAGTTCAGGATGAAGCCTTCGCCATCTCGGTTGAAATGTCCGCCGAACAGAAGGGACTGCCGGCCTGTTACGCCTACGTGGAGGAGAACTACAAACGCGATCCCCGGCCGCACGTGAAGTCCTGTTACGGTGAATTTCTCCTGTATGGCAAGGCGTGGGGAGCTCCCGACGGGCGGAATAAAGAGGGCGTTGCCCTCCTTGAGGAGGCGCAAAAGGAAGGCAGCGCCAACGCCACCCGCGCCTTGGCCTGGCTGTATATCAACGGATATTTTGTGCCGAAAGATCCGCAGCGCGGGATTGCATACCTCAAGAGCGCCTGCGACGCCGGGCAGGTCGAGGCGATGGCGATTTTGGGCAATGTTTATCGCAGCGGTGTGGTGGGCGTGCCAATCCGGCTGGACGAGGCGGAAAAATGGATCCGTCGCGCCGCCTGCGAGGGTAAGCCAAAGTATCTGGATGATCTGGCCGCTGACTATGAAAAGGGCCGGGGCCTCACCCAACCCAACCTGACCAGGGCCTGCCAACTCTATTATGAGTCGCACATCTTTGGGAACCGGGCTGCGGCCACGGCCAACCTGCAGCGGCTGGCGATGGCCGGAGTTCCCGGCGCCGCCCGGGCCCATCATCTCGCCGTGCTGTGGGATTCGCTTTACGGCGAGATATACACGACCAAGCAGATCAAGGAATCCGTGGGTTTACTGACCAAGGATTATCCTGACGATGCCGAGGTCCTGGTCGCGTTGGGCCGGGTTTACCGCGCGGGCAATTACTATAAGGACAACAAGAAGGCGGCGGAGCTGTTCCGGCGCGCCGCCGAGATGGGCTCCGATGACGCGCGTTGCGAGCAGGCGGAGATGCTCGCCGAGGGCATCGGAGAGAAGAAAAACCCGTCCGCGGCGCTGGCGATCCTGCGCGAGCTCGAGGTGAAGGACAACCCCGGGGCGCTCAGGCTTCTCAGCTATTATCACTACTGGGGCGCGCTCAAGGGCACGGATGTCGTGAAGGATCCCGCCAAGGCCTTTGCGTACGCCAAGCGGGCCGCCGGGGCCGGGGATCTGCTTGGTCAGGTATGGCTGGGAAAATGCTATGAACACGGGATCGGCACCGAGGTTAATTACGGCCTGGCCGCCCGATATCTCCGCGCCGCAGGTGTGCGTGGGGCCAAGAAATCCTACATCGAAGCGATGAAACTCATCAACCACGCCAAGTAGGCGTGGTGCGGGTTGAGTGGGAGGACTTGGCCGGTCGGTATATTGTTTTGTAGGGCGGGGTCTCCGAACCCCGCCTGGTCAGGGAGCGCGAGCCGGCCCTGCGCAGGACCGCCCTCGGTCGCAATCGTTCGCAAACTTCAATGCAGGAGAAAGAGAAAGATTAAGAGAACGAGAAAGATTGGATTCCCGCGGGGGCACAAAAGACGGGGTCCGGAGAACCCACCCTACCCCAGCACCGCCAGCTGCCCGCAGCCCGCGGCGATGTCGATGCCGCGGCGCTGGCGCACGGTGCTGGGGAGTTTGAACTCGTGCGCGAGGATGTGCTGGAAATGCCTGGCCGCCGCCGTGTGGGTGGGAGTGCCGGCATAGCCGGACGTCGGGTTGAGCGGGATGAGGTTCACCTGCGCCGGCAGGCCGTGCAGGAGCCGGCCGACGGCGCGGGCATCCTCGGCCGAATCGTTTTTCCCCTCGATGAGCGTCCACTCATAGAAGATGCGCCGTCCGGTGGTTTCGCTGTAGGTGCGGCAGGCGGCCATGAGTTCGTCGAGCGGCCATTTCTTCGCGACCGGCACGAGCGCGGCGCGGCCGGCCTGGGTCGCGGCATGCAGCGAAACCGCAAGGTTCACGGGGCGCTTTTCCTGCGCCAGACGCAAGATGCCGGGAATGACGCCCACGGTGCTGAGCGTGATGCGTTCGGCCCCGAGGGCGAGGCCGCTGGGATCGCGCAGGATGTCCACGGCCTTCATCACCGCGTCGTAGTTGTGCAACGGCTCGCCCATGCCCATCAGCACGACGTTGCGCAGCCGCGCCCCGCTGCCCATCGCCTTCGCCGCCGAGGCTTTGTCACGTATTGCGTGACAAAGCGTGTGGTCGGGTTGGCGCAATGCCCGCTGCACGTGCACGGCCTGGGCAACGATTTCGCCGGGCGTCAAATGGCGGGTGTAGCCCATCTGGCCGGTGGCGCAGAAGACGCAGCCCATCGCGCAGCCGACCTGCGAGCTGATGCAGGCCGTGACGCGGCCGGTGAAGCGCATGATCACGGTCTCGATCCGGGCCGCGTCGGCGAGGGTCAGCAGGTACTTGCGCGTGAAGCCGTCGCTGGAGTCGGTCTCCAGGGCCGTGGGCAGCACGCCGAGCCGGGTTTCGGCGGCCAGCCGCGTGCGGACCTTCGCGGGCAGCTCCGGCATGGCGGCCAGCGAATCGACGCACTCCCAATAGAGGTAGTTCCACAGCCGCGCGACGTGCACCGGGCTGAATTCCCAGCGCGCGAAGAGCGCGGTTAGTTCGGGACGGGTGAGGTCATAGAGATTGATCGGCGCAGCGGACACGACGAGGGGCATAGGCCCTGCGGGGAGAAAGGACAGTTTTTTAACCACGGATTACACGGATGGCACGGATAGCGAGGCAATGGCCACATAAGGCTCAGAAGGCACATAAGATCCAAACCGGTTAACATGAGGCCGCAGAGTTTGCAGAAGCCTAGAGCTCAAGTTCTTCAGCCCTCTGGTGCCTCCTGTAAAAGATTGGATTTTTTCTGAGGCTTTTGATCCTTATGTGGCCATCCTCTGATCCGTGTTATCCGTGAAATCCGTGGTCAGACAACTTCTGACGGTTCGCGGAAATGCGGGTTGTTCTCTTCGGCGCAGGCCCTTTGCTCGCGGGCATGAAATACCGCCCCCTCGGCACCAGTGACATCAAGGTCTCGGAAATCAGCCTCGGCTGCTGGACGATGGGTGGTCTCAACTGGGTCAACGGCCAGGCCAACGGCTGGGCCAATGTGAACGAGGACGAGATCACCGCCGCCATCAAGCGGGCGGTGGATGCGGGGGTGAACCATTTCGACAACGCCGACGTCTACGGCAACGGCAAGGCCGAGCGCATGCTGGCACGGGTGCTGAAGCGGCTCGGACTTAAGTCCACCGACTACGTGATCGCGACGAAGGTCGGCCACTTTCCGGGGACGGCGGAGCATGCCTACGATCCGCTGCACATCCGCCACCAATGTGAGCAATCACTCAAGAATCTCGGTCGCGACTACATTGACCTCTATTATCTGCACCACGGCGACTTCGGGCCGAAGGGTGAATGGCTGCAGGGCGCGGCCGACACGCTCGATGCGCTGGTGCGCGAGGGCAAGGTGCGCCTGAAGGGCCAGAGCGCCTACAGCGAGGCGGACTTCCTGCGGGCGGTGCCGGTGGTGAAGCCGATGGTGTTGCAGTCGTGGGCGAGTGCGCTCGCGCGGGATTTCATCAGGCCCGGCGGCGCGGTGCCGCGGCTGCTGGCGGAGCACAAAATGTCGTATGTCGCCTTCAGCCCGCTCGCGCAGGGTCTGCTGCTCGACAAATTTGACCCGGAGAAGCCGCCGGCGTTCGAGGAGGGTGATCATCGCAAAAACAGCGGCCGGTTTACCCCGGACAACCTGCGGGCGCTGAAGCCGAAACTGGCGCAACTCAAGGCGCGCTTCGGGACGACGACGGAGGATTTGTCCGCAGTGGCGCAGCGTTACCTGCTCAACCACCCGAACCTGGCCTGCGTCATCCCGGGTTTCCGCAACGAGCGCCAGGTGGCGTGCAATCTCGCGGCGGTCGGACGCGAGCTGAGCGTCGAGGACATGGCGTTCATCGAGCGGACACTGGGTTGAGGATCCGTCCTTCCGGTGTCTATGGACAGGTTGTAGGGCGTCACCTTGGTGACGCCTTGACGCGGCTTCCGCATTTGCCGCCCAGTCCTGGTTTCGAAGGCGCGGACCAAGGTCCGGCCCTACAATTTCAGCGCAATGACGCCAGCGCGTCGCTGATCGGCACGGTCTGGCGCTGGCGGTCGAGGAAGAAATTGATCTCGGTGTAGCCGACCGACTGCAGCGTGCGCAGGGCGGCGGCGTAGCCGTCGCCGACCCGGCGGGCGACATGCGCGTCGGAGCCGAGCACGACCGGGATGCCGCGCTCGCGCATCATCCGCAGCATGGTCGGGCTGGGGTTGATCTCGGCAATGGCCTTCTGCAGGCCGCTGGTGTTCAGCTCCATCGCCACGCCGGAGGCGGCGATGCGATCAAGCGCCCGCGCGATGAAGGGCTGGATGCGGTTGAAATCCCAGGCGGCCGGCGCCTCGTTCTTCACGAGGTCGGGATGCGCGAGGGTGTCGTAAAGCCCGGTCTCGGCGGAATCGGCGAGGTGCTGGAAATAGGTCTGCTGGTATTCAAACCAGTCGCCGCGGAAGTAGCGGGCGCGGTATTCCGGCACCTGCATGTGCACGGAGCCAAGGACGTGGTGCAGCGGATGCCGGGCATGGAGTTCCTTCAGCCAAGCTTCGGTGCCGGGGAAGAAATCGCTTTCCAGACCGAGGCGGACGTCCACCCGGCCGGCGAACTCCTGGCGCGTGGCGCCAATCAGCGCGACGTAATCCTCATACTGTTCCGGCGCCATGCGCACCGGGGCCGAGATGCCGTCCGGCAGCGGACAGTGGCAGGTGAAGATGATGCCCTTCAGCCCGCGCGCCTCGGCCTGCGCCGCGTACTCGGCGGGAGTGCCCTGGGCATGCTTGCAGAGGGTCGTGTGACAGTGGGATTCGTAGAGGAGCGGTGCGGACACGGAAAGAAATCGTTCTCGTACTCGTAATCATTCCCGTTCTCGCAGCGTTCACCCGCCGGCGTGGGCACAGCGGGGAGAACGATCAGGAGAACGAGAAAGAGAACGATTTCAGAAGAACGTATAGTACTGCCCGGCGGCGAGGCGCTGGATCAGGAGCGCGAGTTCCATTGTGTGGTAATCGCCCCACATGGAGGATTCGCCGCAGGGAACCTTGCAGCCCTTCGGGATGTGATCCCAGCCGTTCGGGCGGTGATACACGCTGTGCAGCAGGAGACCCTGGTGCTTTTTGTCGGTCGAGAGGTAGGGCTCGGCGAAGAGCGTGTTGGCAATGGTGAGACCGGCCTGGAAATACTTCTGGCCGGCCGCCTTGTCGCCGTTGGCCGCGAGGTAGTTGCCGAGGCGGATGAGGCCCTGCGCCGCGATCGCGGCGGCGGAACTGTCCACCGGCTCATGGTCGTTGTAGGGATCGGCCTTCTTCTTCGTGAAGTCGCCGAGCTTGTGCGTGTTGAGCGCGCAGCTGTCCCAGTAGGGCACGCCATCGAGGGCGGAGTAGCCGTCGATATAGTAATCGCTGGCGGCGCGGGCGGTCTCGAGGAAGAGGTTGGTGACGGCGCGACGGCCGCCGACGGCGTCGAGGTCGGCGCCCTTGACGGTCTCGAGGAACTCGAGCTGCTCGGCATAGCCGCAGATGATCCAGGCGGCGCCGCGGGTCCAGGTGGTGAAGGCGGAATAGCCCTGCTGCGTGCTCGGACAGCGGAACTGGCCGTCGTTGCGGTTGAAGATCGACTCGTGGGCGACCCGGCCGCGGACGTCGTAGCTGTCCCGGCCCTGGCCGAAGAAGACGTTGAAGCGCGCGGTGGTGGCGGCGTGCTCGATGGCGCGGTGCAGGAGGTTGATGGGCTTGTCGCCCTCGCCCATCAGCACGTGGCCGAGCTGGTGCGCGACGACGAGGGCGCGCATGGAGCGGATCGTGTCGGAGAAGAGCGACTGCGGACCGTTGAAGGAATAGATGTAGCCGCTGGGGACGACACCGGGTGACCCGGCCACCGGGGACCAGGGGGTGCGGACGTTCGTGGTGGCATGGCGGGCGGCCTGCACGGCGCCGGAGGCCTTCAGGGCGACCTCGGTGTAATCGAGCTCGTACTGGTTGCTGCGGGTCTTTCCCTCGAGCATCAGGCGGCGGAGATTGCCGTAGGTGGAGACGTTGTTGAAGCCGTGGTCATGCACGCCGACGTGCGAGACGTGCGACGCCATGTACTTCAGGGTCTTCTCGCGGCCGAGCTTGAGGAAACCCTCGTCGCCGGTGGCGTCGTACTGCAGGAACGACATGCCGAACTGGAACCCCTGCGTCCACTCGGTCCAGCCGCGCGAGGTGTACTTGCCCTTCACGGTGAAGACCGGCGTGCCTTTGGCGGAGTCCCAGGCGCCGTCAATGGCGCGGATCTTCTGGCCGGCGAGTTCGAACACGCGGGCGACCTTCTTTTGGAGCTTCTGCGGAGTGAGCTTGGCGTCGATTTTCATAAAAAGAATGAAGCACGTTGCGGAGTCCGGCGGGGCGAAACAAGGGCGAAAAGAACCTGACAGTACTTGGGTAGCGTCCGGCCTCCGGCCGGACGGTTGGGCTACCGCATGCGGTCATCGCTCCAGGTCCGTCCAAGGAGGGAGGCCGGACGCTGCCCAAGCTTGCAGGGGATGCGGCGCTCGGGATACTTGTGGGCATGTCGGATCTGTTCCAACGGTTCATTTTGGCCTTCATCCCCCTGTTTGTGGCCATCGACCCCATCGGACTTGCGGCGATTTTCCTGGGGCTGGGCACGGGGGTGCCGCCGGAACGCCGGCAGAAGATCGCCAACCAGGCCACGTGGACCGGGGGGTTGGTGGCACTGGGCTTTCTCTTTCTGGGCCAGAGTGTTTTCACGGCGCTGGGCATCTCGGTGGGTGATTTCCAGATCGCGGGCGGTCTCATCCTTTTCATCCTGGCGGCCAAGGACCTGATCCAGTCGGCGGCGGAACCGGAGAAGCTGCCGGACGACTTCGGCATCGTGCCGCTGGGCATGCCGCTGATCGCCGGTCCGGCTTCGATCACCACCCTGCTGCTGCTGGCGCAGACGCAGGGTCTGCTCATGACGCTGGCCGCCTTGGTGGTGAATCTCGTGATCGTGATCCTGGCGCTGCACTACAGCGAGTGGCTCGGCCGCAAGATCGGGCCGACGGGCATGCGGGCGATTTCCAAGATCATCTCGATGCTGCTCGCGGCCATCGCCATCAGCATGATCAGGCGAGGCATGGCGGGGTAAAATGTAGGGCGGGGTTTCCGAACCCCGCCTGGGAGCGCGACCAGCCTGCCCTGCGTAGGCCCGGCGAAGGGGGCCCTCGGTCGCAATCGGAAATAATTCCAAGGCCCGGGAAAGAGGACGATTAAGAGAACGAGAAAGATTGGATTCCAGCGTCTGTCTGAAAAGGCGGGGTTCGGAGACCCCGCCCTACAACTGATGTGTCTTTACCCCGCGAACGTCGTCAGCAGCTCCGCGTAGATTTTTGCCGAGGCGACGAGCTCGCTGATCTTGGCGCGCTCGTTCACCGCGTGGTAATCCTCGCCGCCGGGGCCGTAGCCGAGGGTGGGAATCTTGAGGTGATGGGCGAAGAAGTGCATGTCGTTGAAACCGGTCGACACGTTGAAGACGGCCTGCTCCTTCCGCACCCGGGTTACACAGGAGGCCATGGCGGTGAAAAAAGGGTGCTTCGGGGCGTGGAAGCACGGGTGGTTGTCCGAGACCTTGGTGACCGTGATGCGGCAGTCCGGGATTTTCCGGGCGGCGGTGGCGAGGGCGGCGCGGAGTTCGCGCTCGGCTGCGGCCACGGTCTCGATGGCGAGCACGCGACGGTCGATGGAAAACCGGGCGAGCGCCGGCACGGTGTTGATCTTGCCGCCCTCGCCGGCGCTGAACACGCCGCCGATATTGAGGGTCGGGCGCATGGTGAGGCCCTCGGGGGTGACAAAGGTGCGCTTGGCGAGACGCTGCTTGTAGGCGCCGAGCCCGAGGACGAGGGCGGACATCTTTTCGAGGGCGTTGATGCCTTTTTCGGGGACGGAGCCATGCGCGGCCTTGCCGTGTACGGTAACCTCGAGCCAGACAACGCCGTTGTGTCCGCAGCACACGGTGTTGTCCTCGCCGCCTTCCATCACGATGGCGTAGTCCGGACGGATCGGGGCGTTTTTCACCAGCCAGCCCGTGCCGAGCAGCGAGTCGGTTTCCTCGTCGGCCGTGAAGGAGACCTCAACATTCAGCTTGGGCGTGGTGCGGGTGGCGCGCAGGGCCTGAAGGGCCAGCATGAGACTGGCCATGGAGCCCTTCATGTCGGAGGTGCCGCGGCCGAAGATCCAGCCGCCGGACACGGCGCCGCTGAACGGACTGCCGTGACGCCACTGGCCGGAGACTGGCACCACATCGTAATGGGCGTTGAAATGGACGGTTTTCCGGGCGCCGCGGGCGGCGAGCTTGCCAAGGACATTGAAACGCGGAAACGCATGCAGCTCCGGCGGCAGGCTGCGGCGGAGCAGCGCCGGTGGAATCGCGTAGCGGCGGGTTTTCAGCCCGAGGGCGGTCAGCTCATGCGCGAGGTAGTTCGTGATGGTGTCGTAATTCTGGCCGGGGGGATTGACCGTGGAGATGCCGACGAGCTGCTGCAGCCGGGCGACCAGGTCGGAGGAGTGGGCATCGATGTAGGCGGCGGGAGTCACGGCGGAGAGGAATTGAGGTGAAGGGCAGGCGGTGGCCCGGTCTGATGCAGAATGGCGGACACGACCATGGCAGGACGACTGGTGGGATGAAGCGAGCGCCTTTTTTGGAGGCGAAGCTGGAATAATCGGCAAGTTTCCCGCTAACTGGGGGATATGACGGCAGGGGCGGAAAAAATGATCGCACGGCTGAGCCTCGCACCCCTGCCGGTCGAGGGAGGTTTTTACCGGCGGACGTGGCTCAGCGCCGACTTGCGTCCCGACGGCCGGTCCACCGGATCGCAAATCTGGTACTTGATGACCCCGGAGGCGTTTTCCGCCCTGCACCGGCTGGATGCGCCGGAGCGGTGGGAATTCCAAGCCGGGGATCCCATCGAGCATGTGCAACTCGATCCGCGCGATGGCACGGTGCGCGTGCAGATGCTCGGGCACAGCACCCGCCGGAGCCTCGTGGTGCCCGCGGGCAGCTGGCAGGGCGCACGACTGGCGGCCTGTCCGCATCCCAGCGGCTGGGCACTGCTCGGCTGCGGCATGAGTCCGGCATGGGACGAAAAGGGCTTCGAACTTGGCCGGCGCGACGATCTTCTGGGGGTATTTCCGACCGCAGCTAGGTTGATTTCCGCGCTTACAAGATGACTTTTGACAGGGTTCGGCCGGTAGTGCAGATTGATGGCATAATGTCTCTGGCCCACCTGAGAAAAGATTACACGCTTGCCGGCCTGGCAGAATCCGACCTCACGAAGGATCCTTTCCGCCAGTTCGACAAGTGGTTTCAGGAGGCGGGGGCGGCGAAGATTCCCGAGCCCAATGCGGCGACGCTGGCCACGGCCACGCGTGAAGGCCGGCCCGGTGCGCGCACGGTGCTGCTCAAGGGTGTGGATGGCCGCGGCTTTGTTTTTTACACGAGCCAGGAGAGTCGCAAGGGCCGCGAACTGGAGGCCAATCCGCGCGCGGCGCTGGTTTTCCCGTGGATTGCGATGGAGCGGCAGGTGATCGTCGAGGGTCCGGTGACGCGGGTGTCGCGCGAGGAGGCGGAGGCCTATTTTCACAGCCGGCCGCCGGCGCACCAGTTGAGCGCCTGGGCGTCACCCCAGAGCACGATCATCGCCAATCGCAGCATGCTGGAGGAAAGCTACAAGGCCCTGGAAAAAAAACACGCCGGCCGGCCCGTGCCGCTGCCGCCGCAATGGGGCGGCTACCGGCTGAATCCGGAGACGGTGGAGTTCTGGCAGGGCCGGCGCAACCGGCTGCATGACCGCCTGCGCTACCGCCGGGAGGCGGACGGCGGCTGGATCATCGAACGACTCGCCCCGTGAAAAAGAACATCCGCCGCCGTGCCGCGAGCGTGAGAGGGCCCGCCGCGGCCCTGCTGGCGGCCGCGCTGCGGGCGCAGGGCGAGGGCGTCTTCATCGGCCGGCGCGCGGCGAACCGCAGCGGCTACGTGATGGTTTTTGCCAATGAGCAGTTTTGCGCGATGACCGGCTACAACCGGGAGGAGCTGGCCGGCCAGAGCCAGATCGTCCTGCACATGGAGCGTTCGGATCGCGAGCGGCTGACCCGGTGGCTGAAAAAATCCCAGCCCGGACCGCTGGCCGGCGAAGGCTATGTGCTGCGCAAGGACGGCACGATGATCTACACGGCCTGGAGCTTCAGCCACGTGATCCCCGCGCGCGGCCAGAACATCCATTTTGTGGCCACGTACCGGGACATGACCGTGAAGCGAAGCCTGCAGGAGGCGCTGGTGCACGCCCAGCGGCTGGATGCGCTCGGGCGGCTCGCCGGCGGCGTGGCGCATGACTTCAACAACCTCATCTCGGTCATCAACGGTTACTGCGAACTGCTGGCCACTCAGGTCGCGGACCGCGCGGAGGCGCTGCATGCCGTGGGGGAGATCCACCGCGCCGGCCGCAAGGCCGCCAAGCTGACCCGCCAGCTGCTCGCCTTCGGGCGCCGGCAGCCGATGGATGCGCGCGTCATCAACCTGAACCAGGTCGTGCGCGACAACGCGGAGATTCTCGAGCGCCTGCTCGGCAGCAACCGGCACCTCGTGCTCGAACTGGCGGGAGACCTCGGCAACGTGCGCACGGATCCGGCGCAGTTCCAGCAGGTACTGCTCAATCTCACCATCAACGCCCGGGATGCGCTGCGCGACCAGGGCCGCATGGTCATCCGCACGGCGAACCGCGAGATCATGCCCGAAATGCATCGCCGGCTGACCGACATCCCGCCGGGACGGTACGTGACCCTGACGGTGAGCGACAACGGCAGCGGCATGGATGCGGAGACGCAGAAGCACCTCTTCGAGCCGTTTTTCACCACCAAGCCGGAGGGCCAGGGCACGGGCCTGGGCCTCGCCCTGGTCTACGGCGTGGTGCAGCAGAGCGGCGGTCACATCACGGTGAACAGCAAGCCGGAGGACGGATCCACCTTTGAAATCATGCTGCCCGAGGCGCGCGCTCCGCTGCCCGCCCGGACCGCGAAGGCCGGCGCCTCGCGGGTGCCGCGGACCCGCGGCCATGAGACGGTGCTGCTCGTGGAGGAGGACGAGGTCCTGCGCGACATGGTCGCCGGTGTGCTGACGTCGGACGGCTACCGGGTGGTTGACGCCCCCCTGCCCCGTGAGGGGCGGGAAAAGGCCCGGGCGGCGGACAAGCCGGTACAGCTCCTCATCGTCAATCTGGCCGGGGAAGGCGAAAGTCTGGCGCGGGCGCTCCATGCGGCCCGGCCCGGGCTGCGGGTGCTCAACATCTGCAATCACAACGCCCAGCAGACCCTGGTCTGGCTGCCGCCCGAGCATCAGCG
>JADJZJ010000023.1 GCA_016715765.1 Opitutaceae bacterium
TCCCAATACGCACCTTAAGAGTCGATGATTTCCACGTTCATTACGTGGTCTGTCCAGCACCGCCATGTGACATAATCACGCACGCTTTCCCCCATCAATTCGACCAAGACTCGGTAGAACATCTCCTGCACCACCTGCTCCATCACCTTGTCGTTAATGATCGCCTTCGCGCCAAAGCCGAAATTCATTACATTCACCTTGCTCACATCCTGCTTTGCGAAGCCCGAGCGGTAAGTGCCTACGTGCAGGGTTCGCCCGTCTGTCGAACGAAAGCTGACCGTCAATTCCATGATGAGTCGCGGAGAGGCCCAGTATTTCCGCCGGTATTCGCGGTCCTCCCAGGGTTCCTTTGACCACTGCTTGATGAGTTCGGGACGGTGAAACCAGGATTCGTCCCCAAAGCGGCACTGGTCGATTTTTGCGGTGATGACGACCCCGGCAGGTGCTCCGGCAGGAGGCGGTCCCAAGGCCACACCCGCGGGGAACGCCCGCCCCATCACCAGCAGGGCCGCGGTGCGTGTGGCTGCGCCCATTTCCGTTTCCACCTCCCGATGGACCCACCCCGAGGTGTTCATCATACAACGGTAGACCCATACACGGTCCTGGGGATTTTCCACGAGCCAAGCCGGACCGGTCAGCTTGGGCAAAGATCCAGTCTCCATCTTCTCCATCAGCGCGGCATCGGATCGGATCTGCACAAGGTGACGCTCGCGCCACCACGGACTTTTTTCCTCTGTCATGCCGGGAGGTCGGGGCGGCGCGGAGCATCCGGCGAAATACAGTCCCACAAGGCAGGTCGCCACGATCATGTGTGCGGGCTTTGTCATGGCGGGCGGGAGGGCTCGCCGACCGGCGCGGCCATCCGCTGCAACTTGAAAACAACCGGGCCTTTGTGGTGAACATACAGGCTGCCAGAATGCGCGTCGAAGGCGAGGCCGGTCACAACCCAAAGGCCAGCCACCCCCCAGAAGACCGGTACTACCGCTCCCGCTGCCAGCGGCCCCGCGGAGGCAACCTGGCCGGCGGCCCCGCCTCCGACCAAAGCACCCGTGACAGCCCTCTGCTCGGTGGCCTTGCTCGGCATCAGGCTGACCCTGGGCTTCAACTCAGCGCTCATCGTCACATACCCTTCGAGTGAGACCGTGATGCCGATTGGCTCCTTGCGCACCACCTCGAAGGAGGCTGGCGTCCGACCAGTGCAACCATTGCTCAGGCGGACAGTCGCCCCCGTGGGATCGGAGTGAATTACCAGCTCCTCTGAGCGAGGCTTGCTTGCACTGACGCACCCGGCAAGCAGCATCATGGTCACCACAACGCACGCGGACGATCCCTGCCCAATCCTGCGCATGTACCATTGTAGTCTTCCTCTTCACGGTTTGGCTACGCATTGATTGCTTTTTTGGGCAAACGCTCTGTCGCAGTCGCTGCCATGTAGCCTGGCATTTCGGCGCTGAAAACGTTTCTCCTCCCGCCACTAGCCACTGACGTGGAAATAGGTCCGACTAAACCGGGATCCTTAACCTCTGCAGCATTCCGTCCTAATGTCGCATTTAGACGCGAAAAGACCCCCTGTGTCGCCACAGGGGGTCTAGTCTTAAATGGAGCGGGCGAAGAGACTCGAACTCTCGACGTCCACCTTGGCAAGGTGGTGCTCTACCAACTGAGCTACACCCGCAGAGCAGGGTGCTAGGAGTAGGCCCTGAACCGGCTTCGTCAACAGCTATTTTCCATCACGGCTCGAGATCGAAAATCTGCTGCTCGCGCACGGCCCCGGGCAGGGGCATGAGCCCGGCCTGACTGCACTTATGCGCGATCTCCCGCCCGAGCAGATGGCGCAACAAAGGCAACAGCCGGGGTGCATCGCTCCGGCGGAAAACGAGGCAGACAGGCCACCGGAGGGCATAATCGCCGCGATGCACGTTCTCCGGCGTGGGCGCAACGGCCGGTTCCTGCTCGGTCCGGGCGATCGCAAGGAATTTCAAACCACTGCCGGCCGGCGGCGGGACCGGGGCC
Source organism: Opitutaceae bacterium (assembly GCA_016715765.1). Lineage (GTDB taxonomy): Bacteria > Verrucomicrobiota > Verrucomicrobiia > Opitutales > Opitutaceae > UBA2377. The sequence goes on from JADJZJ010000023.1 coordinate 2,014, forward strand.
AGCGCAATGCCGCCCGCCCTGGCCTGCGTCAGATCGTCGAGGAGGGCCTCCATGCTTTCGCTGCGGACCACGGCGGGCTGGTAGTCCCGGTCATGGAGCACCAGGTGACGGAACAACGCGGCCGACAATCCGCCCCCGGCGTCACACACCCGGGGCATGACCGCCCGCGCGTTCCACTCACCGGAGAGGCCAAGTTCGCCCCAACGCCCGACGTGACCGGCCCCGCCCCCGCCGAATATCCCCGCCAGGCGCGGCCATGACAGGTGTTCGAGCGGCAGGGCTTCCGCCACGAGGACGAAGGTGACATGATAGGCCAGCGGCAGGCAGACAAACGGTTCCGCCGGCCGGGTCGCACCGGGCGGAAGGGCGAGCACACCCAGATCCGCGTGTCCGTCCTGCAATTGGAGCCAGCCGGGATGGCTGCCGGCAAAGTCGGTGGTGAGACCGGTGCCGGTGCGGCGGACGAAATCTTGCAGTGAAGCGGAGAGACCGGGGCCGAGCAGGTCGCTGCCGACGAGCCGGATTTCGGCGCGGGCGGAGATGACCGACGCAAGAAAACATAGCATCAGTCCAGTCGGGCAGCGGCCTGGGGTACGATTGTTGAACAGCATACCCAATAAGACGCTCCACCCTGCGGTTTCCCCTACCGATGGACGATGATTCGTGCCGGATGTTTAACGCGGAGGGCGCGGAGAGCGCGGAGGTGGTGGCTGGGCATACCTGGGAGCGCGGGCGGCCCGCCCGCATTTGGGATGAGGTGCGGACGGGCCGTCCGCGCTCCCAGGGGCTCGATCAAACGTGGTCGTATGCTTTATCGTACTCGAAAGCATGTGGGTCCTCGTGAGATTGCGACCGAGGGCGGTCGCGCTCCCAGGGGAGGCAGTCACTCCGCGTTCTCCGCGTTCTCCGCGTTCAAACCCTTTGAACCAATACCCACCCGCTCCCCAACCTCAGCCCTTGCGGTCGCGGGGGTCGGGTTCGCGGAGGTCGAGGCGGTCGGCCGGTGCGGGGTCCTGGCCTGGCTTCGCCGCACTGCGGCGGGGTTTCTTGCCGCTCTCGTGGTAATACGAATAATTGTGCGTGTAGTAACCGTAGTCCTCGCCGCTGCCGTTGGGCACCTGGTTGAGCACGACGCCGAGGAGCGGGGTCTTGATCGCGTCCACGATCTGCTGCGCGCGAAGCACCATGCTCTGGGGGTTGCGGCGGTGCTGGATCAAAAGCACGGCGCCATCCACCACGCTGGCCAGGACGGAGGCGTCGCTCACGCCGATGATCGGGGGCGAATCAAAGATGATCTTGTCGTAGCGACCGCGCAGGCCGGCGAGGAGTTCGCGGAGGCGGTTGACGTAGAGCAGGCTGAGCGAAAAGCCGCCGGCCCCGCCGCTGGGGATGAAGTCGAGACCGGGGGCGATGGCGCGCTGCAGGACCTCGTCCAATGACTTGGTGCCCATCAGCAGGTCGCTGAGACCCGGCTCCTTCGGCCGGTGCGCGAGGCGGTGCTGGGTGGGCCGGCGCAAATCGGAATCGATGAGAAGGATCTTCTCGCCGGCGCCGGCCATGAGGCGCGTGAGGCGGTGCAGCGTGGTGGACTTGCCCTCGCCGGGTCCGGCGGAAAAGAGGACGAACGCGTTCCCCTGTCCGGGCTTGAGGGCGAGGTTCAGGTTGGTGTGCAACACCCGGAACGGCTCCTGCCCGGCCGGATCGGGGTCCTCGTGGTCGGAAGGCGCGAGATGGAAGGGGATGACGCCGAGCACGGGGAGCTTCAGCCGGGTCTCGACGTCGGCGACGTTGCGGAAGCTGGTGTCGAAATACTCCATGAGGACGGCGACGCCGACGCCGAAGATGAGGCCGAAAACGACGGCGAACCCGATGTTGAGCGGCCAGCTGGGCTTGCTCGGACGGCGGGCGGGTTCGGCGGTGTTGAGGATCTCGATGGTCTTCTTGGGCACCTGGAAATCGATTTCGCGCTGGCGCAGCGTGAGCTTGAGGGTGGTCAGCAGGCGGGTCTCGTCGTCCAGCTTCTGCGCGGCCTCCTCGAAGGGGCGCATGCGGTCGCGGGCGGAGAGGATCTGGTCGACCTTGGCCTGCGCGAGCTGCTTGCGGAGCTCGGCCACGCGGGACTCGGCCTCGTTGTAGGTGATTTCCAGCGAACTCTCGTAGCCGCGCAGCAGGGCCTCGAGCTGCTCGCGCATCTTCAGGCGGTTCTCGGCGGCGGCGATCAGCTCGGGGTGCGCCTCGCCGAGGCGGCCCTTGAGGCGCGTGAGGGTCTGGTCGGCGACGAGGTAGGCCTGCAGGAGGTTCTGGATGTTGCTGTCCTGGATGAGCTCGGAATTCACGAGGCTCAGGCGGTCCTCGACCGGGATGCTCTTGAAGCGCTCCCAGCGGGTCTTGCGGCCGATGGCGTCGACGCTGAGCGCGATGAGCGAGTTCTGCATCTGCCGCAGGGTCTCGATCTCCATGTCGCTGTAGCGGGCGTTGAGGTCGACGCCGGAGATGTTCAGGTCCTTGCGGAGCTTTTCGACGATGTCGCGCTGGGCGGTGACGATGCTCTCCTGGGCCAGCAGTTCCTGCTTGAGCTGGGCCATGCCCTCGCGCTGGCCGGAGGTGGCGAGGGCGATGCGGTCCTCGGAATAGACGCGGGCGATCTCATTGGCGATGAGGGCGGCCAGGCCGGCATCCTGGGCGTAGACATTGAGCTCGATCAGGGAGGAGGCGCGCGGCGACTCGACGCGGAGCATCTTGTCGACGAGGTACTGGTAGGTGATGGCGTTGGGCAGCGAGCCGGTGACGCCGAGGATGCGGGCGAGCCGGGTGTTGAGCTCGAGGTTCGCGATGACGGGGTAGATGATTTTCTCCGACTGGATGATGCGAAACTGGTCCTGCAGGAAATACGGGTCGTAGTAGTTGGAGGTCTGGGTCTGGAAGAGCTTCACCTCGCTCTCGGGCTTCTCGACGCGGATTTTGGTGGTGGCGAGATACCAGCGGGGCAGAAAGGCGGTGACGATCAGGGTGGTCACCAGGACCAGGGCGAGCACGAGGGCGATCAGCGACTTGCGCAGCCGGAGGATCTGGAGGAAATCAGAAAGCGAAGCCTGTTCTTTGCTGGCGGTGGTGGCTGCCATGGAGTGCCGCCAGCGAACTTGCCACGGCGGTGGTCAGCAAGCTCATAGTGCCTTCCTTCGCCGAGGCTTCGGAAGGCTCGGCCCTCCGGGGCCCGATTCTTTCTCTTTCTCTTTCTCTTTCTCCTGCCTCGGGGTTTGGCGGGAGGTGAATCCGGCGTGGACCAAGGTCCAGCCCTACATTGGCCGGAGGCAGACCCTCGGACTTTCGACTCCTCGATTTCCGGGACGTAGCCGCCAGACGCTGCTCAGAACGAATACACCGCGCTGATGCCGTAGCGGGTGCGCTTCAGCTCGCGCGCGCTGTCGTCGGACTTCACGCGGTCGTTGTCGAAGGTTGCCGATACGGTCCAGTGCTGGGTCGGGAGGTAGGAGAGCGCCATGCCGAAACGGGTGGTCTTGTCATCCACGTCCACCTGGCCGGGGCGTCCGAGGAGGGTGGACGGCTCGTAGGTGAGCGAGGTCGAGGCCACGATCAGCGCGCTGACCGCGTGCTGCAGGTTCACGAAGAAGCGGTTGACCTGGGTGTCGGTGAACTGGGCGACGTTGGAGGCCTCCTCGAGGGTGTGCACATAGCCGGCGGTGAGGTAGGACCGCTCGGCGTAGTCGTACTTGCACGACAGCTCGAGGTAGGGCGCGTCCTCGTCACCGGCGCCGTCGCGGGTGCGCCATTCGTAGCCGAGGCGGCCGGAGGCGGTCATCTTGCTGGCCACGTTGTAGTCGAAACCGCCGATGAGGAAATTGGACTGCTTGTCCTTGTTGCCGCCGGCGGTGCGGTAGTTCACGTCCTGGCGCCGGTATTCGCCGATCGCCTTGAGCTCGGGCACAACATCATAGCTGATGGCCAGGCCGTAGAGATTCTCGGTGCGGTCCAGGCTGTCGCCCAGCGTCGAGTTGTCGTAGCGGTAGTTGATCGTGCGCGCCTTGAGCGTGGCGTTGGTCTGCTCGTTGAGGTTGGTCACCAGCCGGCCGTCGAGCTGGTTGCGCTTGAAGGACTGGTCGGTGTTGACCGGGATGCCGGCGAGGAGGGCCTCGGGATTCTTGGCGATGGTGTAGTTGTCGCTGACGTCGATGTTGGTCGCGTCGCTGAAGGCATGCGCCACGCGCACGTTGAAATCATGACTGTCGAGCGTCTTGTCGCCGGGACGATCCTGGAACTGGTCGATTGTCAGCCGGTACGAGGCGGAGAAGAACGTCTGATCGGTGAGCGACGAGTTGAACTTGACCGTGGGTTCGAAGGTAAAAAGGGAGCTGCTGATGGCGGAATTGGCAGCGCCGAAGATGTTGCTGTCGTGGGAGAAACCCGCCTTGACGGAGGCGGACAACTCCTTGCCCTGCTCCTGTTCCGGGATGGGTGCGTACACAGCCATGGCCGCGGATGCCGTCAAAACGGCGAGGGGTAGGTAGCGGTGTGTTTTCATAAGCTGAAGACCGGCTGCAAGCTGTGAACCAAGGAGGTGCCCAAGGCAATTATTTTCCCCTTGGCCGGGGGAGGGACGGATTGAACAGGATGTAGAGATTGTCGCTGAGCCGCTGGGGCGCATTGAGGGGGAAATCCGCCGGCACCACCCCCTTGGCGAGCCCGGAATAGATGCGGCTCCATTCCCCGAACCGCTCGGTGCCCATGCCGCGGGAATTGATCGCGCTCGCCTGGCTCACCGCGAGATCGGCGAAGAATGGCCGCTCCAGGCTGTGGGGCGTAAGGAGCAGCAGACCCAGGTTTTGCTCCAGCGTGATGGCGTAGAAATCCCGCAGCCGGTCCGGCTGCGCCCAGGCCCGCTGGTCGCCATACCAGGCCGCGCCCGCCGGCACGTCGGCCATGACCGCATAGCGGCCCGCGGCCTCCCGGCGCACCAATTCATCGCGCAAGCCCTGAAAAAGTCCCGGGAAGTAAGGGGGATAATGGAAATGCAGCCGGCGCGGCTCCAGGACGTCGTGCAGGAGCGGCACCGCGTGCAGCAGCAGGAGGGCCGCGGCCGCCGCGCGCGGCCAGGCGGCCAGCGTGGGATTGCTGCCCACCACGAGGAAGAAGAACGCCGCGCCGAAAATGATCATGAGGGGCGCCAGATAATAGACGGGCAGGCGCTCGCTGGCCCCGGAATTGCACACGGCCTGGGCCAGAATCAGCACCCCCAGCGCGACAGTGAAGACCCAGCGCATCCGGTCCACAGCGGCCTGGCGGAAAGCGTAGAGCCAGCCGGTCACAAAGAACGCGGCGAACCACATCGCCCCGCCGGCCCAGATCCGGGAGGTGACCGTTTCCTGCAGCGCGGTCAGGGTCTTGTTGCCGAGTTTCTTGAGATCAATGTCCGGGCCGTCCGCCGACAGGGTGGCCGTCACGCGCGCGGGCTCGGCCGTGGAGTCGCCGGCCTTGAGCGCCACGTTCTGCGCCGCGAGCGCCACGGGATGCCCGGCCAGCGCCACGTTGCGCACCATCCACGGACCCGTCACGACGGCAAACAGCAGCGCCACCAAACCGAGGGCGGGCCAGCGCCGGTGGGCGGGAAACCGCCACGCCACGTACCCGAACGCCACCAACACGAGCGCACCCGCCGAGTATTCCGTGAGAAACATCAGGCCGCAGACCGCGCCGAGCGCCGCCGCCCAGGCCGGGGCGGAACGCCGCGCCTGCGCGAGGGCCTGCTCCAGTTCCCACCAGAGGCGGAAGGCGGCCAGGGCCAGCACCATGAGCAGCGGCAGGCCGTTGACCGCCACGGTGTGCCGCCACAGCGGCATCGAAAGCATGAGCGCCAGCGCCGCCACCCACCCCACCCTCGGCTCGAACAGCCGGCGGCCGAGGTCGTAGGTCAGCCAGGCCGCCACCCAGAGCAAAATGAGATTGAGCCCGAGCAGGAAATAATCGGCGGCAAACCCGTCCGGCGGCACCGGGGCCTTGCTGAAGAGGCCGGCACGCACGCCCTCGGGCAGCACGCGCAGGCCCGCCGCGATGACCAGCGAGTATAGCGGGGCCTGGTGCAGTTCGGGCAGGGCGTGCTGCGGATCAAAATCCCGGCCGCGCGCCGCCAGCACCGCCACGGTCTGCGGGTAGTTGACCTGCGTCGTGAACCCCTCGCCGCGGGCCAGCTGCCGGCCGACGTCCGCCTGGAGCAGCACGGCCTCGCTGGACGGACCGTGAAACTGCTTCCACGCGACCAGCAGGGAAAGCGCCAGGCCGCCGACCAGGACGGCCGCGAGGCGGACCCAGCGGGCGCCCTCGCCCATCTCCAGCCAGTGAATCCACTCCTGGGCGGTGCGTGGGAATTTCATCGCGGTGCGTTCAATCGGTCACGTCGAGCTCGGGCCATTCCACCAGCTTGCGGTGCAGGGTGCGGCGGCTGATGCCCATGAGGGTCGCCGCCTTGGTGCGGTTGCCCCGCGACTTGATGAGCGCCTCGCGGAGCAGGCGCTTCTCGTTCTCGGCCACGGAAAGCGGATTGGCCAGCGGCGCGGGCGCGCCGTCCACCGCGGGCCCGGCCACCGCGCCGCGGAACTTGGGTTCGAGGTCGTATTCGCTGAGCGACTTGCCGCGGTGCATCACGACGGCGTTCTCGCAGAAATTGCGCAGTTCGCGGATGTTGCCCGGCCACGGGTAGCGTTGGAGCGTCTGCACCGCACCCGGGTCGAGCGTGAGCGGGGGCAGACCGTTTTCCGCAGCGAAGATGCGGATGAAATGAGCCAGCAGCAGGGGGATATCCTCCGCGCGGTCGCGCAGCGGCGGCATCGTGATGCGCACGACGTTGAGGCGGAAAAAGAGGTCCTCGCGGAATTTTCCCTCCTTCACCAGCTGCTCCAGGGTGCGGTTGGTCGCCGCCACGAGGCGCACGTCGAGGTCGATCGGCTTCGAGCCGCCCACGCGCTCGATGCTGCGGGTCTCGAGGAAACGCAGCAGCTTGACCTGGGTGGAGGCGGAGATTTCCCCGATTTCGTCGAGGAAGAGCGTGCCGCCGTCCGCCGACTCGAACCGCCCCACCCGGCGCTCCGTCGCACCGGTGAAGGAACCCTTCTCATGGCCGAAGATCTCGCTCTCCAGCAGGCTCTCGGACAGGGCCGCGCAGTGCACCGCGATGAACGGAGCGCGGGTGCGGGGGCTGACCTGGTGGATGGCCTGCGCGATGAGTTCCTTGCCCGTGCCGGACTCGCCCTCGATCAGGATCGTGGCCCGGGAGGGTGCGACGAGGCGGACCTTGTCCACCACGGCCTTGAGGGGCGCCGAATGACCGATGATGTGGTCGAAGCTGAACTTCTCGTCCAGGCGCTCGTGCAGCTGCTTGACCTCGACCTCGAGCGTCCGGGTCTTGAGCGCCCGCTGGATGAGCACCTCGAGGCGCTCGATGTTGACCGGCTTGGTCAGAAAATCCACCGCACCGCGTTTCATGGCCTCGACCGCAGTCTCGATGTTGCCGTAGGCCGTCATCATGAGGACGGCGGGGCGGTTGGGCAGCGCCAGGGCCCGGTCGATGACCTTCAGGCCGGATTTGCCGGGCATGCGCAGGTCGGTCAAAATGACCTCGAAGGGCTGCGCGTCCATGAGGTTGAAGGCCTCATCGGCATTGGCGGCCAAGGAAACGTCGTAGTTATCGGACAAGGCCTCACGCAAACCTTCACGCGAGTGCTTTTCATCGTCCACGATGAGGATGCTGGGCACCATGGGACGGTAGTCAGTCGCCTAACTAAAATCGGTCAACGGGAAATAATGGCACAGTTGCGCAAATTAGGAGTGATTCGTAGTGCTGGTCTTTAGCCAGCACTGGTTTGGGAGCGATACCCCCGGCGCAGCGTGGTGAGCGCGGACTGAAGTTCCGCGCTACGAGCCCGAACGCCTCGCCCAGCTCGGGCTGCTGGTCCTTAGCCGCGGGTTGGGCGCGCGCGGTGAGGCGCACTGAAGTCCGCGCTACTTGCGTCTCCCGCGCTTTCGCGCTGCATCCGCAGTGCGGCGTGCAATAGGCAGGTCACAGACCTGCCCTACTTGATATCCACCTCAATGCAGCTTGCTGCGCGAGGGTTCGCAGTCGGGCTGGCCTTCGTAGATGTGCACGGAACCGGCGGAATCGCTCCACATCGGCAGCGTGTTTTTCCGCCATTCGCGGGTTTCCACGATCTCCTTGTTCAACTCCGTGGTCTCACCCTTCAACATCAGCTGATTGAGGCCGGCGTAGGCGATGTCCTCGGGACTCACCCCGAGTTTCTTGGCATAGCGTTCGATGGCGTCAAATTCGGCGTATTCGAGATGTAGTTTGATGACACTCATGGGGGGCCTCCGGTTTTTTGGGGGGTTGGGTTGTCTGGAACCAAGATGGCGCACCCATTGACGGCAGGCAAGAGCCCACCGTGCGGCGGGCCAATCAGACGTCCGACTTATACCTCCCAATAATTGCCATCGCAATCAGGCCTGGCCGCGGTAGGCAGCCCGCTGGCGGGCGCGGGTTGGGCGCGAGCAAGCTCGCTGACCTACGGATTACGGCAATGGCCAACGCCTCCCTAATATTCACCCCTCCCGGCCGACGCGCCCTTGTCAAAAGTCCGCGACCATCCAATGTGCACCGGAATTCCACCGGTGCTTCCCCCTACCATGAATTGCCGCCCGGCCATGCTGCTCCTGCGCCTCTCTGCCGTCACTGCCATGTTGTGCGGCAGCGCGGTCGCGCCGGCGGCCGAATCGCCCGCCCCGGTTGCCGCCAAGCCGGCCAAAAAAAACAGCACTGAAATCACCCTCGACATCGACGTCCGCACTTCGGTGGACCGCCCCTTCAAGGGCCTGGGCAAGGCCCCGCGCAAGGAACACAGCAAAATCTACGGCATCGCCTCGGTCACCGACGCCAGTGGCGCCGTGTCGCTCATCCGGAAAGTGAAGGAGGGGGAAGTGCTGAAACATCTCCGGGAAGAGCTGGCCAGGCGGGGATTCCGCGAAATCACCGCCGGCGAAAAACCCGGGATCGTCCTCACGGTGTTTTACGGCCGCGGCTTCCTGCGCAATCCCTATCTCAGCGACGTGATGTACAATGAGTCCACGGATCCGCCGACAGCCACGATCCTGGGCGGGATGCCCACCAATCTCATGCGACAGAAGGAACACGGCTTCGAGGAAAGGCTGCAAAAGGCCAACTTCGAAAAGCTCTTCATCCGCGTCACCGCCTGGGAATACCACGAGCCCGGCGCCAAGACCGCGAAGGGCAAAAAGATCAAGCCGCGCGAACTCTGGAAGACCGACATGATCGTGGACGATCCGGCCAACCGCGACCTCAACCTCTTCATCAAGGAAATGTTCGCTGCCGGCGGACCGTGGTTTGACCGCGAGATGGACAAGGAGGAGGTCACCGTGTCCACCGACATCCCCGAGGGTAAGGTCATCTTGGGTCCGCTCTCCTTCCCCGAGGAGGACGCCGCAGGTGACGCGCCGAAGAAAAAGTGACGGCGGGTGCAGAGTGGGCCGCCTCGCGGTTGGATGTAGGCGGGGATTCCGATCCCCGCCGTTTATTTTCATAAACTAGAAACCAATCTTTCTCGTTCTCTTAATCTTTCTCTTTCTCCGGCCTTGAAGTACGGCGCACGATTGCGACCGAGGGCGGTCGCGCTCCCAGGCGGGGACCGGAATCCCCGCCCTACATCAATCGGCCAGTCTGCGTTTGGCAGACCCCAAACGAGAGGCGGAAGCGATCAACGGGAGCCCTTGGTTTGCCTACCCTCCGTAGCCTTGGCGAAGGCGGGGTTAAATTCATCAGCGATCAAAACCTGCTGTCACGCCTTTGTCTTCGCCGCCGCCGCCAACGCCACCGCCACCGCCGTCGCCCCCGGGTCCTGCACACCAGTCAAGTTCTGCGCGTTCACATACGACGCCCGGCCGGCCCCGGCCTTCTGCATCGCCGCGGTGCGGACCGCGCCGGCGTGGGCCTCCGCGGCCGCCGCCTTGAGCCCGCCGGTCCCAAGGGCCGCGATCGCCGGTGCGAGCGCGTCAATCATCGTGCGGTCGCCGGGTCCGGCCCCGCCGTAGGATTGCATGCGCTCCAACCCCGTGGCCAGGGCCTGGGGCAACGCAACCTTCCGCCCCAGTGCAGTGCCGGTCGCCGTGAAAAAGATCGAGAGCAGCACGCCGCTGGACGCGCCCATCATCCGGCCCAGCCGGTCGCCGAGGGCGAGGCAGAGCTGGTCCGCTTCGGCCAGCGGGAGTTCGTTCCGTTCCATCGCCGCGAGCACGGCGCGCGCGGCCGTGGCGAAGGTCGAACCGGTGTCGCCGTCGCCGATCTGCCGGTCGAGGGTGTTGAGCGCCGCCTCGTTTTCAATCAATGCGCCGCACATCGCCGCAATCAGTCCGCGCACCGCCGGCGCTTCGGAACCCGTGAACGTCCTGGTCGCAATCGCCGGCAGCGGCTGCAGCACCACTGGCGAAACGCGCCTGGCGCCGGGCCAGCTGGGCGTCTGCACGTCGCTGAGCAGGGCCTCCCGCCGCGCCGCATTCAGCGGGAGGAGCGAGAGCGAAATCCCCTGCATGTCCAGGGCCGTCATCAATTCTCCCGGACCCACGAGCAATTCGACCTGCGCCCCGAGGGCCGATCCGATCAGCTCCTTCACGACAATGTTCATCTCGAGCGGCGTGGTGCCGCCGAGGTTGTTCACCAGCACCGCCAGTGGCTCGGCCGACCGCAGGTGCGGCCGCAATTCCTGCACCATCGTGGCCACCAGATCCCGGGCCGGGGTGGCCGCGATCACCCGCGCGCCGGGTTCGCCGTGGATGCCGAGGCCGAGTTCCGCCTGTCCTGGCGCGATGCGAAGATTGGGTGCCTCGCCGGATCGCGTGCACGTCGTGAAGGCCAGTCCGAGCGTGACCACGGCGCGGGCGGTGTCCGCCGCCGCCGCTTTCACCTCGGTGAGCGTGCCCTGCCGCGCCGCCACATGGCCGGCCACCTTGTGCACCAGCAGGGTTCCGGCGACGCCGCGCGGCTGCGGCGCATTGGCAATCGCGATGTCGTCCGCCACGAAGACCAGCTCAACCTTGTAACCCATCTGCCGCGCGCGTTCGGCCGCGAGGCCGAAGTTCAGCCGGTCGCCGGTGTAGTTCTTCACGATCAGCAGGCAGCCCGGTTCGCCGGTCACGGCGCAGATGGCGCTCAGCACGGCGTCCACGCTCGGCGACGCAAAGATCTCGCCGCTCACGACCGCGGTCAGCATGCCCTCCCCGATGAAGCCGGCATGGCTCGGCTCGTGCCCCGCCCCGCCGCCCGTGATGAGGGCCACGCGGGTTTTGTCCCAGTCCTGCCGGAGAATCACCTTGGTGGTGCCTCCGGCGCCAGCGGCCGGGACGCTCTCAAACGGCCAGGCCGGCACGGCGCTCGCAGCTCATCAGGAAAGTCCTATCAATGGACTCGGCGATGACCGTCTTCAATCCACTGGTCTTCCGCAGTTGATGAAGTGCCACTCAGGCCCCTGATACGCGTATGGATCTTCCCGTCAGGAAGACAAACGGAGCAGAAAACGTTCCTGGGCAATCTCACCAGGCGTAGCCTTCGGGTGACGGGCGATGGCCGGGGAAAATCACGTCCAGTGCCTGCAGGGTCTCCGGGGTCAGCTTGATTTCCAAGGCGCGCAACGCGCCGTCGAGCTGCGCCTGCGTGCGCGGTCCGATGATGGGGGCGGTCACCACGGGATTGTGCAACAGCCACGCGAGCGCGACGTCGGCCGGCTGCTCGCCGAGTTGGCGGCACAGTTTTTCCCATGGCTCCAGTTTCGCCCGGTGCGTCTCGATCTGCGGCGCAATCTTCGCGCGCCGGCCGACGGCCGGTCCGTCGAGGACGCCGCCCAGCAGGCCGCCGCCAAGCGGGCTCCACGGGATGAGCCCGAGGCCGTAGGCCTCACAGGCAGGGATGAGGTCACGTTCCACGGTGCGGGCGTTGAGATTGTAGAGGCTTTGCTCGGAAACCAGGCCGAGGAAATTGCGCCGGCGCGCGGCCTCGTTCGCCTGCGCGATGTGCCAGCCGGCGAAATTCGACGAGCCGATGTAGACGACCTTGCCCTGTTGCACCAGCAGCTCCATCGCCTGCCAGATCTCCTCCCACGGGGCCTCGCGCCAGATGTGATGCATCTGATAGAGGTCCAGATAGTCGGTCTGCAGCCGGCGCAGGCTCGCCTCGCACGCGTGCCGGATGTGCAGGGCCGAGAGGCGCGACTGGTTCGGCCAGTCGCCCATGTCGCCGTAAACCTTGGTCGCGAGGACGACCTTGGCCCGCCGGCCGCCACCCTGGGCGAAATAGCGGCCGATGATCTGCTCGGTGATCCCCTCGCCTTTCTTGCCGCCGTAGCCGTTGGCGGTGTCCCAGAAATTGATCCCGAGCTCCAGCGCACGGTCCATGATGGCAAAGGCCTCGGGTTCGGTGGTCTGGGGACCAAAATTCATCGTGCCGAGACACAGTTGGCTGACCTTCAATCCGGTACGGCCGAGGTTTTTGTATTTCATGGGGAAAAGTGAGGGAAATTTACTGAACCGGAGTAATTCATGAGAGAACCACAGATTGACACAGATGAACACGGATAAGAACGGAAGGGTGACGACGGAGTGACTCCTAATTCCTGTTTGTCATTCTGAGCTTAGCGAAGAATCCAGTGGGAGTGAGTCAGGACCTCGATGTCACTAACTGGATTCTTCACTTCGTTCAGAATGACAAGGGAGAGGCAGGGTTTAGCAGACACGCCATAAATTTCATTCTCTTTCTCCATCTGTGTTTATCTGTGTTCATCTGTGGTTGAACGGTATGAGGTCCGATTACGCCGGCCAGTCCGTGCGGTCGTAGAGTTCGACCCCGGCCGCGCCCGGATAGGCCGGCGGAGTGTACACGGAATTGCTGATCCGGGAGGCGGGCGGAAATCCCCCGCCCTCTTCCGCGAAAAACAGGCCGCCCTCCTGCACGAATTTCTCCACCGCGGGATGCACCCGCGGTCGTCCGCCGGCCGAGGCGCCGCAGGGCCGCGCGCTGAGGCCGAGCTTGGCCGTCAGTCCGCCTTCGCTGTGCCGCAGCCACGCGAGTTTTTCGGTGCTGGTAAACCGGGTCACCGCGTCCGGGCGCCAAGCCAGCGGCGCCGCCTGCCGGGCGGCAAGGGCGGCGATCCAGTTGCGCCACATGAAATCGAGGGTCAAGCGACCCAGCGCATCATGGAAGTACCCGCCGCCCACATCGCTGTGGCAGCCCGGGAACCACACTTCCTTCGCATTGGGGCGGAGGGAATCCTGCAGGAGCGAAGGCGCGTAGAGTTTCCGCTCCTCGTCGAGCGCGACGCAGTGCACGACGTGGCCGACGGCCGCATCAGGTTCCAACTCGGCCGGTTTCACGCCCAGCGAAGTCGCCACCGTGTCCCAGACGCCGATGAAGGCGAGGTCGAGCCGGTCGCCGGCGAGGAGCGTCCGCGACTTGTGGGTGTAGAGTCCCCACACTTCGAGGCGGCTGTCACCGCTGTTGCGCACCCGCTGGCGGCGGCTTTCCACCATCACGCTGTCCTGCAGGCCGCGTTTCCGCAGGTCGCGGGCGAAGAGCCGGGCGGAAGCGGCGCCGCGGCTGAAACCGAGGATGGAGATGCGGTCGCCGCGACGGTAATGCTGCAGGAACGCGAGATAGGCGTTGGACCGGATGGACTTCTCCTCGGCGGCCGTGGCGCCCTCCGTGATTTTGTTGATCACGTCGTTCTCGTCGTCGTTGCCCACGCCGCGGAAATAGTGCGTCAGCTGCCCGGGCCCGTCGGCCGCCAGCGCGTGCATCGTCTTGGCGACATTCGTGATGATCGGCGCGTAAGCGCGCGCCGGATCGGTGCGACTCACCCAGAGCTTGCGCTCCTGGTCCCAGAAGAAATCCGCGGGGTTCGGCCCGGTCTCGTCATTCCAGGTCCCGTCGAAAAGAAAAACATGATGCCGGCCCCCGGAGGGCGAATTCCAGTCCGCGGCACAAGTTACGGTCGAACGCGTGACGTCGCGCGGCTTGCTCGGCACGGTGCGGTTCGGGGGCATGGCGTTAAACAATGCGAGCCCTTCGGCACCGGGCCAGCCTGGAATTAATACCGAAGAGCCTCGGACCAAATACTGCAGGTTATCACTGACCATCCGATCCTGGATTTAACCACAAAGAACACAAAGGGTCGGACTGCAGGTCGGCTCGCGCGCGCGCCTATAGGCGCCTTGGACGTCTCATCTGCGTCAGGACTTTGTGTTCTTTGTGGTAAAATTCAGCTCCAATCACCCTGCCAGCGGCAAGGCCGTCTCGGCCTCGATTGCGAGGAGGCGGTTGTATTTCGCCAACCGCTCGGACTGCGTGATCGATCCCACCTTGATGAAATCCGCGCCCCACCCCACGGCGAGGTCGGCCAGCCAGTCGTCCTCAGTCTCGCCGCTGCGCGCGCTCACCACGACCTTCCAGCCGGCTTCGCGGGCCAGGGCGGCGGCCTGCGCGGCACCCGTCAGCGTGCCGACCTGGTTGACCTTGAGCAGCAGCGCATTGGCCGCCCCCGCGGCGATGGCCCGGCGGATGCGCTCGGGTTGGGTGCAGAGAAAATCGTCACCCAACGTGAGGCTGTGTCCGGCGAGTCGCGTCCGCAGCGCCGGCCAGTTCGCCCAATCCTCCTCGGCCAGGCCGTCCTCCACGCTCACCAGCGGGTAGCGCCGCACCCAATCCGCGATTTGGTCGATCATCCCCGCGGAAGTCAGGGGCTTCCCGCCCAGGTGATAAAGACCGTCCCGTTGGAAATGCGACGACGCCACGTCCACCGCCAGCGCCATGCCGGTGCCCACCTTGTAACCGGCAGCGGCGATCGCCTCCACGGCATCCGCGAGCATCGCCTCCGCATTCGGAAAATCCGGGGCCAGGCCGCCCTCGTCGGCGCGCAGCAGACGCTGGCCGTATTTCCTGAGGATCAGATCGGCGGCGCATTGATAAACCGCGACCACGGCCGCCAGGCCCTCGTCGGTGTTTTGCACCGCCACGGGCGCGAGCAGCACATCCTGCAACGCGGCCTGCTCGCCGGCATGCTTGCCGCCGCTGAACAGGTTCACGGTGAGCCGGGGCAGCGTGCGCAGCGGCAGCCCGGCGAGATCGGCAAAATGCCGGTAGAGCGGCACCCCGCGCTGCGCCGCGACGGCGCGGGCGAAGGCAAGCGAGGCCGCGAGCACGGCGTTGGCGCCAAGCCGGCCGAGGTTCGGCGTGCCATCGAGCAGTTGCAGCACGCCATCAAACTCGGCCTGCGTCGCAAACGTCCGGCCACGCACTCCGTCGTGCAGTACGGTGTTCACATTGGCCACCGCGCGGCGGCAGCCCAGGCCCCGGTAGCGTGACGGCTCGCCGTCGCGCAACTCGCAGGCTTCCGCCCGGCCCGTGGAGGCGCCGGAAGGCACGGAGGCCGCGCCCCTCGCGCCGGAGGCGAGCCGGCATTCAGCCCAGACCGTCGGCCGGCCGCGGCTGTCGAGGATTTCGCGGGCGTGGAGGCGGTCGATGGCAAAGGTATTCATGCGGGGGCGCGGGTCATGATTTCGATCAGGGCCTCCACGGCAAGCGGAGGCGAAGCCAATTGCGCGAGCACGGCGGCCCGCTGCGCGGCCTTTTCGGCCGGGGTCAGGTATTCGAGCGGCGAACGGCCCTCCACCCGCGCGAGCAGACACCCCAGGGCGTGACGCACGGCACGCGGGGCCAGCCCGGGAAAAAGTCCCCGGGTTTCCGCGCCATACGCGGCCCAGAATTCGTTCGCCGCCTGCGCGAAGGCCGCGCGATGCGCCGGCAGATGCCGGGCCTTGGCGAGCAGGTGCGTCAGGGCAAAACCCAGGTCAAAGCCGGGATCGCCCCAATGCACGACCTCGTGGTCGAGCAGCACGAGACGGCCGTCGCTCACCAAAATGTTCTTCGGTGAAAAATCCCCATGCACCAGCGTCTCGCGGTGCGCCAGCGTGTCGGCGATCAGGCGTTGGTAAAAATCGCCCGCCGCCGGCACATTGGCCGCCGCCGTGCGGTAGTAGGCTTCCAGGCGCAATTGGTCGAAAAACGTGAGGTCGCCGAACTCCGACCGCAGTGCCTCAGCCTGTTCAGATGCCCGCCGGTGAATGGTGCCGAGCAAACGGCCGAATTGCCGGGCATGGTCCGACTCCGGTCCGTGCGCCAGCAGGCACGTCTTCCAATTCAGGTGCGGCGCGGGCACCGCGGTCATCGCCAGCACGTGGGCCGCAAAGTCCTCGAACACGAAGTCCACGGTCGCACCGGGCGGGGCCAGCCGGGCGAGCCAGCGCAGTCCGGCCGCCTCGCGGTGGATGCGCACCGGGTCGCTGAACCAGTCGGCGCGCACGCGCAGCCGTTCCAGCGCCTGCTTCAGGACCCAGGCCCGGCCGTCGGAGAGTTGCACGAGCACCGTGCGGCACGACACCCCGCCCGCGAGCACCTGGCTCGTGACCTCCGTGCCGGGTTCGATGCGTCCGGTGCGGCGCAGGTAGTCGCGGAGACGGTCCGCGTTCTCGATATCGTGGTCAGTGTCGGGATTCTGCGGCGGGGCACGTCGGAGGTCTCCGACCTGCGTCCGGGAGCAGCCACGGCTGAGCGAGTGGGACAGCCACTCATCACGAACCGGCACGGACCAAGGTCCGGCCCTACATCGAACCACGTGCTCATGCGGCGATGTACGGAATGGTCAGCGGTCCCCAAGGCAGCGCGGCGATGCGGACCCCGGGGCCGATGCGCGCCGCCTCCGCCCGCACGGTCGCGGCGATATCCGGACAGGGTTCAAGCAACGCCGCGCGCACCAGGTCCTCCGACATGGCGCTGTGCAACAGGACGCGGGCCCGCGACTGGATCAGCGCCTGGATGTGGGCCTGCCATTGCTCGGGCCACTCGAAGCCGGGCGAAGAGATGCGGGCGAGCAGTTCCGCCGGCGACGCGGCGCTGCGCAAAAGTTTATCGCACGGGCTGCCCAGCGGCATGCCCTCGCGGCATTCGGCGGCGAGGACGATCATGCCGCCCGGCTTGATGATGACGGCGGCGGCGCTCATGCCCTTGACGCCCTGATAGAGGTTCATGTCGAGCGGATAGCCGCTGTTGGTCGTCACCACGATGTCGTAGGGTGCATCCACCGGCGACATCGCCGATTTGCGCACGAACTCGCGGCCCTGCCGGTGGGCGGCCGGCAGATCGCCCGCGAACCAGCCGGTGATGTGCTTCTCCTCGTTGAGGCTGACGTTCAGCAGGAAACTCGGCCCCACCCGCAGGGCGATTTCGAGCATCTCGTCCCAGATGGGATTGCCCTCGTTGATGCCAAAGGTGGCGCGCGGGCTGCCGATGTTCGCCGCGCCGTGATTGCTGATGATGGTCTTCAGTCCGGCGACGCCCGGCATGAGCGCCTTCGGGCCGCCGCTGAAGCCGGCAAAGAAATGCGGCTCGATGAAACCCGTGAGGATGCGCACGTCAGCCTCGGCCGCATGGCGGTTGATGAGGGCCGGCGCGCCGGTGCGCGTGGTGCCGAATTGGACCATGTCGGCTTCATGCTCGCAGTAGTGGTTCAACACCCGGTAACGCGCGGTGATGGACCGGCCCAACATGACGTCGAGTTCCTCCGGCGTGTTCGGCCGGTGGGTGCCGGTGGAGTTCAGCAGCACGATCTGTTCATCGCGCACCCCGTGGGCGTGCAGGTAGTCGAGCAGCCACGGCAAAATGCGCGCATTGGGCATCGCGCGGGTGATGTCCGGAAAGATGATGCAAACCTTCGCCCCGGGCTTCAGCGACTCGCGCAGCGGGGCGCAGCCAATGGGGGCCTCCAGCGCGGCCAGGAGCGCGGCGCGCTCGTCCGGCAGACCCGGCTGCGGCCGCGGACGCAGCACCGTGGTGTGGTCGGGCAATTCGACCTCAAGATGACCCTGGCCGTAGGCGAGCGGTACTTTCATCGCGACGAATCAACGGCGGGCACGGCAGGAGTTCAAGCGCCGGGATGGTGGCAAAGAGGACATGGGTGACAGGTGGCACTCCGAAGATCACGCCTTCCTCAACGCATTCCGAGGTGGATGTTTGCTGTAGGGCGGGGTCTCCGAACCCCGCCTCGATAACCAAGGACGTTCGAGGCGGGGTTCGGAGACCCCGCCCTACAACCCAATCCGCGCCGGCCAGTGAGCGATTCGACCAAACCTCAGAATTACAATTTCTCCAACAGCGTACGCATCGCCCGGGTCATGGCCGCGGCGTAGCGCTCGCGATTGCGCACATGGAAAATGTAACGCGCCAGCTGGGATGAGACCGTCGGTTCCCAGCGCACAACGCCGTCGTCGGCACACGCCACCTTGATCGGATCAAAGCTAAAGACTGCCCGGTCCCCGGCCTCCGCCAGCGGGACCATGTCACCCTCCACGGTCACGGTGCGGCCGGAGGCATGCAGGAATCCGGCGGTGCACCACATGTTGCGTGGCATCCCGCCCAGGGTCGCAAGCGCGGCGGCATCGGGCGGATTGCGCAGCGCGGCCAGCCAGTCGGTGCTGGGCGACCGGGTCAGCATGTAGGCGAAGTAGCCCTGGAGCCGCGGGCTGAGATGCGGCAGGATCTCATGCTGCGCGAAGCGGTAGAAGGTGCCGTACTCCTCCACCTGCCACCGCGGCGGGGTGAGTTCGAAGCAGGGCATCCAGTACACCGGGCACGGCAGGTCAAAGATGCCCGCATACGCGGCGGGATTGAGATTCACGTTGTATTCCAGTTCACCGAGCACCTCCGGCCGGCGGGTGCCCGAGCCGGCGTTGAGATAGACGGCGCGACACTTGGTGCGGAACAGTTCCGGGGCGGCGGCCCCGGCGAGGGCGATGTCGCGGCACGAGCCCACGATGGTGATGATCACCGGCAACGGCGCCTCGGCGAGGGTGCGCAAAACAAATTCCACACCGCGGCGGTCGGCCGCCGGCAGACCGGCCGGACCTTCGCCGCGGGTTCGGACCGCCACGGATGAGCCGACCGCGGACGGCACGCTCAGGCCCGTGATGTGATTCAGCTGGGCAATGGCCATGACGTCCGGCGTCACATCCAGGATGGCCGGCGGATGGTCAATCAATACACCCCGCAGGTCGTAATCCCCCGCCATGGCCAGGGCATACACGCAGGCCAGGTCCCAATGATCGTCCGGGTCGCCGTGCGGATGAAACAAATCCGTTTGGTGCAGGAAAGGAATGCTCATGCCAGTATAAAACCAAAAGCCGCCCGAAAGGCCAGACCCCAAGAATCGAATGGAATGCCGATCTTCGCTGATCTCCGCCAATCCAATACCTCAACCTTTTAACCGCAAAGAACGCAGGGAACGCAAAGTTTCAGAACCGACCTTTGGTCAGGAACTTTGCGTTCCTGCGTTCTTTGCGGTTAACTTGCTTTGGATTGTTATCCGCGAATATCAGCGTTCCACTCATTCACCGCTTTATCCGCCCGTACGCCGCCTGCACCGCCGCCAGCGCGGGTTTCACGTGGAAGGGATAGGCGATGTACGCCGGGGAAATCTGCGGCCAGCAGTCGGACAGGCTCCAGAGGAAGATGCCCCAGCACTGCGGCTGGCCGCCGTAGAAATCGATCCAGAACTCCGACGCCTCGCTGTGCAGCTGCTGGCTCTTCGCGATGAGGTCGTCGAGGTCCCGGGGTTCCTCCCAGCCGCGGGCCTTGATGCTTTGCCAGATGGTCTGCAGCAGCCCGCGCCGGTCGAGCCGGGTGCAGTCCGAGCCGTGCGTGAGGTACTCCTCGTTCCAGATGGGCCAGCGGCGATCGGGACTGGTGAAACGCTCGATGATCTCGCGACCCGGCATGCCCATGTGCCCGATCTCCGTCACCATGCGTGGAGATTGCTTTACGTAGAAATCGGCTTTGTACGAAAGCCCATGGCCCCAGATGTGACAGTCGCCCTCCAACGGCGAATTCTGATCATAAGTGACCGGCGACCACGGCGAGGTGGGCACGTACGGCGTGTGCGGCGCGTGGGTCCGGACCGCATCGCGGAGTATCTCCTTGCTGAGCCGGTTGTGCCGGTAGGCGGGCTGGTTGAAGCTCATGTCGGCCAGCACGTCGTTCTCGTTGTCGCCAAACCAGGCGACGACGCAGGCAAAATGTCGCAGCCGCCGCACCTGGAACTCCGCCTCCCGGCGGGCCTCGTCGAGAAACGCGGCGTCCTGCGGGTAGCAGCCGCAGGCAAACATGAAGTCATGCGTGACCAAGATGCCGAGTTCGTCACAGCGGGCGTAGAAGGCATCGTGCTCGTAGATGCCGCCACCCCAGACGCGCAGGGCGTTGATGTTCGCGGTCTTCGTGGCATCCAATAATTCGCGGTAACGGGCCTCGTTGACCCGCGCGAAAATGGCGTCAACCGGCGTCCAGTTCATGCCCTTGAGAAAGATCTTCTTTCCGTTGATCGCGAAAATGAACGAGATGCCGCCGTCCGCCTCCGGTTCCTGGATGAATTGCACGGTGCGGATGCCGAAGCGACCGGTGCGCCGGTCGAGTTCGCGTCCGTCCCGCTGCAGCGTGGCGCTCCAATCGTACAGCGGCTGCGCCCCGTGATTGAACGGCCACCAGAGTTCTGCCTGCGGCACGACGAACCGCTCGCTGTGCCGGGCGCCGGCAGGGTCGCTGGCCAGGGTCAACGTGCGCTTTTGGCCGGCGACCGTGAGTTCCACCGTGACCGGACCCGGCATACCGTGGTTTTGGCGCAGTTCAACGAGCGCCTCGATTTCGGCCGAGCCGTCGGCGCGCAACGCCACCGTGCGGACATGGACGTCGTCGATTTCCACCTCGTCCACGAGCAGCCATGAAACCGGCTTCCAGATGCCGATGGTGACGAGCCGCGGGGTGATGTTCCAACCGTAGCAGCACTGGGCCTTGCGCACCTGCAGGCGCAGGGGAGAACCGTAGCCGCGCACCTCCGGCGAGGGCACGCGACCGGGTGGATTCACCGGCGGGCCGAGGCAGACCTCGAGGCTGTTCGCCCCGGGCTGCACGTGATCGGTCACGTCGAGCCGCAGCGGCGTGAACATGTTCTGGTGCCGGCCGACTTCCTTGCCGTTGAGGAAAATCGTCGCGAACACGTCCAGGCCCTCGAACAGCAGATGCAGGCGCTGGCCGGGTCCGCGCACCGGCGGAGTGACTTCCGTGCGATACCACCAATCCCACTCCTCCATCCAGCGGATGTGGTCGTGGTTGGTGCCGAAGAAGGGATCGGCAATCAGTCCGGCCCGCTCGTAGTCGAGGTGCACATCGCCCGGGACCGCGGCCGCCACCCAGCGATCGGCCAGCGGCAGCGCCGAGCAGGCCTGCGTCGGCCCGAGCCACGGCTCGGCATGCATCACCTTCCAGTCACTCACCAGCGGCAGGGATACTTTCATGGGGATGCCTGAAGCCGCGGCCAACCCGCACCGAGGTCAAATCCAAACTGGTGCGAAGCAAACTTAACCCGAAGCCGCACCGACCAACCGCCCAACCGAGGCCCTCACTCACCGCGAAAATCCACCCAATGCCCCAAGGCGCTTTGTCACGTAATACGTGACAAAGCCAAAATCGCTGTGCCCAGCCCGAAGCCCATCTCCACCACGAGAGCCCATGCTTGTCCTAAGCCGGAACGATGCAGTCGGCGCTGAACTGCCTCGATGGTCACGAAACCGAACCGTTTCCCGGTAGGCCGCCAGCTTGCTGGCGCTTTCAGAGCGGGAGCAAGCTCCCGGCCTGCCCGCCGACTGCATCGTTCCGGCTGAGGATTCAGGTGCAGACAGGCCAAACTCGTTGTCACGTATTACGTGACAACAGATCGGAGCGCAGTTCGCGATGAGACATGGCCCTGAGAGGAGCGTTCATGGGTGTCTAGAGATCCCTGAAGGTCGACGGACGCATGCCATTGTCACGTATTACGTGACAAAGCACACGCGGCTTGCGGGGCAAATTTCCACTCGCTCACGCTCGTTGTTGCCCAACGGTTGCCAATAGCCAATAAGCCATGGGCGATAACCAATAACCCATTCCCGGGTCGCTAGCGGACGGACTCGAGATGGCGGTGGATGCCCTGGGCGGCCTTGCGGGCGTCGCGGACGGCGTGGACCACCAGGCTCGGGCCGCGGACGGAATCGCCGCCGGCAAAGACACCGGGCAGGTTGGTCATCTGATTCTCATCCGTGACGATGCCGCCCCATTCGTTGGTCTCGATCTGCACAAATTCGCTGTCGGCGGGGAAAGACACGGGATCAAAACCATAGGCCACAAGCACCAGGTCGGCCGGCACCACGAATTCCGAACCGGGCACGGCGCGGGATAACCTTCGACCGAAGGCATCGGGGGCGCCGAGTTCCATCCGCACGCAGCGCACTCCCGCCACGGCGCCCTGCCCGTTGTCGAGGATGGCGGTGGGGTTCGTGAGAAACTGGAATTCCGCGCCCTCCTCGACGGCGTTTTCATACTCCTTGCGACTGCCGGGCATGTTGGCGAAGTCGCGGCGGTAGAGGCAGACCGCCGACCTGGCGGCGGCGCGAACCGCGGTGCGCAGGCAGTCCATCGCGGTGTCGCCACCGCCGAGCACGACCACGTGCCGGCCGGTGACGTCCACCGCCGGCAGATCGAAGAGCGGCGAGCCGGCGTTCTTCTCAATGAGGAACGGCAGGGCGGCCACCACCCCGGTGAGCTGTTCGCCGGGGATGCAGGCGGATTTGGCCTTCTGCGCCCCGTGGCCGAGGAAGACGGCATCGTAGTCGCGACGCAGATCGGCCAGCGGCACGTCGCGCCCCACCTGCTGCCCGAGGCGGAACTCCACGCCGTTCTTGGCCAGCAGGTCAATGCGCCGCTCGACGATGCACTTCTCCAGCTTGAAGGCGGGGATGCCGTTGACGAGCAGGCCGCCGGGCACGGGCTGCGCTTCAAACACGGTCACATGATAACCGAGCTTTGCCAGTTCGTCGGCGCAGGCCAGCCCGCCGGGCCCGGATCCGATCACCGCCACGCGCCGGCCGTTGGGGGGAGCGGTGACATAGTCGACCGCACCGTGGCGGAAGGCATAATCGTTGATGAAGCGCTCGATGGCGCCGATGGCGATGGTGTCGCCCTTGGCGCTCAGGATGCAGGAGGTTTCGCAGAGCCGCTCCTGCGGGCAGACGCGCGAGCAGACCTCGGGCAGGTTGCTCGTGCTGCGGGAAAGCGCGGCGGCCCCGATGAAATCCCCCGCGGCGGCGAGGGCCAGCCATTCGGGGATGCGGTTGGCCAGCGGACAGCCCTTGGCGCAGAGCGGTTCGGGACACTGGATGCAGCGCGCGGCCTGTTCGCGCACGGTCTCCTCGTCGAAGGTGGCGTAGACCTCGCGGTAATCCTGCACCCGCTCGGCGGCGGAGCGCTTGGGCGGAGTCTCACGGCCGAGCAGAGCCCAGTTATATTTGGACGTGGATGGGGTGGGATCGGACGGCATGGTTGGGGTAAGGACCGCTGGCCTTGGCGCATATCTTGCACTTCACCCCGGGAACTGACTCGCCGCGGCTTGCGAAAACGTGCGCAGATATTGCCCGGGGAGGTAACTGGTAGAGAGACTTATCGCGGAAGCGCGGAAACGCGGAACTGGCAGCTGTAGGGCCGGACCTTGGTCCGTGCCTCGCAAACGTGGACGGCTGCGCAACGCCATAAGGCGCGGACCAAGGTCCGGCCCTACAGCAATCCGACTGCCCGCGCTTCAGCTCTGCAACATGCGGACGCGGCGGTCCTTGCGGGGGAACTGCAGGGTCACGAGGGTGCCGACGCCCTCCTTGCTCTCGATGCCGATCTGGCCGCCGTGTTCGCGCATGATGCGCTGCACGATCATCAGGCCGAGTCCGTGTCCGCCGGGCTTGGTGGTGTGGTACGGCTGGAAGAGCCGCATGAGGTCGTCCTGCTTGATGCCGCTGCCGCTGTCGCCAAAGGCCAGGATGACGTTGTCGTCGTCCGCGCGCACGCGGATCCGCAGCCGGCCGCCGGGCTGCATGGCCTCGAGCGCATTCTTCAGCAGGTTGAAGAACACCTGCTTCACCTGGTTGCGGTCGGCCATGACGATCGGCAATGACGCCGAGGTCTCCGCGTCGACCTCGATCCCGCGGTCGGCGATCTCGCGCTGCTGGAAATCGAGCACGTTGGTGAGCACCTCGGCGAGATCGACCTCGGCCAGGTCGGGCGGCTGCGGGCGGAGGGCGTCGAGGAAGTTCGTGATGATGCCGTCGAGCCGGCTGACCTCGTCCTGGCAGACCTGGATCGAATCGGCGAGCGAGGCGGTGTCCTTGCCGGCCTTGAGCTTCTTCAGTTTCCGCTCGATGAGCTGGAGGTGGATGGTGAGGGAGTTGAGCGGATTGCCCAGTTCGTGGGCCACGCCGGCGGCCAGGAGCAGAATGGACGAGGCGCGCTCGTCCTCGATGCGGGCCTCGGTGGTCTGCTTGTCGCGGGTGACGTCGGTCAGGATGACCGCGAAGCGCCGGCTCCCGTTGCGGCCGTCGTGCCGGAAGGGCACCATGTACAACCGCACCGTGCGCGGCTCCGGGTAGGTGAGCTGGAATTCGCGCGCCACGACCGGCAGCGCGGCATCGTCGTCATCGAGCGAAACCCCCAGCGTCGGCCGCAGCCCGGGGACGAGGCGCCAGAGGATTTTTCCGCCGAGTTCATCCTCCCCCAGCCCGATGAGCCGGTGGGCGGCGGAGTTGGCGTATTCGATCTCACCGTCGGCGGTGATGACCAGCACGCCTTCCTGCAGGGCGTTGAAGATGTCCTCGAACAAGCCGCGTTCCCGCGCCAGGCGCTGCACGAGGTTGGCGAGGTTGACCGAGTCGAGCGAATCGAGCCGGCCGAGCACGCGGTCGAGGGAGGTGTGCTTGCGCGGAGGCATCGCGGGGGTTTTGGCGGACGGAGGACGGGCGGTCAACGCTGCCACGTGAACACCGCGGGCAGGTCGAGGCGGTCACCCGGGCCCACGCTGCCGATCCAGACGTCGCGTCCGACCAGCGCGGCGCCGTCCGCGGGCGGGGCCTCCAGGATGAGATGGTCGAGCTCGGCCGAGCGGATGCGGCCCAGCGGGCGAAAGGCATCATCATAAACCGTCGCGCCCACATAGCTCGGCGCGAAGGGCAGCTGCGCCCGGGTTTCCAGGCGCGAGCCGGCCACGGCCGTGACCCGCATGAGACCCGCCAGCAGGTCATCCTGCAGGGTAAGCACGAGTTCATCGCCGTCCTGATGCGCGGCCATGAGGGTGTGCGCCGTGCGGGCGAACCCGTTGCCCAAGGTCACGACCCGGCCGGCAAACCGGCCGGCTGGCGGGACCGTGCGCAGGGCAGCGGGGATGTCCCCGGCTGCCTTGGCTCCACCGAGCCGCAGGCGGAATTCCGATTTCGCCGGATCCACGGCGACTACCTCGCCCGTCACACTGGCGGAAGCGGCGGACAGCTCCCAGGATTGGCCGGCAAACCCGAGACCGGAGCCGCCGGCAAAGAAAACCCGCGCGGCCCGTCCATCCGCCGACAGCCGGACCACGGCGAGGCGGGCATCGGTGGTGACCGGACCCCGGGCGGTCGCGACGGTCTTGGCGCTGCCGGCCGGGTCGTGGATGACGATGTCACTCTCGCCGTTGGCGTGGGTCAGAAGCAGAGCCCGGCCGCCGCCGGCAACCGTCAGGCGCGTCGCCGCGGTCATCAGCGCCTCCCCGGGCGCATGCGGTTCAAGCACGCTGACAAATTCGCTGCGCAACAATCCATCGCCTTCCGGCGCCGCATGGCGGGCGATCAGGTACTTCAGCAGATGCGGATTCTTGACCGGTGAGACCCGGGCATCCGCGGCCATGAGGGACAAACCTGGCGCGGCGAGCACGCGGATGCGGAGTGCGGCGGCCGGATCCTTCTCGTGCACGTAGTCCACGACGGCGTCGCCGCCGGTGCGGCGCTGCACGTTGAACAAATGCTGGAAACCGGAGCCGCGGTACTCGAAGTAACCCTGGGTGGGACCGGCGGCGGCCATGGCCGGATCGTCGTACAATTCGCCGAGCTGCACCTTTTCCCCGGCCAGCGTGCCCGGGGCCGGGGCGGACCAGGCATCATCCGCCAACCTGGATGTGCCCGGCGGGCCATGCAGCGAGTAATCGTGCTGCCGGCCACCGGTGACATTGAAGAAATCCACGAGGTAGCGACCGCCACCGGGCGCATCCACCAGCACGAGCCCGCGGCGATAGTCGGCGCATTGCGGGTAGGTGCCGGCCGCGCTCACCTCCACGCCCCGCACCCAGCCGGCGTCGGCGAACAGCTCGACCACGCCGGGTGCATTGCCGGGCTGGGCCGCGGCATCCACGGTCACGGTGTTGTGCGCGATGGTGTTCACCGACCACGTCCAGACCCCGGGAACATAGATGTTCATGGCATCGGGGTAGCCCAGGTCGGGCGTCAGCGGCCAGCCGCGCGCAAAAAGGTCGAAATGCAGGCGGTCGAAATGAAAGTGGCTCACATGCTGGCCGAAATAGAGCGAGACGGCCGTCTCGTCGGCCGGGTCGTTGAGCAGGGCGAGCCCGAAGCCCGAGAGCAGCCGCGACCGTTGCGGGGTCACGCGCCGGTCCGCCGGTGGGGCCACGGCCGCCTCGAGCGGCGGATGCTGCAGCGAGGCGAAATCACGGAAACCGCCGTCCCCGGCGCCACCGAAGGCCGCAAGGAACGCGGCATAGCGCGGGTCGCCGTAGGTGCGGAAAGCCTGCTGGTAAACCGAGGGCGCCTCGCCGACGACTCCGCCGTAAACCGACGAGGTGTCGCCGAGCGCGGGAGTGTGCCGGCCGATGGCGATGGCGGCCAGCGGGGCGTCGTACAGCCGGCGCAGGCGCGGCAGGGTGGACACATCAACCCCGAGTTTCGGCAGCAGGGACGTGACGGCGGTGAGATTCTGCACCCAGAGCGAGTTGTATTCCGGCGACTCGAAGGGCTGGCCGTCGCGCCACACCAGGCCGTAGAGCGCCCGGCGGATGCCGAGGTAGCTGGCGCCCTCGGGCTTATCCAGGAGATCGTTCAGGTAGCGGGCATTGTCACCGTGCTGGCGCACGATGGCGGCAATGAGGAGCGCACGCTGGTGCATGCCGTAGTTGCCGCGGGCGCGGCGTTCATAGATGGCGTCGATGCCGTCCTCGATGACATTGGCCTCGATGAAGGCGCGGAGGTCGCGGCCGCCCTTGCCGGTGAACGCCTGCAGCGCCGCGTCGCCGTCGATGGTCTCCCAGATGGCGTCGTAGGTTTCCGCGAGCTGGGCCACGAAATAGGTTTCCCAGATGGCGTTGATGATCTTGCCCGAATAGCGCGAACCGTCCTTCGCCGCCATGAGCTCGCCGTAGCGGGACTGGCTCTCGTGGTCCATGTTCGGATAAACCTCCGCGGTGCGGTGCAGGAGGACGGCGGCCTTGTGCGCGTACCGCGGGTCGCCGGTCAGCAGCCAGGCGCGGCCCAGGGCGGCCAGGCCGCGCATGATGTTCGGATGCGGCGAGGTCGGGTGCTGCGTCCACACCCAATGGTGCCAGTGCGCGACAAACCAGTAGCGCTGCCCGTCGGGCGCCACCCAGCCGCGGCCGTCATCCGCGTAGGGCTGGTCGAGCCCCGTGCGATCCTTGAAGCCGCTGCGGTAAAACCGGCCGTAATCGTTGCCCGGATAGGTTTCCCCGCCCACGGGACAGGTCACCTGGAACGGTTTCTTCGGGTCCACGATCCACGGGTAAAACTTGCCGGTGAGCTCGAATACCTTGCGGCCGTGCACCGGGCAGCCCTCGGGACAGACCTCAAAGGAGCGCGGCACCTCGGCGGTGACGATGAGGTCGCGCAGGGCCTCGTCGGTCCAATCGACCCAGTAGTCCGCATCCGCGATGATCTCTTCGGCCACTCTCTTCGCCGCGGGAAAGCGGGCGACGTTGTCCCGGGCCAGGGCGATCTCAGCCTCGCTGTGCAGGGTGCGCCGGTCCTTGAGCGGGAACTGCGGGGTGCGTATGCGCGGCGGGAGGGTTTCGCCCACTTTCAGCGCGGGTCGGGGCTCGCCAGGGGCAGCCCAGTCATCGTTGGGTTTTTGCACGGGTGCGGCGACGCTGATGGCGGACGGCAGGAGGGTCAAACTTGCTAAAAGTCGCAGCCATTTAGCGGCGGCGGGCAGAATCTTTCGCATATCGGAGTTCGCGGATCGGAGATCGATGTAGCTACGAGCGTGAGCGAGTGGAAGCTGGTGCGTTCGTAGCGTGGAGTCCACTCGCTCACGCTCGTAGCTACCGTTCAGGCCATTCAGGCCGGGATCCGATGCTTCGGCGATGCTGACCTCAGCCTTCATCAGTGGGAGCGGTTTCATCACTGAGAAAATCCAGCTGCGCGGGGTCGACGCGTCCGGCCAGGAGCTTGCGCAGGAAAAGCTCGCGATGCTGGACGCAGCGGCCGAGCCGGAGCAGGGCTTCGCGGTGCTCCTCCGTGCCGTAACCCTTGTGCTGGGCAAAACCGTAGCCGGGAAACTTCGCGTCGAGGTCGTTCATCAGCCGGTCCCGGGTGACCTTGGCGATGATGGACGCCATCGCGATGCAGAGCGAACGCGCGTCGCCCTTCACGACGCCGGTGTGCGGATACGGGAAGTGCTTCAGGGCGAGGCCGTCGATGATGATCCGCGCCGAGACGCGCGGCTGGAACCTGGCCACCTCCTCGGCCGGCGTGAACAGGTCGGGCTCGGTCTTGTGCTCGAAGGCGTCGGGCGGATAGATGCCCTCCAGCGCCCGGCGCATCGCCAGCTTGGTGGCGCCGAGGATGTTGAAGTGCTCGATCTCGCCGACATCCGCGACGCCGAATTGCGCATGGATCTGCCCCTGCCCCGCCAGCGTCTCGAAATCGAACCACAGCGCCTCCCGTTCGGCCGGGGCCAGTTGCTTCGAGTCGTTGATGCGGCCGGCATTGGCGGCGGCCCAGCGGCCCTCGAGAAACTCCCGGGTCACGAGCACGGCGCCGGCCACGACCGGACCAGCCAGCGCGCCGCGCCCAGCCTCGTCCACGCCGATCAGGCTCGAGACCCCCTCGAGCTGTTTCAGGTCAAACCCGCGGAGCTGGCGGCGTTTCGGCATCGGTCCTTACCACTCCATCTTCGGCGGTGGCGGTTTGAGCGGCAGCTCGTCGAGCTTGCCCGCCGCGGCCACGACCTCGTAGGCCGTGCGGAAATGCAGCTTGGCGAATTCGCCGAGCGCGCGGGCGCCGAACTTCCGGATGATCTCATCGGCCTGCGTCTTCACGAGGGGCCCGGCGCCTTTCTGCAGCTTGGCGCCGAACTTTTTTGAAAGGGCGTGCATCTGCCGCACGTATTCGGCGCGGGCGACGATGGACGCGGCGGCGACGACCGGATCCTCCTCCGCCTTGGTGCGCATGCGCAGCTCGAAGTTCTTGACCGCCTTCTTGGCCAGTTCGCGCTGCACGAGCGGCTGCTCGGTGAACTGGTCGAGCAGGCCCCAGGCCACCGGCTTGCGCTCCAGCGCCCCGGCCAGCGCCGTGGCGTGCTGCCAGGCGAGGAGGCGGTTGAGGTTGGCGCCCGGCCGGCCCATGAGCTCGTTGTAGCGGGTCATCGTGTGGCAGTAGCAGGTCTCGACCGCCGCACCCCGGGTGCCGCGGATGAGCCGGTCGAGCTCGATGATCTTGCTCTCGGCCATCTTCTTTGAGTCCTGCGCGCCGGCCTTGCGCCATTCCTCGATGGCGGATTTGTCGGCGATCACGGTGGCGGCGATGACCGGGCCGAAAAAGTCGCCCTTGCCGCTCTCGTCGAGGCCGGCATGCGTCTCGAACCAGTCCGGGTGCAGCACCTCGTCATAGCCCAGCTTCGCCGCCCCGGTGATCTCGGGTTCGAGGACATCGCGCACGAAGTCCTCCGTCCCCTTGCCCGCGATGACCACCTTCCCGCTGGTGTAGGCGGAAATGTTGAGTTTCAGGTGGTCGGCCTTGAAGGCGAAATGCGTGTAGCCCACCTCGAAGGGCGTCCAGCTGCGGGCCTCGCAAACGGCGCGCAGCTTCGCCAGCTGGGCGGCATCGAGCTTGACGGTGTAGGAGCTGAGCTTCTTGGGGGCCTCCTCGGCGGGGGCCGGCTTTTTGGGCATGCGATGAGTTGCCACCAAAGGCGGAAAAAGCGCAAAGGAGAAAACGCGGTCCCGGCCGCCATTTTGCTTGCGCCGGTGCAACCGCCCGGCGGCATCAATCCCGATGCCGCGAAACCCAGCCACCCCGTTGACCGCCAGGCGCGCCGGCTTCCAGCGGGCGTTGCGGGCATGGTACCGCCGCGAGGCCCGGCCGCTGCCCTGGCGCGCGTCGCCGTCGCTCTACAAGACGGTGGTCAGCGAATTCATGCTGCAGCAGACGCAGGTGAAGACCGTGCTGCCCTACTTTGCGCGCTGGCTGGAGGCGCTGCCGGACTTCGCCGCGCTGGCCGCCGCGCCCGAGGGCCAGGTGCTGAAACTCTGGGAGGGCCTCGGCTACTACTCGCGCGCCCGCAACCTGCACCGGCTCGCGCAGGCGGTGGCCGCGATGCCGGCGCCTCCCCGCACCCCGGAGGACTGGCGCGAGCTGCCGGGGGTCGGACCCTACACTGCCGCCGCCATCACCAGCATCGCGTTCGGCGCCCCGGCGGCCGTGGTGGATGGCAATGTCGTGCGCATCCTGGCCCGGCTGACGGCCGACGGACGGACCTTTCGCGACGGCAGCACCGCGGCCCGGGAGTTCGCGGCCCTCGCGCAGGCGTTGCTGCCGGCGGACAATCCCGGCGACCACAACCAGGCCATGATGGAACTCGGCGCCACCGTGTGCGTGCGGCAGAATCCGCGTTGCCCGGCTTGTCCGGTGGCCGGGTTCTGCGCGGCGCGGCAGTCAGGTGCGCCGGAAAAATTCCCCCGGCTGGCCCCGAAGGAATCCGTGACACTCGCGGTCACGCGCGTCTGGTGCGTGCACGCCGGCCGGTTGTTGCTCCACCGGACCGATGAAGCCGCCCGGCGCCTGGCCACGATGCACGAGCTCCCGACGCCCGGGCACCTGGGGCTGAGCGAAGCGCAGGCCACCGCGGGCGAGCTGATCGCGCGCCGCCACCGCAGCATCACGAAGTATCGCATCACGGAATCGATTTACCGGGGCACCCATGACGCCGCGAAATTGCGCGCCGGTTTGGTTTGGGTGCCCTTGGCGGAACTTGAGCGGATCACGCTGTCAGGTCCGCACCGGCGGTGGGTCGGGGAGATTGCTGTGCGAAAGGAGGATTTCAGGGCGGCCTCTCGCGGGCTTTCGTAGTGCCGGTCTTCAGCCGGCACTGGTTCGCCATAGGCCATTTCGGCGGACGATGGGCGTTTCCAGCGCGGGCTAAAGCTCCGCGCTACGGGGATCCGGCAGTACCCAGCAACGCCTCGACGCGGGCCTTCGAGCGGTTCACGGCCTCCACGTCCATCCGCGGGCTCAGCTCGATGGTGAGCAGGTGCTCCGGCTGCCAGAATTTGCTGACCATGTCGAAATCGATCCGGCCGTCGCCGATGGCCTGATGGTCGCGGCCCTCGGGGCTGACGTCGTGCAAATGAAAACCGAGGAGCCGCGGCGCCATTTTCGTGAGGTGGGTCCGTTGATCCAGCAGGCCCATGGACTGCTTGATGTCGGCATGGCCGGTGTCGTGCCAGTAGCCCACCGGGGCCTCGGCGGGCAGGCCGGCGAGGAAGGACTCGTAGTCATCGTCCAGGGGCAGTTCGTCGAAACTCTCGCGGTTCTCGAAGCCGAGCTTCACGCCCTTGTTGTGCGCATGCTCGAGGACTTCGGCGACGCTCTGCTTGGTGCGTTCCCAGTACGGCGTCATCCGTTTGCGCAGCTTGGCCAGGCACTTCCTGAGCAATTCCTGGTAGACCTTGTCGTCGCCGGGAACGAATCCGGGGTGCGACTTCACATAGGCATCCAGCCGGAGCGTCGGATTGAACCAGAAGAACTCCACGCTCCCGAGGTGGCAGACCATCACGCGCGCGTGCACCTGGGCGGCGAAGTCGATCGAGCGCTTGGTGTAGCGCAGCCACTGGTCGTGCTCGCGAAAATCGAGGGCCGAGGGCTCAAAAACGTTGGGCGCGGCCTGGTTGATCCCCGTGGGGAGGGGGCAGAAATTGTGCGTGGTGCCGATTTTGATCACCCCTTCCTCGACCGCCTTCAGGATACCCGGCACCAGCGGGATGCGGATGCCGTGGCTCAGTTCCGCATACGCAAAGCCCAGATCAGCGATCTCGCGCAGCATGTCGGCCCCATCGGCGTGGCGGTGGGAGTTCCAGCAGGAGGACAGGAGAGGGTCGGCATCACGCGGAAAACAGCCCCATCAGGCACGGAAGACCAGGAGGTTGCACGAAAAAAAGCCGCATCCCGTCAAGGGATGCGGCTGGAAAGTGAGGCGGATACGGTCCGCAGGGCGTTTATTCGGCGTAGCGGCGGCGGAGCATCTGGGTGAAGGCCTGGACCTTCTCCTTGCGGCGGCGCTTTTCGCAGGGCTTCTCGTAGTAGCGCTTCGCGCGGACACCCTTGATGATATTCTCGCGCTCGAGCTTCTTTTTCATGCGACGGATCGCACGGTCAATGGGCTCGTTCTTGCGGATTTTGATTTCAATGGACATGGCAAACAGGTCGTTGGTGAGTGGAAAAGCGCAAAAGCAAGCCATGCGCCCAAGGGGCCGTCAATGGGTTTTTTAATTCTGTTTCCGCCTTGCACCGCACGGTCGCCGGGCTTGCCTTCGCATCCAGTGCCGGCCGCCGATCATAAATTCGTCCATCTCCACGTCCACACCGACTACAGCCTGCTGGATGGCGCCTGCCGGATCGACCGCCTGATGGACCGGGCCCTGGCCCTGGGCATGCCCGCCATCGCCCTCACCGACCACGGCAATCTGTTCGGGGCCATCGAGTTTTACAACTCCGCCAAGGCCAAGGGCATCAAGCCCCTCATCGGCTGCGAACTCTACCTCGTGGAGAACTCCCGTCTCGAGAAAAAGGGCCGCTCCGACGACGAGGGCAAAACCATCTTCCACCTCGGCCTGCTCGCGCGCAACCTCACCGGTTACCAGAACCTCCTGAAGCTGGTCTCCGACGCCCATCTCAAGGGTTTTTACTACAAGCCGCGCACCGATTTTGAGACCCTCGCGCGGTACGCCAACGGGCTCATCGGCTTCACGGGCTGCCTCGCCTCGCTCGTGCCCCAGCACCTGCTTTACGACCGCTACGCCGAGGCCCATGCCGCCTGCGGCCGGTTTGTGGAGATCTTCGGCCGCGAAAACTACTTTGTCGAAATCCAGGACCATGGCCTCCCGGAACAGCGCAAGATCATCCCCGGCCTCCTGAAGCTGGCGGAGGAGTTCAAGCTCAAGGTCATCTGCACCAACGACGTCCACTACGTGAACGCCACCGATGCCGGTCCGCACGACGCCATGCTCTGCATCCAGACCGGCGCGAAGATCGACGAGGAGAACCGGATGAAGTTCACCGGGACCCAGTTCTACCTCAAGTCGCACGAGGAAATGGCGCGGCTCTTTGCCGAGGTCCCCGAATCGGTGGCCAACACCCAGTTCGTCGCCGACATGTGCGACCTGAGCATCCCCTTTCCCAAGGGCAGCGAGCGCTACCCGAAGTATCCGCTGCCGCCGGAGGTCAAGACCGACCGCGCCGGCTACCTCAAGGAGCTCTGCATCACGGGGCTGAAGAAACGCTACGGCGTGGATTACGCCGCCCCCGACAGCTTCAACGATCCCGCCCGGGCCCGCCTCCTGATCGAGCGGCTCGACTTCGAACTCGGCATCATCGGCAAGACCGGCTTCATCGACTACTTCCTCGTCGTCTGGGATTTCATCGACTGGGCCCGGCAGCACGGCATCCCCGTCGGCCCCGGCCGCGGCTCCGGCGCCGGGTGCATCGTCGCCTACCTGCTCGGCATCACCAACCTCGACCCGCTGCGCTTCAAGCTGCTCTTCGAGCGTTTCCTCAACCCCGAGCGCGTCTCCCCGCCCGACTTCGACATCGACTTCTGCATGCGCCGCCGCGGCGAGGTCATCGACTACGTCCGGCAGAAGTACGGCAACGACTGCGTCGCCAACATCATCACCTACGGCACCCTCGGCGCCAAGATGGTCATCCGCGACGTCTCGCGCGTGCACAACCTCCCCTACGCCGACGCCGACCGGCTGGCGAAGATGATCCCCGACGAGCTCAACATCGAGCTCAAGTCCGCCCTCGAAAAATCCGCCGAGCTGCGCGAGGAGGTCGCGAAGAATCCCGTCGCCAAGAAGATCTTCGACCAGGCCCTCGTCCTCGAGGGCATGGTGCGCAACACCGGCAAGCACGCCGCCGGCATCATCATCACGGACCGGCCGCTCGACGAATTCGTCCCGCTCACCGAGCAGGAAGGCGACGTCACCGTGCAGTTCGACATGAACGCCGTCGGCAAGCTCGGCCTGCTGAAGATGGACTTCCTCGGGCTCAAGACGCTCACCGTCATCGCCGACGCCGTGGACAACATCCGCCGCACGGCCGATCCGAAGTTCGATCTCGAGACGGTCGGCTTCGACGACCCGGTCACCTACGCGCTCCTCAACTCCGGCCGCACCACGGGCGTGTTCCAGTTGGAATCCGGCGGCATGCAGGCGCTCTGCCGCCAGATCGGCCTCTCCTCGATCGACGAGATCGTCGCCCTCATCGCGCTCTACCGGCCGGGTCCGATGGAGTGGATCCCCGACTACGTCCGCGGCAAGCGCGACCCCGAGACGGTCAAGTTCCCCCACCCGCTCCTCGAGGAGGTCTGCCACGAGACCTACGGCGTCATGGTGTACCAGGAGCAGGTCATGGAGGCCGCCAAGGTCATCGCCGGCTACACGCTCGGCGGCGCCGACATGCTCCGCCGCGCCATGGGCAAGAAGGACGTCGAGGCCATGGCGAAGGAGCGCGCCAAGTTCGTCGAGGGCGCGAAGCGCGTGAACAACATTGATGAGAAGACCGCCGACTCGATCTTCGACATCCTCAACAAGTTCGCCGGCTCATCCGCTTCGGCCTCGCCGGCATCAAGGGCGTCGGCGAGCAGGCCGCGCAGAAGATCATTGAGGAGCGCGAAGGCCACGGCCCGTTCGCCGACTTCGAGGACTTCACCGCGCGCGTCGACGCCCGCGCCCTCAACAAGCGCGTGCTCGAGCACCTCGTGAAGACCGGCGCCTTCGATTTTTCCGGTGCCAGCCGCAAGCAGCTCTTCGAGGGCATCGACGCCGCGCTCGGCGCCGTCGCCGCCCACGCCCGCGACAAGGCCGCCGGCCAGCACAGCTTCCTCGACATGCTCGCCGACGAAAAACCGGCCAGCAACGGCAAGGGTAACGGCCGGTCTTCGATCCCGACTCCCCTCTCGCTCCGCCCTGCGCGCCGGCACCACCGACTTCGCCCCGCCGAACGCCTCCAGTTCGAGAAGGAACTGCTCGGCTTCTACGTCACCGGCCACCCGATGAGCCTCTACGCCGGTCTCGCCGAGGCCATCGACACCCACACGGTGGACGAGCTTATCCGGCAGACCGACCGGGTGGAGTTCCGCCTCTGCGGCATCGCCGGCAACATCGCCAAGAAACTGTCGAAAAAGGACAACCGCCCCTGGGCGGCCTTCACGCTCGCGACGCGCACGTCGTCGGTGCCGCTCAACATGTTTGCCGATGCCTACGCCGCCTACGCGGCCAACCTGCTGCCGGAACAGCCCGTGCTCGTGCAGGGCAACATCATCGGCGGCACCGACGGCGCCCGCATCAACGTCAAGGAGTGCTACCCGCTGGACAACTTCGTGACCGGGTCCGTGCGCAAGGTCACCTGGCTCCTGCATCCGCAGCATCCCGAACTGCCGGCCTTCTTCCATCTCCTGCGCGAAACCGTCAACCGGCAGACCGGCGACACGCGCCTCGAATTCGGTTTCCTGCTCGAGGACCGCATCGCGCCGGTCGCCGAGGTCAGCGGCGCCCTGTCGTGGAAGCTCACCGCCGCGGTCTTCCAGCAGCTCCGCGCCCACCCCGCCGTCGCCGGCGTGCAGCTCGAAACCAAGCGCCTCGAACTCAAGCAGGACAGACGGTGGAGCAAGCGGTAGGCGGCATAAGCCAACTGCCGCGATGTAGGGCGGGGTCTCCTCCGCCGCCGGGCCTTCCACCGACGCCAAGGCTATGGTGGACAAGACGGAGGACAGGTCCGAACCCCGCCTTTCGGCAGTAACGTGAAGCCGGAGCAGCTGCATGCGCCAAAACACCACTCGCTCACGCTCGTAGCTACAGAGGTCAGATTCACGCCGGTCCCCTCAACCGGCAGCGCAATCTGAACTGTAGGAGCGGCTTTACGCCGCGACGTTGCGCTCACTATCGCGGCATAAAGCCGCTCCTACAGTAAAGGCAGTCCATTCCGCCCACCGTAAATTGCCGTTCCTCCACCCCCGGACCCATTAGCAAATGAACCACTGCGTCGTACCGCCGTTCATAAATATATTCGGGATTTGTGCTGGGGACCGGGCCGCGGCATCCTGCGTGGCGCCATGATGGATCCGACCCAGCGTTTCTCCGATCGTGTCGGGCATTACGTGCGCTACCGTCCGGGCTACCCTCCGGCGCTCATCCAATGTCTGCAGCAATACACTGCGCTTGACCACCAATGCACGGTCGCCGATCTCGGTTCCGGCACCGGCATCTTCACCGCCCTGCTCCTGCCGCTGGCCGACCGCGTGTATGCCGTGGAGCCCAACGCCACCATGCGCGCCGCCGCCGAGCAGGCGTTGGGCGCCGAGGCAAAATTCAAGTCGGTCGCGGGCCGGGCCGAGGCCACCACGCTGCCCTCGGCCTCGGTTGACCTCATCACCGTGGCCCAGGCGTTTCATTGGTTCGACCTCAAGGCCTGCCACACCGAGTTTGTCCGCATCCTCAAACCCGGCGGCCAGGTCGCCCTGATCTGGAACGAGCGCCTCACCGACACCACGCCGTTTCTGCGCGACTACGAGGACCTCCTGCGGACCGGCACCGCCGATTACAACGAGGTCAACCACGTCCAGTTCGACGACGCGGTGATCGGCCGTTTCTTCGCCCCGTCCGGGGTGGCAAAGCACACCTTCTCGAATGAGCAAACCTTTGACCTGGAGGGACTCATCGGCCGCGCCCTGTCCTCCTCCTACGTGCCGAACGTGGGCCAGCCCGGACACGAGGATTTCATGACCGGACTGCGCTCCATCTTCCAGCGTCATGCCCAGGACGGCCGGGTCAGCTTTGAGTACCGGACGGTGATCTTCCTCAGTCATTTCGACTGATGCCGATCCGGGCAAATAACCGAAAAAACCGTCTGAAGGAAACGCTGATCTGCGCTAATCATCGCTAATCCCGGCCTTTTCAGCATCAGCGCGGATTAGCGCAGATTAGCGTTTTTTCAGCGGTTTGTTTGGCTGCACCTCCGCAACACCGGCGCATTCCCCATTTCAATGTTTGTCCTCCGCGGGGTTCCGGTCCTGTGTGGGGTCAACTCATGCCCGACCAAGCCACCTTCAATCATGCCGCCCTCGTCCTCGCCGCCATCAGCAGCGACCAGCGGGCGGATACGGCGCTGCGCTTTTACTTTGAAAAGCACCGCTATCTCGGGGCCCGCGAAAAGCGTGCGATCAGCCAGACCGTCTTCGCCTATTTCCGCTGGCTCTCGTGGCTCGACCCGAAACTCTCCCCGCAGCGGCGCCTCGAGGAGGCGGTCGCGCTGCACGAACGCTTCCAGGCCGATGAGAAATCCATCAAGGCCGAGGCGCTCGCCGTCCGCGCCGTGCCCGACTGGATCTGGTCGGAATTGGAATTCGCCGCCCCGGCGGCCGGGGCGGACCCGTCCGCGGTGAGCCCGGCGAAGGCCGGTTATCTGCGCCAGCTGCAGCACGATCCCGCCCTCTGGCTCCGCGCCCGTCCCGGCCACGCCCACGCCCTGGCCAAGTCGCTGTTTTCCGCCGAGACCACCAAGCTCGCCCCGGACGCCGTGCGTTTCACGGGCACGCAGGACCTCTTCAAGACCGAGCAGTTCAAGACCGGCGAATTCGAGATCCAGGATCTCGCCTCGCAACTGGTCGGCGTCGCCGCCGCGCCCCTGCCCGGCCAGACTTGGTGGGATGCCTGCGCCGGCGAAGGCGGCAAGACGCTGCACCTCGCCGACCTGATGTACAACAAGGGCGTGATCTGGGCCACCGACCGCAATTTCAAGCGCCTCGAAACCCTCAAGCGCCGCGCCGCGCGCGCGAAGCTCTTCAACTACCGCGCCGCCCTGTGGGACGGTTCCCCCAAGCTTCCCACCAAGACCAAGTTTGACGGCATTCTCGTGGACGCACCCTGCAGCGGCACCGGCACCTGGCAGCGCAATCCGCACGCCCGCTGGACGACCACAATGGAGGATGTGCGTGAACTCGCCGTCACCCAGGCCGCCCTGCTCAACCACGTCGCCGGTTCGCTCAAGCCCGGCGGCCGCCTGATCTACGCCGTCTGTACGTTGACCCGCAGCGAAACCACCGCCATCGCCAGCGCCTTCAGTGCCGCGCACCCGGAACTCACCCCCGAGCCCGTCCTCGGCCGGATCCCGCAGCTCACGCTCTGGCCGCACGAACTGAACGCCAACGGCATGTTCATCGCGGCGTGGAAGAAGGCGTAGGCTGAGAAGCAGGGCAGGTCTCCTCCTGCGCCCCGACTCTGTCGTGGCGCGGAGCTTTAGCCCGCGCTCGTGCGCTGCATCGTGATTATGGACTCTCGAACCAGTGCCGGCTGAAGACCGGCACTACTGTCTTCCCCTCTCCGGTCTCCGCCACCCGGTGTTTTGCCGCGCTCGACTCTCCCTGCGGTATCGCCCAAGATCGGCCTGCCCTCCCATGCTTATATCCAACCTGCTCAGGCGGCTGGCTCCGCTGCTGTTGGCCGGATCCTTCCTATCCGCCGCTCCCTCCGTCGAGGAAATCTTCCGCAAGCCGGCCGTCGCCGGCCCCATGATTGCCGATGATGGCAAGTGGCTCGCCTACTCCGTCTTTGACGAAAAGGACAAGGAGCAGGACGACTACGGCATCAGCCTGCTCAATCTCGAGACCGGCGAAACCCAGGCGTTCATGGTGGCCGGCAAGTCCACTTATCCGGTGGGCTGGCTGACCGACACCAAACTGGTGATCGGCGCCTCCCGCCAGGGCTATTCGGTCTACGATGTGAAGAAAAAGAAGGCCCTGTCCTTCAACATGCGCGAGGCCTTCAGCATCATCTCATTTCCCGAGGACAAACCGGGGCTCATCAACGTCTGGTTCTCGGAATACGACAGCGGGTCGCGCACGGGTCCGGCCCTGATCAACCCCGCCACCGCCGCCGCCCGCGCCAGCGGCCAGTCCGCCGACCGCTACAATGTCGTCGAGTGGATTGATACGCCCGCAGGCGAACGCCACGGCTTCTTCGGCGACCTGCAGGGCCGCGTGCGCGGCGCCATCATGTGGCAGGACAAGGTCCTGCGCTACTTCGTCCGCGCCAATGAAAAGGCCCCGTGGGTGATGCTCAACCTCGATGCGCACGAGGACGGCTTTCTTGGCTTTGCGGCGGATCCCGCCAAGGTCTATGTTTCCCATGCGATGCCCGGGGATGACGCCCAATGCATCTACCTTTACGATACCGTCACCCAGGCTTTCGGCGAAAAAGTCTTCGGCGCCGAAGGCATTTCGATGCGCGAGGCCCGGCTCCATTTCTTCCCTCGGGACCTCACCCTGCTCGGAGTCAGTTATGATGGCGATCTGCCCAAGGTCCACTGGTTCTCGCCGCGGATGCAGCAGATACAGGAAACGGTCAACGCCAAGCTGCCCGGCCGAGTCTGTATCCTCATCGACAGTGACAAGGCCGATCAGATATTCGTCGTCGGCGCCTTTGCCGACCGCATCCCGCCGACCTTTTACATCTACAATCACGCGAAGGGCACCTTCGGCGCGCTACCCGATCCCTACCCCTGGCTGCGGCAGGCGCCGTTGCTGTCCACCCAGGTAATCCGCTGGCCAGCCCGCGACGGACTCAAGCTCCAGGGCTACCTCACCCTGCCGGCCAAGCGCGCCGACGGCGTCAAACCGCCGCTCGTGGTGCTCGCCCACGGTGGACCCTGGGTGCGGGATCTTTGGGGTTTCAACCCCGAGGTCCAATTTCTCGCCACCCGCGGCTACGCCGTCTTCCAGCCCAATTACCGCGGTTCCACCGGTTTCTCGAACGCCATCAGCAAGGCCCAGGCCTACGACTTCAAGGTCATGCACGAGGATGTCACCGACGGTGTGCGGCAACTCGCCAAGTCCGGCGTGATCGACCCTGAGCGCATCGGCATCATGGGCGGCAGCTTCGGCGGCTTTCTGGCCGTCGCCGGCGCCGCCTTCGAGCCCGGTCTCTACAAGTGTGCCGTCACGATCGTCGGAGTCTTTGACTGGGAAAAGATCATCAAGCAGCAAAGCCGCGACCGGTTTGATCGCTACAACTACGAGGTCCTGCTGGCCAAGCTGGGGGATCCGAGGGTGGCGAAGGAAAAGTTCGATGCCATCTCGCCGCTGCGCCACGTCGGCAACATCAAAATCCCCGTCTACATTTCCGCCGGTGAATACGATCCCCGCGTCGACGCTTCCCAGTCGAAGGAGCTTTACGCCGAGCTGAAAAAGCGCGGCGTGCCCGTCGAGCAATTCATCGCGAGCAAGGAGGGTCACGGCTATTTCGAGACGAAGAGCCGGATCCGCCTCTACCAGGAAATCGCCTCATTCCTCGAACGGCACCTCTGAGGCAATGCCGTCCGTGCCGGAAGCTCCCCCGCTGGCGGACAGATTCCTGCCCGCGGCATTCGGTTTCGCCGTGGCGGCGCTGGCGTGGCTGCGGTTTTCCGAAAACACGGCGGACAACGACCTTTGGGGCCATGTGCTCTATGGTCAGCGGGTGCTCGCCCTCGGCCACCTCGAGCACACCGATGTCCTCTCCTGGACCGCCGCCGGGCAACCCTGGATCAATCACGAGGTCTTCGCGGAGATTTTCCTCGGGCTGGTGCACCGCCTGGCCGGCGGCACCGGCCTGTGGCTCGCCATGCTGGTCCTCGCCGCCGTCACCGTGGCCATCGCCCTGCGCGCCGGCGGCGGCCGCGATCGGCGCCGGCAGCTGGCCGCGCTCGGCCTCTTCGCCGTCTCCATTAATTTCATCGCGCTCGGTTACGCCGTGCGACCGCAGCTGTTCACCATGCTGGCCTTCGTCGTGCTGCTGGTCCTGCTGCGGCGCTTTTTCAACGGGCAGTTCCATTGGGGCCTCGCCGTGCCGTGGCTTTTCGCGGCCTGGACAAATCTGCATGGCGGCTATTTCGCCGGCTGGATCATCGTGCTGCTCGCCGTCGGAACCGAGGGGGCCGCCGCCCTCCGGCCGGCCCTGATCCAAAGGCTGCGTTTCGCCCCGCCGGTTCCGGTCCGCTGGTGGCTGCCGCCGGCGATGGCCGTCACCACCACGGTCGCCCTCGCGCTCAACCCCTGGGGCTTCGAACTCGTGCGCTGGACCTTCCAAACGCTGCTGCTGCCCCGGCCCCAGATCTCCGAGTGGCAGCCGCCGGGACTGACGGCGGGGGCGATGGCCTTTTATCTCCTGGTCGCGCTGTCCGCCTCGGCGTGGCTGGGCA
The DNA here is from genome assembly GCA_016715765.1 of Opitutaceae bacterium. Lineage (GTDB taxonomy): Bacteria > Verrucomicrobiota > Verrucomicrobiia > Opitutales > Opitutaceae > UBA2377. The sequence goes on from JADJZJ010000023.1 coordinate 43,747, forward strand.
GCCGCCTGCCCCGGCGTCCGTGGGAGGCGGCGACCCTCGTGATGCTGGCGGTCATGGCCGCGCTGCAGCAGCGCCACGCGCCGCTCTTCGCCCTCGCCAACCTGATGCTCACGCCGCCGCACCTGTGGGATGCGCTGCGCCGGCTCGCCCCGCACTGCGCGGGATTGATCGCGCTCCTCCGCCGCCGGCTGGTGGCACCGGGATTGGCCATCGCACTCTGCGCCGCCGGGGCCGCCGGCCTGGCCGCCAGTCTCGCGCCGCCGCGCGAACATCCCTTCACCATCGAAGTCCCGCGCGACATCTACCCGGTCGCCGCCATTGAATTCATGCGGAGCCACCAACTCACCGGCCGCACCCTGACTTTCTTCGACTGGGGACAGCAGGTCCTGTGGGAGTTGCCCGACAATCCGGTCTCCTTCGATGGCCGGCTGGATACGGTTTACCCCGCCGCCATCCGGGAGGCCCACTGGCGGTTTTACGCGGGCGGGGCTCCGGGTCCCGGGCTGGATGTGGCCGCCGCCGCGGTCGCCCTGCTGCCGACTTCCTCCGGCGGGGTTGCCCTGCTCCAGCGCGCGGGTTGGTCACTGGTCTACCGCGATCCCCTGGCCGCCGTGCTGGTGCAAACCCCCGCGGACCATTCCGCACTTGCCGGGCTGTCGCTGCCCGTGCAAGCCGGTCGCACCGCCACTCAAGGCCGCGTCCCCTTTCCCGACGCCCTGTCCCCCCTCGCCACTGACCGGCGACCCCGCTGATGCCCGCCACCTCCCGCAAGAAAATCTCCCGCGCGACCGTCCGCGCGGACTTCAACGACCTCACGGCCGTGGTGCACTACACCCGCGCCGCGCATACCCTCGGGCTCTGGGCCTCGGAGCGCATTTTGATCGACCGTTACTTCCCGGACAAGAACGCCCGCCTGCTCGAGGCCGGCTGCGGCGCCGGCCGCGTCGCCGTGGCGCTCTGGGAGCTCGGTTACCGCCAGCTCCACGCGTTCGACTTCGCCGAGGAACTGCTCGCGCAGGCGCAGAGCCTGGTGATTGAACGCAACGCGCAGATCACCCTCTTCCACGCCGACGCCACGCGACTCGGCCTTTGTCACGTAATACGTGACAAAGCATTCGACGGCGTGCTCTTCATGTTCAACGGCCTCATGCAGATTCCGCTGCGGCGCAACCGGCGCCGGGCGCTGCGGCAGCTCGCGGCCGTCTGCCGGCCGGGGGCGACCTTTCTCTTCACCACGCACGACCGCAACAGCTCGCCGGCCGAGCAGGCGCTCTGGCGCCTCGAATCCAGGCGCTGGGCCCAGGGCCGGCAGGATCCGATCCTGCGCGAATACGGCGACCGCTACTTCGAGGAGGACGGCACCGGCCGCACCTTCATGCACCTGCCCGACCGCGCCGAGATCCTCGCCGACCTGCGCGCCACGGGCTGGGCGCACGTGCACGACGTCCTGCGCCGCGCCGTCGCCCCCGAGGCGCGGGCCGTGCGCGAGTTCTCCGACGAGTGCCGCTTCTGGGTGGCCCGAAAACCGGCGCAGACTTAACCACGGCTTTTACGGTTCAGAAGTTAACCACAAAGAACACAAATTTCTAAAAGCGATGGTTGCGTCCGAGGCCCTTATAAGGGCGCGGGAGGTTTTCCCAACCGGACAGAAACTTTGTGATCTTTGTGGTTAAAAAATCAGCCTTCCACTCCAAGTATGGGCCAAACCCTGCCGCCATGGTTGACCATCGCGCCGACTGCGGGTAGAAGTTTCTCATGCAATACCGGCAACTCGGCTCCACCGATCTCAAGGTTTCGCCCATCTGCTTTGGCTGCTGGCAATTGAGTCCCGCCTGGTGGGGCGATGTCCCGGTCGGACCCTGGGCCGACGCCGTGAAGGCCGCCCTGGACGCCGGGGTGAACTTCATCGACACCGCCGACGCTTACGGCGACGGCCTGGCGGAAACCGAGCTCGGCAAACTCTTCCAGCGCGAAGGCCTGCGCGACCGGTTCGTCGTGGCGACCAAGTTCTACTGGAACTTCAGCTCCGGTCCGGCGCGTTTTCCCGATACCAGCCGCGACTACATTCTCCGCGCCTGCGAAGCCTCCCTCCGCCGGTTGCAGACCGACCACATTGATCTTTACCAGATCCATGCCTGGGACCCCATCACGCGGCCCGACGAGGTCGCCGCCGCGTTCGCCCAACTCAAGCGCGAGGGCAAGGTGCGCTGGTTCGGCGTGAGCAATCACAACCCCGAGCAGATGGAGCTCTACCGCGCCCACTTCGAGGTCAGCAGCCTGCAGCCGCCGTACAGCCTGCTGGCCCGGGACATCGAGACGCGCGAGCTGCCTTACACCCTGCGGCACAACATCGGCGTCCTGAACTATTCATCCCTGCATCGCGGGCTGCTGGGCGGGCGTTACACGGCGGAAACGAAATTTGCGGATCACCGCGCCAAGGCGCCGATGTTCCAGGGCGAGGGACTGAAGATCGTGCTGGCCGCCCTCGAGGAGGCCAAAGTCATCGCCGCGGAGCTGGGCCTGACCATGCCGCAACTGGCGGTGCGCTGGGTGCTGACGCATCCGGCGATCACCAGCGCGATCGTCGGCGTGAAAAAAACCGAGCACATCACCGGCATCGTGAAGGCGGCCGAGGGCCGACTGTCCCAGGAACTCTGGCACCGCCTGGCCGCGCGTTTCAAACGCGCGCAGACCGAGGCGCTGGCGGCGGGGGGAAGTAGGATAGGTTGGTCTGGATTGTTCGCTGAACAAGGCAGGAGCCTGCTTGCAGGCGATGGGTTGGTCCCTTCGACCTGTAGGGCTGCACCTTGGTGCATGCCTGATCATGCTGCGCAGCTCGGGCGACATTCGCGGCTGGACCAAGGTCCAGCCCTACATCGATCATCGCCTGCCTCCCGACAATTTCGGGATCCCGAGCCTGTCGAACAGACAAGCCCGAACCGCGCCCGCGAGCGGGCTGCCTACACGGACAAGAATCGGGCCGGGCCGTCCCTCTCACAACGCCGCGAAACTCACCGACCAGCCCGCCTCGCCATTCGCGTCGAAATTGAGCGCGCAGCGGATGATCAGGCTCTGGTCGCGGCCATCCTTGGCGATCCAATGTCCGCGGGGATTGGTCACGCGGACGTTGTTGGGCGCATGGATGAAGACGCTGCCCTGCTCGCCGGGCGGACGCTTGGCCCGGCCGCTGAAGGTGCTGGTGGCCGGATCCCAGTCGCAGGCGGTGATTTCCATCTCGCCCATGAGCACGTGCATGTCGGTGCCCAGCAGCAAGGGCCGGGATTCCGCTCGCACGAGGCGGTAGACCTTGACCGTGCCGGCCGGCACCACGGCGTCGAGGGAGCCGCGGATGCGGCCGACGCAGCGCTCGTCCCAGAATTCCCAGACCAGATATTCCGTGTCCGCGGCCAGACCCAAACGGGTCAGCACCACCGGCAGGCGCAATTCCTCCGCCGCGAAATTGTACACGGCCACCACATCGAACCGCCCCCATGGCTTTTCGATCCGGCGGTGGAAGATCTTCGGGTGGTCCGGGAACGGAGAATCAAACAGGTCGACCGGAAAGGCGACCTCCGTGGCGCGGGGCAGGGTCTTCTTGATCAGCGCCAGCCGCGCTTCCGCCATGCGGTCAACATCGTCACCCAGCATCGAGGGACCGCCGCACAGGGCATGCATGGTGGCGTGGGTGCGGGCGTCGGACAGCGGCAGCGGCTGGTCCACGGTCAGCACATTGCCCGCATCGTTGAGGTAAAGGCGCCGGTGGGTGTAGCGGGCGCCCGCCTGGTTGCGCAGGGCCGGCACGCAGCCATTCCAGGACGAGGCCTTGTTGACCATGTAGGTCGCCGGGTAGAAGGAGGACCCGCCCGGGGTCAGCGAACGGCCCTCGCCGAAATCGGCGCCCGTGCGGACCGCGTCCGCCACGCCGACCGTGTGCAGGGTCGGTCCCGTGCTGGCCAGCAGGTAGGTCTCGGGGCCGGCAGCCTGGCGGATCACCTTCAGGGCGTGCTGGAAGGACTCGGCCCCGGGGACGATGCCCGGGTCATGGAACGGCCCGTGATTGGCGCCGGCCTGCGGACCGGGGCGGTTGAGTTTGCCGCCGCCGGCGTAGAGGAAGTCGATCATGTAGTACCGCACGCCGCGCTCGCGATTGTACGTAAAGGCCTTTGCCATGAAGGCCAGCGCCTTCGGGTGCGTGGGATCGAGGGCGTAGAGCACCGGCCGCTCGTTCATCGGCAGCCGGCCATTCTCGCCGAAATTCCACCGCTCCAGGCTGACAAATAGCGTGCCGTCGGGATTGCGCACCAGTGCATCCTCCAACTCCTTCATCTCCGCCTTCAGGTGGCTCGAGATCCAGAACGGGCCGCACCAGAGTCCCAGCTTGAAGCCGAGTTCGCGCAGACGGCGGACCAACTCCTCCGGCCCGCTCGGGAAATTTTTGGTGTTCCAACCGGTCCACGCCCCGGGCTGGGCGCCGGGCAGGTTGGCAATGCTGACCCAAACGTACTCAAAGCCGAAGCCCGCGAGCCGGCGGTTCATGGCGGCGCAATTGCGCAACACGACCTCCTCGTACGTCTCGACATTGAACCCGTCCACCCAGCTCCACCCCACCCAGCCCAGGGGCGTCGTCGGCCACAGCCGCGGTTTGACCTGCGCGGCCACGATCTCCGCCCAGCGGTCCAACTGGGCATGCGGATCCCCGCCCACCTGCAGGGTGAATGTTTCCACGGGCGTGACCGCCCCGGGCGCAAGCTGCCAGCCCGCGAAGTCCGCCTGCGCCGCCACGTCCTGCACCCCGGTCGCCGTGGCGCGGTGGTGGACCTCCGTGTCGTTCCGCAAATACGTCGTGAATCCCACCTGGATGGCGGTCGGGCCGGTCGGATCGAAATACTGGTTCTTGATCTTGCTGCCGGCCGGCGAGATCGCATCGCCGAGACGCAGGACCACGCGCTCCTGCTGACCGGGTTGGCCGGGCAAATAAACCGTGGTCGAACCGAGCGGCAGAGTCTCCGCGCGAAACGGCCAGACCCGGCCCAGCGTGATCGGCGCCGTGCCGTGGTTTTCCAGCGTGGACCGCAGCGAGACCAGGCCGCTGGCGTCGTCGGTCTCCGCGTTGAGAACCCAGCTCAGGTTCGGCTCAGCGAACCGCAAGGTGAGCGCCAAAGGCCGGCTGGCGCCGATCTTCACCTCCGCCTGCGCGGCATCGAGTTCGCGGCCGTTGGCCTCGAGAGCGAGGCGCCAGACCACCGCGGGACCGTTGGCGGGAGCATAGCGCAGGGACTTCTCCGAACTATCGTAGGTGAGCATGGGGCGGGACATCGGCATTGCCAGGCCTCATGCCAGGAATGCACGGCCGCCAAGGTGAACCGGCCGACTCCCGAAGGCAAAAGCCAAGTTCCCCCGGGAGCGCGGGCGGCTCGCTCGCATCATGGTGCAATGCGGGCGAGCCGCCCGCGCTCCCACAAAGCCCAGCCGCGAACACCTCAAACCCACTCGCTCACGCTCGTGGCTACCCGCAGGATTCCGGTACTTAAGCGTTCAGCGTTAAACGTTAAAAGTTAAGCGTTCGTGCCGCGCATCGCGGCACGTCAATTCCTGCTCCAGACGTGCGGGAAGTGGTCGCCGCTGAGCACCTCGCCGTCGGCGACCTTGACGAACTGCTTCATGCAATGCTCGCCGGAGGCGACGTAGCGCGTGTCCCCGGTCATGAAGTGCAGCGCGATGGCGCGGCGCGGACGGCCGCTGGTGTTCGCATGGGAACCGTGCCAGGTGAGCGCGTGGTGGTAGTGCACCTCGCCCTTTTTCACCGGGCAGGTGCGCACCGTGACCTGGCGGCCCTCGAACTCCTTCGGCACGTCCTTCACAAAATCCTTCCACATCCGCAGGTAATCCATGTGGTCGCCCCACAGGTGCGAACCCGGGACCATGCTCATGCAGCCGTTGTCCACATCGACATCGTCGAGCGCCACCCAGGCGGTGACCTCGGTCATGGGACGGATGATCGGCCACAGGGGCGCATCCTGGTGCCACATGTTCACGCCGCCCTTCGCGGCGGGCTTGTACTGGATCTGGTCGTGCCAGATGCGCAGCTCCGTGGCGCCGGTCAACTGGGCGATCTCCTCGCCGATGACAGGATTGCGGATGAGCTTCGCGAAAGGCCGGCTGGCCTCCCAGATGTTCACGATCTGCCAGACCGGGGCGGACTCGTCGCCGGTGAAATTATGGCAGAGCACCGGCTGCGGGATGTCCTTGCGCTCGCGCTCGACAATCACGCGTTCGACTTCGGAGCGCAGTTCCTCGACCTGGGCGTCGGTGAGGACGGTGGGGCCGCGGAGGTAACCTTGGGACTTGAATTCGTGGACTTGGGCAGGGGTGAGCATGGGTGTGGGTGGGTGCGGAGAAGCTACGTCCCCGCCCCGGATTGTCATCCGCTCATCCTTGGCCGCGGCGCGCAGTTGTTGGCGATTTTTCCTGCCGGCCGGCCAGCAGGGCCGCCCGGTAATGCGCCGGGGCGAGTCCGTCCACGCGGCGGAAGACCTTGCTGAAATGGCTCGTGTCGCGGAATCCCGTCCGTGCCGCGATCTCCTTCACCGAGAGACGGTCGTCCGCCAGCAGCCGCCGGGCCTCCTCGACCCGCAGTCGCCGCAGGTAGTCCAGGGGCGGATAGCCGGTCACCTCGCGAAAGACCGCCTGCAGCCGGCTCGTGCTCAAGCCCGACACCCGCTCCAGGGCCGCATGGTCGACCCGACCGCCGAGATGTCCGTGCATGAACGCTGTCACCTGCTCCACCCGGGCCTGGTGTCGGAGCCGCTCGGTGGAGGAACGGGCTTCGACCGGTGTCGCGAGCAGGGCGAGCAGCACCCCGGCCAGCTGCGCCGAGGCCGTGGCCGGCCCCAGAATGCCACCGGCCCCATGCGCCGAGACGACGGCCTGGAGCATGCGTTCCAACCGGTGCCCGGCGTAGAGTCGCCGCTGGAGGCCCGGATCCAGGCCATGCGTGAACCGCACCCGGAAAGGCCGGCGCTGGTCGAGTCCGCGCGCGGTCGCGGGCACGCCGGGGGCAAAATCAAAATGCACGGCGATGTGCTCCGAGACGGCGGCATCCGCCTCGAAACTGTGCGGCACAAAGGGCGGGATCAGCAGCAGGTCGTGCACGGCGAGCGGCCGGCGTTCCCCGTTGAAGGTCCATTCGCCTCCGCCCTTGAGCATCAGCACCAACTCATAGTCGAAGATGATCCGGCGGGGGATCTGCAATCCCCCCGTCAGGCGATGGGCGATGCGCACCACCGGATGAATCTGCTCCGGACGCAGCGCGTGGACCCGGCGCGCGCCCGCCGGCCCCGCCGGGGCGGGTCGCTGGATGGCTTCGGGAGCAACGGGGCGGGGGCGCGCAGCGCACATGGCGGGGCAGCGTGACGGGTCGTCGCGCGGAGACAAGCCGGCCGGAGTTGCCGGCTCGCCGGCAACTCCGGAACGCTGAACGTTTAACTTTTAACGCTGAACGCTTAAGTACGGAGTGGACCAAGTAGGGCGGGTCTCTGACTCGCCATCGGACGCTTCATCCGCGAATGAACCTTCCAGGGCAGGTCAGAGAACCTGCCCTACAGCTCAATCTCCACTCACTCACGCTCGTAGCCACCCCGCACCACTTGAGCGTTCAGCGTTAAAAGTTAAACGTTCAGCGTTCCCGCCCCCTCGGGGCGGGCCCCCTTCCAAGCCAGACTTGCCTCCACGGGGCTTCCCCGCACGGTTTCAGGCATGTTTGCCAATTTTGCCGACCGCACCTGGCTGTGGCTGGCTGCCGAGTTTTACCTGGTGGGTTTCCTGCTGGGCACCTGGTCCCTGCTGCGGGGAGGGAAGCCGCTCAACGTGGCCACGTATTTCCTCATCGTGGCCGGCTACGTCATGCAACTGACGGGCCTGTACCTGCGGGGACTCGCCGTCGGCGGCTGTCCGCTGGGCAACACGTTCGAGCTCTTCCAGTTCACCGCCTGGTCCGCCATTTCGCTCTATCTGGTCGTTGGCGTGACCTTCCGCACCAGCCTGCTCGGCTATTTCACCTCCTGCCTCGCCGCGGTCCTGACGCTGGTCTCGCTCGCGATCCCCGCCTGGGACAGCACCCGGAGCTCCGGCATCTTCGGCAACAACCCGTGGATCGAATTCCATGCCGCGCTCGCCCTGTTCAGTTACGGCGTGTTCGGGTTGCTGGCGCTGACGGCCCTGATGCTGCAGCTGCGCAATTACTCGCTGAAGAACAAGCGCATCGGGGGCTGGTTCTCCTTCCTGCCCTCGCTCTTTGATCTCGACCAGATCAGCGGCCGGCTCCTGGTCTTCGGGGTCGTGCTGCTCACGGCGGCCCTGACCGTCGGCTCGGTGCACTGGGTGCAGAACACCGCCACCGTGCACTGGCCCAAGCTGCTGACCACCGTCTCGGTCTGGGCCTGCTATGCGATCGCCCTGGTCCTGCGGATCCGCGGCCAGCTTGGGGCCCGGCGCTTCGCCTGGACCGCCATCATCCTGTTTACCCTCGCCCTGCTCACCCTGGGGGTGGTGGACGCCAACCGCCGCAACCCGGCCACGCCCGCCGCTTCCCGGAAATGAGTCACTTTCCGCCCGACGCCACCGGCCTGTTTGTCTTCGGGGCCACCCACCGGACGACGCCCATCGAGGTGCGCGAGAAGCTCTCACTGCCCGCGCCCACCGCCGAGCATTTGCACGCCGATCTCGCCCGCATCGCCGGCCTGCGGGAATACGCGGTGCTGAACACCTGCAACCGCATCGAGTTCTACGGCGTGGCCGACACGCCCGACGCGGCGGCCAAGGTGCAGGCCGCGTTCTGCCAGCGCCAGCAGTTCGCCGAGGAGGAGTTTGCCAAATACCGCACCAGCCTGAACGGCCCCGCCGCGGTGCAGCACCTGTTCGAGGTGGCCGCCGGCATCGATTCGCAGCTGGTCGGCGAGACGGAGATCCTCGGCCAGGTCAAGGGCGCCTATGCCGCCGCCCAGGCCCGGCGCTCCACCGGCCCGGTGCTGAACCGCGTCTTCCAGAAAACCTTCCAGGCCGCCAAGCACGTGCGCTCCAGCACCGCCATCACCGAGGGCCAGGTCAGCATCGCCAACGTGGCGGTGGAACTGGCCTACAACATCTTCGGCCGGCTGGAGGCGACCCGCGTGCTCCTCCTCGGCGCCGGCGACATCGGCGAGAAAACCGCCAAGGCCTTCCGCAGCCGCGGCGCCGGTTCGCTGACGGTTTCCAGCCGGAGCATGGAGCGCGCCATGGCGCTGGCCTCCGAACTCGATGCGCAGGCCCTGCCGTTCGAGCACCGCGCCGAGCACCTGGCGCAATTCGATGTCGTCGTCTGCTCGACGTCCGCACCCGAGGCCGTCGTCCTTGCCGCCGATGTCCGGACCGCCATGCGCGGCCGGGCCTCGCGTCCGCTTTTCCTCATCGACCTCGCCCTGCCCCGCGACGTCGAGGCGGAAGTCTCCAAGCTGGAGAATGTCTATCTCTACAACCTCGACGACCTCGCGAAGATCGCCGAGGAGAACCGCGCCGCCCGCGAGGCCGAGATCGCCAAGTGCCGTCAGATCATCAATGAACGCGCCTCGGCGCTGTGGAAGCAGGTCGAGTCGCAGGTTACCGGCGGGCCCAACCGGACGGCTCCGCCAATTCAGCCGGACCAAGAAGCCCGTTGAATTCAGCGCAGTTGGGTTTTGCAGAGTAACCTGAGCTTCTATCCATGGCGGCCGGGGCGTTTTCCCAGTATCGGCATTGTTATGCCATGGAATTGCGTATAGCAGGGGTGTCGCCCCGCGCGTAGTCACCCCACCCCAACCATGATCTCGTCCATGCGCCCCGCAGGCTGCTCTGCGCCCAGCCACCGCATTTTTCATATTCTCAAACTGGGTTTCGCCCTGGGGCTGATATCCTGCCTCACCGCCGTCACAAGCAAGGCGGTCGATGCCACCCTCACACCGTCCACCACGAGCAGCACCGCCACCACGCCGGTGGTCCTCCATGTGACCGGACTGAGCAATGGTGGCTCCGTTATCGTGGAACGTTACGTTGATGCTGATGCCGATGGGGTTGTCGATGTGGGAGAATTCCTGGCCGAAACCTATACCGTCACCGACGGGCAGGTGACCTCCATTGGCGGGGTCCGAAATACCAACATGCCCGGCGACGAGGACCTGCCTGCGGATGGTCAGATCAGCATCAATGTGCTACCCACCCTGGGATCGGAACTGGGACGGGTTGCCGGTTCCCATCTAATCCGGATTTCCAGTCCGCTCGCGGCATTCACGACTTTCATCCGCACCCTCACCCTGACCAACCCAGCCCAGGCGCAGTCCATCTCCGGCACGGTCACCGATGGAACCGATCCGGTACCGTACGCCAGCGTGATATTGCTCGATGCCGCAACCGACGGTGAGTTCGCGATCGGAGTCATTACCAACGCCTCGGGTGTCTATACCGCCCCGGCTCCCGCGGGTTCCTACATGGTACTGCCCTTCAAGTTCGGCTATGTCGCGAGTTTCCCCTCGCCCACGGTCCTGGCCGCCGCCGCTACCCCGACGCAGAATCTGGTGATGACGGCAGCAACCAGGAGCATCTCAGGCGAGGTGGCCGATGCCGGCACCAATGCCGGTCTTGGCGGTGTGCAGCTCTTCGTTCAGTCCATGAGCGACCAAGTCACCATTATCAGCACGGCGGCGGACGGCACCTACTCCGTGCCAGTGACCGCCGGCAACTGGGAGATCGAGACTTCGGAAACCTCCCTGCGGCAGCTTGGTTATTTGAACAATGATAACGGCAGCGCCTTTGCCGACACCAGCGTCGGTTCCGTCACCAATGCGAATATCAACGTCACCCCGGCCACCGCCCTGATTCACGGCACGGTGGAGGATGCGAGCGCCAATCCCCTGGCCGGCATCCGGATGAATGCCAACGACAGCAACTTCACCTATTACAGCGACGCCATCACCGACGCGAGCGGCCACTACGTCCTCGGCGCCACCACCGGTACGTGGAACGTCAATGTTTCCAATGAGAATCCGGGCCTGACCGGCTTTATCATCCCGAATGGCGAATCCGTCGCGATTGCCGGTGCCGAGGCCATACAGACCGATTTTTCGCTGGTTGCCGTCAATGCCCACCTGATTGGCACGGTCACCAACACCGGCGCCCCCGTCCCCGCCATTCGCATCGGTGCCTACAACCAGATCACCAACCAGTTCGTCATGGTTGAAACCGCCGTGGACGGAACCTTTGACCTTGGTCTCGTCGCGGGCACCTGGTCGCTGCAGATCGAATCGTCCAGCGCGACCAGCTTCAACATCGTCAGCCCATCGATCAATTACACGCTGGCGGTGGACGAGACCATTGCCGCCATCGAATTCCCCGTCCTGCCGGCTACCGCCCAGATCAGCGGCATAGTGCAGGACGGCGACAACAGCAACCAGCCCATCGGCAATGCCAGCGTCTTCGCCACCGCCACCATCGGCAGCGTGCTGTACAATGCCAGCGCCCAGACCGACGGCAGCGGAAATTACAGTTTGCCGGTCGCCAACGGCACCTGGCAGGTCGGCGTATTTGCGAATGGCTACACCAGTCCGGGGTCGGTCGCCGAAAACGTCAGCGGTTCGAATATCACCCGCGACTTCATCCTCACCCAGAAGCCGGTTATCGGCCTGCATCCCTCGGATCATACCGCCACCGCCGGCCAGACCTTCGTGTTTTCGATCAGCGCCAATGGCAGCGGCGTGAGTTATCAATGGGAGGTCTCCAGCAATGACGGTGTTGACTGGGACCCCCTGGTCAATGGCGGCGCCTACAGCACCGTGACGTCAAACGTGCTCAATATCACCGCCGAGATCGGCCTCGACGGCTATCGCTATCGTTGCATCGCGACCAATGGATTCGGTTCGGCCGCGAGCAATTCCGCCCTCCTCACGGTCAACGCGGCCAACATCGCGCCCAGCTTCTCGGTGCATCCGTCCAACCAGACCGTGACCGCCGGACAAAATGCCAGCTTCAACGTGTCGGCCAGTGGCACGCCCGCTCCGACCTTCCAGTGGGAGGAGTCCACCGACGACGGCAACAGCTGGAACAATCTTGCCGAAGGTGCCGCCTACAATGGCGTCACGTCCACGACCCTGACCGTGACCTCCACGCTGGTCGGACAGGACGGTCATCGCTATCGCGCCGTCGCCACCAATGCCGCCGGCTCAGCCACCAGCAATGTTGCGATCCTCACGGTGAACCCGCCCGATGTCGCACCCAGCATCACCGCGGATCCCTCCAACCAGACCGTGACGGCCGGACAGAATGCCAGCTTCAGCGTATCGGCCAACGGTTCGCCTTCACCCACTTTCCAATGGCAGGTCTCGATCGACAGCGGGAGCAACTGGACCGACCTCTCCGATGATGCCAATTACAGCGGAACCGCCACGGGCATGCTTCAGGTCACCGCCACCACCATTGGCCAGAACGGCCATTTCTACCGCGCGGTCGCCACCAATGTGGCCGGCTTCGCGAACAGCAACAGTGCCCTGCTCACGGTGAACGCGGCCAATGTCGCGCCCAGTATCACGGCAGATCCGGCCAACCAGACGGTGACCGCCGGGCAGAATGCGGTCTTCTCGGTCACGGCCGACGGCACGCCCGCGCCGACCTACCAATGGGAGGTGTCCACGGATGGCGGCTCCAATTGGTCCACCCTGGCCAATGATGCCAATTACAGCGATGTCACCACCACGACCCTGACCGTCACCGCCACGATCGTCGGTCAGAACACCTACCGCTTTCGTGCGGTCGCCACGAATGTGGCCGGCTTCGCCAATAGCAACAGTGCCCTCCTCACCGTCAACGCGGCCAATGTCGCGCCCGGCATCACGGCGAATCCCGCCAATCAGACCGTGACCGCGGGCCAGAATGCCAGTTTCACCGTGTCGGCCAGCGGCTCGCCCGCGCCAACCTACCAATGGGAGGTGTCCACGGATGGCGGGACCAACTGGACCAGCCTCACCAACGATGCCACCTACAGCGGCGTCACCACCACGACCCTGACCGTCACGTCGGCGTTGATCGGCCTGGACGGCAACCTGTACCGGGCCGCGGCCACCAACATCGCCGGCTCGGCCAGCAGCAACGGGGCCGTCCTGACGGTCAATGCCGTGTCGCCCCTGACCACCCTGCACCATTTCAATATCGCCACAGATGCGGGCAACCCATCGGTCTCCGAGTCACTGACGCGGGTGGGCACCAAGCTCTACGGCACCACCTATGGCGGCGGCACCAATTTCGAGGGCACCCTGTTTTCCATCAACACGAACGGGAGCGGATTTGCCCTCATGCATTCCTTCACCGACCTCAGTCCGGAAGCCACCAATGCGGACGGCAAACTCCCGATCAGCACCCTGACGCTCGCCGACGGGAAACTCTATGGCACCGCCACGGCCGGCGGTTCCCTGGGCAACGGCACGTTGTATTCGATCAACCCCGACGGCACGGGCTTCACCACGCTGGTTAATTTTACCGGCACGGATCCTACCACCTCCAATGCGAAGCATTCCCCATGGGTCAGCTGACCCTGGAAGGGACCACCCTCCATGGCGTGACGGTGGCCGGAGGCAATCCGACCTACGACGGCTCAGTCAACGGCCGCATCTTCACCTACAGTATCGGGGGCGGGCTCACCGTGCCCTACGCGTATCCCGAGGTGGTTTGGGATGGGGACCACCTCTATACTCCCTACGGTCCCGGACGCGGGGTGGTTTATTTCAACGGCAAGTTCTACGGCACCATCTTCAGTGGAGGCTACGATAGCTACGGCACCGTCTTTTCGGTCAACGCCAACGGCACCGGCTACACGACCCTCCACTACTTCATGAACACCGACGGATCCACGCCCTACGCGATGCTGGCCCTGTCCGGTGACACGCTCTACGGATCCACCAACTACGGCGGCGCCAACAACCGCGGGGTGATCTTCTCCATCAAGATCGACGGCACGGCCTTCACCGTGCTGCACGAGTTCAGCGATGCCCTGGGCTTTGGCGGCGAGCCCGGCCTGCTGGTGGTGGGCAACACGCTTTATGGCACGACGGGGTACGGCGGCAGTTACGGTTTCGGCACGCTGTACTCGCTGAATACGAACGGCACGAATTACACGGTGCGGCATTCCTTCAACCGTTTCGTGGACGGCTCCTTCCCGGGCCGGTTGATTCGCGACGGCAACGTGATCTACGGCATGACCGCCACGGGCGGCACCCACGACGATGGCACGATCTTCAGCATCACCCTGGATTCGCTGAATGCCAGTTTCAGCTCCTGGGCCCAGACCTACTTCACCAACGGCGAACTGATCGACGCCAATGTCAGCGGACCCAATGCGGTCTACGGACTCGATGGCTTACCCAACCTGGTGAAGTACGCGCTCGGTCTCGATCCGACCGTGGACGCGACCACCGGCCAGCCGGAGGTGAGCACGACTGCGACGGAGTGGGTCTACACCTACACCCGGCCGGTCGATCGCACGGACATCATATACGCGGTTGAAGTCTCGACCAACCTGACCAGTTGGGGCGCACCGACCACCGCGGCGGTGCTGATCTCCACCGTGGGTGACGTCGAGACCTGGCAGGCGAAGCATCCACTCGCCTCCGCGACCAACGCGTATTTCCGGCTCAGGGTGACGCAGCTCTGAGCCAATGAAAGGAGGGTGATGGCAGGCGAACCCGCCTGCCATCCCACTGTAGGAGCGGCTTTATGCCGCGATCGGAAGCATAGCATCGCGGCATAAAGCCGCTCCTACATCACGGACACTTCGGGCAGGCATCGAGTCGTCTCCGAAAAATTCCAACGTGCCCACGCATTGACAGTTGGTTGGCGGGGAAGGAACCCCGTTTCGTGGCTACGAGCGTGAGCGAGTGGACAAACCACCACTCGCTCACGCTCGTAGCTACCATGCAAACGAAGGCGGGGACCGGAATCCCCGCCCTACAAGATTCCCGCCATTCCAGCTTTCGCCCACCCGCCCTAGGTTGCCTTCCGGCGCAGGCGGCCGCGTTCGAGGGCGGCGGCCAGCTCCTCCCGTTTTACGGGCTTGCTGATATAGTCATCCATCCCGGCGGCCAGGCAGAGTTCGCGGTCACCCTGCATCGCGTTGGCGGTGATGGCGATGATCCAGGGCCGGCGGTCGGGGTCGGGCTGCGCCGCGACGATGCGCCGCGTCGCCTCGAGCCCGTCAAGTTCCGGCATCTGCATGTCCATCAGCACAATCTTGTAGTCCTGCCGCTGCAGCGCCTCGAGCGCCTCGCGGCCGTTGGCGGCGATGTCGGCCCGGTAGCCGAGCTTTTGCAGCAGCATCAGCGCAACCTTCTGGTTTACCACGTTGTCCTCGACGAGCAGGATCGTGTCGCCCGGCGTGGCCTGCTTTTCCACGGGAAACGGCACCGCCGTCTTGCGCGGCGCGGCCGCGGCCGGCCCGGCCTTGAATACCGTGGCCAGCACCTCGAAGAGCCGCGCCGGCTTCGCCGGCTTGGTCAGATGGGCCGCAAAGGGACTGGCATTGCCGCCGATGAATTCCCGCTGGCCCAGCGAGGACAGCAGGATCAGGGGCAGCTGGGCGGCATCGCGCACGCGGCGGATCTCGCCGGCCAGCATCAGGCCATCCATGTCGGGCATCTGCATGTCGAGGATCGCGACGTCGAACTCCTCCCCCGCGGCCAGCCAGCCCAGGGCTTCCGGACCCGTGGTGGCCGCCCGCGGCAGCATGCCCCAGCCCGCCGCCAGCGTCGTGAGGATGCGGCGGTTGGTGCTGTTGTCGTCCACGATGAGCAGCCGCTTGCCGGCGACCGCATTCAGGCCGGTGGCGTGGTAGGGCCGCGGCTTGCTCGGGACCATCCCAACCGTGACGGTGAAGCGGAAGGTCGAGCCGCGGCCCAGTTCGCTCTCCACCCAGAGCCGTCCGGCCATGAGCTCGGCCAGCCGCTTGCTCACCACAAGTCCCAGCCCCGTGCCGCCGAACCGCCGCGTGGTCGTCGCATCCACCTGGGTGAAGGGCTGGAAGATCCGCCGCAGGCCCTCGGCCGAGATGCCGATGCCGGTATCCGCCACCGCAAACTCCAGCTCCACCTTCCCGGGACCCGCCGGCCGCGAATGCACGCTCACGACCACCTCGCCCTGCTCGGTGAATTTCACCGCGTTGCCCAGGAGGTTGACGAGGATCTGCCGCAACCGCGTGGAGTCGCCCTGCACGGTGCCCGGCACGCCGTCGGCGACCTCGTAGAGCAGGTCCAGACGCTTGTCCACGACGCGCGGTGCGAGCAGGTCCAGCGTGGCCTCGACGGTGTCGCGCAGGTTGAAGGTCTCCTCCTCCAGTTCCATCCGGCCCGACTCGATCTTGGAGAAGTCCAGGATGTCGTTGATGATGGTGAGGAGCGCGTCGCCGCTCTGGCGGATGGTCTCGGTGTATTCGAGCTGCTCGGGCGTCAGGCGCGAATCGAGCAGGAGCGAGGTCATGCCGATCACCCCGTTCATGGGGGTGCGGATCTCGTGGCTCATCATCGCGAGGAACTGGCTCTTCGCGAGGTTGGCCGCCTCGGCCGCCTCCTTCGCCTTGCGCAGCTCCTCCGCCTGCCGGCGTGTCTCGGTGATGTCCACGAGGGTCGCCACATCCTGAAAACCGCGGCCGTTCGGGTTCGGAAAGCGCCGCACGGACAGGACGGCCCAGACCGGCTCGCCGCCACCGGGGCGCAGGTAGCGCTTCTCGATGGAGAAGCGGTCGATCTCGCCGCGTTCCAGCCGGTCGAGCAACTCGCGCTGCCGGACGATGTCCTCGGGCGGGGTGATGCGGGCGAAGGCCTCCGGGTCCTGCATCTGGGCCAGGGTGAGCCCGGTGATGCGCTCATGCGCGGCATTGGCCAGGGTGGACTCCCGCTTGCCCTCCTCGGCGGCATGCAGATGGATGCCCACCGGCACGACGTCGAAGATGAAGCGCAGCTGCGCCTCCTTGCGGGCCAGCTGCTCCTCCGCGTGCTTGCGCTCGGTGATGTCGATCACGGTGGAGATTTCCTGATCAATGTGCCCGTCGGGCCGGCGGTAGGCCTTGCAGCTCAGGAGCACCCAGACGAGCCGGCCGTCCCGGCGCTGGTAGCGTTTCTCGATGGAAAACTCGTCGATCTCCCCGCGCTCCAGGCGTCCGCGCAGGACATCCTGCTTCGCCAGGTCCCCGGGATGGCTGATGGCCCGCACCTGCGCCACATCGCCCAGCTCATCCCGGCGGAGGCCGCTGAGGGTGAAGAACCAGTTGCTGTGCCGGCTCTCGATCCCGGTCGCCGTGTTGCGCACCCAGCTGACGCCCACCGGGACGTTGTCGAAGATGAACTGGAGCTGCGCCTCCTTGCGGGCCAGGGCCTCCTCGGCGCGCTTGCGGGCGGTGATGTCGAGCTGGATGGACATGAACCCGGTGACGGTGCCGGTCGCATCCCGCAGCGGCTGCATTTCGAAATCACACCAGACCTCCCGACCGTCCTTCGTGTAGTTCAGCATCTCCCCGTGGAACTCCTCGCCGCGCCGGGCCGCCAGCGCGACGGCGGCGATCTGGCGCGCATTGGTCCCCGGTCCCCGGACGAGATGGGGGCCGAAGTGCCCGCGCGACTCCTCCAGGGTGTAGCCGAACAGGCGGGTGAAGGCCTCGTTGATCCAGATCACCCGGCCGTCCGGATCGGCCAGCCCCATGGCGTTGGTCGTATGCCGGGCAATCATGGCCAGCCGGCGGTTCTCATCCTCGGCCCGGCGCAGGTCCTGGGTCATGCGCTCCGCCAGGCTGCGCGCCCGGGTGCGCGTGCGGGCCAGCGACCAGGCCAGCACCGAGGCCATCACGCTGAGCACCAGGCCGCCGGCCCCGATCGAGAAGGGCAGCACGCGGTTGCTGCGCACGGCGAATTCCGGCCGCGAGCCGACCCAGACCGTCCACTGCTGGCCGTAGACCGAGAGGGAGGTCTGCACCGTGAAGGTCCGCTCGATCACCAGGGAATGCGCCCCGGACTTCGCGCGCTCAAACATGGTCCCCTGCTGGGAATCATACAGCAGCGCATCCGCGGTGGCCTCGGTCCCCTGGTAGACTTTCAGATCCGCCTGGCGGCTCACCACGTCCGGGAACCCGGTCATCAGCAGGTTCATCCGCAGGGCGCCGTACACCCAGCCGCGCAGCGCCTTCTGGCGCTCCTCCGGGGTCTCGTAGCTGGAAGCCATGCCGTCGTACACCGGTTGCAGCAGCAGTCCGGGCACGGATTCCCCGTCATGGATCAGTTGGATGCGGCGCGACAGGGTCATGCGGCCGGAATTGACGGCCTCCTCCGCCGCGGTTCGCCGCGTGGTGCCCGATCCGATGTCGAGCCCCAGCGCCCCGCGATTGCGCGCGAGCGGGGCAATGTGGGTCACCACGTCGAGCACGTCGCGGGAACTGGTCCGCTCGACGGTGAAATCCTCCAACCCGGCCGCCCGCTGCCGGCGTTCCAGCGCCTCGATTTCAGAACGGTTGATGCGTTGGATGTACCCCAGGCCCACCACGCCGCGCTGCAGGTAGCGATCCAACGATTCCATGTACTCCTGCCATTCCTCGATCGTGATGTCCGGCTTCATGCGCATCAGATACCGCGCGCCCTGCAGGGCCTCGGCCGTCGAATCGAACCGCTCCTGGATCGCCGTCGTGGTGCGCTCCACCACGCGGTCGAACCGCTCCGCGTCCGAGCGGTCGATTTCCGTGCGCACCAGCCACCAGGCGAACAATGACACCACGCAGCCGGACAGGAAAACCCCCACCGGCAGCATGGGGCTGTGCAGGAATCTCCTCAGAAACTGCGGTGTATCAGCAGCCATCCGGTCCAGTGAATGCGTTGCGGCCGGCCATGGCGAAGCTGAATTCCATCCGGACGGGCGGCATGGTCACGGGGATTCCTGCAGGTGCCGGCTCATCCAGTCGGCCACCGTGCCCGCGGCCGGCTGGTCCAGCAGGGCGCGAAGCCGCTGCTGCTGCGCCTTCGTGCGGGTCCGGCGCTCCGTGTCGCCGGTGCAGGCGCGCAATTGCGCGGCGAGGGCTGCGGGCGTCGCCGCGCCCTGGATGAATTCCGGATACATCGGCTCGTGCAACAGGAGGTTGGCGATGCCGATGTAGTCCAGTTTCACCCACCAGCGCGCGAGCAGGTACGTGAGGGGATTGGTCCGGTAGGCGATGGCCCCGGGAATGCCGGCCAGCGCGCAGTGCAGCGACATCGTTCCCGAGCTGGTGAGCACGGCGCTCGCCGCCACCGTCGTCCCGGTCCGGACGGCGCGGCAGCCGGGTGCGTCCCACCGCTGCAAAACGGCCGCCACCTCGTCGCTCGGATAGATCACGGCCGCCTCCTTCTCCCCGCCGCCGGCCCGGTACCTTGCCTGGGCGGCCAGCAGCACCGGATAAATCCGCGCCACGGCCTGGGTCCGGCTGCCGGGCAGCAGGAGCACCGGGGCCTGGGGATCGTAGCTCACCGGCGGGACATAATCCGGCGCGAGGAAGGGATGGCCGACGAATTCCACCGGCAGCCGGGTGTCCGCGTAGCACTCCACCTCGAAGGGAAAGATCACGGCCAGCGCGTCGAGATCCCGCGCCATGGTGTGGCGCCGCCCCGCCTTCCAGGCCCAGATCTGGGGCGAGATGTAGTAGAGCAGCCTGATCCGGCCGCCGCCCTGCACGGACAGGCCGCGCTCGCGCAACGCCGCGGCGAGCCGCAGGTTGAGGCCGGGGTAATCCACGAAACACACCGCCCGCGGCCGGTATTCGCCGATCCAGCGCAGCGTCTCGGCGAACAGCGCCTTGAAAAAGGAATAATGCTTCAGCACCTCGACCAGCCCCACCACCGAGGTCGACGTCAGGTCATGCAGCAACTGCGCCCCCGCCGCCGCCAGCCCCGGCCCGCCGAGGGCGGCCACGACCAGTTCCGGATGCTTGGCCCGCAGTTCGCGGACCATCCGCGCCGCATGCTCGTCGCCGGAATGCTCGCCCGCCACGACCAGCAGGTCCACCCGGCCGCCTGCAGGCGGCGGCAGACGGAACGGGAGCAGGGGTTGGGAGGCGGTCATGGAGAATCGGGCCAATGCATTTTACCCACGGATTTCACGGAGGCCACGGATCGAACCAATCCTTCAACCGCGCAGGACGCGAAGAGACGCGAAAATCCCGACCCGAATTCCATGGCTAGGATTCGCGCCCCTTCGCGTCCTTCGCGGTTAAAAACTCGGTTCCTCATCCGTGCCATCCGTGTGATCCGTGGTTAAAAAATTCCGGTCGCCTACCCCTTTTTCCGGATCTGGTCGGTGATCGTGATCGCCACCTCGAGGGCGCTCTTGCCGAGCGCGGCGCCGACCTTGGGCTGCTTGGCCTGGCGCACGCTGTCCACGAAATGCGCCAGCTCGAGCGCCAGCGGCTCGCCCTTCTCGATGGGGATTTCCTTCACCGGGATCGCGCTCAGGTCGCCCGCCTTCACGAGTCCGAGCTTCATCTTCAGTCCGTAGGCGATGATGTCGCTCTTCTTCACGAGGTGCCCGGCCTGGTTCATGAAATCGAGCGACAGGTAGGCGTCGGACTGGAAAATGCGGATCTCGCGCTGCTTCTTCGTGCTCATGCGGCTCGCGGAGAGGTTGGCCACGCAGCCGTTCTCGAACTCGATGCGCGCATTGGCGATGTCCTCGCCCTTCGAGAGCACGGTGACGCCCACGCTGTCGATGCGCCTGATGGGCGACTTCACGAGGGCCAGCACGATGCCGATGTCATGGATCATGAGGTCGAGCACCACGCCCACCTCGGTGCCGCGGGGCTGGTAGGGCGCGAGGCGCTCGGCGGTGATGTACTGCGGCGAGCTGACCTCCTTTTCGAGGAAGCCCATCACGGGGTTGAAATGCTCGATGTGCCCCACCTGCACGAGACAGCCGTGCTGCCGGGCCGCGGTCAGCACCTGCTCGGCCTCCTCCAGGCTCGCGCACAGCGGCTTCTCGATCAGCAGGTGCGCCTGTTGCGCGAGCAGCGGGAGCGCCACCTGCGCATGCAGGTCAGTCGGCACCACGACCGACACGGCATCGCAGGCCTCGCCGAGTTCCTCGAGCGTCGCGAAGCGGCGGCAGTTGTACTTGGCGCAGATCTCCGCCGCGCGGGCGTCGCTGGTTTCATAGATGCCGGCCAGCTCGGCGTCGGGCAGCGCGGCGTAAATCCGCGCGTGATGCTGCCCCAGCGAACCCACCCCCGCGACCCCGCAACGGATCCGATTCGGCGACTTGAATAGCATGCCGCCATAGCAGGCATTTGGCCGCGGGCCTGCAAGATGGATTACACGGGGGATCAAGCGCAAAGATGCGAAGTCGCGAAGGTCGGATGAAAGGCATTCACGGAATGAAAAAGCCAAGAAACGCCCAATCCTTCGAATTGCCCCGTGGACGCTTGGGACCCAGGCTTGGCGTCACACCCCATGACCAATCCCCAATGGCAGCAACTCCTTGCCGTGCTGAGCGGCGAGACGATGCAACCGCCGCCGGTCGCATTCATCATCGACTGCCCCTGGCTGCCCAACTGGCATGGCGTCACCATCGCCGACTACCTCTCGAGCGAAACGATCTGGCTGGAGGCCCACCGGCACGCGCTGGCCGCCTTCCCCGACGTCTGGTTCCTGCCCGGCTTCTGGTCCGAGTTCGGCATGTGCACCGAACCCTCCGCCTTCGGCTCCCGCTGCCAGTTCCCGCGCAACGAGTTTCCGTACGCCGACCGGATCATCACCGACGTCGCCCAGATCGCCGATCTCGCCGTGCCCGATCCCGCGACCGACGGCCTGCTCCCCTTCATGCTCAACCGCCTGCGCTGGGCCGAGCCGCAGATCAAGGCGCTGGGCCACGAAATTCGCTTCTCCGTCTCCCGCGGCCCGCTCAATGTCGCGACCTTCCTGATGGGCACGACCGAGTTCCTCGTGGCGTTGAAAACCGACCCGGAACCGACCCACCGGCTGCTGCGCGTCATCACGGACTACCTGAAGCGCTGGCACGCCCTGCAGCGGCAGACCTTCCCCACCATTGACGGCATGCTCATGCTCGACGACATCGTCGGTTTCCTCAGCGAGGCGGACTTCATCGAGTTCGGACTGCCCTACATGAAGGAGCTGTACGCCACCGACGTCACCGTGAAGTTCTTCCACAACGACGCCGCCTGCGCGCAGTCGCTGAAACACTACCCCGGTATCGGCATCAACCTCTACAACCCCGGCATCCAGACCCCGCTCGCCGAGATGCGCCGCCTCTGCGACCACGGTCTCACCATCCTCGGCACCATCCCGCCGCGCGACGTGCTGGCCAAGGGCACGCCGACCGAGGTGCGCGCCGCGGTGCAGCAACTGCTCGCGGAGACCCCCGACCGTTCGCGCCTGATCCTCTCCTGTGCCGGCGGCATGCCCCCGGGCGTCTCGACCGAAAACATCCGCGCCTTCTGCGATGCCGTCCGGGAGTTTGCGGGTTGAGAAATTAATTGCAGGACGGGGTCTCCGAACCCCGCCTTTCTGGCGCTAGAATCCAATCTTTCTCGTTCTCTTTATCTTTCTCTTTCTCGAGCTTGAGGGATTAGAGATCAATTGCGACCGAGGGCGGTCGCGCTCCCAGGCGGGGATCGGCATCCCCGCCCTACACCCATCCACTGCAGCCTTGTCATCAACCCGCCGGTTCCTTCTACGTTCTCCCGCACCCCGCCCACCCCCATGCCGCGCCCCGACGGACTCTGCTCCCCTATCCCCGAAGCTGAAAAGAACGCGCTTCTCGATCGCTTTCACACCGACGGTTACGTCGTTGTCCGCGGCGTGCTCAGTCGCGCCGAATGCGCCGCGCTGCGCAAGCTGACCGACGACTACGCCGCGGACCCGCGCTTCGAGGAAAAGCGCAGCACTTGGTTCGTCGTCCGCAACCCGCAGGACTACAGCATCGAGTTCACGAAGCTCTTCATCCGCGAGCCCATCTATTCACTCGTGCAGGCCATCCTGGATCCCGAATGCCGTTTCTGCGGGCAGAACGTCATCCGCAATTCTCCCGGCCAGGCCATCTCCAACTGGCACGTGGACGACTGCAACAAGCTCGAGCATCCCCTGCCCCCGGAGATCCCGCGCTGGCCCGCCGGTGCCCGCCTGCCCCTCATCTGGCTCAGCGTGCAGGTGCCGCTCAGCGACATCACCGCCGTTGAGGACGGCCCCACGGAGATCGTGCCCGGCAGCCACTATTCCGGCCGCCTCTGCCCCGGCGAGAATCCCGTCTTCGAAGGCCGCCCCGCCGAACCGATTCTCTGTGAAGCCGGAGACATCTATCTCTTCAACCACCAGACCTGGCACCGCGGCATGCCCAACGTTGGGAAGAAAACCCGTTACCTCATGCAGCTCCAGTACGCCCGCGGCGACAGCCTCGCCTTCCGCTGCCAGGTCGCCGAGCCCACGCCGGTCATGGAAACGATGCTCGCCGGCGCCGACCCCCGCCTGGTCCATGTCATGACCGGCCGGGCGAAATACCAGTAAGCCATGTAAGTTGTAGGGCGGGGTCTCCGAACCCCGCCTGGGAGCGCGACCAGCCTGCCTTCCGTAGGCCTGGCGAAGGAGGGCCCTCGGTCGCAATCGATCGCCAACCTCTCAAGCCCGAGAAAGAGAAAGATAAAGAGAACGAGAAAGATTGGATTCTAGCGCCAATCGAGGAGGGGTTCCTTCTTCGCCGAGGCTACGGAGGACACGTCGGAGATCCCGCCCCATACAAAACCCATCGCAACCTTGTGGTTTCAACGACATGTTCGGGCTGGGTGTGTGGCCCCGGAAAGGCGTCTCGGAAAAGCTTTCGCCGGTGTCAGTCGGTAAACACCCTTGAGTCACTT
>JADJZJ010000024.1 GCA_016715765.1 Opitutaceae bacterium
CCTGACCGGCCGGCACGATGATTCGGGGGGCCGAGGTGAGTGTGGTTATATCCATGTGGTTGGCCAAGGCAGCCACCACCGGTTAGCAGCTTCCACGCCAGCCGGACTGTCCTGTGGCGGCAGACTTTGCGATCGCGACGCCTTGCAGCAGCTTCGGTTCCTTCGCCCCCCGCCCCATGTCCACCGCCACCCTTATCCAGCTTGGAGTCTTCCTTGCCCTGAACGCGCTCGTCGCCCTCGTCACCTGGCTGCACTGCCGGCGGACGCCGCGTTCGGCGGGTGACACCAAGGAATACTTCCTGGCCGGCGGCACGCTCGGCTGGGTGTTCATCGCCGGATCCCTCACGCTGACGAACATCAACACCGACACCCTCGTCGGCTGGAACGGCAACCAGATGCTGCTCATCGCCTGCTGGGAGCTCGCCGGCGTGCCCGGGCTCATCCTCCTCGCGAAGGTCTTCGTGCCGCTCTACTACAAATACAACTGCACGACCGTCACGGAGCTGCTCGAGCGCCGCTACCACAACAAGCACATCCGCGCCACGGTCGCGACGATCTTCCTGCTGGGCAGCGTCCTGCTTTTCCTCCCGGTCATGCTCTACACGAGTTCGCTCGTGCTGAAGACCATGTTCGGCCTCGAACTCCCGCTCCTCGTCCTGGCCGCCGGCATCGCCGCCGCGGGCGCCGCGTATGCCATTTTCGGCGGACTCCGCGCCGTGGCGATCTCCGACACCTACAGCGGGATCATTGTCCTTGGCATGTCCCTCCTCGTGGCCTTCCTGTCGTTGAACGCCATCAATTGGGATTTCTCCGGCATTCCGGCGGAACGGCTCACCCTGCTCGGCGGCCCCGATTCCGTCCTGCCCTGGCCCACGCTGCTGACCGGCATGATCTTCACGCAGCTCTATTACTGGAGCACCAACCAGACGATCACGCAGCGCGTCCTCGCCGCGCCCTCGATCCGCGAGGCGCAAAAAGGGGCCTACGGTGCCGCCGTCATCCGCCTGCTCATCGTTCCGCCGATGATCGCGATCCCCGGCATCTGCGCGTACAAGCTCTACGGTCCGCTCGGTGACGCCACCTATGGCCACATCGTCGGCCAGCTCCTGCCGCACTGGCTGCTGGGCGCCTTCGCCGCCGCGATGTTCGCCGCGGTGATGACGAGTTACAATTCGACCCTCAACTCCGCCGCCGCCCTCTACGTCTGCGACCTGCACCAGAAATACATCAATCCCAACGGCCGCATCGCCCGCCTCAGCGTCTGGCTGCAGGTGGGCTTCGCCCTGCTCTCGATCGCCCTCGTGCCGCTCTACCAGGGCGCCGACAGCATCATCCAGCTGATCCAGCAATTGCTCGGACTCTTCAGCATGCCGATCCTCGCCGCCTTCATCACCGGGTTGCTCTTCCGCAACGTCGAGGCCCGGGCCGTGATCGCGACGATTCTCTTTGGGGCCGTACTGTATGCCCTGCTCTCTTTCGCGTGGCCCGCCTGGCACACGCGGCATCCCACTTCGATCCCGGCCGCGCCGCACTTCCTGCATTTGATGTTTGTCACCCTCTGGAGCTGCGTGGCCTTCGCCCTGGCGCTGAACCGCTTCGTGTTCAAGCAACGGGCCGTGTTCGAACTCGGCACCCGCGAAGCCTGGCGCAAGGCCTACGCGGTGCTGCGGGCGTGAAGCTGGCGGTGATGTAGGGCGGGGTCTCCGAACCCCGCCTTCGACGACCTGACGACATTCGAGGCGGGGTTCGGAGACCCCGCCCTACATTACCGCGCATACTCGTAATCCCGCTTGACCGGGAAGGCCTCGCCCGGGCCGCCCTCGATCCGGAACTCCACGACGCCGACAAATCCCGCGTAATCGACGACGCCGGCCTCGTTGGTGCTGATCAGCGCATAGAGAAAATCACCGGCGATCTTGTCGGTGAACTGACGGTACAGGCCGTCCGAGACAATGATGAGGTCCTCGCGGCCGCCCAAACGCACCCGGTAGCCGATCGCTACTTCATCCTTCAGGTCCACCCGCTCGACGGTGACATCCGCCGGGGCCAGACCGCCTTTCGCCGCATGCGGCCAGATGAGGGTCGCCATGCGGTCGGCCGTCCGGTCGCCCTGCAGGCGCTTGCGGAAGATGAGCCAGTCGATGTCCCGGTGGGCCCTGACGCCCTCCAGACCGCTGAGGTCCGCATCGCCGGCCTGCTTGAGCCGGGTCACGTTCGCGGCGTCCCGGAGGTCCTGCTTGATGATGAACCCGCGGTCCTGCGCCGAGGCGAAACCGTCGGCGAGCGGCTGCATGGTGCAGGGCGTGTGCAGGTTGAAATCCATTTCCTGGTTGCGCCCCCGGGTGTCCACTTCGTCGAGGAAAAGCCAGTACTGCGCCTTGCGGAAAATCACGTGCCGCCGGTGGCGGGCCTGCTGGTAGCGGACGTAGCCGTCGTGCGACGCGGCGAAGACCTCCAGCCGGGATTGCGGCGACCAGACCTTGTCGTACCCGGCCTGGTTGAGCTTCTCCGGCACGGCCTGGTTGATGGTGAGCATGTTGTGGGCCGTGGGATGCTTGTTCCAGGTGACATGCGCCGGGTCGATGTAGCCGTTCTTCGCGACCGCCGCATCCACGGCCAGCGCCACGCCGTTGGCGTAAAGCTCGAACGACAGCTGGTCGAAATGGCTGTGATTCTGGAAATCACCGTAGTTGAGCATCATGAAATACGACGACGGATCCCACGCATCGCGCATGACGACGTAGCGGGAGTACGGGAAATCCGCCGACTTCACCTTCGGTTCCGTCACCGGGAACGGCAGGGCCGCCAGTTGTGCGGGCGTGAATTCATGCCGCACCGCCCCGATGAAATCGCCGCGCCGGAAGAACTCGCCCATCTCCTTGAACACGGGCACCAGGTCCTTGCCCCGCCGCGCATCGTTGAACGGTGCATTCACCCCCACGGGCGTGTTGGTGAGAACGTAGAACTCGATGAACTTCTCCAGCCGGCCGAGATACTTATGCGCCAGCTCCCGGTCGCCCTTGAAATGCTCGAGCATGAGCATGTAGCGGTAATAGACCGAGAACATGTAGGCGGCGTAGCTCGAGGTCCGCTCGATGTAGCCGCCGTCGTCGAGGATGTCCGTTTGGATTTGCCGGATAACGTTGGCGCGGCCGCGAGCCAGCCAGGTGGCCGACTCCACGAACTCCGGATACGCCACGGCCGTGTACGAGAGGGAGAAGGCCGTGTGGGTCTGCCAGTTGTGCGGATGGAACGGCACGCGGGAGAGGCACTGGTCCAGCCAGCGCGCCGAGCCCAGGATGGTCTTCAGCAACCGCAAGTGGGTCTCCGGCGACATCTCCTTCACAAACACCCGCTGCGCGTTGATCAACCGCTCGGTGCGGTTCGCGAGGCCGAGTTCGTACCAGACGTAATCATAGCCGATCTCCCCCGGGGCCACGGGCGGCGGTGGCATGCGGTCCAGTTGCTCGTACCACTGGTTGAACAGGGAGGAAAAGGCCGCCGCCGTGGCCGGATCGCGCCGCAGCAGATAGTCGTTGGTCAGATCCCCGACGAACATGAGGTAATGAACCCCATGGGGGCCCATGGTCGCGTAGACATGACTGAAATCGATGTTCGCACCCCAGCGCACGCCGTAGAGCGTGAAGCCCTGTTCCGGGGAATAAATCTCGCGGGCTGAATCCGTGATGGCTTTGGCCCGCGCAGAGTCGGCCCGAACATCTTCCACAAACTCGGCCGTCGTGGTGAAGTAGCGCTTGTTGGCGAAATCGTGCATCGAGAGCCGGCTGTTGTCCGCCCGGCCGGCAAAATAGTCATGGAGGATCACCGCCAGCCGCGCGTGATCGCCCGCCTGGAGCGTCGCCCGCAGGACACGCTCAAGGGCGGGGATATGCAGCGAAGCCACCAGTTCGTCGTCCGAAATATGGCTGATCTTGTCCCGAAAGTATGCGGGATCGATCCGCTCGTCATGCCACTCCGACAGGACAAGCTTCAGATCCCAGCCGGTGCGATCGGCCCGCGGCACCGCCTGCCGGCACTGCGGGCAAAACCATTGGTCGCCCAGCTGATACGCCTCGGCCTGCAGTACAATCTTGGGGCCGGAGCGATCCAATTCCTCGCTGCGGAGCATGGCAGTTGAACAAAGGAGCAACATCAGGAGGCAACTCAGGGACTTGATCGTTGGCATGGGGGAAATCCTGATCACAAAAGTGGCCCGGTGTTCCAGCTACAAGGGAAACCCTTGGTACTCGTCGAACAACCCAAACCGATTAACCACGGATTTCACGGATCACACGGATTGAGATGAACTATCCATTCTCAGTCGGATTAATGGCCACAGAAGGCTCACAATGCTCAGAATCTGGTTATTGACCGGACGTTTTTAAGTTTCTTGAGCCTATTGCGCCTGCCCTCCACGGGTTTGGCGAAGGAGGGACCATTCCCTGAAACCGTGCCATCCGTGAAATCCGTGATTAAAAAAACCTACTTCACGCTTCCGCACGCCTCGAGGAATTGCCCGCTCGTGGCGGTATAGCCTACGTGCGTTTCGATGAAGCGCACGAAGGCCCTGGTCAGCGCCATGTCCTTGTACGTGTCGTCGCATTCCATCCCGGCCGTGCAATCCCGCAGCAAAATCACGCGGTAGTTGCGGTACATGGCCTCGGCGAGCGTGGTGTGCACGCAGGCATTGGTCGCAAAGCCCACCGCGATCAGGTTCTCGATCCGGAGATTGCGCAACAGGGTGTCGGTGTGGGTGTTGAAGAATCCGCTGTAGACCAGCTTGGGCACCACATGGTCGCCCGGCTGGGGCGCCACGCACCGGCTGAACTGGAACTCCTCCGGCGACTCCTGCTGCCAGCGCTCGGCATCCGTGAGGCCGTGCGTCCGCCGCAGGACCGCGCCGAATTCGCTCCGGTCGCCCCGCACCAGGGGATTGCTGTTGTTCGCATAGACCACCGGCAGACCGATGCGCCGCGCCGCCTGGAGACAGGGGGCGATGCGGTGGCGCATGATGTCGCGCTCCAGTTCAAAGGACCCGGGAAACCACAGCGGTTCGCGCGCGGGCCGGGGCTCGCCGTCGGAGTAGCCCAGGCCGTAGATATCGATCGGGAAAAAGCAGGTCCGGTCGAGGGGCAGCCGCAGGGTCTCCTCGGTCCAGCCCTGCTGCCGCCCGATCGGGAGCATGTCGTAGTATCGTCCGCTCAGTTCCAGGGTGCGCATGGGATTGGCTGCACCCTGCCAAAACGCCAAGTTCCCGCCAACCAATTAACCACGGATTTCACGGATGGCACGGATGGATACCCAAGCATTGGTCGCACAAGACATATAATGAACCAAACCATTCACAGGAGGCAGCAGAGGAAACAGAGGATTGGGCCTTTCAATCTCCGCTCCCTCTGTGGCCTCCCGTGAAAATGTCCGGGTCCTTAAGTGCCTTCTGAGCCTTATGTGGCCATTCAGGTCTGATCCGTGCCATCCGTGTAATCCGTGGTCAAAAGCACTCCCGGCACCGGCAAGACTGCGCATGGAAAGGCAAGGGCTGCGGAGGCGGTTCTGGGTGACGGGTGTACCTTATCCCCATGAACTCCCCTGTTCATTTTGATCTCGGGCAATACCCCGCACGAGTTCGCTGGTTCATGGCGATCATCTGGGCGTTGATCCTGGTCAAGTGCGTCGTCATCTGGTGGGCCATGCTCCATTGGAGCGTGCCCATGCATCCGCTCTGGATCGTCGCACCCACCCTGGTCTTCGCCGCCCTGGCCACCGCCATCTGGCTGACCCATCACCGCGAAGACTGATCCCGGCCCTGCGGGGGGGGGGGGGGGGGGGGGGGGGGGGGGGGGGGGGGGGGGGGGGGGGGGGGGGGGGGGGGGGGGGGGGGGGGGGGGGGGTTCGCCCGACTGGTACGCCCCTCTGACGCGGGAGGTTTATGATTGCGTCCGGTATCCCGATTCAAAGGCTGCCGCGGTGCATCCCAAGCCCCTGCATGCGCTCACCTTACTGCTGGTCTGCTCCGCCGGACTGACGCTGTCCGCGTCCGTGCGCCGCCCAGACGGTGATCACCCTGAGCAGCGAGATCGGTCCGGCCAACAGCAACGCTGCCTCGGTCGCCAGCGTGGGGCAGATCGTCAACCGCACCGGCGTGGCTTCGAACAGCGGCGCCACCACCGTGATTGCCACCGGGAGCAGCGGCCTCGCGGCCTTTGATTTCAACACGGGTTTCAACGACGGATTTGACCGCACCATCGCCAGCTCCGCCGGGGCCGGCAATGTGTTCATCGACCGGAAGTACGACAGCTCCGGCACCGCCCCGCTCCTGCTCGACACCAACAACAACGGGAGCTTCACCGACGAAACCGCCCTCACCGGTTTCGGCATGCACAGCGACACCTTCATCACCTTTGACCTGTCGGTGCTGCGGAGTTTCTTTGATCTGGCCTCCGACACTCCCTTCCTGCTCACCGGTGCGGCCGGCGTCGCCGACCGGCTGGACTCCGGCCAGACCAGCGCGGCCATCATCGCCGACAACACCCAGTTGGCGGTCTTCGACTGGCGCAGTTCCGGACTCTACAGCCAGTACAGCACCTTCAGCCTGTCCGTCTCCGGCTCGACGCAGTACCTGACCTTTGCCGCCCTGTCCGGCCTGGATGGAACAAACTGGGCCGACCACGTGGGCTTCGCCAATGTTCAGCTCACCGTCATGGCCATCCCCGAGCCCGCCACCTACGGCCTCTTCGGCCTGGGACTCGCGCTCGTCGGTCTCGCGACCGTCAGGCGTCAAAAAGCAGACTCGAAGAGAAACACTGATTCCCTCTAGTCTGCGCTGATCCATCCCCAGGCAGTTAGCCGCAAAGAGGCGCAAGAATTCTGTTCTGATTATACGCCTACCCGAGCGCCTATAGGCGCATCGTGAGCTCCTTCCGCGTATTGATTTTGAGCCTTTTGCGGCCAAACCGGCCTGATCGGGATTAGCGCAGATCAGCGTTCCCTGCCCTTATCCACAACGATTCAGTCGACGCTGGACACCTCGGGGGTGGCGAAAACGAAAAGTGCTTCCGGTAGGCCGCCAGCTTGCTGGCGCTTTCAGCGCGGGCGCATGCACCCGGCTTGCCCGCCGACTGCATCTTTCCGACTAAGCGTTCCACCCGCCGAAGAGATCATCCCAGCAGAAGGCGACCGCCGGACGCTCGTCCATCGGGATCTCGGCCTTGAAAGGCAGCGTCTCGGCTGCGGCGAGGTCGGCCATCAGTTCGGCCACGGCATTCAACGACGACGCCATCACGTTCAGGTCCAGCCGACTGAGGTCGTCGTCCGGCCGGTGGTGGAAAAAACGTCCCGCCGCGCAGTTCAGCCGCATCAGGGTCAGCGCCGGCACACCCGCGGCGTTGAAGGGAAAATGGTCCGCATACGGCAGCACGCCGCGCTCGCGGCGGAAGTACGCGTCATGCCGCGCGAAATAGCCCGGGAGCAACAGATCCAGCTCGCGCGGCCCGCTCCCGGAGAGGGTGTTCCACCCGAGCAGCGAACCAAAGCTGTCGAAATTGAACATGAACCGGCCCTCGCGCAGCAGTGACTCGCGGTGCCGCCGCACGTAGGCTCCGCTGCCGACCGACAGCTGCTCCTCGGCGCCGAATGAAATGAGCCGGATCGTCCGCCGCCGCGGTCGCGGCGCCAGCACGCGCGCCAGTTCGATCAACCCCGCCGTCGCCGAGCCGTTGTCGTCCGCTCCCACGGAATCCGCCTGTGTGTCATGATGCCCGCCGAGGTAGAGCACGCCCGCCGCCGGATCCGAGCCCGGCAGGTCCGCGACGATGTTGGCCGACTCCGACGCGCGCGGACCGCCCACGACGCGGAACCGCGCCCGGGTCGCCCCGCGCTCGCGCCAGCGCCAGGCGTCGAGATAGGCCACGTTGAGCGAGGTCACCACGCCGCAGGCCGCGGCGTAGGCGGGAAAGATCGCGTCCGCCAGCGGCGAGGCGCCCGGGTAGCGCACGTCCACCATCAGCACACCCGCCGGTTGCGCGGCGATGAGCCGTCGGTAATGTTCGCGCGCCTCGATGTGGCAGCCCAAGTGCAGCACAATCTTCCCGCGCATCTCGGCCCCGAGGTCGGGCCGCTGATAACCCGTCGCGGCATCAAAGAACACCAGGGGCGCCTCCACCCAGGCCCCGTCCGTCCCGGGCGCGTTGGCGAAGAGCGAGCACCCCGCATCGTGCCACGCGCCGTCATGCAGGATTTGCAACTGCTGCTCGCGCACCTCGCGGCACTGCACCGGGAAGTTCTCCGCGGACACCGTCGCCCCCGCCGCCGCCAGTTCGCGCGCCACGTAGTCACCCGCCGCGGCCTCGTGGGCCGATCCCGCCAGCCGCACGCCGATGGTCTCGGTCAGGAACCGCAAATGCCGCGTCAATGCCCCGGGATCGATTGCTCGCATGAAAAACCGACTCAAGGCTTGGGACCATCCGCGATCCGGACGTACGTGTCCCCGTAAAATCGCGGGCTTTGATCCGGACCGAGATTCACCAGTCCGGCCCGGCCGGCAGTCGCCAGGCAGAGCGTGCCATCGCGCCGCTTGCTCCAGACAAAAGCCTCCTTGAACCGGCGGACCTGTTGCAGCGCACCGTTGGCATCCTTCGCCATCAGGGCAAACTCGATGCCGTCATCGGCCCTGATCGTCATCACGCGACTGCCCGCATCGGGGCCGGTCGCGTAAACTCCCGGCACCTGCCGGCGCAATTCGGCCAGTTGCGCGGGATCCGTGATCGGGGTGTACTCCGGCGCCGGCGGCTTTGCCCGCATCAGCCACTGCCCCAGCGCCCAGAGATTCATGCCGAGTCCGGCGACCAGCAGAACCAGCGCGAACAATTCGTGGTATTTCCTCCGGGGCGGCGCGGCCACCGCCTCCATCACGGGAGCCTCCTCGGCCTCGGGCGTGAGGGCGGGCGCGGGTATGCCCTCCAGCAGGGCCATCAATTCGCGCAGGGCCATCTTCACTCCCGGCTGCAAAACGTCGCGGGCATTGTAGTGCAGCAACTGGCCGCGGCCGGTCCGGATGAGGTGCGCCTCGTCGCGCACCCGGATGATCACCTGCGGATCATGCCGTTGATTCTGGCTGGCATCGATCTGCGCAAAGCGCACCAGCAGCGCTTCCACTTCGGAGGCGGACATGGGGCCGCGTTCAATCTGCCCGAACGAGGAATCGGCCGTCGTGGCATCCGGACTGAGCTGGGAGGTGGTGACTTTCATTGGGGACATCACTTGCCCTTCCTGTCTTCCTTGTCCTGGGCGGCCTGCAGGGTCGCCTCGTACTGGGTCAACGCCTTCGCCATGGCGGCTTGCGCATCCAGGAAGTCCTGGATGTAGGTCGTGAGTTTCCTGCTATCAACCGTGGCGTCCTTGAGGTCTTCCACGGCATCCTTCACGTCCTCGAGGCGGTTCTTGAGATTCTTGGGCACTTTGACGTCCAGTTTGTCGGCCCACTTCTCCAGGTCCTTGAGTCGCTGCTCATCCGACTTCAGGTCCGCGACCGCCGCGCTCTGGGTGTCCTGCAAATTCTTGATGGCATCAGCCTTGGCCTGTTCGGCGGCGGCGGCGGCGGCCTCGGCGGCGGCTTTTTCCGCGGCCGCCTGGGCTTCGGCCGCAGCTTTCGCCGCCGCCTCCGCTGCTGCTTGATCCGCCGCTGCTTTTTCCGCGGCTGCTTTGTCCGCGGCCGCCTGGGCTTCAGCCGCGGCTTTGGCCGCGGCGTCGGCCGCCGCCTGGTCGTCGGCCGTGTCGCCCGGGTTCGTGGCCGCGACGTACGCGGGATCATCCTCGATGACGTACAGGGGAAGATCCAGGTACCCCGCCTGGAAGAAGCCGGTGGCAAGATTGCCGTCGTCGTACTGGGTGTCGAACATCGCCATTTCCTGCCGGGTCATGCTGACCGGGGCATTGTCCGTGGGCTGGACGGCGATCGCGGCGCGGACCTTGCGTCCATTGTGCGTCACGTCCTTTTCCCAAACATAGCCGCCGCCGAAAATCGTGGTCTTGGTCCAGTTGGTCTCGCGCAGAAAATCCTGCATGCCCTCCGGCACCACGCCGGCGGTCGTGGACAGCGGCGGCCAGCCACCGTTGGTCGAATTGTAGTGCTGGAAGGCCCCGCCCAGCACCCGCAGATCATTGATCAGCGCGCTGAAGCGGGTATTCCGCTGCATCCGCTCGAACGCCGGCAGCGCGATGGCGGTGATGATGCCCATGATCGCCAGGACGATCGCAATTTCCAGGATCGTGAACCCGCGGCAGCCTTCCCGATGGTTCCCCAGCCGGTGCGTATAGGGGGAAGTAAACATAGTCATGCCGCTCCATCCAGTTTCGCCTCCGCCTGTCACCATACAAGCCCAATGTCCATGGGTCACGTCCGTACAATTACCCATGCCCTTGCCGCGGTGTTCAGTCCCCGCATCACGATCAGGCGTGGCCGGACACCGAACCGCCGCGCCCCGGACCCCTGTCTGACGGTCGCTCCCGCGGTTTCCCCGCGGATGCAAACCGTGCATCCCGGCTCCCCATGTGTTGACGATGAGTCGTCGCCCGGTTCTGCTATGCTCGCTGTCGCGCCGATGCGCCGCCGATCCTCGACAACGCCACCCATCTCCACTGTCGTTGCCCCACTGAACCGCCCCCCGACATTTTGGATCGCCCCATGAAACAGCCGCCCGCTCCCGACCCCGCCGTTGCCACCCCCGGGAGCACGCCCAACGCCCGGGGAGCGCGCATTCTCATGGCGGATGACGACCGCATCAACCTCAGCATCCTCGCCGGCATCCTGCGGCCCGAAGGTTACGAACTGAGTCAGGCGGCCTCCGGCGAAGCCACGCTCGAAAGTTACGCCGCCTCCCCTCCCGACCTCGTGCTGCTCGACGTGATGATGCCCGGCATCGACGGCTTCGCCACCTGCCGGCGCCTGAAGGAGCTGTACGGCGATCACTGCGCCCCCGTCATCTTCATCACCGCGAAATCGGAGTCGGACGACGTCGTGCAGGGCTTCGCCGCCGGCGGCGTCGATTACCTGCCCAAGCCCTTTCGCGCGAAGGAGGTCGTCGCCCGCATCCGGCTCCATCTGCAGAACCGCGCCCTCATCGGGCAGCAGCGCCAGCTGGTCGAGCAGTTGAGTCACGCCAACGCCGCCAAGAACCAGCTACTGGGCATGGCCGCGCATGACTTGCGCAATCCCCTCGCCTCCGTCCGCGCCCTGGCCGGGTTCCTGCAGGACGGCAGCACCGGGCCGCTCAACGCCGACCAACTCGACCTGGTCGGCACGATCCAGGAGGCCAGCCAGTCCATGCTCGCGCTGGTCAACGAACTGCTCGACACGGCCGTGCTCGAGACCGGCGAGGTCGGCATGCATCTGCAGGACGCCTCGCTCGCCGAGCTCCTGGAAAAGCAAATCCGCCTCCATAACATCAACGCCGCGGGCAAGGGCACGCGCATCGGGTTCGCCGCCGGGGACCCCCCGCCGGCCCGGCTCCGGTTCGATCCCGACAAGCTCCGCCAGGTCGTGGACAACCTCCTGAGCAACGCCGTCAAGTTCTCGCCGCCCAACTCCACGATCACCATCCGGACCGTACTCAAGCCCGGCTGGTGCAAGGTTGAGGTGCAGGATCAGGGTCCGGGCGTACCGGAGCACGAACGCCACAAGCTGTTCCAGGATTTCGGCCGCACCTCCGTCCGCCCCACCGGGGGCGAGAAAAGCACGGGGCTCGGCCTCGCCATCTGCCGCCGCATCATGGAGACGCACGGCGGTTCCATGGCCGCGGAGCCTTGCCCCGGGGGCGGCAGCATCTTTAGCTTCACCCTGCCGGCCCCATGAATTTCACAGGCAAAATCCTCCTCGCCGACGACGAGGCCCACATCCGCAAGTTCATCGGCATCCTGGTGCGCAGGCTCGGCACCCCGGCCGTGATCGAGGCCCGCGAGGGACAGGAGGCCGTGGATCTCTTCATCCGCGAGAGCCCCGACCTGGTGCTCCTCGACATCAGCATGCCCGGCCTGGACGGCCTGCAGGCGCTGGCCGCCATCCGGCAAGCCGATCCCGAGGCCGTCGTGATCATGCTCACGTCGATGACCAACCGGAAGTCGATCGACGAATGCCTCCGGCTCGGCGCCACCGCCTACCTGCGCAAGGACCTCCCCCACCTCGAGATCCTGGCCGAACTGGAGAAAATCATCGGCGAGATCTTTGGTGACGCCGTTGCCGGCCCCGCCCCCGTGTCGTGAACCCTCCGCCCGCCGCCTCCCCCCCTCCGGCCGCCCCGGTCCTGACCGAGGTGCGCTATGCGCTGCCCGACATGCTGCGCGAGATCGCCCTCGAGCGCTCAAGCCAGGCCCTGGCCATGGAAAAACTCGACCAGGTCGAGATTGCCAAGCTGTTCAGCAAGCCCCGCCCCCGTCGTGCCCTCAAATCCCGCAAATAAGTCTTTCCTGCGGGCGCTGCGCAGCCTGCCGCATTTTGACTTCAGCTCCGAGGCCGCCGCGCTCGCCCGGGAGCACGGTCCCGATACGCTGCCCTTTCTCGAGGCCCTGATCACCAACCGGCATCTCACCAAGGAGGAAGCCTGCCGCCTCTGGTCCGTAAGCATCGGCTTCGCGTATGTGGACGTGCTGGCCTCGATCATCACGGACGAGGGCGTGGAAAAGATTCCCCAAAGCATCGCCCAAAAGGTGCAGGCCATCGGCCTCTATATCATCGACGGCGTCCTCACCGTCGCCATGGCCCATCCGGAGGACGAGGAGATGGTGCGCCGGCTCCGTCAGATCGTCCAGCTCCCGGTGAGCCCCGTCTTCGGCCTCCCCTGCGAGATCGAGAACGCCATCGCCATCCAGTACAGCACGGAAAAAAGCCTCTCCGAGATCCTCGACGAGGCCGAGAAAAGCGGGCTCCGGCTCCAATCCGACACCGCCGGCGGCATGGACGCGCTGGCGGAGTCGGAATCGCTGGTGCGGGTGCTCAACACCCTCATCCATTTCGCCCTGCGCGAACGCGCCACGGACATCCATGTCGAGCCCGAGGAGACGCAATCGCGCATCCGCTTCCGCGTCGACGGCAACCTCCGCGAGGTCCTCGCCTTCTCCCGCAAGCTCCATCGCGCCCTGATCTCGCGCCTGAAGATCATCAGCGATCTCAACATCGCCGAGACGCGCTTCCCCCAGGACGGCCGTTTCGCCCTGCCCATCGGCACCACCAAGGCGCACTTCCGTCTCTCCAGCATCCCCACCATCCATGGGGAGAAGGCCGTCATCCGCGTCCTCGCCTCCACCGACCGGAAGTCGATGCTCACCCTCGAGGGGATGCTCGTTTCGCAGAACATCCTCCTGCCGTTCCGCCGGCTCGTGCAAAATCCCAACGGCATCATCTTTGTCACCGGCCCCACCGGTTCCGGCAAGACCACCACGCTCTACGCCGCGCTGCATGAGATCAATGACCCCAAGGTCAACATCTCCACCATCGAGGACCCCGTGGAGATCCAGCTCAGCGGTGTCAGTCAGAGCCAGATCAACCCGCATATCGACCTGAAGTTCGCCACGATGCTGCGCTCCATGCTGCGGCAGGATCCCGACATCATCCTGATCGGCGAGATCCGCGATCTGGAGACGGCCAAGGTCGCCACCGAAGCGGCGCTCACCGGCCACCTCGTGCTCGCCACGCTGCACACCAACACCGCCCCCCAGGCCATCGTGCGCCTCATGGAGATCGGGGTCGCACCCTACATGGTCGCGCCCTCCGTCATCGGCGTCCTGGCCCAGCGTCTCGCCGCGCGCATCTGCGAGAAATGCAAGGAGCCCTACGTCCCGCCGCGCGATGTCCTCCTGCGCTATTTCCAGGAGGAGGGCCTCACGGATGTGACCTTCTATCGCGGCCGCGGCTGCCCGCACTGCCGCGGCACGGGCTATTACGGCCGGGTCGCCTTCCACGAACTCGTGCTCATCACCGATGAGATCCGCCAGCTCATCTCCGAGGGCCGCAGCGCCCAGGAAATCACCCGCGCCGCCGCCAAGGTCGGTTACAAACCCCTCCGCTACGACGGCCTCAAGAAAGTCCTCCTGGGCCTCACCACCATCGACGAGATCGACCAGAACACTTCCTTCGAATGGGCCAGTTGAGCCCGCGGAGTTGATCGGGCCCCACGGAATTATTAACCACGGATGGCACGGATAGCACGGATACCAATCCATGAATTGCCCGCTTATCTGCACTTAAGGTCACTGGTCGGGATCAGTATGTATCAGTGGTTCAAATGCATTGGGACCGGGTTCTTATCCGTGATATCCGTGCCATCCGTGGTTAAAAAAGTCCGTGGCTTGAATGCACTTCGTCATTTTGTGCCTCCATGGCGAATTCAGTTCGCCCTCCGGCCATAACCGATAAGCAATAATCAATAAGCGATAACCCATTCCCGTGCTTCTCCGCCCCGTCCACTTTCTCCCGCCGACCCTCCTCCTCTCCCTCGCCATTTCCATGTCCGTCTCCTCCGCCGCCACCGCCGACTACCCCATCCGCCCCGTCCCCTTCACCGCCG
Organism: Opitutaceae bacterium; assembly: GCA_016715765.1. Classification (GTDB taxonomy): domain Bacteria; phylum Verrucomicrobiota; class Verrucomicrobiia; order Opitutales; family Opitutaceae; genus UBA2377. The sequence goes on from JADJZJ010000024.1 coordinate 14,556, forward strand.
TGCGCATCACCGGCGGGTTCTGGCAGACCCGCCAGGCCGTGAACCTCGCGGTCACCGTCCCCTATGCCATCAAGCAGTGCGAGGACACCGGCCGCCTCACCAACTTCGATCTCGCCGCCGAAACCCTCCGCCGCCGCGCCGCCGGCGAGACCACGTTTCAGAACCAACCCGTCACGATCTACCCCTTCGACGACTCCGATGTCTACAAGGTCATGGAGGGCATCGCCTACGCCCTGCACGTGAAACCCGACCCCGCCCTCGAGGCCCGTCTCGACGGCTGGATCGCCCGCATCGCCGCCGCCCAGGAACCCGACGGCTACCTTTACACCTTTCGCACGATGCACCCCGACACCCCGGTGCATGAATGGATCGCCCAGGAGCGCTGGCCTGGGATCCCGACCTGAGCCACGAACTCTACAACCTCGGCCATCTCTACGAAGCCGGCGTCGCCCACTTCCAGGCCACGGGCAGGCGCACGCTCCTCGATGTCTGCCTGCAGAGCGCCGAGTTGGTCTGGCGCGACTTCGGCGACCGCCGCCTCCGCATCGCCCCCGGACACCAGGTCATCGAAATGGGCCTCGCCAAGCTCCACCGCGTGACCGGCGACCCGCGCTGGCTCGAACTCGCCCGGATCTTCCTCGAGGCCCGCGGCCCCGCCGGCAAGGAGTACAGCCAGCAGCACCTCCCGATCACGCAGCAAACCACGGCGGTCGGCCACGCCGTGCGGGCCAACTACATGTACGCCGGCATGGCCGATGTCGCCGCCCTCTCCGGCGACGCCGCCTACGTCGCCGCCATCGGCAAAATCTGGGACAACGTCGCGGAGAAAAAACTCTCCCTCACCGGCGGTGTCGGCCCCCTCCAGCGGGGCGAGGCCTACGGCGCCGATTACGAGCTCCCCAACGCCTGCTACAACGAGACCTGCGCCGCCATCGCCCTCATGATGTGGAACCAGCGCATGTTCCTCTTCACCGGCGAGGCCCGCTACCTCGATGTCCTCGAACGCACCTGCTACAACGGCTTCATCAGCGGCGTGGCCCTCACCGGCGACCGCTTCTTCTACCCCAATCCCCTCGCCTACGACGGCAGCGCCAAGAACAACCACGACCACGCCGGCCGCGCCCCGTGGTTCGGCTGCGCCTGCTGCCCGCCCAACCTCATGCGCACCCTCGCCGCCCTCACCGGCTGGTTCTACGCCGTGCGCGACGCTTCGCTCTACGTGAATTTCTACGCCCCCAGCGAGGGCGCGGCCACGGTCGCTGACACCGCCGTCCGCCTCACCCAGGCCACCGATTACCCGTGGGACGGCCGCATCCGCCTCACGGTCTCCCCCGCCCGCCCCGTCACCTTCACTCTCCGCCTCCGCATTCCCGGCTGGGCCCAGGGCCACCCCGTGCCATCTGACCTCTACACCTATGCCGATGATAACCGTCCGGCGTGGACCGTGCGCGTCGGCGGCCAGGTCGTGACGCCAGAGCTCGAATCCGGCTACGCCGTCATCACTCGCGAATGGCAGGACGGTGACATCGTGGAACTCAACCTGCCGATGCCCGTGCACACCGTCCGCGGCCATCCCAAAATCGAGGCCGTGCGCGGCGCCGTCGCCTTCGAACGCGGCCCCGTCGTCTATGCCGTCGAGGGCGCCGTCAACCGGACGAATCCCGCGGACCTCCTAGTCACCGCCCGCACCAAGGCGCGGGTGCAGCGTCAACCCGACTTGCTCGGCGACGTGGTCACCCTGGTCCTCGACGAGGTCGCGGCTCCGGAGGCCACCCGCCATGTCACCGCCATCCCCTACGCCGTATGGAACAACCGCGGCCTGGCCCCGATGGCGGTGTGGCTGAAGGAAAAGGCCCAATCCATTTCACAGGAGGGCGCTGAGTAAGCAGAGAACACAGGGGAGAGACTGTGCTATCCTCTCTGCTTCCCCGGCTTTCTCCTGTAATCACGGATTGCTGGCTTGAACCCGAAAGCCCACCCGCTTTGCGCTCTATGCGTTCTCTGCGGTTAAATTTTTTTCTGATCCGCGGTTCGTGACCGTACCGATTCAACCAGCGGTCTTTTCTCCGCCAGCTTCGCGATCAATTCCGGGAACGCCGCCCGCGCCGGGGAATTCGCCAGAAATTCCGCCGCGGCCGCCTTCTTCCCGCGGGCGCACAGTCCGGCATAGACGTGCAACTCGAACTGCTCGCGCAGCCGCGCCCCGGCTTCCGGCAAGCCCAGCGCGGCCAGCAGGAACATGAGCGCCTCGATGGTGGAAAACTGCCGCTCGCCCTGCTGCGCGCGCAGCCAGTAGCGGCTTTCGCCCGCCATCGGCAGGCGCACGTGCCGGCCCCAGGAGTGCACCGTCCGCTGCATCTCCAGCGCCTGTTTCCAACTGCCATCAAGCAGCAGCACCTGGACTTTTTCCGGCGCCGCGCCCGCCGGCAACGGCTCGCCCAGCGGATGCAAAATCCAGAGTTCACGGTCCGGCTTCACCACTTCCGCCGGCGTCAACGGCCGGTCGATCCGATATTGGTGCTGTCCCGACTGCGGCATCACGCGCTTGATGAGATGCCCGGTGCTGCTCGGCCGGTGCGCCTCCATGTGATGCATCAGGACGTCCACCTGCAGCGCGCAGTCCACTGTCCGCAGCCCCGCGCACACGCACCAGCGCGGCGGCAACTGGCAGCGGTGGCAGCGCGGGGCTCCCTTGAGGACAACACTTCGGGCCATGGCGACAGGTTCAGAATATATCCCGGGAGGGGAACGCTAATCTTCACTGATCCGCGCTGATCCCAATCCTGGACTGGCCGCGGTATCGAGGCAGGAGCTTGCTCTTGACGCGCCAAAGGTTCGGCGAAGGCGGAGGCAGGCGATGACTTGGCTGGGAACGCGACCGCCCTCGGTCGCAATCATTCGAGGGCCAAAGGCATGCGCGTATGCCCCAAATCCAATTTCCCAGCCTGCATACGATCCTTCCCGCGGATTACACGGATTACGGATGAGGAAGGTATTATCCGCGCCTATCCGCGCAATTCGCGGGAAATCATCCGTGATTATGGATTTCCCAAAAATCGCAACCAACCCCGCAACCGAACCCCAATAGATGGGTCCGTATAAAGGAAACACTCAGATTCTCAACTGCCGTGCCCATGCACCGCCCAGGCGTTGCCCGTGCCAGCCAAACCCAACCTCCCATCATGAAATACAAAATCCTCCTCACCCTCAGTCTGTCCGCCCTCGTCCTCGCCGGTTGCTCCAAATCCGAACGCGCCGAGGCCAAGGCCGACATCAAGGAAGCCTACGTGGACACCAAGGCCGCCGTCGCGGACGCTTGGACCGACCTCAAGGACTACACCTTTGAAAAGCGCTCCGATTTCACCACCCGCACCGCGGCCATGACCGCCAAGCTCGATGCCGAGGTGAGCGAACTGCAGGCCAGCTATGCAGCGGACAAGGCCAGCGCCAGCCGCAAGGCCGCCATGGAAGAGCTGAAAAACTCCCGGGCCGAACTCGGCGAAAAGCTCGCCGCCCTCGGCAACGCCACCTCCGACACCTGGGCCAGCGCCAAGGCCAGCGTGATCGCCGCCTGGGACCGGACCGAGGCCGCCTACAAGAAGGCCAAGGCCGACAACTCGTAAGCACACTGACAAATTCTTAGCCCAGCCGGCCGGATCCAATCCGGCCGGCTTTTTAGTGCAGGCAGAGTACAGCTTCCGATTTGCGGAAGGGACACGAATTTCCAATCCAGCTTAACCACAAAGAACACAAAGGTCCAAAGGCGGATGAAGCGTACGAGGCGCCTATAGGCGCACGGGAGACTCCCGCGAACCGGACAGCCATTTGTGTTCTTTGTGGTAAAACCGGATCGAGGGATTCGGGTTAAGTGATTCCTGCGCCTGTGCCCGCAAAACCGATCCAGCCGGAGGTATAAGCTGTCCCCGCGAAAGGAATGTCCGGGGCTAATCGGCCTCCACCACTGGCGCGCCACCCTCCGTCCATCACCCAAAGGAACCATCCTTCCGGACGGCCTTGCACTCTCCGGATTATCTCCAATTTTTCAGCCATCTATCAATCCACCCGCATCTCACCGATGAAACCCTTCGTGATTCCAGCCCTCGTGGCCACCCTGGTCCTCGCGCTTGCCGCCGGGGCCGCAACCACCCCAACCCCACCCATGACCGCCAATCCGCTCCTCCTGCCCAGCAGCCTCCCCCATCAGTTTCCGCATTTCGACCTGATCAAGGACGAGCACTATGTGCCCGCCTTCGAACAGGGCATGGCGGAACAGCTGCAGGAAGTGGCGGCCATCGCCGGCAATCCGGCGCCGGCCACGTTCGACAACACGATCGTCGCCCTGGAAAAATCCGGCCAGACGCTCAACCGCGTGGCCGCGATCTTCGACAACCTCTCCGGCACGATCTCCAACGACACCATGCTGAAGATCGAGACCGAGATGGCGCCCCGCCTCTCCGCCCACCGCGACTCGATCAAGCTCAACCCCGCCCTCTTCACCCGCATCCGCGCGCTGTTCGACACACAGGCCCGGCTCGGCCTCGACGCGGAATCGGCCCGCCTGCTCGACCGCTATTACAAGGACTTCGCCCGCGCCGGCGCGCTTCTGCCCGACAGCGGCAAGACCCGCCTCACCAACCTCAACGCCGAGCTTGCCAGCCTGCTGACCGCCTTCACGCAGAACGTGCTGAAGGAAAAGAACGCCGACGCCGTCGTGATCGGCACCCGCGAGGAACTCGCCGGTCTCTCCGAGAGCGAGATCCAGACCGCCGCCGCGGCCGCCACCGCCGCGGGCCACGACGGCAAATACCTGCTGACCATCCTCAACACCACCGGCCAGCCCCCGCTCTCCTCGCTGACCAACCGGGCCACGCGCGAGAAGCTCATGCAGGCCGGGCTCGCCCGCGGCAGCCACGGCGGCGCCTACGACAACCGCGCGATCGTCGCCCGCATCGCCACCATCCGCGCCGAAATCGCCACCCTGCTCGGCTATGAGAACTACGCCGCCTACCAGGCCGCCGAACAGACCGCCCGCAGCGTGGGTGCGGTGAACAAGCTCCTCGCCGATCTCGCCAGGCCCGCCGTCGCCAACGCCCGCCGGGAGGCCGCCGACATCCAGGCGGTGATCGACGCGGAAAAGGGCGGCTTCACCGTGTCCGCCGCCGACTGGGACCTTTACGCCGAGAAGGTGCGCGTCGCGCGCTACGCCTTCGACGAGTCGCAGATCCGGCAGTACTTTGAGATGAACCGCGTCATCCAGGACGGCGTGTTCTTCGCCGCGACCAAGCTCTTCGGCCTCACCTTCCAGGAGCGCACCGACCTGCCGAAGTACCATCCCGACACGCAGATCTTCGAGATCTTCAACGCCGATGGCTCGCACCTCGCGTTCATCGTCATGGACATGTACGCCCGGCCGTCGAAACGCGGCGGCGCCTGGATGAACGAATATGTCGCGCAGTCCGGCCTCCTCGGCCAGACCGCCGTCGTCGGCAACCACCTCAATGTCCCGAAGCCCCCGGCGGGCGAGCCCACGCTGCTCACCTTCGACGAGGTCACGACCGCCTTCCACGAGTTCGGCCACGCGCTGCACGGCATGTGCTCCGATGTGAAATACCCGCGCTTCGCCGGCACCAATGTGCCGCGCGACTTCGTCGAGTTCCCCTCGCAGGCCAACGAGATGTGGGCCGCCTGGCCCGAGGTGCTCGCCAACTACGCCAGGCACTACCAGACCGGCGAGCCGCTCCCGGCGGAACTGCTCGCCAAGGTGATGTCGGCGCGGAAGTTCAACCAGGGCTATGCGACGACGGAATACCTTGCCGCCAGCCTGCTCGACCAGGCCTGGCACCAGTTGAAGGCAGGTGAAGTGCCGTCCGCCGACGGTGTGCTGGCCTTCGAGGCCGCCGCCCTGAAAAAGGCCGGCGTGGACTTCGCGCCCGTGCCGCCGCGCTACCGCAGCACCTACTTCTCGCACATCTTCACCGGCAACGACTACGCCGCGGGCTACTATTCGTACCTGTGGAGCGAGGTGCTCGATGCCGACACCGTGGAGTGGTTCAAGCAGAACGGCGGCCTGACCCGGAAGAACGGCGACCACTACCGCGCCACCGTCCTTTCCCGCGGCAGCAGCGGCGAGGCGATGGACCTCTACCGTTCCTTCCGCGGCGCCGATCCCGAGATCAAGCCGCTCCTCGAACGCCGCGGCCTCGACACCGGCGCGGAGTGATAGTTCGCGCCTGGCGCGAAGGAAGATATATCGTCTTTCCAGAATGGCAGGTCTCCGACCTGCCATTCTAGCGCTTATCTGCAGATGAAGCGTTAAAAGGCGGGTCACACCTGTCCTCCGTAGCCTCGGCGAAGGTGGAGACCCGCCCTATTTGGACCCTGGCGATTTCGTACTTTTGCGACACCTTTCTCGGCAAATACTTTCCCGCGGATCACGCGGATGACCGCGGATAATACCTCCGGCATCCGCGTCAATCCGCGTGATCCGCGGCAAAGATTGAATTCAAAACGGCGCTACAGACTCCTGACGAAGCCGGATGAGGTGTTAGCTGTCGCAGGTAGGGCGAGGCGTCCTCGCCGAGCCGCGGCTCACCGGGGACGGTTCGCCCTACCCTCAGTCTGAGCTGCGCTTGCGGCCGCCCCGCTCACCGCTTCCACGGCGCCGTGACGACCTTGAAGCCGTCGGCGGTTTTGCGGAAGTACACGTTGTCGGTCTCGAAATACTCCGTGCCCTCATACCAGATGCTTGTCGCATCGGCCGGCAACGACTTCGTCAGCGCCCCCAGCGGAGCCTCGGTCCAGATGAGGCCGTCCGGTGTCTTGCGGAAGAACTGCCCGTCCTTGAAGAGGTACTCGGTGTTGTTCAGCCAGATGGATTGGTAATCCTCGTCCACGACCGTCGCCGGCTTGACCACCTTGACCGGCGCATCGACGACCACGTAGCCGTCGCGCGCGGGCTGATAATAGATGTCGTCATAGCGGTAATAGACCGTGCTGCCCACGTACACGCGGATGGCGCGCGGCGGCAGCCCGCGCACGTGCGCACCGCGCGGCGCGCGCACCACGACCAGGCCATGCCGCGGATCATGCCGGTAGAACCGGCCGCGATGGTGGTAATAGTGATCCTTGCCCACCGTCACCTCCGCGTAGCCATGCGGCAGGCGGAAACCGACACCGAGCGAGACATTGACCCGGGAATCCGCCCGCAGGTCCGTGGCGGCCAGACCGGCGGCCCCCGCGAGCGTGAGAAGAGCGATGCGCAGCAGTGATGATGTTTTCATGGTAGGTAAATCTGCAGACACCCCTTTGACGCTGATTCGGGCCAAAGGTTTCGCGAATCCGACCCCGGGCCGGGGAGCGCCTTCAAACCCTGATCCTTTCTCCTTTGTCATGCTGAACGCAGGGAAGAATCCAGTGCACGAGAGTCGAAGGCTTCGATATGCGCACACTGGATTCTTCGCTGCGCTCAGCCCTGACAATCAGGGCATTGAAAGCCCCGCCTCCCCGGAACCCGTCCGGTCCCGCCGGGTCACAACATCCATGAACTCGCTTCGTTGGTTCCTGGTGGCGCTTGGGTCCGGCCTGCTGTTGCCGGCCTCCGTCGCAAGCGCCGAGGAAGCCCTCTTTTCCGTCCGGCTGCATGCCAATGAGTTCGTGGCGATCGGCCTGACCGCGCTGACGCCGGAGGAACTCACCGCCCTCAACCAGTTCGTGGCGCGGGAGATCGCCTCGGCCCGTCAGGGCGGGGTCACGGCCTTTCGCGGGAATTTCCTCAGCCGCCGCACACCGGCGGAGCGCACGGCGGCGGGTCTGGACAAGCTGTCGCCGGCCGGACGGGACCGGCTGAATCAGGCCGTGGCCACGGCGCTCACCGTGCGCAATTCAACCACACCCGTTGCGGTCGTCCCGTCGGCAGAAGCTGGCGGCATCGAGGTCCGTTCAGCCTTGAAGCCCGAGGTTCATGGCACGGTCACGCTGGGTTACGGCTGGGGTCGCGGCGGCAGTTATCGTTTTGGCAGCGTGGACACCTGGTACTACGATCCGGCATCGCGCATCACGATCGGCCTCGGCGTGGGTGCCGTGCGCGGCAGCGGCCTGGGCCGCGGCTGCTGGCGGTATTGATCGCACCCGGGCCTGCGCGGACCGGTTTGGGGAAATGAACCGGAAGTCTGTCCGCAAAGCGCCCAATCCCATCGCTTAACCTCCCGGCACCGGACCGGCCGGGCCCGAGGAGAAGCGTCGTTTACGTGATTAATATAAAATTCCCCTGAAAGATTACGCTGGCCGTGACGGATATTGGTGCTGAATCTTAACTAGCTTTGCCAAAATGGCCGGGCTTCCCCGCACACACCATACGATGTCAGATTCATCCACCGCCGGCAAAAAAGAGCCCAAGTTCTCACTTTGGCGTTTTGTCCTCGTCAACGTCATCACCTTCGCCGGCCTCTGCCTCGCCCTGGCGCTGCTCGCCCCGGGCGTCTGGGCGGCACAACTCGCCGCCGGCTGGCTGCCGATCCTCGGCATCGTGCTGGCCGTGCACCTCGCGGCGGCCTTCCTGGAATTCTTCTTTCATCGCTACGTGCTGCACGCGCCGCTGGTCCCGTTCCTCGCCTATTTTTACCGGCAGCACACGCTCCACCATGCCCTGACCCGGGTCGGCTATCAAAAGGGCCGCCACACGGGCGAGTCCATTCCCTGCCTGGTCGAAAACCGCTACCCCATCGTCGAGGAGAAGCAGTTTGAGGCGTCCTATTTCCCGTGGTACTCGCTGCTGGTGTTCACGTTCGTGGCCTGCCCGATCCTGATCCCATTGCAGTACCTGCTGCCCACGGTCCCCTTCATGCTGGGCGGCTTCATCGCGGTCTTCCTGTCGCTCGTGCTGTACGAGACCATCCACGCCATCGAGCACTGGCCGCAGGCGACCTGGGACCGGCTGGTCTCGCTGCCGCGCACGGGTCCCTTCTGGCGCAAGGCCTACGCCTTCCACCTCCGGCACCACGCCGACATCCGCTGCAACGAATCCATTTCCGGCTTCTTCGCGCTGCCGGTACCCGACTGGCTTTTCGGCACCTATGTGGATCCCGAGACCCTCTACCGGCACGGCGAAACTGCGCCGCCGGAGGAGTTCGTGAGCCCGCAGCCGCGGTTCGCTTTCCTCCGCTGGCTCGACCGCCGCGCCGACCAGTCCGTGCAGTCGCGCCGCCAGCGCCGCGCCGCCGCCTGAGCGCCGGACCACCGTAACGTCCCGGCAAACGCGACTGGGTTTGGCTTTGCATCCGGCTGCGGGACGCCTTGGCATCGGGTTGCAGTATGTCCGCCCCACCCCATCCGTTCGCCGAGGTCAGGGAAGTCGTCCAGGAAGCTGTCGAGCAGCCGAAGCATTACGGACTCAGGCAATGGACCGGCTGGGTCCTTGGCCCCGGAGCCCTGCTCGCCTGCCTGCTCCTGCCCGCCCCGTCCGGACTCAGTCCCGAGGGCTGGCGCACGGCCGGCGTGGCGATGCTGATGGCCACTTTCTGGATCTGCGAATCCGTGCCGATCCCGATCACCGCGCTCCTGCCCCTGGTGCTGTTTCCGGCCCTGCACCTGGGCAACATCACCGAAACCACCGCGCCATACGCCAACCCGATAATCTACCTCTTCTTCGGCGGCTTTCTCATCGCCCTCGCAATGCAGCGCTGGAATCTCCACCGCCGGGTCGCATTGAATCTCATCGGTTTCATGGGCACGCGGCCGGCCCGCATCGTCGGCGGATTCCTGCTCGCCTCGGCCCTCATCAGCATGTGGGTGAGCAATACCGCGACCGCGCTCATGATGCTGCCCATCGCGCTTTCCGTCGTGCAGCTGCGGCCCAACGAAGGCCGTGACACCGCCGCCGACCGGGCCTTCGCCACCGCGCTGCTGCTGGCGGTCGCCTACGGTGCCACGACCGGCGGCATGGCCACCCTCATCGGCACGCCGCCCAACGCCCTCCTCGCCGCCTACGTGAGCAAGGTGTACGGTTTCAACCTCGGTTTCGGCCAGTGGATGCTCCTCGGCGTGCCGGTCATGCTCGTCACCTTGCCGGTGGTCTACCTCGTGCTCACCCGCATCGCCCTGCGGCTTGCTCCCGGCGAGATCCCCGGCATGGCGGCGCTGATCCGCGAGCAGAAGGCCGGGTTGGGCGCATTTTCGCGGGGCGAGTCCGCGGTGCTGGCGGTCTTCACCGGCACCGCGCTGGCCTGGGTTTTCCAGCCTTGGCTCGCCCGGGCCGTGCCTTTTCTCACCGACACCACCATCGCCATGGCCGGCGGCCTGCTGTTGTTTCTCATTCCCGTCAACCTGCGGCGCGGTGAATTCGTGATGAACTGGGAAGCGACCAAAGGGCTGCCCTGGGACGTGCTGCTGCTCTTCGGCGGCGGGCTCAGCCTCGCCGGCAACATCGAAAGGCACGGCCTCTCCCGCTACCTCGGCAGCCTCTGCGCCGGCCTCGACGGCCTGCCGATGCTCGCGATCCTGTGCCTCGTGTGCTTCGGCATCCTCTTGCTCACGGAGCTGACCAGCAACACCGCCACCGCCGCGACCTTCCTGCCCATCACCGGCGCCATTGCCCTCAGCCTCGGCCAAAATCCCCTGCTCTTCCTCATTCCCACGGCCCTGGCGGCCAACTGTTCCTATATGCTGCCCGTCGGCACGCCGCCGAACGCCATCGTCTTCAGCAGCGGCCACGTCACGCTCCCGCAGATGGCCCGCGCAGGCATCCTGCTCAATCTTCTGCTCGTACCCATCATCGTCGGCCTCGTTTTCCTCCTCGGCCCCTGGGTCTTTGGCATCGAACTCAACCTCCTGCCAGCCTGGGCCAGGTAGGACTTGGCTCCCTCATCCGTGGGATCCGTGAAATCCGTGGTTAAAAATACCGTGCCGCTTCCTCCGTGCTTCGGTGTTGCGCGACCGCGGCCGCTGGCGCGAAGTTAGCTCCATGCAAATCGACTCCGCCGACCTCCTCGAACGCTTCCTGCGCTACGTGCAGATTGACACGCGCAGCCACGACGCCACCGGCACCACCCCCAGCACGCCCGGCCAGTGGGACCTCCTCCGGTTGCTGGAACGCGAACTCCACGGCATCGGCGCCCGGGAAGTGACGATCGACCAGCACGGCTACGTACTCGGCACGATTCCCGCGACGGTGCAGGAATCCGTCCCGGTCATCGCCTGGTTCGGCCATTGCGACACCGCGACCAATCTCCCCAGCGCCGCCAAGCCGATCGTCCATCGCAAATATGATGGCCGACCCATCGTGCTGCCCGACGATCCTTCGCAGGTGCTCACCGTCGAAACCACCCCGTTCCTGCGCGAGGCGATCGGGCAGGATGTCATCACCGCCAGCGGCACGACCCTGCTCGGCGCCGACGACAAGGCCGGCGTCGCCATCGTCATGGCCGCCGCGCGCCACCTGCTGCGGCACCCGGAAATCCCCCACGGCAAAATCCGCGTCTGCTTCAATCCCGACGAGGAAATCGGCCACGGGGTGGACAAGCTCGACCTTGCGACCGTCGGCGCCGCCACCGCCTACACCCTCGACGGCGCCGAGCGCGGCGAGATTTGTTTCGAGACCTTCAGCGCGGATGGCGCGGTGCTTGAGATCCATGGCATCGCCTCGCATCCGGGCTGGGCGAAGCATGTCATGGTCAATGCCCTCCGCCTCGCCGGCCGCTATGTCGCCGCCCTGCCCATGGCGCAAACGCCCGAACGCACCGCCGGGCGCGAAGGATTCATCCATCCGCTGGAAATCACCGGCACCGCCGAACACGCGACCGTGCGCTTCCTCATCCGCGACTTCGAACTCGACGGTCTCGCCGCCAAGCATGCGCTCATGGAGCAACTCGCCGCCGACCTCCGGACGGCCGAGCCCAAGGCGCGCGTCACGCTCACCTTCAAGGAGCAGTACCGCAACATGCGCTACTGGCTCGAAAAGGACATGCGCCCCGTGGAATTCGCCCGCGAGGCCGCCCGCCGCGCCGGGGTGAAGCCATTCGACCAGCCCATCCGCGGCGGCACCGACGGCTCCCGCCTCACCGCCCGCGGCCTGCCCACCCCAACATCTTCACCGGCATGCACGAGGTCCACAGTCAGCGCGAGTGGGTCACCCTGCAGGACATGGAAAAGGCCGTGGAGACGCTGCTGCACCTCGCGCAAGTCTGGGCGGGGAAATGAGGCCGTGGAGGGAACGCTAATCTGCGCTGATCTTCGCTCATCCGATCCCAAGGCATTTTAACCGCAAAGAACGCAAAGCACACAGAGATGCCAGGCAGTTTGAAGCGCTTCTATGTGTTCTCTGCGTTCCTTGCGGTAAAATGATCAGATGGATTGGATCAGGGTATATTTGCGAAGATGAGCGTTCCATTTTCTCCGGGTCGCAAACCGGCCATCAAGGCAGGTGACGTTCCATCCTGACGGCTTTGCCTTCGCAGAGATCCGGTCCATGCTCGCGGCATGTCGTACCCCACCCTGCGGCTGATCGGATTATTCCTTGCGTCCGTTCTTTCCGCGACCGCCACAGCACCCGATCCCATCGCCGGCCTTTGGACCGGCGTCGTGTCCGGGCCCCAGGGCGCGACCGAACTGACGCTCCAGTTGGCGCGCACCGACACCGGAAAGTTCGACGTCACCGTGCACATGCCGCGCATGCACACCTATGGTTTCACGTTTCGCGATGCGGGGGAACTTGCGGACGGGCGCTTCACCTTCGCCCCGCTCGCCGTGCAACTGGCCCTCTCCGGTGAATCGTTGGTCGGCAATTTCGGTCCGGGCCGCTTGCCGGTTAAACTGCACCGCGGCGGTGAACCCACCCCCGAGCCGCCGGATCCGGTATACCCCGACGCCCCCTCCCCGCGCTGGACTTACTCCCTGGGTGCGCCCACCTGGGCCGCGCCGGTGGCGGAGGGCGGGGTGGTTTATGTGGGCGCAAATGACGGCCGGTTCCACGCCGTGCACACCGCCGACGGCACGGCCCTCTGGGTCTGGTCCGGCGCGCACCGCATCGACGGCCGGGCGGTCATCGCCGGTGACGCCGTGCTCTTCGTAGACGGACAGGCCGGTCTGGTGTGCCTGGCGCGGGCGGATGGCGCGCTGCGCTGGCGGTTGCCGCTGCACGACGCTGAAATCGCCGGCGGGCCGCCATTGGAAAATCCCACCTTCAACCGCCGCACCGCGACCCCGCTGGTCGTGGAGGGGACGGTTTACTGCGGCTCAAGCGACGGCGGGCTGTATGCCGTGGACCTCGCCTCGGGACGCAAACTCTGGCGGTACGAGGCCGGGTCGCCGGTCTTCTCGGGTGTCGCGGAAATCGAACCCGGTATCCTCGCCTTCGGCTGCATGAACGGCGCGGTCGTTCTGCTCGATCGGCATTCGCGAACGGCAGTGGCCCGCTATCAGACCGGCGGCGGGGTCGTCACCACGCCGGTCTTGGCCGGCGGCAACCTCATCGTCGGCAGTCGCGATTATCTGCTCCACGCGTTCAATCGCGCCGACGGACGCGTGGCGTGGCAATTTTCATATTGGTTTTCGTGGGTGGAATCGACGCCGCGGCTGCATGAGGGACTGATATACGTCGGGGCTTCCGACTACCGGCGCGTCTCGGCCTTCGATCCCGTCACCGGTCGTGAACAGTGGGCCACGGACGTCCGCGGTCTGTGCTGGGGCACGCCGGCCGTGACCAACGACACGGTGTACATCGGCACGGTCGCACAGAATCTTCCCGGCACGGTCATCCGGCACACCGGGGGTGTCATGGCCCTCGACCGCCGCACCGGTCAGGTCATATGGCAGTATCGTTCGCCGCTGCCGTCCGCGCCTGGCTTCGGCGGCTGCGCGGGCTCGCTGGCGCTGGCGGATGGGTGCGTCATCGGGGCGGGTTTTGACGGGCGGTTGCTCGCTTGGCCGGTGCCGTAAGCCCTTGTTTGGCCGGTTGCCTGCGCAGGCGCGATCCCGCCCGTCGCCGAGGAAGGCCACCGGCAGGAGCCGCCGCCGGAATGCCTGCAACCCTCGGCCGCGAACGAGGTCAGTGCATGTCATCCTGCCAACTGTGCGCATCCGCACCTTGGATAGCACCAACCCCCGCCACCATGAACTCAGAACGCCCCCACTCCTCCGTTTCCATGCGCCGCCTGTTGCGCTATTTCTGGCACGGCATCTTCATCATCGCGCCGATCCTCCTCACGGTCGTGACGCTGTACTGGGTGTTCGAAAAGGTGGACGGCATCCTGCGCCCCTACGTGAGATTTCCCGGGGTCGGATTCGTCCTCGTTCTGGCCACCATCGTGCTGGTCGGCTGGGTTTCGTCCTTTTTCCTCATGCGGCGGGTCATGACGGTGCTGGACGGCTGGCTCGACCAGACCCCGGGCGTGAGCTTCATCTATTCCTCGCTGCGTGATTTCTTCGAGGCGTTCATCGGCAACAAGCGGCGGTTCAACCACGCCGTGCTGGTCAATGTGATGGCCGATGACGTCTGGCTGCTCGGATTTCTCACCCGCGAGGATCTCAGCAACTTTAATCTCGGGGCCGATTTTGTCGCCGTTTACGTGCCGCAGAATCCTACAATGGCGGGCCAGCTTTACCTGGTCAAACGCGGGCGCGTGCGGCCCATCGAGCATCTGGCCTCCAGCGACGTGATGAAATACGCCCTGACCGGGGGTGCGGTGGAAATCGCCGAAGCCAAGACCCGCTGACCGCGTGGTCGGAGCAGTGCCTCCGCGGGTGGGTCATATGCGCCTCGGGCCATAGCCCGTCGCCGCCGGCTGCACGTCTCTATCCATGTGCACGCTTCCTGGCGTGATTTTCTTCGCGCCGGCACCGGACTCCGTGCATTGCTAGGGTTTTATCCATCATGAACACCTCTGTCGCCCCCGCCTCCCCAACCCGCGGCCTGCTGTTTGACGCGGAAGAATTGCCGCGCATTCGCGCCACCCTCCAGCGGCCCGAGTTTGCGCTCTACTGGAACAATGCGCTGGGCGCCGACCTCGCCGCCGATGAGCGCTTCCTGCGCACGGAACTCAACCTGAAGAATGTCAACACCGACCTCGGCCGCGCCGCCAGCATTCTGCAGCGCTGCGCCTTCATCCATGTGATCGCCCCCGATCCCCGCCAGGTGGCCCTCGCGCGGCTCGCGCTGGGCCGCATCCTCGAATTTCCGCGCTGGGACTGGTTCCTTGAGGCCGGTCGACACACCGTCGGCATCATGCGCAACGGCACCACCAGCATCGCCGTGGTGCTGGCCGCCGACTGGCTCGCCGCGGAATTCACCGCCGCCGAGCACGCCGCCATCGCCAAATTCGTCGCCACCGAGTCCGGCCCCGCCGCCGAGTGCGCCGTCTTCGGCATGAACCACCACGACAAGGTCGTGGGCTGGAGCATGAACGACGAATACACCGGCTTCACCAAGGTCGATGTCAGCCGCTGGCCGTCCATCCTCGACGTCAACAACCTCCGCATCATCGCCACCTCCGGCCTCGCCGCCGCCGCCGCGCTCCTGGCGGGCCGCGACCCGCGTGCCGCGCACTGGGCGGCGATGGCGCGCGACAGCCTGAAGCTCTTTGTCTCCCGCCTGCCGGCCGACGGCGCCTTCCCCGAGGGCCCCGACTACTGGCATTTCACGTTCAACTATTTCGCCGTCTCCGCCGACCTCCTGCGGCGCCGCTGCGGCATCGACGTGCGCGACGCCGCCGACTTCCCGGCCATGGCGCGCTACGTCCTGATGGTCACGCAGCCGACCCGCGACATTCCCACCGGCTGCCTCAACCTCGGCGACGCCTACATGACCAGCGGCGCCGAGCCCCTCGCCTGGATCGGACGCAACTTCCGCGACGGCACCGCCAACCATCTGGTGCTCCAGCCCGGCACGGTCCGCGACATCCCGAATTCCTCCTGGGCCGCCATCTGGTTTGATCCGACCGTCCCCGCCCGGCGCAGCCCCGACATGCCCTTGGACCGGGTCATCTATCCCGGCATCGCCATTTCGCGCACGGGTTGGACCGCCAACGACTCCGTCCTCTCCCTGCGCAGCGGCGAGCCCGAGAACCACGAGCACGCCGACCGCAACAGCCTCATCTTTGCCGCGCACGGCGACCGCCTGTTGCACGATCCGCTCAAGGCCAACTATTCCCCCCACGACCCGAAGTGGCTCCTCCGCCTCACCGCCGCGCACACCGCGGTCCTGATCGACGGCCGCGGGCACCAGTACCACAACGGCGAGGAGGGCACCAATGCCTCCAAGGCCTGCGCCCACCTCACCGATCATCGCGTGGGCCCCGATTGGATGTCCGCCGTGAGCGACGCCATTCCCGCCTACGCGCTCACCGGCCTGCCGGTGCGCCAGGTGCAGCGCACCGTGATTTTCCTCAAGCCCGACGTGCTCATCGTCTGCGACGAGGTCCGCCTCGACCAGGCGCTGTCCGTGCAGACCCGCTGGCAGGCCGTCAACGAGGACGGCCGCGGGGCCGTCACCACTGATGGCTGCACTTTCACCATCACCCGGCCGCACGCCACGCTCCGGGCCGTGTCCGCCGGAAATGCGGGTTGCACCGTCACGGCCGATCGCTTGCCGCTGCCGGCGGAAGGCGGCAGCTATCCCTTCGCCGCCGTCACCTCCGCCCCGGCCACCGC
The DNA here is from genome assembly GCA_016715765.1 of Opitutaceae bacterium. Lineage (GTDB taxonomy): Bacteria > Verrucomicrobiota > Verrucomicrobiia > Opitutales > Opitutaceae > UBA2377. The sequence goes on from JADJZJ010000024.1 coordinate 31,194, forward strand.
GCATTGCCTCGTCACGGTCTGCACGGCCGCTCCCGCCGGCGAGACCCATGGCTCGATCGCCTTGGAAAAATCCGGTGAAACCTGGCAAATCACCGGCACCCACCGCGGCCGTTCCGTCCGCGTCACGATCAAGCCGGTCGCCAACAGTTCACCGGTCGTGACATTGTGAACAGCAAGTAGGGCAGGTCTGTGACCTGCCCTCGCACGCCTCACCGCGGATGGAGCGCCAAATGGCGGGTCGGAGACCCGCCCTACTTGCGGCCCAACTCCGGCCGTCCCGGCCAAACCTGAGTTGCGAATTCCCAGCCCTCAACTAGCTTGGGGTTCTTACCCATCTTCCCCCCCATGAAACGTCTATCCCAACTCGGTGCGCTCGCCCTCGCGACGCTCGTTCTTCACGTCCAGCCCCTGCTGGCCCAAACCCGCGCCAAAGCCGCCGCGCCCGAGCGCATTGCCTTCGGCCAGGAGGTCAATCTCGCCGATTATCTCGTGCCCGGGAAAACCGTGGTGTTCGATTTCACCAGTGAGTTCTGCCCGCCCTGTCGCGCCATTTCCCCGCATCTCGACAAGCTCCACGCCAAGCGCGACGACGTCGTGGTCGTGAAGGTGGACATCAATCGTCCCGATGTGCGCGGCATCGACTGGGGCTCCCCCGTCGCCAAGCAATACGGCATGCAAAGCATCCCTCACTTCAAGGTCTTCGGCCCCGACGGCAAACTCCAGGCCGAGGGCAAACCGGCGCGCACCCTGGTGACCGGCTGGTTTGAGGAATAACCCCTTCGCCCGTCACACGGCATGAAAACGCCACCGGCTGCCCGGTGGCGTTTTTTATGACCCAAGGCACCCGTCAGGGCGCCTTCCTCAATCCCTGCCGGTGGCGCCGGTCACTTCGACCCTCACCGCCACCAGGCTGCCGGCCGCGCCCTTCGCGGCGGTCACGCGAACGGTGTCGCCCGTATTGACGTCGGCCAGGGTCGCCGGCGCACCGTCCTTGGTGTAGGTGGTCATGTCCGAGATCAGGACGGTCTGCCCGTCGACGCTGAGGCTCTTGTCGCTCTTTGCGTCCACACGGCCGGCCACCACGGTTTCGGATTCATCCGCGGCTGCGGCTGTCGCGGCGGTCACACCCGCGAGGGGTGATGCCGCCAGTGCGGCCGGCAGGGCCAGTGCACCGAGGACAAGGAAGCCGGAGAGGAGGAGGAGTTTGGGTTTATTTTGTGTTTTCATAACGGAATATGCTTTGCACGGCGCGTGCCATCGGCCGTCCGTTCGCCAAGTCCTTGATGGTCAGACGCGGTTCCTTTCGGGTGCGCCTATCGTCAGGCATCCCGCCCGGTTTGGTCGGGGATAAACATGCATCTCACCCGATTCCCGTCTGTCTCTTCGACCTGCAGGGCTGTACCTTGGTGCAGCCTTATCATGCTTCGAAATCAGGGCGACAATCGCGGCTGGACCAATGCGCGATAGGCGCACAGGGGCTCGCTCGCCTTTGGCGAGTCCAGCCCTACATCGATCATCGCCCGCCAGCAGTCTCATACCTAAAATGACCTGAACTTTATCTGGTAAGATATTGTACCTTCATGTCTGCCCGCTCCCAACCGCCCCGCGTTAAAATCTGCTGCATCAAAAGCGTCGCCGAAGCTCGCACCGCCCTCGCCCATGGCGCGGCCGCGCTGGGCCTGGTCTCACACATGCCGAGTGGACCCGGGATCATCACCGAGACCCTTATCGCCGAGATCGCGGCCTCCGTCCCGCCCGGCACCGCCACGTTTCTCCTCACCTCACTGACCGACACCGCTGCGATCATCGCCCAGCACCGGCGCTGCCGCACCACGACCATCCAGCTGGTTGACGCCCTGAAGCACGGCACGCATGCCGACCTGCGCCGCGCCCTGCCCGGCGTGCAACTCGTGCAGGTCATCCATGTCACCGGCGAGTCCGCCATCGCCGAAGCCGCCGCCGCCGCGCCCCAGGTGGATTTCATTTTGCTCGATTCCGGCAATCCCGGCCTCGCGGTGAAGGAACTCGGCGGCACGGGCCGCACGCACAACTGGGCCGTGTCGCGCCGCATCGTCGAGACCTGCGGCCGGCCGGTGTTTCTCGCCGGCGGTCTGCGCCCCGACAATCTCGCCGCCGCCCACGCCCAGGTCGGCCCCTACGGTTTCGATCTCTGCAACAGCGTCCGCACCAACGACGTCCTCGACGAAACCAAGCTCGCCGCCTTCTTCGCCGCCGTGCGGGCATTGGGACCGTATTGACCGGACATTTTCACAGGGCAGGACCCAGGCATTAGGAAAGCCTTCGCATCCTTGCATGTTGTAGGGCGGGGTCTCCGAACCCCGCCTGCAACGGTAGGCAGCCCGCTTGCGGGCGCTCGCTTGGCCCGCGCACGCGTTTCGGGCGCGAGCAAGCTCGCTGCCTGCCGGTGCCATTCACACAGGCGGGGTTCGGATCTGCCGCCTCACCGCTTCACCGCTCGACTGCACCGCGGGACTCCTCAATCTCGCGCCCAATGCTCCGGCACTACCTGCTGCTTCTCCTGGGCGTGTTCACGTGCTCCACGGCCGTGATCCAGATCAAGGCCAGCCACACGCATCCCTTCGTGCTGGCCGCGCTGCGCCTGGGTATCGCCTCCCTGCTGCTGGCACCCCTGGCCTGGCGCGAGTACCGCACCCACCGCGGGGTCTATGACCGCGCTCACCTGCGCCGCACGTTTCTCCCCGCCGTCGTGCTCGCGCTGCATTTTCTCACCTGGTCCTACGGCGCCCGGCTGACCCTCGCCGCGCAGGCCAGCCTGGTGGTCAACCTCGCGCCCGCCGCCATTCCGTTCTTCCTCCACTGGATCGTCGGCGAGCGCATCAACCGCGTCGAAATCCTCGGCACGCTCCTCGCCCTCGCCGGCGTGGTGGTGCTGAGCGTGCGCGACGCCCTCGACGGCGGCGGCGATGTCTGGGGCAACGTCGTCTGCTTCGGCTCCATGCTGCTGTTCGCGTGGTACCTCGCGCTCGGACGCAGGAACCGCGACTTTCCCTCGCTCTGGCTCTACGTCGTGCCGGTCTACGCGCAGGCGGCCGTGCTCTGCCTCATCGCCGCCCTGCCCTGGGTCGGCACGTTTGAAACTGACAACGCGCGCGAATGGCTGCTCATGCTCGGCCTTGCCGTGCTGCCGACCATCTTCGGCCATTCGCTCCTGAACGCCAGCATGCGTCATCTCCGCGGCCAGGTGGTCAGCCTCTGGAACGTCGGCCAGTTCATCTTCGCCGGCTTCATGGCGTTCTTCCTCTTCGGCGAATCGCCCGCCCCGACCTTCTACTTCGCCAGCCTGCTCGTGGTCGCCGGCGTCACCACCGTCGTCTTCGCCGCCCCGACCCCGCCCCCGCGATTAAGATAGGCGACAGATTTTTTTAACCACGGATTACACGGATGGCACGGATTGGGTCGAACCAATGATGGCCACAAGAGGCTCAGAAAGCACATAAGGACCAAACCGGTTGAACAGGAGGGAGCAGAGAGAACAGAGGAATGCATTCAGATCTCTGCTCTCTCCTGCAGAATGGATCGATCCCTTCTGAGTCTTTTGTGCCTTCTGTGGCCATCGATTGATTCGGCATCCGTGTAATCCGTGGTTAAAAACCTCCGGTTCGTTTTTCCTTCGCCTCCCCAGCCACTCCCCTTTTCGCTCCGCTTGCTCCCCATGCACGTCTTCCACCTCTCCCCCAAGGGCAATGACAACTGGTCGGGCCGCCTCGTGCGCCCGGCCTCCAACCGCCGCGACGGCCCGTGGGCCACGCTCGCCGGGGCCCGTGACAACCTGCGCGCCCTGCGGGCCGCGGGAAAGCTCACCGAATCCGTCACCGTCCAGATCCAGGGCGGACTCTACGAGCAGAAGGAAACCGTGCAGTTCACTCCCGCCGACTCGCATACCCGCTACGCCGCCGCCCCGGGCGCCGCGCCCGTCTTCGACGGCGGCGAGCGCCTCACCGGCTGGAAGGTTGGCGAACGCAACGGCCGCACCGAGTGGACCCTTGACCTGCCCGACGTCCCCGCCGGCAAGCGCCACTTCCGCTCCCTGTTCGTCAACGGCCGCCGCGCCCCGCGCGCCCGTTTCCCCAAGTTCACGCCCGACGCGAAGGGCGGCAAAAACGTCCTGCGCGTCGGCGAGATGCTCGAACCCGAGAAGGTCGAGTTCTTCGCCGGCCGCGACACCTTCAAGCCCGTCCCCGGCGACGTCTCGCCCGACTGGGCCTCGCTGCCTGACGCCGAGTTCGTCGTGCTGCACTACTGGATCGAGGAGCGCCTGCCCAAGCCCGCCCTCAATCCGCGCACCGGCTGGGTCAGCTTCGCCCGCCGCACCGCCTTCTGCCTGTACGAGGCCTACGAAAACGCCCATGGCCAGCGCGACCACGCCCGCTATTACATCGACAATCTTTTCGAAGCCCTCACCGAGCCCGGCGAGTGGTATCTCAACCGCGAGACCGGCCGGCTCTACTACCTGCCCAAGCCCGGCGAGACCCCGGCCAACACCGAGATCCGCGCCCCGCGCCTGCACACCTTTCTCCGGGCCAACGGTCGCATCTACAGCGAATCGGGCGACCGCATCGAGGTCCATGGCACGAAGCATGTGCGCGGACTCGAGTTCGCCGGCCTCACCTTCCGCCACGCCGACTGGTATTCTCCGCTCGCCGAGCGGCACCTCCCCACCCACGACACGATCGACCACAACGATCTGCCCATCGGCGGCAGTCCGCAGGCCGCCATCGCGGTGTCGGGCGCGCTGCTCTTCCGCGCCGCGCAGGACTGTCGCGTCACCGACTGCACCATCGAGCGGGTCGGTCTCTACGGCCTGGAATTCGGCCAGGGCTGCCGCGACTGCGCGGCCGTCGGCAACCACCTGCACGACCTCGGCGCCGGCGGCATCCGGGCCGGCGGCGTGGACCTTGACGGCCTCGGCGCCCGCCGCACCGGCGGCCTGACGATCACCGACAACACGATCCACCACATCGGCCGGATCTTCCACCAGGGCATCGGCGTCCTCCTCACCAACGCCGCCGACTGCACCGTCGCGCACAACCATATTCACCACGCCTGCTACACCGGCATCTCCGTCGGCTGGAACTGGGGTTACCGCGACACGCTCACCTCGCACAACCGGATTGAGAACAATCTCATCCACGACATCGGCGCCGGCATCCTCAGCGACATGGGCGGCATCTACACCCTCGGCATCCAGCCCGGCACCGTGCTGCGCGGCAACCACCTGCACCACATCTGGTCGCAGGCCTACGGCGGCTGGGGCATCTACCTCGACGAGGGCACCTCGCATCTGATCGTCGAGCACAACCTCGTCCACGACACCAAGGACGCACCGTTCAACATCCACTACGGCCGCGAGAATGTCGTCCGCCACAACATCTTCGCCCGCGGCGTCCACGCCCTCGCCTCCGTCTACCGCGTCGAGCCCGGCCACTTCAGCGCCAATCTGTTCAACAACATCTTCACCGGCCCGAGCCAGGTGCTCTTCCGCGGCGGCTACCAGGGCGACATCCGCAACGCCGTCACCTCGAATACCAACTGCTTCTGGTCCCCCGGCGGCCAGCTCCCGCCGAGCAAGAACCCCGAGACGCACAAGAAGGAGGGCCACCCGCTCAAGCTCAGCTTCAAGCAATGGCAGGCCGCCGGCCACGACCGCTGCTCCCTCGTGGCCGACCCCAAGCTCACCGAAGGCAGGAAGACCTGGCGCCTCGCCAAGAACTCCCCGGTGTTCAAACTCGGCTTCAAGCCGTGGGACTGGTCCCAGTGCGGCCCGCGCCCCAAGGCAAAACGGTGATGCCGTTGTAGGGCGGGGATTCCGATCCCCGCCTGGGAGCGCGACCGCCCTCGGTCGCAATCGTGCGCAATCCCTGAGGCAGGAGAAAGAGAAAGATAAAGAGAACGAGAAAGATCGGATTTCAGCTCAGGCAACAAAAGGCGGGGATCGGAATCCCCGCCCTACATCTGCCCCCTCGCGAATTCTTCCTACCTGTATTCTCGGCCATTTTCACTTCGCCTGCCCTCGCGTTCGGGGCTTCGCTGCCACTGCCTCCCCATGAACGTCTACCATCTCTCGCCCCTGGGTAATGATCGCTGGACCGGCCGCCTCGCGGCCCCCGCCCGCAACCGTCGCGACGGTCCGTGGGCCACCCTCGCCGGCGCGCGCGACAACCTGCGCGCGCTCCGGGCCGCGGGCAAGGTCGTCGGCCCCGTCACCGTGCAGGTGCACGACGGCCGCTACGCGCTGACCGAGACCGTCGCCTTCACCCAGCACGATTCGCACACGCACTACCTCGCGGCCCCCCGTGCCCGGCCCGTCTTTGACGGCGGCGAGCGCCTCACCGGCTGGAAGGTCGGCGAACGCAACGGCCGCACCGAGTGGACCCTCGATCTGCCCGAGGTCGCCGCCGACCGCTGGTATTTCCGCTCCCTCTTCGTCAACGGCCGCCGCGCCCCGCGTGCCCGCCTCCCGAAGTTCGCCCCCGAGGGCAAGGCGGTGCACAACTACCACCGGCTCGGCGAGATCAAACACCCCGACCGCACCGACCTCTTTGACGGCCACGACATGTTCAAGCCGAAACCCGGCGACGTGCAGGACTGGCCGTCGCTGCCGGATGCCGAGTTCGTGCTGTTGCACTACTGGGTCGAGGAGCGCATGCCCCGCCCGCAGTACGATCCGAAAACCGGCTGGCTGCGCTTCGCGCGACGCTCGGCCTTCAATCTCTACGAGGCCTCCTCCGCCGCCTACGGCAACCGCGACCTCTCCCGTTATTACATCGACAACCTCTTCGAGGCGCTGACCGAACCCGGCGAATGGTACCTGAACCGCACCACCGGCCGGTTGTACTACCTGCCCCGCCCCGGCGAAACCCCGGCCAACACCGCGATCTACGCCCCGCGCGTCCTGACCTTCATCCGCGCCAGCGGCCAGTTCTTCAACGACACGATCGAGCCTTACGACGCCCACGCCACGCCGCATGTCCGCAATCTGGAATTCACCGGCCTGAGCTTCCGGCACGGCGACTGGTATTCCCCGTTGGTATCGCCCCAGCAGTTCCATCCCCAGTACGGCCAGGAGCTTTCCCTCGCCGGCAACATGCAGGCCGCCCATTGCGTGCCCGGCACCCTCATCTTCCGCGCCGCGCGCGGCTGCGCGGTCCGCGACTGCACCTTCAGCCAGCTCGGCCTCTACGGCATCGAGTTTGACGAGGGCTGCCGCGACTGCGCCGCAGTCGGCAATGACCTGTCCGACCTGGGCGCCGGCGGCATCCGCGGCGGCGGCACCGACTTCGACGGCCACCTCGACGGCCGCACGGGCCACCTCACGATCACCGACAACACGATCAGCCACATCGGCCGCATCTTCCATCAGGGCGTGGGCGTGTTCCTGGGCCATGCGTTCAACTGCACGGTGGCCCACAACCACATCCACCACGCCTGCTACACCGGCATCTCCACCGGCTGGACCTGGGGGTTCCGCGAGACGCCCTCGCGCAACAACCGCATCGAGAGCAACCTGATTCACGACATCGGCGCCGGCGTGCTGAGTGACCTGGGCGGCATCTACACCCTCGGCGTGCAGCCCGGCACGCTCGTTCGCGGCAACCACCTGCACCACATCTGGTCGCACGACTACGGTGGCTGGGGCATCTACCTCGACGAGGGCACGGCGCACCTGGTCATCGAGCACAACCTCGTGCACGACACGAAGCACGCGCCGTTCAACATCCACTTCGCCCGCGAAAATGTCGTGCGTCACAACATCTTCGCCCGCGGCACGCACGCGCTGACCTCCGTCTCGCGCGTCGAGCCCGGCCCGATGAGCGCGAACTACTTCAACAACATCGTCGTGGGTCCGAGCCTCCGGCTGTTCTGCGGCGGCTACAAGGGCAACATCGCTGCGGGTGCCCTCAGCTCCAACGGCAATTGCTTCTGGTCGCCCGGCGGCAAGCTCCCGCACAGCGCCAACCCGCGCTCCAAGACCCCGGGGGTGCCGACCCGCGTGACCTGGAAGGAATGGCGGCAGGCCGGCCATGACCAGCTTTCCATCATCGCCGACCCGAAGATCACCGAGGGTCGCAAGACCTGGCGCGTCGCGAAGAACTCGCCCGCGCTGAAACTCGGTTTCAAGCCCTGGGACTGGTCCAAGTGCGGCCCGCGACCGAAGGCAGAGCGGAGCTGAGTTTTAACCACGGAGTGCACGGATGCCACGGATGGAT
>JADJZJ010000025.1 GCA_016715765.1 Opitutaceae bacterium
AGAAAAATCTCCAACGGCCGCCAAAGCATCACCCAGCCAGCGATATCCAACACCTGCCGCGGGGTCTCAAGATAGCGTCCGTCGAACAGGCGGCCCAGCAATTCGCTCAGGCCCAGGCAGAAGGCAAGGAAGAGCATGCCGATGAACAGGCTCCAGCGCCCGAGCCGGAAAAGCTGCCGCAGGTGCAGGCGCGTGGTGACGAGCCGGTTGTTGAAATAGTTGCGCACGGCCTGCTCCACCCCGCTGGCGCGATCCGGCAGTGGCGGGGTGGCCACATGAATCACCAGTTCAAAATCCCGCCCGGTCGGCAATTCGCGCGCCCAGTCCACGATGAACGCCTCCGCCACCTGATCGAGGTCCCGGTCGTGAAAGGGCGAGGGATCCATCGAGTTGAACAGCTGGGCCAGGTCCCGCAGCCGGAGCTCGATGTGATTGGCGGACTTGGCGTTCATTTTCTCAACAGCGCCGCCGCCCACTCCTTTTCATCAAATCCCGTCAGCCCCACCCCCGCACCGAGCAGGAAGGGCCGCTTCACGAGATTGCCGTTCTTCGCCAGCAGCGCCAGGGCCGCGCCAGGGGCCAGGTCCGGCAGCTTTTCGCCGAGCTTCTGCTCGCGGTAGTCGCGCCCCGACGTGTTGAACAGCCGGCGCAGCTCGCCCTGCCGGGCCGCCAGCATCGCGCGCAGTTCCGCCAGGGTCGGCGGCGTCTCGCGGATGGGTTTCTCCGTGAAGGCAATTCCGTGCGCCACCAGCCACTTCACCGCCCGGCGGCAGGTGTCGCAATTGGTGTAGGTGTAGACGGTCAGCGGACTCATTTCACCCAGCTCCGGTCGCGGATGACGAACTGCCAGCGGCCCTTGTACTGGTTCAGTTCGCCGTAGAAGCGGATCCGCTTTTCCGGCGGATACTTCGCGCGCAGCTGCTCCCGCAGCGTCACGTCGGGGGACCAGACATCGTACAGGTCGCCACGCACGCGCACCGTGAGATTTTTGCCCACGCCGGCGTGGCCCTCGACGCGCAGGATCTTGCCCGTGTAGCTGCCGTCGCGCAGGGAGGCTTTCTTCGGGAGGTCCTTCAGGCTGATCGCCACCTTTTCCAGGTCCACGTGGGCAAAGTCCACGCGGTTGGACGTGGTCTGGCCGGTCTCCGCCGAGGCGTTGGGCAGCGCCAGATAGCGCTGCGGCTGGTTGTCCGGCACCGTGGTGAATTTCGCCAGGATTGGAAAGTGATCGGAAAAACCCATGCCGCCCGGGCCGGCGAAGGACCAGCGGAGGGGCAGGCCCAGGTCGTCCATGTTCAGGCCGCGCACCTTGACCACGGCGAAGGAGTTGTCGACGTACTGCACGCCGCGGAAATCATAGAGCCCGCGGGTGATGAGGAGCTGCATCAAGGTGCCCCACTCGTTCTGGTAGGTGTCGCTGCCGCGCTCGGTCGCCGGCAATTCGAACCAGGTATTGTACAGGTCGCGCTGCACGCCCCGCACGGCCAGCTCGTTGCCCTGGGAACCGAGCGTGTCGTTGATCCCGGTGACCTTCATCTTCGGGTAGCGCACCTTCTGGTTGTACTGGGAATTGAAATCGCCGCCGATGACGATGTCCGCCTGCGGATCGGCCTGGAGGATTTCATCGAGCCGCGCGCGCAGGGTGCGGGCGTTGGCCACCCGGGTCGGCTCGCTCACGGGATCGCCCGCGCCGGACTTCCAGTGGTTGTTGAACAGGTACAGGAGGGCGCCATCGATCTCCACCTGCACCTCGAGGATCGCGCGCGCATCGAGCGTCGGGTGCGAGCGCACCGCCTTCACCGGAAAGCGCGTGAAGGTGACGCATTTCTGCGCCAGGGGATTCGTGGTTTCGGCCACCGTGACATTCTCCGCGGCCACCACCGTGTAGCCGGTGAGGCCCGCGTCCGCGAAGGCCTTCAGGAGCAGCGCCTCGGCGGGCAGGTCGGCAATCTCCGCGGAATACCTCGCGCCGAGCATCGCCCCGATCTTCACCCCCGCGTAACGCTGCAGGATGGCCGCGTAGTCCGGCGCGGTCGCCCCGGGCGTCTGGTCCGCTTCAATCTCCTGGAAGAGGATGATGTCCGGCCCGCGGCCCTCGTCGATTTGCGCGACGGCCTTGGTGATGTTCTGCAGCTTGGTCAGGATGTGCTGCCGGCTGTAGCGCTGCGGCTCGTAGTCGTCGAAGAGCGCCTTGCCATCGGCATCGAACAGGTTCTCCACGTTGTAAACCATCACCGTGAACGGCCGGGCCGACAGGGCGAACGGTAGAAGAAGCAAAATCAAAAGGGGACGCAGGAGGCTCATCCCTTCAGGGTGCCGGCAAACCGCCGGGAGGAAAAGGGAAATTCCGGCGGGGATTGAATCCACCGGGTCGAACCACGGATTTATTACAGGAGGGAGCAGAGGGAGCGGAGAAATACCCAATCCGGGCTAAACGCTGATCTTCGCTAATCTGCGCTAATGGGATCAGTAAATTACGACTCCGAGCGGACCGAGCACTGAGCCCCGCTCAGGGCGCTGGTCCGCGAGGCTTGGGTTCGAGGATTAGCGTCAGATTAGCGCGGATCAGCGGTTAAAAAGGATCGGGAGCCCAATCCGTCCTCACGCAAAGGCCGCCAAGGGCGCTGAGGAGAATGCAGCGGAGAATGTATCCACCGTGGCGTCCTTTGCGTCCTTTGCGCGAGGCTTCGGTTCGGCGATTAGTGTCAATACGCGCGGGTTAGTGGTTACAACCGGATTGGGGTGCCGGCCGCGCTCCCATTCCGAACCCTGCTCCCTCTGCCGCCTCCCGCAAAACCGATTGGTCCCTGCCGCATCTTGACCGGGCAACCTTCGCCGCGCCAACATGCGGGTCATGCCTGCCGCCGCGTCTTCCATCCTTCAGATCACGGGCCTGACCGTCCGCCGCGGGCAGACCACGATCCTGCATCAGGTTGACTGGCGGGTCGGCCGAGGGGAGCACTGGGCGATTCTCGGGGCCAACGGCTCCGGGAAAACCTCCCTGCTCCGCGCCCTCACCGGGTACCTTGCACCCACGGCGGGCGAGATTTACCTGCTGGGCGAGCATTTCGGCGAAAGCGACTGGCGGGAGCTGCGGCTGCACATCGGCGTGGTCATGAACTCGTTCGCCGCGCTCATTCCGGTTTGCGAAACCGCGCTCGACACGGTCGTCAGCGGCAAGTTCGCCCAACTGGACCTCTGGGCCCGGGTCACCGCGGCGGATCGGGCGGCGGCGCGCCGTTGGATGCGGGTCGTCCATGCCAGCCACCTGGCCCGGCGCGAATGGCAGTATCTTTCCCAAGGCGAACGCCAGCGCGTGCTGATCGCCCGGGCCCTGATGGCGAAGCCGCGGCTGCTCATCCTCGACGAACCCTGCGCCGGCCTGGACCCGGCCGCGCGCGATGAATTTCTGCGCCTGATCGAGTCCCTCACGCGCCGTCGCCAAGCGCCGGCGCTCGTTCTCGTGACGCATCACGTGGAGGAGATCACCCCCGGCTTCACCCATGCCCTGCTGCTCAAATCCGGCCGCGTGCTCGCCGCGGGGGCGCGCCAGGGCGTGCTCACCTCCCGCCGTCTCAGCGACGTCTTCGCCACCCGCGCGAGATTGGTCCGCACCGGCAAGAGCCTGCGACTCACAATCGCGCGCAATTGAGGGCTTGCGGTCGGGCAGGTCATTGACCTGCCGCCTTGCATGAACCACGGATCGCACGGATGCCACGGATGAAAACCCGAGCCCATTAAATCGGGTTTAACCACAAAGAACACAAAGGTCCTGACGCGAATGAAGCCCACGAGGCGCTTATAAGCGCGCGGACGAGCATCCCTGCCGGACTAGGCCCTTTGTGCTCTTTGTGGTAAAAATCGCCTTGGGATCGGAGCGATGAATCTTCTTCGCGTTCCTTCGCGGTTAACTCAGTTCCGATAGATCTCCTCGAGGAACTGCTTCAGGTGTCCCCAGGATCGACGTGCCGCCTCGGCCTGGTAGGCGATACCGTCAAGCCCCAGCGCGGCGCGCCGGGCATCAGACTGGGGATTGGTGAATGCATGCTTCGCGCCGGCGTAGCTGATGAACTGGTAGTCGATGCCGGTGTCGTCCAGCGACCGGAGGAAGCCATCGAGGCTCTCCTTGGAAATAAAGGGATCAACCGCACCGTGGCAGATCAGGAAGCGGGTCTTGATCCGGCCCTTCGCCTCGGCGGGAGCCGCCACCGGGCCGCCATGCAGACTGACGATCCCCGCCAGTGGTGCCCCGCTGTACGCGAGGGCCATGGCCGTGCTGCCGCCGAAACAATAGCCGACGGCGGCCACCCGTTTTTCGTCCACCAGACCCGTGGCGAGCAGCGCATCCAGCCCGGCCCGGGCGCGCGCGGCCATCAGGGGCTTGCCGTAAAACTGGCCGGCGAGTTCACCGGCGCGCTTCGAATCCTCGGTGGTCACGCCTTGTCCGTACATGTCGATGGCAAATACCACGTAACCCAGTCGCACCAGTTCCTCGGCCTGCTGCTTGGCGAAATCGTCCCGGCCCCACCATTCATGGATCACGACTACTCCGGGCTGCTTGGCGGTCGCTGCGTCTTCATGGGCCAGCCAGCCTTCAAGCTTCACGCCTTCGTGTTCGTAGGCGACGGGGCGGGTGTTAATCTTGGCCGAGAGCGGCCAGGTAAGGGCGAGGACCAGGAGCAGGAGTGTGGGGGTTTTCATGGTGCGACCAAGGTGCGGGAGTCGCGGGTGACGTCAAATCCGCGGCACTGTAGGAGCGGCTTTACGCCGCGATTGGGAGCGCAACATCGCGGCATAAAGCCGCTCCTACAGGAATGAATCGCCAAATCAGGTCGAAAGCCCACCGCTGATGTAGCTCTTCAGTGACTCGGCCTCGGCGCGATTCATGTCGGAGAGCCAGCGGGAAATGTCTCCCACCGAGATCAGCCCGGCAATCCGGTCGCCATCCAGCACGGGCAGGTGGCGGCAGTGGCGCGAATTGAAGATGGCGTGGGCCTCCTCGATGCTGGTCGCGCGGGTGATCGAGGTCAGCCCCGCCGTCATCACGTTGCTCAGCAGGGTCGTCTTGGGGTCGAGACCGGAACCCACGACGCGCCGCAGCACGTCGCGCTCCGTGAATATGCCCGCCAGCTGGCCGTTGTTCACGATCAGGACCGAGCTGACCTGGCTCTTGTTCATCAACTGAACGGCATCGAGCACCGAGGCGGAAGGGGGCAGCGAATGTACGGCCGAGCCCTTGCGCTCGAGCAGAATGGAAACGGAAGCACTCATGAAGTAACGGGGTTGACCCAAAGCCTACCCCGGATGGCGCCAGCCACAACCGCAAAGTCCGCACCGCGGGAAAATATTACCCGCGCTATTTCCGGAACAGGCGGTCGAGGGCGCCGAGATTCTTGATCGGCGGCGCCTTCTTGGCCGTCTCCGCGGTGATCGGTCGGATGAGCTTGGGTTCCGCCACGGGAGCCGCCGCCGGCCCACCGCCCGCCGCCGCCACGAGGCGATCCAGTTTGACCGTCGAAACCGGCTCGGCCGTGCCGAGTTCCTGGGCGAACAGGCTCACGCGGAACTCCTCGATCAGCCAGCGCAGGGCGTCCCGGCCCGCTGCGGAGTGCCCGCCGGCGCCAGCCTTGGCGAGCCCCTTGACGTAAACATCAACCTGGCGGCCCCGTTCGGTGTCCTTGGCCGGATTCAGCCGCCAGCGATCAGCCCGCAGCTTCATGGCTTTCAGGTAACGCGGCAAGTGCGCGAGCCGGCCGTAGGGAGTGACGTGCAGAAAGTCCTTCGGCAGCAGCGCGGCAAGGTCGCGCTCCAAGCCCGGAAAAGGGTGCGGATGCACGAGCAGGGCCTGCCGCAGGGTGAGAATCTCCCGCAGCAGATCCAGCAGCCGCGGCACGAGGCCGCGGAGATCGGCCTTGGCGCCTTCGACCGCGGCGGCGAACGCGGCAGCGGTCAGGTTGTAGGGCGGGGGCGAACCCCGCCTGCCTTCAACGCTCCCGTAGGCAGCGAGCTTGCTCGCGCTTGAATCGCGTTCGTCCGCCGCATGAGCGCCCGCGAGCGGGCTGCCTACGGTGGCGGGGTTCGGACCTGTCCTCAGTAGGCCCGGCGAAGGGGGAGACTCCGCCCTGCAACGATCCGCGTCGCAAACCCAACTGCGGATCGAGTGCAACGCGTGCGCCTGCAAGTCCGCCAGGGGCGCGAGGGTCGCCAGCAAGGGACCGAGTTCGCGCAATTTCCTGAGGTCGCGCTCCAGCCAGCCGAGATCGTAGCGGAGCTGCAGTTCAAGCAGGGCCGTGAGGCCGGCCCGTGTGGCAGCCACGGCTTCGTCGGCACTCTTGAACAGGCGCAGGCTGACTCCCGCGTCGACCGCCATGAGCCCGGGATAGGCATGCACCGGAACACCTGACGGCTCGGCCACGAGCACCCGCACCGGGACGTCGCCGAACGTCCAGGTCGTCTGCGCCGGCTTTTCCCACTGGGTCCGGGCGCGACGCCACGCTTCCGGCTCCTCGCGGGCGATGCTGACGCTGGCCTCGCGCTGCCGTTTGCCGAGGGCGGACTGCAATTCGCCCAGATCCCGACCGGCGCAAAGCTCCCGCCCGTCATCATCCAATACGCGGACCCGCACCCGCAGGTGATCGGGCAGCGGCTTGTCGGCCCACAGGGCGGGATCAAGCGCGATGCGGAACCGTTCCCGCAGCTGGGCCGCCAGCGCCTCGGGCAGGGTTTCCCGACGGCCGGTGAGGCGGTCGCGCTGGGCGACCTGCTCCACCACGCTCTTCGCCGTCTCGGCCAGCGGCACGAAGGCCCGGCGCAAATCCTTCGGCAGGGTGCGCAGGTAATGCTCCACCTTCGCCTGCAGGTGACCGGGCACCGCCCAGTCGAGGGCCGCGGGGGTCAACGCCTCCGCCTCGCGCACGTTGACATCGAGGGTCACGCCGTCCTCGGCCTGCCCGGGCTTATAGGCGTAGTTGAGCGGCAGGGCGCGGTTGTCCAACGGGAGCGCCTCGGGAAACTCGTCCGCATCGTGCGACAGCGTGGCGGGATCGCGGAGATCGTCCGGCTCGCACATCAGGAACCGCGGCTCGGCCGCCTTGCGCTCCCGCACAAGATCCACGAGTTCGGCGACGGCGCTGATCCCGGGAGTGCGGCCGGCCTCGGTCGCAATTCCACCCAGCAGCCTCGCCGCATAGAACCGGTACAGCGCCTCATCCAGGTTGAGGTAACCGCTGTCGCGCGTGCGGGTGAGGATGAGTTCGATCCTGTCGCGGACCTTCCGGTTGTGCGCGAGGAAGTCGAACGGCCAGGTGATCGTGTCGTTGACCAGGCCTTCGCGGATGAAGATCTCCGTCGCCTGCACCGGGTCGATTTTGCCGAAGCCCACGGCGCGGGTCTCGAGTTCGAGGCCGTAGAGCCGCGTGCGCTGCTTGACCATCACGCGGCCCTTTTCCGCGTCCCAGAAAGGTTCGCTGTGGGCGGTGCGCACCAGATGGCGGCCGAGTTCCAGCGCCCACAGCGGATCGAGCCGCGCACAGGTGCGGGCATACAGCCGCGTCGTCTCCATGATCTCCGCGGCCATGATCCAGCGGGGCAGGCGCTTGCCGCTTGCCCCGCTGCCCTCCACAGCCTTGGCGACGGAGGGCCGTTTCTTCGGCTCCTCGCGCCGAAAAAGCACCGAACCCGGGAACAGCGTGACGCGCCGGTCGTGCGCCGCCTTGTACCCGCCCTGCTGCTCGTCGATGTGCGCGATGTTGCCGAGCAGGCCGCTGAGGATCGCCCGGTGGATGGCCCGGTAGGGCGGCGTGCCGAAGGCCGTGGCCTTGGCGTCGTTGTCCTTCACCCCCTGCAGGGCCGAGGAGACCTTCTTCTCGCCGCGCTCCTGCACCACCTCGGCCAGCTGGGCATGGACGTCGCGCCACTCGCGCATGCGGGTGTAGCTGAGAAAATGATCCCGGCAGAACCGGCGGAGCTTCGACTGCGCCATCGTCTCGAACTCGTCGTGATAGGCGTCCCAGATGTTGAGCAGCGTCAGGAAATCCGAATCCGGGTGCGCAAACCGCCGGTGCGCCGCGTCGGCAGCCGCCTGCTTTTCGAGCGGACGCTCCCGCGGGTCCTGGATGCTGAGCCCGGCCGCGATCACGAGCACCTCGCGCAGGGCCTTTTCGGTGCGCGCCTGCAAAATCATCCGGCCCACGGTGGGATCCACGGGCAGCCGGGCGAGTTCGCGGCCGATGGCGGTGAGTTCGCGCAGGTAGGGCGAGGCGTCCTCGCCGAGCCGTGGCTCACCGGGACGGTTCGCCCTACCACCGTCCTCCAAGGCCCCCAGCTCCTCCAGCAATCCGTAGCCGGCGCGGATGGATTTCGCCGCGGGCATGTTGATGAAGGGAAACCGCTCGATGTCGCCGAGACCGAAAGCCTTCAACCGCAGGATGACATCCGCGAGGTTGGCGCGCTGGATTTCCGGCTGGGTGAAGCGGGGACGCTCCAGGAAATCCTTCTCGGAATACAGCCGGATGCACACGCCGTCGGCCACCCGGCCGCTGCGGCCCTTGCGCTGGTCGGCGCTGGACTGCGACACCGGCTCGATCGGCAGGCGCCGGGTGCGGGCCTGCGGCGCGTAGCGGCTCATCCGCGCCAACCCCGTATCCACGACAAAGCGGATGCCCGGAATGGTGAGCGAGGTTTCGGCGATGTTGGTCGCCACAATGATCTTCCGGGCCTGGGTCGGCGCGAAGACGCGTTGCTGCTCGGCATTCGTCAGCCGCCCGAACAGGGGCACGAGTTCGCAGCCGCGCAGGCGACGGCCCTCGAGCAGGTCCGAGGTCTCGCGGATGTCCCGCTCGCTCGGCATGAAGACCAAAATGTCGCCGGTCGGGCTGTCGCGCACGATCCGCTCCACGGCTTCCACGGCGCCGTCAATGTAGTGCAGCGCCTCGGCTCTCGCCTCCCGTTCGTCACCCTCCGCCGCATCACTGCCCAGTTCATCGAGCGGGGCATAGATGACTTCCACCGGGTAGGTGCGGCCCGACACCTGCACGATCGGGGCGCCGTCGAAGGCCTGGCTGAACATCTCCGTGTCGATGGTCGCGGAGGTGATGATGATCTTCAGCTCCGGGCGCTTGTAGCGCAGGGTCCGCAGGTGCCCGAGGAGAAAGTCGATGTTGAGCGAACGCTCGTGGGCCTCGTCGATAATGAGGGTGTCGTATTCGCGGAGCAGTGGGTCCCCCTGCACCTCGGCGAGCAGCATGCCGTCGGTCAGGAACTTGATCGTGGTCGCGGCGGTGGTCCGGTCGTTGAAGCGGATCTTGCATCCGACCTCGCGGCCCCACTCCACCCCGAGTTCCTCGGCCACGCGCCGCGACACCGAAAGCGCGGCCACGCGGCGGGGTTGGGTGCAGGCGATGCGCCCGCGGATGCCGCGACCGGCGGCGAGGCACATCTTGGGAATCTGGGTCGTCTTGCCGGAGCCCGTTTCACCCGCGAGAATCACGACCGCGTGCTGCTGGATGGTCGCGACAATCTCCTCCGCCCGGACGCTGATCGGCAGCTCGGGCGGGAAATCCAGACGGAAGGGAAACGCTTTGGTTGGGCGCGTGGACACGAAGAGGCTTGAGATTCGGCGTCCGGGCGGGAATGACAACCCTTCGATGCAACCGCCCCTCCTCCCGGCCACCGTCCTCGCCCGCCTCCTCCGGCTGGCCAGATTGGACGGCACGGTGGTGCTCGCCATCGCGGGCGCCTTCGCCCTGGCCTCGGCTCTCGGCGGGAACCGCCTCGAGGTGCTGGTCGGCGTCCTGATCGCCGGGGCGGGCGCCTTGGAACTGCACGGCGCGGGGCTGCTGCGCGCGGGCGAGGTCCGGGGCATCAGCTGGCTCGTCGCCAGCCAGCTCTACCTGCTGGTCGCGGTGCTCGCCTACGTGGGGCTGCGGCTGATCAGCTTCGACCCCGCGCTTATCAACCTGATCATGACGGAGACGTTGCGGCAGAGGTACATCGACGCGGGGTTGACCCATGCGCAAATCGACCAGGTGGTTCAATTGAGCTATTACCTCACGTACGCCATCGTCGGCGTGCTGACCGTCGTGTACCAGGGCGGCTTGGCGATTTACTATTACCGACGCCGCGATGCGGTGGAACAGGCGCTGTCGGAAGAGTGATTTGACCGTCCTGTATTTTCGGTCCGGTTTATGGAATGACGCAGGAACGGAGATCCAGAGGAAGATGGAATTAACCACAAAGAACACAAATTGATCCGTCCGGTTGGAGTGAATCTCCCGCGCGCCTATAGGCGCCTCGAATGATTCATTCGCATTCCGACCTTTGTGTTCTTTGTGGCTAAATGGATTGAGACCGTACATCGCCCGCACACTTGCACCAAGGCGCCGTACTCCTACCGTGCGGACATGTCGAAGGAACGGTACATCCTGGCGAAACAGAAATGGGCTGAGAAGCAGAAGGCTGCTGGCGTGACGGCGCGCACCACCCGCGCCACCGACCGCCTGCCGCCGGGGCAGAAGCTCACGGCCGGGTTTCCCGTCCTTGATCTCGGGGTGCAGCCCGAGATTCCGCTGCCGGCGTGGACGCTGACGATCGACGGCGAGGTGGAGAAGCCGACGACCCTCTCCTGGGCCCAGCTCAACGCCCTGCCGCAGGTGGAGGACGTGAGCGACTTCCACTGTGTGACCACCTGGAGCAAGTTCGACTGCCGCTGGGCCGGCGTAGCCTTCACGACCCTGTACGAACTCGTGCAGCCGAAACCCGGGGCGCAGTTTGTCTATTTCACGAGCTACGACGACTACTCGACCAACGTGCCGCTCGCGCAGTGCCTCGACGACGACGTGCTGCTGGCCACGAGTTTCGACGGCGCGCCGATCACCCGCGAGCATGGCGGCCCGGCCCGCATCATCATCCCCAAACTCTACGCCTGGAAGGGCGCAAAGTTCGTGAAGGGCATCTCCTTCCTCCGGGAGGACAAACTCGGCTTCTGGGAAGTCCGCGGCTATTCCAACACCGGCGACCCCTGGACCGAGGACCGGTACGCGTGAAGCGCGATGTGCCGGCTGACACCAGACCGATTTAACCGCAAAGAACGCAGAGAACGCAAAGGAACCGAGCCCAACCTGCTCCGGGATTTTGCGTTCTTTGCGCTCTTTGCGGTTAAATCGGCTCGTTCCAGTTCTCGAACCACGGCGCTTCCTTGTCGCCGATCTCGCGCACGCTCATCTGCGCCCCGGCGGCGGCGATGAAGGCCTGCAGGGCGTAGTCGCCACGGCGCAGCGCGGCCTCGGCCGTGTTGCGCAGTTCGCATGGATAAATGGCCGCGAGCGGCTCGTAGAACTTTCCGCGCCGGCCGACGGCTCCCCGCCCGGGTGAGCAGTCCGCGGCGAGTTGCCTGAACCACTCCGGTGGCATCTGCGGCAGGTCCACGGCCAGCACGATCAGGTGAGTGGTCCGGCACCGGGTCAGGGCCGCGGTGATGCCGGCGAGCGGGCCGGCGCCGGCGACCGCGTCCGCCAGAGTCGTCACATCATTCGGCACCCACTCCTGTTCCGGACGCGCTGACAGAAAAAACTCCCCGGCCCCGGCCTGTTCCAGCAAACGCCATTGCCGCCGCCACAAGGGTTCGCCCGCGCAGGGCAGCAGGGCCTTGTCCCGGCCCATGCGCACGGATCGGCCGGCGGCGAGCAGGACACCGCTGTATGTCGGAGCGGGAAACATGCACCTTCGCTAATGGCCGTCCGCCGCGAGGCAACCGTGGAGCTAGCACTGCTCCGTTGGGTTTCTGAACCGTCGCCCTGAATTCGGTCATTACCGCGGATCACGCGGATCGACGCGGATGCCTGAGGTATTATCCGCGACAATCCGCGTAATCCGCGGAAATGCATTCGCCAAGTCCCCGCCAGCGATACGTGCCACATGCAACACCCATGGAGCGTGCCAGAGTCCCTGCCCCCCCGACCGGTCCTGGCGAGGCCGGCGGCAACCGGGCGGTTGCCCGCCAACGGGAAATTCCCGTTCGACACTGTGCAAAGCGGATCCCTAGCCTCCACGCCCGTATGGCAAGCACCGACAACACCCTCGCCAATCGCATTCTGGTTGGACTGACCATCGGCGTGGTCGCCGGCATCGCCACCCTCGGCCTGGGCCGGCTGTATCCGGCCTCGCTGACCTTCATGCAGCAGGTTTCGACGAATTTCTTCGATCCGTTCGGGCAGGTGTTCCTGCGCATGCTGTTCTTCGTGGTCATACCCCTCGTCTTCGCCTCGCTCGCCAGCGGCATCCTGCAACTTGGCCGGCTGGACAAACTCGGCCCGCTGGCCGGCCGGACCTTCGCCCTGTTTTTCGCCAACATGGCCATCGCGGTCACCCTGGGCCTGTTGATGATGGACCTGGTCAATCCCGGCAGCCAGTTGAGCGCCGCCACCAAGGACCAGCTCATGGCGGAATACGGCGGCGTCGCCCAACGGCACGTGGCGACCTCCGCCGGCCAGCAAGGTCTCACCCTGGCCTCGATCGTGGACATGTTCATGCCGCGCAACCTGTTCGGGGCCGTCAGCGGGCAGAACCGCGGGATGCTCG
This sequence comes from Opitutaceae bacterium, assembly GCA_016715765.1. Lineage (GTDB taxonomy): Bacteria > Verrucomicrobiota > Verrucomicrobiia > Opitutales > Opitutaceae > UBA2377. The sequence goes on from JADJZJ010000025.1 coordinate 12,577, forward strand.
GCGAGGTGCTGCCCCTCATTCTGTTTGCGCTGCTCGTCGGCGCGGTCGGCACGCAGCTCGCCCCGGAGCGCCGGCGGAAACTGCAGGAAGCCCTCGACGTGGTGAACGAGCTGATGACCGGCATCGTGCACCTGGCCCTGCGCCTCGCGCCGTACGCGGTGCCGGCGATGATCTACAGTGTCGTCGTCAAGACCGGCATGGAGATCATCCTCGCCCTGGGACTGTTCGTGCTGGGCTGCCTCGCCGTGATGATCCTGCATCTTTTCGGCGTGATGTCGCTGTGGCTGAAACTGTTCACCCGGCGCAAGCCCCGGCAGTTCTTCCGCGACATCCGGTCGGTGCTGATCACCGCGTTCTCCACGAGTTCGAGCAGCGCCACCATGGCGGCCTCCCTCGCCTGTGCGCGCGAGACCCTGAAGACCTCGCCCAGCACCACCGGTTTCGTCATTCCCCTGGGCGCCACGGTGAACATGAGCGGCACGGCGCTGTACGAAGGCTGCGTTGTGCTCTTCGTCGCGCAGGTGTTCGGCGTGGATCTGGGCGTCGGCCAGCAGCTCACCCTGCTGGTCCTGGCGGTCCTCAGCGCCGTCGCTGTCGCCGGCATTCCCGGCGGCTCACTGCCCCTGATTGCCGGACTCCTGGCGACCTTTGGCGTGCCGCCGGAAGGGCTCGGCATCATCCTCGGGGCCGACCGCATCCTCGACATGGCCCGGACCACGGTGAACGTGGGCTGCGATCTTGTGACCACGGTGATCGTGGATGAACAGGTCAACCCGACGTCGGATCGCCCGGCCTAGCCGGGCGCGCTGGCCTACGACGCGGGATCGGGTGGCGTGAAACTCTTTTCGCCGCCGAGCTTCTTCCACTGGAGGTAAAAAACAATCAGCGCAACCAGGGCGAGGGCGTTCAGGACCCCGCTCAGGAAGAAGGAATAACGGTAGTCGGCAATGCGCTGCATCAGCATGCCGACCACCGGCGGCGCCAGCACCTGGCCGACCATGCCAAAGATGTAGTTGGCGCTGACGAACTGGCCGTAGCGCTCCCGGGGCAGCACCCGCGGACCCAGCGCCGTGGACGCGCCGAGATAGATGGAAATCGCCACCTGATTGACGCTCCACCAGATGAGCAGGGTCAGTTTCCCGTCCACGAACCAGAAGCAGCAGAAGTAGCTCAGCACGGTGAGCACCATGCCCACCAGCGCCACCCGGAGCGGATGAAAGTAGTCGGCCAGGAAGCCCACGATGAAGAAGGCCGGGATCTGCAGGACATAGGACCAGCCTTTCACCTCCCCGAAGTCCTGCAGGGAGAGGCCGAGGGTCGGGGCGTAACCCGGCTTGCCCGCCTGCGTGCCGAAAAAAATCACGTAGCCGAGCGGCACCAGCGACGCCCAGTAGAAGATCGTGATCACGAAAAAATTGAGATAAAAACGGTGCCGGAAGGAGGACTTGAAATATTCCCGGATGGCGCCCATCCGGCCGCCGGGGGCCTTGGGCGGAGGCGGCGGGTACTCCCCCTCCTTCACGTTCCAGATGATCAGGGTGAATCCGACGGCAAAAACGAGTCCGATCACGACGAAGACGTGCAGGGTGTAATTCTCGATGTAGCCCAGGGCCCATTGATTGAAGGCCATGCTGCCCAGCGCCCCGACCGAGCGGTAGATGCCGGTGAACTTGCCCATGACTTCCAATGGGATCACGTCGACGACCAGGCAGGCGAAACCCTGGATGATGTAGGCGTTGAAAAGCAAAAAGCTCACAATCCCGACGCCGATCCACACGATCGAGCAGCCCGCGACCGTGACTGATTCAAATCCGACGGAGCTGAGCAGGCCGTGCACCCAAATGCCGCCGGGTTTCGCCGCCCCCAGCATGATGAGGCAGAACACGGCGGGCGGGGTCGCCCACAGCAGAAACGGCCGCCGCCGGCCCAGCCGCCCGCGGTGCCGGTCGCTCTGGGTGGCCACAATGGGATTCCAAAAGAACGCGATCGTCGGGGACAGGGTGCCCATCCAGCCCATCAGCGTGTCGCTCGCTCCCTGCCAGCGCAGGAGCAGACCCGTGACCGTCATCATCGACTCAAAGAGCTGAAAGACAAAATCCCCCCACAGCATCCAGAACACAACCAGGAGCAATTTATTGCGGGTGTAGGTCAGCGTGCCAACCCGGTACAGCTTGGGACCGGGCGCTGGAGAGGAATCGGATGCAGTGGACATCAGCAAGAGGTGTTCAGGGCAGACCCGAAAGGTGTCCCGGGCATCTAAATTGTAGGGCGGGGTCTCCGAACCCCGCCTGGGTCTTGGGCTCCGGTAGGCAGCGAGCTTGCTCGCGCTCGAAACGCGTGCGCAGGCCAAGTGAGCGCCCGCAAGCGGGCTGCCTACCGTTGAAGGCGGGGATCGGAATCCCCGCCCTACAACAACCGACCCGGCTATTCAGGACCATCATCGAACAATCGGCTTCAGCCGCAGCACGGTGACCAGCCGGTGTGATCGCGCCGGAGCAGATTCCAGAGCGAGCCGGTTGATGGGAGTGTAGCACCAATTCACACCGCAACGCTTGCTGGTGGCGGTCGCCGCCCACGCGGCGGTGATCTCCAGTTTGAAACGCGTTCCCTTCACCGTGCTCTTGCCGGTGCCCACTCGCATGGGCAGGGGCGAATGCAGGTAAAAGCTCACGGGGAGCGGTTCCGCCAGTTCGATCTCATCGATGATCTCGATGCGATCCGGCGTGGGCGAATTGATCGTGCGCCGGCAGGACACCACGGGAGCCTGCCAGGTCTTGCCCGTGTCAACGGTGGCCGTGAGCGAGGTGCCGTCGCCCTGCGCGATCCAGTCGGAGGCATGGGGCGAGGGGTTGTGCTGGCCGCACCCCAGGGGCACGGCGAGGTTGTGGGCCACCTCGCTCTTCATGAACGGGAGGTTGGCGGCGTCCTCGTACGGCACGGCCCCGCGGTCGGTCGCAAAGAGCTCGCCGCCGGCCTCGAGGATGAACGAGCCCTTGTCCCGATGGCAGTGCCCGGCGTTCTCCATGGCTCCGACCAGGAACAGGCGCACGCTGTCCTGGCCGAGGCGGCGGAAACTCGAAACGGTGCCGGCCTTGGCGAGCTTGGTGTACGCCGGCAGATCCACGACGGCCTCGGGACACTGCTCGGGTCCGTGGATCACCGTGAAGACGCCGTCAAAGGTCCAGTCGCGCTTCACTTTCTTGCCCCGCTTCAGCAGGTCGGCCATGAGGCCCTGCCAGAGCGATCCGGGCATGGCTGCCGCCAGCATCCCGACGGCATCAACCGAAACCGCGTCGCCGACCGTGTCGGCGATGGGATGATAGGACCCCGGTTCACCCGCCGTGGATAGCAGCGAGGCGATGTAGCTGTCCATGGTGCGCATCTTGGGCGGCACCATGGCTCGCAGATCCTTGCCGCGCAGCCGGCCGAGGGCGGACATCGCCGGCAGGGTGGCGCGGAAACTGTTCGACCAGTAACCCACGCCCTCGTGGGTCGAGCCGTCGGCCTGGATGTAGCGGTCGATGTATTCGTACATGTCGCGCTCGAAGACATCGATGTCGGCCATGGTCCGCGGCCAGGCCTGGTTCAGGACGAGCAACCCGAGGATGCGCCCGAGCCCGATCATGTGGTGCTGGTTGCAGTTCCACATGTATTCGTACTGGAGGAACGCCTCGCGGATGCGCGGCAGGCCCTTGGTCGCGATGGCATAGCGCACGAGGTGCTCGCCGTTGGGCGTAAACCAGTCCCCGGCCCAGTCGAGCGCGAGGGCGATGCCGGCCGTGACATGGGCCTCGGGGAAGGCGCGCGTGTCCCAGGTCGAACCCGGGAAACTCTGCATGAAGTGCGGCGCCCAGCTGGTCGTGTGGGCGATGCTCACCGCAATCCGCGCCGCAAAGCGCAGCAAGGCGGGATCACGGTCGATGAGGCCGACAAAGGCGCAGACCGGCGCGTCAATGTGGAAGGATCGCGTCTTGGCATCACGCTCACGCGACTGGATGGACCAGATGTCGCCCGAGGCCAGGTAGGTTCCGACCTGGGCCTCCGGCGTGCGGGGGTCGCTCATCGCGGCCTTCGCCTGGGCCCGGAGCTGATCCATCATGGGTTGATACAGCGGCGAGAGCGCCTTGCGCCGGAGCGTCTCCAGTTCGCCGGCATCAAAATAAAAGCCGAACCGCGGCTTGTACCCGATGGGCGTCCCTTCCGGCTGCAGCCAGTTGGCCCAATCCGGCGTGTACGGCACCGGCCGGGCGAGCATGGCCCTGCGCCGCCTGGCATGTCCGCAACCGATCCAGTAAAGCCAGACCTCGTCCGCGCCATCCTGCGCCGACCCGACCTCGAGGCGGATCCGCTCCAGCGTGGTGCCGCGCACCCTGCCTTCAAACTCATGCGCGCTGCTGCGGCCGGGTTCCGCGTCGATCACCCGTTGCTCCACGCCATCCACGGTCGCGATCACCGTGATGCTGACATGCTTCGGACACGCCGCCCGTACGATCAGCCGGTCGTAACCGGTCAGGTCCACCCGCACCTCGCGTTCAAAGGCGAGGAGCGGCAGCGGCTCGCGCTGGCCGGCGGGTTGTGTCCCCGCGGGACGGTCCCAGGCGAGGGTCACAAAGCACCAGAACTGGCTCGCCCGCACATTGTCCGGCGCCAACGGACCAAAGGCCGGGGGCGCCTGGGGCTTGTCGCCCACCGTACTGGCACCAGCTGCCGCAGCGGGAATGGAAGCCGCCTGCTCCTGACCCCGGGTGTTGCGCAGGGTGTAATGCCGCAGCGGTGAAAGCCGTTCATCCCAGAAGGGCTCGATGATGGCTTCGGCTTCGTTGAGGAGAATGGGATGGCGGACGGTGGCTTCAGTCATGGGAGTAAATGGGGGTTTCAGTCATTCAGCCGGCGGTGCGCAGCAGCTGTAGGAGCGGCTTTACGCCGCGATCGGTCACGCAACCTCGCGGCGTAAAGCCGCTCCTACAGTAAGGCCGTCTATTTTTCATGGGGAAGAAGGTGCTGGCTCGCACTTGAGCCGGAGTTTCACCGCGACCTGCAGCACACCGCTCTGCCCGGCCTGTTTCAGGGTGAGCCGCGGCTGGGTCTCGGCGTGCTTCCAGCCAAACTGGATCAGGTCGCGCCGGTCCTGTTCGACCGCGGTGCGCCGCGGGTCCTGCAGGGGAAGTTGATCGATCACGGCCTCCACGCCCGCCGGGATTTTGATCTCGGCGACGGCGCGGCGGCCTTCGATCAGCACGCGGTCGTCCTCGATCCGCATCGGCAGCCGCGTGGTCCAATGGAAAATAACCCCGCGACCCTGCGCCACGGCCCAGCGGTCGGTGATCAACAGGGTGTCGGCGGTCGGTGAATCCCAGGTGCGTTCCCACTGGCTGAACCAACCCTGCCAGGCGGGTCGCAAATCGAGGCTCGCGTGGAACCGGGTCTCGTCGCCGGAGCCCTGCGGCAGCATGTCGACGTGGCACGGATTCTCCGGCTTCGGCCGCGCATCGTCGCTCCACGGGGTCAGCATGTTGTGCCGCTGCGCGTGCTTCACGAGTTCCATCACGGGATTGGCGTAGTCCAGGACCCCGAAGTCGAAGGCAAAGCTGTCGCCGGCGCATTCGAGCACAAAGCTGCCCTTGTCCTCGTGCTGGTGGTCGGCGCCGGCCTTGTTGCCGAGGACAAACAGCTTCACGAGTTCGGGCCCCAGCCGGCGCACCGAGCACATCATGCCCGCGTCGGGCAGGCTGAGGAAGGGCGACAGCAGTGGTCCCTCCGCCGGCACCTCGCGGGCCAGGCGCATGGTCAGCAGGAAAGGCGCGGCTCCGGCACGCTTGAGCTGCTTGCGCAAAATCGTAACCCAATGCGACTGTGGCATGAGCCACGCGAGAAAGGGCGCGCCTTCGCCGCCGGTGATGCCCGCGTCGCCGGTGAGGATCATCTCCTGACCGTCGTCGGTGGAATAGAGCATCTCGGCGTACCGGTCCGTGTTGAGCAGGGCCTGCGGCACAAACGGCCGCGGATCCCGGCCGCGGCCCCGGGCGTAGAGCTGGGCGCAGAGGATCGCCTGCCGGGCGGTCCACGTGAAATAGGTCGCGCCCTCGAGGTACCCGCCGTTCGGCGACACCGCCAGGCTGATGTTCTCGACGAGGTTGGCCCACGCGATGTCGGTGTGCGGGGCGACGCGCGAAACCGCCGGCTTGGGGTAGGTCCCGAGGCTGACGGGCATGTTCTGCTCCAGCACCAGCAGGCTGTAGATGCGGGAGGGCGAGATCCACGCCATCTGATTGGTGTGGTACATGTATTCCCACCACCACGAGGCCTGGCACATCCGGCCGTGGGCCTCGGTGGCCAGGCGGCGCAGCACGAGCTGGCGTCCCAATGGCGTGAACCACTCGCCGCACAGGTCGAGGATCACGGCGCAATCCCAGGACCCGATCGCGGCCACCCCGCCCCGCTGCTCCCAGGTGCAGCCGCGCATGTTCGCGAAGAAAATGTCCTCCCAGTATTCGCAATGCACGAGGCTGATCGCGAAGCGGGCGGCGAGCCGGCACAGTGCCTTGTCCTTCCACAGGAGGCCGGCTTGCGCGGCGAAGGAGCCGTGGAGCGACAGCATCTTGCCGGTGTCGCGCTCCCGGCGAAAACCGTTGAAGCTCCAGTAGTTGAGGTTCTCGCCGATCATGGACTCCGGCCGCTGCCGGCGCGCGCGTTCACCGACGGTGCGCAACTCCGCCGCGACGGGTGAATCCGCGAACTCGCGCCGCACCTCCTCAAGTTCCGCGGCATTGATCATGAAACCGTAGGAGGGTTCATACCGGGGCTCGAACTCCGGGGGCTGGAGATACTTGTCCCACTTTTCGTCGTAGCCGGCCCACTGGGCGAGGTGGGATTTGATCCGGCCGGTGTGCTGCAGGCCGATCCACAGGAGCCAGCCCGAGCCGGCGATGCGGCGCGGGCTGTGCATCTCGATCGTGAGGGCATTGATCTGCGTGGCGCCCTCGAGCTCGACCCATTCCTCGCGTTTCGTGGCCCCGGTGGGCGCACCGGTGCGGCGGCGTGGGCCGGCATCGGTCTCGGCCGTGATGGTCATCACCGTTTCATCGGGCACGTTGAAACACACCAGCAGCCGGTCGTAATCCGCGCAGGGCACCGGCGTCTCATAGGTGCGGCGCAGACGGTGCACGAGTCCGTCCGCCGCCGGCATGGTCCATTGAAAGATGACGAAGGCCCACCCGCGCGTCTGGCTGACGCCCTTGGCGCCGGGCGCATCTATTGTCCATTGATTGAACTCGCTGAGATGCTCGTCGAAGAAGGCCTCGAAGACCGCTTCGGCGCTGTTGATGGGCGTGACTCTCATGGAATCACTTGGAATCGAGCAGACCTTTCATCGCCGCCGTCAGCTGGTCGTCGAAGGACGGATCACACAGGGCGGCGCTCACCTCATAGCCGCCATTGGGCCACTCCTCCTTCACGGGGATGTACCAGGGTCCGCCGTCGCCGTAGGCCGCGGTGCAGACGAAGTCATTTGGCTGCATTTGCTGGGCGCGGAGTTGGAATTCGATGAATGCCTCGCCCGGGAGATGCAGCAGCTTCACGCCGCCCAGGTGCAGGGCGCTCAGGGTGATCGGTACCCGCTGCTCAAGGCGGTGCAGCCACGCCAGCCAATAGGCCGCGCGGTTCCGGTCCAGGACTGAGTTGGTCTTCGTCGCGACCATTTGCGCCAGGGCTTCGGCGTTCAACGACGGGCGGGGCTTCGGCAGGACGGTCGTGGTCCTCCACGAGAGCGAGGGCACGGGCACGCGCGTGAGCCCGGTCTCCGATGCAATCATGCCGTCGTAAATCCGCCTGGTCAGGACCGGCCGCCGCGCCGGGGAGCCGTCGTTGTACTTGCCGGCCGCAATATTGCCGGCGCAGCCCGTGAAATAAAGGTGCAGGCAATCCGGCTCGTCCTGCTGCCGCTGCTTGCGGGCGAGCCCCGCAAAGTCACTGGAGACCCGGCCGTCGGCATAATGGCTCATCGGGTGCGTCGTGTAATAGTGCAGCGCCGCGACCTTCTGCGCGCCGTCAAAGAACACGACCGTCTTGCAAAACGGATCAATCAAACCCTCGGGCAGGGCGATCAGACGCGGATCCTTGCAGCCGCTGCCCCGCATGGCCAGGACCTGGCCGGTGGCGTCGCGGTACACCCGGCGGTTCGAGGCGACTCCCTCCACCCTCCCCTGGCCCCAACCCAGATGCGTCACCGCCCGGGGCCGTTGCACCGCCTGCGCGATTGCGGCGCGGCCCCTTTCAACACAGCGCTGGAAGAAGGCCAGGTCCAGCGGGTGCGGCAGGTCGTCATGGGCGGATATGATGCGCTCGGCCTCGAAGCACGCGAACGGCGCATTGTGCTGGTGGACGCAGTGCACGGTGACCCGGTCCGGCGTCGTCCCCGCGGCCTCGGCCAGCGCCGTCCGCCACACGGCATGCGCCTCATTCAGGATCCCGGTCCAGTCGACCGCACAGAGGACAATCGGCTGGCCTGCCCCCAGCAGGACGACGCCCACCGCTTCGAGCGCATCGTCGATGACCTCGGCCGATTTGATAAACCCACCGCAGCACGCGTGCCCCAGCGGCGGGGTGACATCGAATTTGAACGGGGCGATCTGGAGTCCGCCGGTCGAGGTTAACGGAGGTTGCTGGCTCATGGAGAAGGAAACCGTGGCAACGGCTCCGGAATTGGGCGGACCAATTGGGGGCATCGTCAACCATCGATCCCTACTACCCGTAGAAGACGCCGCTTGGCTGCGGTATGTCTTCAATCGTATGACCGTCATTCTGAATTCAAGCTTTGCCGCGGATCACGCGGATAGACGCGGATATGGCAGGTATTTATCCGCGATCATCCGCGTAATCCGCGGGAAACGATTCTCTGGGACACGGCCGGCGAGGCCACATGGCGCGAGCGTGACACGCCCCGGCCCCTGGTGTAGCTTGCCGGCATGCAAATCGGTTCCCTGGTGGTCTGCGTGGACGACGTCTTTCCCGAATGGGCAAAAAAGGCCTACACCGCCCTGCCCGTGAAGGGCGAGGTTTACACCGTGCGCGAAATGGCGCCGGGGCGCGGTGTGCCGCTGGTCATCAAGGACGGGAAACCGGTGCAGAACGGCGGCGGCGACAAGAGTCCCGAGATCCAGATTCTGCTGATGGAACTGAAGAACCCGCCGGACCCCTTCTGTGCCGGCCGCGAAATGGGCTTCAAGGCCGAGCGGTTCGCCCCGATCGAGTACAACCAGAGCGAGGAGACGATCCGGGAATCCATTGGCATCGGCGAAGCCCACGGGTGAGTGTGCAGGCGGATGAAAATTGTAGGGCGGGGATTCCGATCCCCGCCTCGCGATAGCTGCAGATCATTCGAGGCGGGGATCGGAATCCCCGCCCTACAACCCGACCCGCGCCTTGCTCAAGCTGTAAGGCAATTCTTCCCGACAACCCAGACACCTAACCGGGCAGCACTAGTGCCCCGCCGCCGCATTGGTCCGGCGCGGGTCGGCGTAGCCGGTGCGGGAACCGTCCGCATTCAGCTCGATCGCGTTGATGCCGCCGAAATTCTTGCCCGTGCCCGCCGCCTCGGGCAACTCGACCTCCCAGCCCATCGCCCGCAGCGCGGCGACCTCGGATTCAGGCAACGAGCTTTCCGCCTCGAAGCTCTCGGCATTATCGCGCCGCCAGTTCCGGTTGTAATGGAAGCGCGTGTCGCCGATCGCCTCGGCCAGCGGCCGGTTGAAAACCAGCCGGTCCAGCAACACTTGGAGCAAGGCCGTCGGGATGCGGGCGGAGCCGGGGATGCCGATGGCCAGGAACGGCCGGCCGTCGCGGAAGACCAGCGTGGGTGAAATCGTGCTGCGGGGGCGCTTGCCGGGAGCCACCTGGTTCACGCCCGGGGTCCGGCCGTAGGCGAAGTTGCTCATCGAGTCGTTCAGGATGATGCCGGTGCCCGGCACGACGACCCCGGCGCCGAAATGCAGGCTCAGCGACTGGGTGGCGCAGACGATATTGCCCTGCGCATCGGCCACGGCGAAGTGGGTGGTGGAGGCCGCCGCGCTCTCCGACCAGCCGCTGGCGTCAAACCAGGCCACCTTGGACTCGGCGCCGGCCGGCTTCGCCGTGAGCCGCCGCAATTCCGCGATGGAATCGGGGGCGACCAGTTTCTCGAAATTGAACACCGCCTCCGGCACATCGGCGATCGCGGCCTGGACCCGCGGCTGCACCTCGCGCCACACCCGGCCGATACGGTCGAGGTTGGCGGCACTGCGCAAGGGACCCTGCCAGGCGTCCGCCTCCAGCACTTTCAGGATCGTGAGGAATAGCGGCGGCCCGTTGGTCGGCGGCGGACTGGACAGCAGGTGGTAGCCCTGAAAATCGATGCCGATGGGCTCGGTCAGCCGCGCCTCGTACGCGGCGAGGTCGGCCAGATTGAAGGTGCCGCCGCCGTTTTTCTCCGCGGCCGCGACCATGGCCGCCGCCACCGGCCCGCGGTAGAATCCGTCGCGGCCCTGCGCCGCCAGCAGCTCAAGCGTGCGGGCGAGGTCGGCGTTGGCCAGGCGCGAGCCGACGACCGGCAACGCCCCGTCGGGCAGGTAGAGCCGCGCGATCTCGGCGTCGCCGCGGCGCAGCACCGCTTCCTTTTCGGCAAAGAAATCCCGCGTCTTCGGCAGGACCTCAAATCCCTCGCGGGCCAGCTGCACGGCGGGCGCGACATTCTCCGCCCACGGCCGTGCGCCCCATTGCTGGTGCGCGAGCCAGAGTCCGGCGGCCAGGCCGGGCGCGGCCGCGGAGGCATAGCCGTTGTAGCGATCGTCCTCCGGCCGGCGCTTGTAGGCCTCGACGTCGAGTGATCCGCCGGCGGCATCCATCGCATCAAGCGCATAGGTGCGGCCCGAGGCGGCCTCGTAATAGAGCAGCATCAACTTGCCGCCGAGGCCCGACGCCTGCGGCTCGGCCACGCCGAGCGCCAGCGAGATGGCGACCGCGGCATCAACGGCATTCCCGCCGGCCCTGAGCACCGCCACGCCAATCTGCGCCGCCTGCGGATGACCGGCCACGACCATGCCGTGCGGAGCGGAAACCGGTTCGACCCGCACCGGGATATCCGCCGCCACGGAGGTCCAAAGGACAACTGAACAAACGGTGAAGATGAGGGCACGCAGGGTTTTCATGACGGATTGGTGGGTAGGGCCCGACCTCCGGGCGGGCCGGATTGTCCCCCGCCCGCGGTCAATGCACCGCCCGTCCAGCCTGTCCTCCGCAGGCCAGGCGAAGGAGGAAGGCCGGGCGCTACCCGGAGCATCAAGCCTGAAGTATTTTCTTGGGATGAGCATGGATCGGCTGGGAGCGGAGGACCTGGACGGCCACCCCGGCTTTGGCAGCGAACGAGTCATCCCACTTCGCCATGACCAGCGTGGCAACAGCGGACGAGGGCCTGAGGCGCTCACAGCGGCACATAACAGACCGTGTTCGAGACCAAGATCATGATGAACACGAGGCAGGTGACCATCGGTCCGAGATAGATCCGGCCCGTCAGCCGGAAGAAATACCGGTTGAAGTACGGCAGGACGAACATCATCGGCACCACCGCAAAGAGCAGGTTGATGTAGAGCCACCCATCGGTCCAATGCACCGTGCCGGTGACGGCAAAGGTCAGGTACTGGACGAGCACGATGAGCAGCAGGCCGAAGGAATTGGCGATGCCCGCCACGAGCATGCTCTTCCATTCCGGCTGGCCGGCCAGGCGCATGGCCCCGTTCACCCGGAGCGAATTGGACAGGAAGAAGGGGAAAAACGCGGGTGCATACATCAGGAGCAGGACCAGCAGCACCGGCTGGAAGACCCGCACCCCGATGAACACGAAGCGGTAGTCGACATGGAAGAAATAGTAGACCGTGAAGAGCAGGAGAAAAAAGGCCGTGGCGAGGGTCAGCGCCAGCACCGCCGTCCGCTTGAGCTCGCTGCCGTTGATCGTCGCGCCCCACATCCCCGGCGTGGCTCCGTTCCTTTGGCCGTGCCAGCGGTAGCCCAGGTAGAACAGCACAAAGCCGACGAGCCCGTTGAAGATCGCCCAGAGCATGACGCCATTGTTCATGCGCTGCGGAAAGAACCAGGTCTGCTCCCGGCCGGACGCCGCGGTGAACAGCACCTGCGAGAGCTCCGTCATGGGAATGTACGAAAAACAGGCGATCAGGGCCCCGGCCCAAAAGAATCCCCAGAAATAAAGCCGGCCCTTCCCCTGCAGCGGCGGCTGGGGCGGCGGGAGCGGCTGCACCAGGGTCTGAAAATAGGAGATGTGCGCGAGGAGCAGCTGCGCCAGCGGGACCAGCGCCACGAAAGCCGCCACCAACGAGGCCAGGGTGAGCAGTTCCTTCCAGTACCAGACCTGATCGCGGACGGGCCGGCCACCCGGCAGGTCGAACACCTTCGCGAAGAATTCGAGCTGGTTCGCCGTCGCCGTCACGCTGTACGGCTGGAACGGATGCAGGACCCGCTCGTTGTGCACCACCCGGAGCGAGCGCGCCGCGACGTCGCCATAGTAACGGTCAATCGCCACATCCGTCAGCGGGGGGCTCCCGGGGGCGCGCGCGAGGTTGAGCAGGCGCAGGGCCTCGGGGGCCGTGCGCATGTCGCCATTTTTCAGTTCATTGCGGTAGGCGCCCTCGTCGTAGAGGGCGTAGCTCACCCCGACGTTGGAGCGAATCCCCGAAAGCACCCGCTCGGTGAGCGAAAGCACATAGCCCGACACAAACACCGAATGCAGTTTGCTGGGGCGGCCGAGCCTGGCGGCTTCCCGGCCGAAGTAGCTGGCCGCCTGCAGGGCGGCGTTGCCGCCCGCCGAATGGCCCGTGGCCCCGATGCGCGTCCGGTCGATGTAGTTCAGGTTCTCCGTGTTCGCGGCGTAATTCACCACGGCAAAGAGACCGTAGCCTTCAGTGGTCGCCGATTGCGGGCTGGTGGACGAACTCGAGCTGCCCTGGGCGTACGGATCGATGGCCATCACCACGATCCCGCGCCGGGCCAGCTCAAGGGAGATGTTCGCCAGGGTCTCCTTCGAGCGCTGGAAACCGGGCACGACGACGACCAGCGGGGCCGGGTTGGCGCTGGTCGCGGTCCGCGGCCGGAAGAGATCAGCCACCAGCCACTGCCCGTTCTGCGTCGGGATCTTGACGTCGAGGACCTGCACCTGTCCCCAGTCACCCTGGATCCGGGAGGCGAGGAAGCTCGCCAGCCCCACCACGAGCACGCAGGCGGCGAGGAGGAGCCGGCCATGCTTGAGGCCGGAGACCGGATTCGGACGGAGTGGTTGGGAGTCTGTCATGGATTGGGGGCCGGGCCGTTAAGGTCCCCTGCGATCGCCACCCGGCGGCGGGTGGGAGCAGGCAACCAGCCGGCAGGCAGGGAGCTTGCTCCCGCTCAGAGAGCGCCAGCAAGCTGGCGGCCTACCGGAAACACATTTCGGTTTGGCAACCATCGAGGCCGATCAGAGCTTGCTGCTTCGTTCCGGCTGGGATGGATGCGAGGATGAGCCCGGATCAGAGCCGGCGGGTGATCTGGAGGGACCAGGACCGGCCGCGGGCCATCAGGTTGTAGACGGAGGGATCGTAACCGCGCGAATCGCTGGAGAGCGGCGGCACCTCATCCATCACGTTGACCACGCCGAGGCGCACGGAGGTGTCGCCGATCCACTTGCTTTTGCTGCGGAAGCGGTAGGACACATAGGCGTTGTAGCTGATGGAATCCTCCACGACGTAGCGGTACACGTAGCCGCCGTTGGTGTAGACCGGGGCGATGTAACCGGGGGAGCCGAGCGCCTCATAGGTCGTGCGCGTCGTGGTGGCACCGCTGTCCGTGTAGTCCCCGATGTAGTAGGCGGAGACCCCGGCGCCCCAGGCCTGGCGCTTCCAGGTCAGGGCCGCGGTTCCGCGCCACTTGGGCGAGGCGCCACCGACGGCGGCGGAGTTGGTCCAGCGCAGGTCGGTGCGCTCGGCGCCTTGGGAATTGAAGGCGTAGAAATCGTTCAGGTAGCTCCAGTTCGTGTTGATGGTGAAATTGCCGAGCGTGGACCGCGGGAAACGGTAGGTGAGGTCGAAATCGTAGCCGTTCACAAACTGCGAGGCCCGGTTGAAATAGGAGGTCCGCAGGATGTCGATGGCACCCACCACCGCCCGCTGATTGCCGGCCGGGCGCGTGGCATTGTAGGCCGCGAAGAAGTCGCGGTCGGCCTGGGTCACGGCGAGGCGCACGACCGCCGGGTCGCCCTGATAGGCGGCGGTGCCCGAGCCCAGATCGATGCTCCCGATGGCCTGCCCGGCGGCAAGCGCCGCCTGGGTTGCCGCCAGCAGCGCCTGCGTGTCGTCGGCGATGGAGCCCGAGGAGGCGATGACATTGGACTGGCGGATTTCCCAGTAATCGGCCGAGAGGGTCAGGCCCTTGACGACCGGGACCTCGACCACCATGCCGGCGGACTTGCCCTTGGATTCCTCGGGCTGGAGGTCGAGGTTGCCGGAGGCGACACTGCGGCGGTTCGAGGGACCGTCCGTCGTGAGGCCGGTCACCGTGCTGCGGTAGGTGTCGGTGCTGCCGGTGACCGTGCGGATCAGGGTCCCGCTGAACAACTGGGCCAGATTGGGGGCATGGAAACCCTCATTGTAGGAGGCGCGGACCATGACCCATGACACCGGACGCCAGTTGAGGCCGGCCTTGGGTTTGGTGGTCCGGCCGAAATCGGTGTAATCCTCAAAGCGGGCGGAGGCCGTCAGCTCAAGCGACTGCACCAGCGGCAGATTGTTCTGTTTGCCAACCACCGGGACCACGGCCTCGGCATAGGCGGAGGTCACATGGCGCTGCCCGTGCGTGTCGCTGTTGGGTGAAAAGCCGAGGAAATCATTCGTGGTGGGATCCAGCCCCGAGTCCACCGGATTGAGGCCGGCGTAGGGCGGACGAAAGTCGTCGTAAACCTCGCGCCGGTATTCCCCGCCCAACGCGGCGCTGAGCGTGTTGCCGCCCCACAGCGGCACCACCTCGCCGGTGGCCCGGAAATCCAGGCTGCCCAGTTTGGTGATGCCCTGCCGGATAAACCGGGAGCGGAAGGAGGACTGGACACTCTCGGAATTTTTATAGGGACCGGTGACGACGAGCGTGCCGTTCTGGACGGCAAAGGATTGGGTGAAGGGATTGAAGGCCAGGGCCGGATCGGTCTGGTTGATCGCATTGATGAGCAGGGTCTTCCGGCTGGGACCGACCTCGTCGTCGGTCACGCGGGACTCGCCGTAAAGGGCGGCGGACTCCCACGTCCACGTGTCGCCGAACTTGCCACGGGCGCCCGCCACGCCGCGATAAATGTCGTTTTCGATCGTCGCGGTGCGGGTGGCCAGGTCGGTGAGACGCTTGTTGGTGATCCGGACCACGGCCGGCGTACCGGTCAGGCGCGGCGTGCCATCGGCATTGGGTGCGCCGGTGGGCGACCAGAACCGCGAGCCGAACGGATTGTAGGGATTGCCGATGGGCACGATGATGTTGCCGTCGGTCGAGGCGGTGATGCCGTCGGGCTCGCGGTACGTGAGCGAGTCGGACTGGTAGAGGCTGAACTCGCCGAAAAGGGTGAGTGCGGGCCGCAACTCGTAGTCGGCCGAGGCGAAAAGGTTGGCGCGCTCGGACTTCGGCTGGATGACGCGGTAGGTGTTGTTGTTCCAGTAATAGTCGTGCGTGATCCCGGTCCGGCTGGGCGTCGTGGTCTGGAAACCGACGCCGGTGGTGGTGGGCACCAGGTAGAAGGTGCCGGAAGTGGCCACCAGGGAGGACGACACGCCCGAGGGGCGGGCCGCCGTGAAGGTGCCGCTGGAGTTGACCGAGCCGGTGCTGAAGTTGCCGTACGCGGTCGTCGCCGAACGGGCGTTGAAGGTGGTGTCAGTGGAGACATTCCACGGGGCCGGGGCCCGGTAGCTCATGTCGGCCTCGGCCGCGAAATCGCGGTCCCGCGCATACATCGCGCCGCGCTTGTAGAAGTCCGCCACGATCATCACGTGGCCGCGGCCGTCGGCAAAATCCAGGCCGTGCGTGAGCGTGGCCCGGAATTCCTCGCCGTCGCCGTAGCTGGTCTCGCCGTAACGCAGGGCCAGTTCGGAACCGAGAAAGTCGCGCCGCGTGAGGTAGTTGATCACGCCGGCAACAGCATCCGAGCCGTACACGGAGGAGGCGCCGTCGCGGAGCACGTCCACCCGCTCCAGGCCGCGGTTGGGCAGCTGGTTCACATTGGTCGAGAGCGTGGGCACGCCCGCCTCCGACTGGCTGATCGGGTGGTAGGGCAGCCTGCGCCCGTTGAGGAGGATCAGGGCGTTGCTCGAGGCCACGCCGCGCATTGACACGGTCGCGTTGTCGCCGCGGGCGGTGGCACCGAGGGTCGCCGTTTCGTTGCCGGGCAAACCGGTCACCTGCGGCAGGGCGGTGAGCGCATCGGATGCCTGCGCGGCATCGCGCAGCTCCATGATCTCGCGGTCGAGCACCGTCACGGGCAGGGTGCTCTCCTGGTCGAGGCGCCTGATGTTTGAGCCGGTGACGATGTAGGTCTCCAATTTGACCGGTTCGTCTTCGCCGGTCGCATTGCCCGGCACAGGGGAGGCCGGAGCCGTCTGGGTCCGGCCGGTGGTGGCAAATAGCGCAAGGAGGCCGCAAGCGGCGCAGTATCGCAGGATCTTCTTCATGGTTGGTGGTGGTAGGTAAGGTAGCCGGACCGAGGTGAGCCCGACGGGCACGATTGCAACTGGGGTGATGCCCGACTGTGAGCAAGTGTCTGGCCCGAGCCGCAGGCAAGCCGTCAGGTTGGCGTACTTCTACGCCATCCGTGATGCAGGCTGGCCACCGCGGGGCGATTGTCATGTCCTGACCGTGTCATCCATGCCCGCCCCCGCCCAACCTTCTTCCGGACTGCGCATTGTGCTCGTGGACGACACGGCGACTTTCCGCGCCCTGGTGAAGGAAATGCTGCTGCAACGGTTTCATCCGCAGGAGCTGCGTGATTTCGCCGACGGCCGGGAGGCCCTGGCCGCCTGCCTCGCCTCGCCGCCCGACCTGCTGATCGCGGACCTCTATCTGCGGACAACGGACGGGCGCGACATCGTGCGCGAACTCCGCCGGCACGAACTCAGGATGCATGTGGTGGTGCTGACGGCCTATCCGGAATCTGGCCTGCCCGCCGAGCTGCTCTCGCTGGGCGTGGCGGGGTTTGTGGACAAGAACTCGCCGCTCGAGCAGATCGAGCGCGCGGTGCAGTGCGTGCTGGAGGGCGGGCTGTTTTTCTCCGCCACCGTGCCGCCGCCGGTCCCCTCGCTTTCCGGCGAACCCACCCTGCCGCGCCTCGGGGCCGACGCCCTTTCCGAGCGCGAGCGCGAGGTCGTGCGCCTGGTGGCCCGGGGGCTGGCCTCGAAGGAAGTCGCCGACCGGCTCGGCCTGAGCACCCGCACCGTGGAGAAGCACCGCGCCCGCATCCTCGCCAAGCTGGAGCTGCACGACGTGCCGACCCTGGTCCGCTGGTGCCTGCGCAACGGCCTCGGCTGAATCGCCTCAGGTCGGCGCCGCCACGGGCAGCAGCACGCGGAAGACCGCGCCGGCCCCGGGCTTCGACTGCACTTCCAGGCGGCCGCCCTGCAGGGTGAGCAGTTCCCGCGCGATGAAGAGGCCGAGGCCGGTGGAATCCTCCTCGCCCGTGGGCTTCGCCGAAAGCGGTTCGCCGGGGGAAAAGATGCGGGCGAAATCGGCCGGGCCGAAACCCGGCCCGCTGTCGCGCACCTCGGTGAAGGCCCAGTTGCCGGCGACGCCGAACGCGATGACGATCTCCCCGCCGGGCGGCGTGAACTTCAGCGCGTTGGAGATCAGGTTGTCGAAGACCTGCTGCAGCCGGTCGGCATCGGCCAGCACCCGCGGCAGCGGCGTGGCCGCCGGCTGCAACACCAGGCGCTGGGTCTTGAGCGCCGCGACGGGCTGCAGGTGTCCGGCCACCTGCTGCACGAGGCCGGCCAGGTCGAGTTCCGTGCTGTGCAGCTGCAGGTTCCCATCCTCGCGCGCCGCGGCGTCGATGAAATCGCGCACGAGGCTGCGCATCCGCTCCGTGTCCGCCTGGATTCCGGCCGCCAGCCGCTGCACCTCGGCCGTCGCGGCCGGCGACCGGCCGATCAGCGCGGCCGTGGCATTGAGCGAGGTCAGCGGCACCTTCAGGTCGTGCGACGCCATCTGGAGCAGGCGGGTCTTGAGGCGCTCCGCCGATTCCGCCCGCTCCCGGGCATGGTCGGTCGCCAGGCGCATGCGGCGCTCGGCCCGCAGCCGGGCCAGTTGCACAAAGATGACCACCCCCAGCAGGACGCCGCCGCCGACCAGGCCGACCCCGAGGGCAATGTTCTGGAAACGGCGGCGGCGGATCTCGGCCTGCTGGAGTTCCTGCTCCCGTTTCAGGAGGGTGATTTCCAGCTCGCGCTGCTCCTCCCGGTAGCGGGCGCGCAGCTCCGCCATCTTCTGGCGGTCCTGCTCGCTGCGCATCTGTTCGCGGACCGCCTCCAGCTTGCGCTCGTAGTCCAGCGCCGCCGCCAGCTCGCCGCGGGCCTCGTGCGTCAGCGCGAACTCCGCGTAGAGGTCGGCCAGCACCTCCAGGCTTTTCAGGCTGTGGGCGATCGGCAGCGCCGTTTGGAGGTGGACCAGGGCCTCGTCCGCCCGGCCCGCCTTGCGCAACACCAGGGCCAGCCGGCGGTGGGTGTTGGCGATGTAGCGCCGGTATTTCAGCGCCTCGAAGGTCTGCAGCGCCCGCTCCAGGTAGTCGAGGGCGCGGGCGACGTCACCCTGGGCTTCGGCGACCAGGCCGAGGTTGATGAGCGAATCCGCCACGGCGCGCGGGTTGCCGTAACTTTCGCGGAGGGCGAGCGCCTGCCCGTGGATGGCGGCCGCCCTCGCATAATCCCGCTGCCCGAGGTGGTAGTTGCCCAGGCTGTTCAGGATGCTGGCGCGGATGCGATCGGCCTTGGCTTCCTCCGCGTAGCGCAGGCCGATCCGGAAATGGTGCAGGGCATCCTCGTTGCGACCGTAGTGATGGTAGGTCAGGCCCAGCCCGCCGTGCGTGCGGGCGAGAATGGCCGCATTGCCCAGCCGTTCGCTGAGCCGCAGTTCCTCCAGGTGGCTCTCGAGCGATTGCGGATAGTTGGTGAGGTTCCAATGGATGCGCCCGAGCAGGTAGAGGAAATCCACCTGCAGCCGCAGGTCCTGGAGCTGCTGGGCGCGGGCCAGGCCGTCCCGCGCGGCGGCGAGCCCGGCCAGGTAATCACCCCGGCGACGCTGCAGGTTGACGACGGTGTACAGGGCGCGGAGCGCCGCGGGTTCCGTCTTGGCATTCTTCAGCGTCTGCTGGGCGGCGGCGAAGACCTCGTCCCCGTCGGGCAGATCGGCATCCGCCTCCAAGCCCGGCGGCGACTCCGGTGCCGGCGGAGGCGGGGCCTCCTCGCCCGCCGCCATCAGGGGAAGAATCAGCCCGAGGCTCCAGCGGAGGAAGCGCATGACCGTGAGCAAGCGCAACGGGCGGGGCGCTGGCAATGGGATTGGCATGGCCGCCATGGGGAGGAAACCCGCGGCGTCAGCGGCCGTCCGTGCCAAAGAGCGCGTCCTCGGCCGCCGGCGCCGCAAACATCCGGGCGGCATCATGCTCGACACTCGAGGTCTCAACCTTGCGCCAGTTAAAGGCCCAGCCGCGTTCCGCCGCGAGCCGCCGGGCGGCCGCGTAGCAGGCCAGTCCCCGTTCGTAGCGCGAACGGCCCTGCGCCATGGCCCCGGGACTGCGATCCATGCTCGGGTGATCGGGGTCGGTGTCGTTGGTGCCGAGATAAAGCGTCAGGGGCGCCGCCAGGTAGCGACGGATCGCCCCGTCATCCGCCAGCCCATCGGGGAGGCCGCCAAAACCATAACCATAGCCGGCGTCGCGGGTCGGAAAAAGATGCGAGCCGGGATTGGTGGCGACCACGCGCCGCGCGCCCTGCGCCCCGGCGAGCGCGACCAGCCGCACGAGGAACTGCCCGCCCGCCGAGTGACCGATGTAGTAGTACGGCAGGTCCGGCCGGCCCTCCTCCGCCCGCAGCCGGGCCACGAGCCGGGGCACGAGGGCGAAGGTCCACGCCTCGGGCGGCTGGACCTGCCCGTCCTTCATGATGCCGCCCCGCTGATAGGCCTCCGTGGGAAACCGGGGCTTGTCGAAACGGGGCGCGACGACGATCGCGCCAAACCTTTCCGCCAGCGTGATGGCGAAGTTGCGGTAGTCCTCCGCATTCCGCTGCACGCCGTGAAAAACCACGATCAGCGGCCCGTCCCGGTACGTGGGCGGCTTGTACGTGAACACCTCCAGCGGGAGCCCGACGTCCACCGTGATCTGCGCCGGACCCACGGGCAGCGGCGCGGCCGCGACTGGAGTGGCGGACAGGATCAGGGCGGCAAGGAACCAGCAACCACAGATGAACACTGATGCACACAGATTAGAGCGAGATGCAGAGACCAATGACCTGCCAGTGCGACTCACAGCATGGAAGTTGGGTTCGGCGCGTTGATTCCGTCCTCCTCCTCTCCATCTGTGTTTATCCGTGTTCATCTGTGGTTCAACGGCCTGATTCTGGTTCAGAATTTCGGAGCGAGCGCAGAAATTGCTCAATGCGCCGCGTCGCCGCCCTCGCCGCCGGAGATGGCCGTGATGGCGCGACCGTAGAAGAGCGCGTTGCAGAACAACCGGTTGCCGCCGTACCAGAAGCCGCGGAAATTCGGGTCGTCGGCCAAGGCCACCACGGCGCCCTTGCCGCTGGGGAGGGCGACGGCCGCGGCCGAATGGGCGAGGGCCCGCTGGTTCGCCGCCGACACGTAGCCGCTCAGGAGCGGCGTCGCGGTGTAAACCGCGGGCGTCTCATAGGGCGACTTCGCACGCTGCAGGATCAGGGTGTGCGTGCGGCAGAGCGCCAGCCGGCCGCGGGTGAAGCCATAGCCGAGCGGATGCGTCGGATCGACCGACACCTCCAGGATCGCGCCGGCCACGCGCTTCAGGGCCTCGCGCTCGGCGGCACTGCCGTAGGGTTGACGGTCGGACTCCGCCTTCGCCGGACCGGCGGGGGCGGCGCCCGCGGCGGCCGGGGGAGTTTCGGCGGGCTTGATCTCGAGTCCCGCCAGTTCCTTCTTCGCCGCCCATTGCACGGCCTTGCCCGCCAGCACGAGCGTGCCGCCCTGGCGCACCCAGGATTTCAGCGCGGTGACGGTGGCGTCGCTGACCGTGTCGGCGTAGGCGCCGTTGCCGAAGACGATGACATTGTAGCGGCCGAGGTCGGCGCCACCCAGCTGCGCCACATCGAGGAGCGTGGGGGTAAGCCCGACGCGCTGATCGAGCAGGTGCCAGGCGGCGCCGATTTCCTGCGGCTCCACGCCCTGCCCGGTGATGAGCGCGACCTTGGGCATGGCCAGCGGCACGAACGAGGAACTGCCCAGGTCCACGCCGGCGGGCGTGAGCCCGGTGGCGCAGCCGTAGACCGTGACGGCATCCTCGCGCACAATGCGGTCGATGATGTCACGGATGGTCCCGGCCTGGTCGGGTTGCATGCCCACGGGCACCAGCACGGCGCCGGGCGCGAGCTTGGCGCGGGTGCCGTCGGCGGCCACCAGCTCGATGGGGTCGCCGGTCAATCCCTTCACCGCAATGCCGGCCTGCTGCAGACGCAGCAGCGCCCGCGGGGCATAGTAACCATCCCAGTTGAACAGATAGGCATAGGTACTGTGCCCGCCCACGAGGGTACCGGTCGGAAACGCCGGGGCTGCGGATGGCACGTCGCCCGCCTCCGGCGCGCGCTCCAGCGCGGCGAAGGGGAGATTGTACGCCAGCGGGAGGGTCCAGGCGGACACATCGTAGAAGACATTGTCCTTAAACTCGGTGCGCTGGATGAACATCTCGTTCAGCAGGCGGTACTGGGGCTGGTCAACGAGGACGGTCCACGCGGCCCCGGGCCTGAAGGTGTGGCCGCCCGCCGTGACGTCCGCCTTGAGCGGACGCACCTCGATGCGATGCCGCGCGAGCAGGTCGCGCAACGCCCAGGCGCGGGCCGGGTCGCCGTCGTCGCCAAAGACATAGGCGCGCACCTTGGACTGCGCCGCGAGCTCCGCGGTCGTGCGCGCAAAATCCCGCTGGAGGGCCAGCAGTTCGGGACGCAGGGCCAGGGCCGCCTCCAGCGAGCTGAAGGAAGTCAGCACCTGGTTGCGGATCGTGAAGGGGAAATCCAGCCGGCCGTTGTGGGTCTCCTGGGCGTGGCCGCGCGAGCTGGCCTGCTCGAAGAGGATGCCGATGGTGCCGTGCAGGTCGGGGTAGGTGGAACCCTTGCCGGGATAAAAGTCGTCGAAATTCTGCTCGCTGAAATAGAACACCCCGCGGCCGTCGAGGGCCTTCTGGTGGAACGCGGCGACCCGGTGCGTGAGCTCGATGACCCGTTCGGGCGAACTGGGGTTGTTCCGGTCCGGCGCCCCGGGCTGGAAAAAGTAGGTGTGGTTCGAGCCCATCTCGTGGTGATCGGTGAGCAGGTTCGGGCGCCAGCGATGAAAGAGCTCGGCGCGGGCCTGCGCCTCGGGATGCACGAGCGGCAGCCAGTCGCGGTTCGGGTCGAACCAGTAGTGGTTGAACCGGCCGCGCGGCCAGGCCTCGTTGTGCTCGCGGTCCGCCGGATCGGCCGAGGGTGCGCTGAGCGAGCGGTGCTGGTTGAACCACTGGGCGGCCCGGTCGCCGCCGTCGGGATTGCGCTGGGCCTCGATGAGGATCACGGCCTGGCGCAGCATGGTTTCGATCGCCGGCCCGCGGGCCGCCGCGAGATGATAGGCCACCAGCACCATGGCGTTCACGCCGCTGGGCTCGTTGCCATGGATGCTGTAGCCCAGGTCCACCACGACCGGCATGGACTTCAGGTCGGCCGGGGCCGACTGCGCCGGATCGGACAGGGCCAGGTGCGCGTGCCGGATTTTCTCCAGGTTCCGCAGGTGCTCGGGCGCCGTGATCGTGAGGAGGATGAGGGGCTTGCGCTCGTGGGTGCGGCCCATGATCTCGAACTTCACGCGCTCCGGGGCCGCGGCGGCCACGGCCTGCAGATAGGCGCCCACCTGCTCGCTGTGCAGATGCCACTCGCCCACCTCCCAGCCGAAAAACTGCCCGGGCGTCGGCACCTTGGGATCATAGGCCGTGCCGGCCGGGAGATAGTAACCGGGCGCCGGGCCGCCCCGCAGGACGGGCAGCAGCAGACAGAGCATGGCCAGGAGCAACGCGGGGGATCGGCGTGAAGGCATGCGCGCAGGAATGGGCACCTTTCGACTCCGCGCCAAACCCAAATCTTGGGGTAGGTCTACGTAATGCCACCTGATGCCGTCCGCCGGAAACCACGGCGATGCGCGTACTGCTCCGCGGTGCCTTGCGTACGAAACCTGGCGCGGGAAGGGACCAGGCGAATCCTTGGCCGCGGATCACGCGGATAGTCGCGGATAAGACCTCCGTCATCCGCGTCTATCCGCGTAATCCGCGGGAAAGCCCGCATTCGGAAACAGGGTGCATCATAAGTTATTCCTGCCTTCCTGAGTTTCCCATTGGTTTTCCAGGCGCTGATTTACGTGTGGAAGTGGTTTGCCTTCCGCGGGTCACCGGCTTAAATTGGTCAACCAAAGAAAGGAGGATCATACGATGAAAACTTCACTCGTGGTTCCTGCGAAGTTGGGCCTGGCCGGAGCCGCAGCGCTCTTCGTGCTGTTGGTGGGATGCAGCGATCCGAAATCGGGCACCGGATTCCGTCTGCCCGACGGCGAAGTCGGCGCCGGTCGCGAAGCCTTCGTGCGCCTGAACTGTCATTTGTGCCACACGGTGTCCGGGGAGAAGTTTGCCACCGCGCCCGTGGCCGGCGTGATTGTGGTGCCGCTCGGCGGCGAGGTGGTCCGCGTCAAGACCTACGGCCAGCTGGTGACCTCGATCATCAATCCGCAGCACATCGTCAGTCCCAACTACAAGGGGAAATATACCGACGCCGCGGGCAAGTCGCTCATGCCCGATTACAACCAGGGCATGACGGTGGACGAGCTGATCAACCTCGTCGCGTACCTGCAGTCGCGCTACAAGCTCAAGCTGCCGGATCCCGCCTACCCGATGGGAATGTAGGGGGGTGCGCCGACTGGGCAGTGACGACGCTCCGGTGTAGCTGCGAGCGTGAGCGAGTGGAGTATTGGCGTACGCAGCGTATAAGCCACTCGCTCACGCTCGTAGCCACACCGGTTCCACCCACACTCACTCAGTTCCCCCGCGCACAATATCGCGGAACACCGGCCGCCCTACCCTTTCTCAGGTATGAATAAAGCCGTCACCAACGGCGTCCCATCAGGCAGACCCCCTCCCCGCCATGAAAACCCCGATCCTTCCCTTCCTGAGCCTTGTCTGCCTGGCCATGGGTAACCCGGCGGAGGCTGAAGAGTCCGAATTGCCCAACCGGTTGCCCCGTGACCAGATCGAGATCCTCGTCGGTCCCATCGCCCTCTATCCCGACGCCCTGGTCGCGCTGATTTTGCCCGCCTCGACCCGGCCCTCCGACATCGTGCTGGCCGCGCGCTTTCTCGAACGCGACGGGGATCCCGACTCCCTGGCCTCGCAACCCTGGGAGGACAGCGTGAAATCCCTCTGCCGCTACCCCGAGGTCATCACCTACCTCGATGAAAACCTGGCCTGGACCCAGAGCCTGGGCGACTGCTTCCTCCTGCAGCCGGTTGAGGTCATGGATGCGATCCAGGTCGTGCGCGCCCGGGCCCGCGCCAAGGGCCTGCTGGCCGACACCGACGAACAGAGCGTGGTCGTGGAGGATGGCGAAATCCGCATCGTCCCGGCCCGCCCCACGGTGATCTACGTGCCGCGCTACGATCCCGACTACCTCTATATCACCGAAGCCTGGTATCCCGGACCCTTCCTGTCCTTCGGCATCGGCTACAGCATCGGCGCGTGGCTGAGCTACGATTGCGACTGGCGATACCACCGCGTGCGCATCGTGCAGCGCGCCCCCGCCTGGTATCACCAGCCCAACTGGCGCACGCGTCCGGTTTACCACCAGGGTGGCAATCACGTGAGGGACTGGTCCGCCTCCCGCCCGGCCCCGCGTTATCACCGCAGCAACGGCACGCCCTCCAGCCCCGTGCTGCGTCCGACTCACGGCTGGACCGGCCCCAACCGCACCCGCGTGGATTCACCGGATCGCCGCCGGACTCATGACCGTCCGCCGGGAACGAACCCCCGGCCCCAGGTCACCCCGAATCAACCCGGCTTCGTGCAAAGCAACGTGTCCACGTCGCCGCAGCCCCGGCCGCGAATCAACAACCGCGAGAATCGCGATCCCGGTTCCCGGCCCGACCATAACCGGCCCGGCCACCGGCCGCCCGGTAACAATCAGCCCAATGTGACCAACGCCACGCCGGCTTACACCGCCCCCGGCCTGTCCATTCCGGTCACGCCGCAGCCGACGACGGTATACCGTCCGCCTTCCAGCAATAATCACCCTCCGCGTTCGGAGCGGCGCAATGATGGCGCAGGCCCCGCGCCGCGCGAACGCGTCACCGCCGACGCTCCCCGCGTCCACGCCCCGGGCCCGCCGCCGGGCCCGCCGAGGGCGTCGACCGGTCCGGTGCGCGCGAAGATCGCCGTCCGTCCGGCAAGCCCGCCGGCCGCGATCCGAATCCGGAAATAGAATAGGCGTGTGAATTAACCATTCACATACCAACGGCCTAATCCATTTGGACATTAGGTAGCTACGAGCGTGAGCGAGTGGACCACACGCTGCGTACGCCCAAACTCCACTCGCTCACGCTCGTAGCTACCCTTGATGGATAGGGGTTTGATGAGACCTCCCAGCACTGTTCCGGCAGGTGCCGCGACCGCCGCTCGGAAAATCCCGACTTTCCCGCGGATCACGCGGATCGACACGGATGACTGAGGTATTATCCGCGACTATCCGCGTGATCCGCGGGAAATCATTCTCCGGGCACCCGCCAGCGAAAGGTGCCGCACACAAGGACCTAAAGCGGATATTCTAATCCCAGATTGTCATGCTGCGCCCTGCAGGAGCGGCTTTATGCCGCGATGTTGCGCGTACATCGCGGCATAAAGCCGCTCCTACAGCCCCAAAAACTGGATCGCCCCACCGGTCAGGGCGATCGTGCCGCCGGCGAGGACGTGACTGTAGCGGGCGATGCGATCGGTCGGCAGCCACTTGAGGCCGAGCTGCGCGCCCAGCACGATCGCCATCATCGCCCCGATCGTGATGACCGAGAAGGTCACCGCCACCAGCCAGGCGCCGGCCCAACCGCTGGTCGCGGCCGGGTAGATGAAGAGCGGGATCAACGGCTCGCAGGGCCCAAAGACAAAAATCGCGAACAGGATCCACGGCGTGAGGCTCACTTCCGCGCCGGTCTTCGGGTTGTGCACATGGTCGGAAGCATGGATGCGGATCAGATGGTCGTGCGTGTGTCCGTCGGGGCCCTTCCGCCCCAGCCGCCACAAGCCCCACGCCGCGTAAAGCGCCCCGAAGGTGATGAGCGCCCAGGCGGCAAGGGTGCCGCGGGAGGACTCGATCCACTCCAGCCGTTCGAGATTCGCGCCGATGGCGTAGCCGACCATGCCCAGCAGGACCGAACTGGCCAC
Organism: Opitutaceae bacterium; assembly: GCA_016715765.1. Taxonomy (GTDB): domain Bacteria; phylum Verrucomicrobiota; class Verrucomicrobiia; order Opitutales; family Opitutaceae; genus UBA2377. Next base: position 39,287 of record JADJZJ010000025.1, read on the forward strand.
ATGCCCGAGGCCGCAGACGAAGGTGATGGCGGCGGTCTTCGCCAGCGACCAGCCCCGCGCCTTCGCCATCACGATGAACGGGACGTAATGATCCGGTCCGATCACCGTATGGATGAACGCCACCGCGGCCGCATTCATCGTGAGGAGCGTGAGTTCGGGGGACATGGGATCGAATCTTTCTCTTTCTCTTAATCTTTCTCTTTCGTCAGAGTCCACCCCTCAAATCGTTCTCGATTCGTAGCGCTCGGGCGCCGCGTTTCCAAAACGAGAACGAGAACGAGAAAGATTAAGAGAAAGATCAGACCAGCCGGTGGGTCAACGCCACGACCGCGTTCACGACCTCGGGAATCGCGGCGGATACCGCGGGCGATAGGTCGAGGCACATCGGGTTCACCTCCTCGACCGAGATCGTGAAGAGGTGGATCTCGGGGAACTGCCCGAGGAGCGCCGCCGCGGCAAAGAGGTCGCGCAGACCGAAGTCGTGGGCGGAGAGTCCGACAGGAATGTTCGCGACGCAGGCCGGCCGCACCAGCGCGACGGTGCCGGCCGGCTGGCCGTCGCGGGTGGCGTCGATCATCACGACGGTGGGCGCGCGGGCGATGGACTCGAGGAGGTTGATCCCGCCCGTGCCGCCGTCGAGCAGCTGCACCTTGGGCGGGAGCGCCTCGGTCTCAAGGGTGCGGAGGACGTGGATGCCCACGCCCTCGTCACCCATGAGGATGTTGCCGACGCCGATGACGAGCACCTGGCACCGGTCCGTCTCGGCGATGGAACCGGTGCCGCCCACGAGATCGAGATCGGCCGCCTGGATCATATCACGGGTCCCGCCTTGTCGTCGGCCTCCCGCGCCTTGGCCCCGCCGAACCACGACTTGCCGTCAGGCGACTTGAGGGCGCTGGACGGAAGGAACTTCCACCCGCCGGCCATCGACGACAGGACCCCGTGGCCCTCCACGTAGTCATGGTAGAACACCAGGTAGACGTGGATCAGCGTGAACAGGATGAAGAACCACGTCGCGAGGTGGTGCCAGAAGTGCAGCCCGGCGTCGCCGCCGAAGAGCGGCGTCATCCAGGTGAACAGGTGCGGGAACCACGCGTCGCTCATGTTGGCGTACATCGCGAAGCCGCTCGCCACCTGGAAGAGGAAGACGAGGAACATCACGAAGTACGTGAGGTAGGCCAGGGCGTTGTGGCCGACCGCGAGGAGCGGCCGGTTGGACGACTGGAGGATGTCCACCTTCAGCACGGACATGACCTCGCGGAACTGCGCGAGCCGCAACGGCAGGAAGTTCTTCCAGTCGGCGTACTGGTTGCCGACGAAGCCCCAGTAGATGCGGAACGCGAAGTTGAAGACGAAGACGTAGGCCGTCACGAAGTGGATGAACCGGGTGGTGCCGAACCAGTAGCTGAACGACGCCTCGCTCGCCGTGTTGATCGCGGGCGGGTTGGCGATGATGAAGCCCGTGACCGTGAGGACGAGGATGCAGAGGGCGTTCAGCCAGTGGTAGAACCGGACCGGGAGTTCCCAGACGTAGACGCGCTGGAAGCCGGGGGCGCCGGCGGAGGATGCGGTGGCGTGCATGGTCGCCTCCTTCAGACGGTGGGGGACGTCTCGACTTCCTGCAGCTTGACGCCGTGGTCATCGTAGAGATGGACGGCGCAGGCGAGGCAGGGGTCGAAGGAGTGGATCGTGCGGATGATCTCGAGCGGGATCTTCGGATCATGCACCGGCGTCCCGATAAGGGAGGCCTCATAGGGCGAGCGCTCGCCCTTGGCATCGCGGGGCGAGGCGTTCCAGGTGCTCGGCACCACGAGCTGGTAGTTCGCGATCTTCTTGTCCTCGATCACGATCCAGTGCGCGAGGGCGCCGCGGGGCGCCTCGGTCGGGCCGACGCCGCGGGCCTGGGCGGGCCAGGTGGACGGCTCCCACTTCTCCTTCGTGAACGTGCGCGAGTCGCCGTTCTTGATGTTGGTGAGGAGCTGGCCGAAGAACTCGAGCGCCCAGCGGGCGACCAGCTTCGTCTCGATGCCGCGGGCGGCGGTGCGCCCGAGGGTCGAGAAGAGGACGGCCGGCGGGGCCTTGAGGGCCGCGAGGGTCTCGGTGACGACGTCCTTGATCTCGGCGTTGCCGGCGGCGTAGCCGACCAGCATGCGCGAGAGCGGGCCCACCTCCATGGCGTGACCCTTCCAGCGGGGCGTCTTGAGCCAGGAGTACTTGGCGGCGACGTCGAGGTGCTCGTACGGGGGCTTGGGGCCGGAGTACTTGAGGTTCGTCTGGCCGTCCCACGGGTGCAGGCCGGCCTGGCCGCCCTGGTAGTCGTACCAGGAGTGGTCGATGAACTCCTGGATGCCGGCGGGATCCTTCGGGTCCACCTCGTGCACGCGGGACAGGTCGCGGTCGAGGATGATGCCGCGGGGGAACTTGAAGCGGCCGACGTCGGCGAAGCCGTTGGTCGGCAGGTCGCCGTAGCTGAGGTAGTTCTTCACGCCGCCGCCGATCGCGGCCCAGTCGAGGTACGACGGGGCGATGGCGAGGAGGTCGGGAATGTAGACCTGCTCGACGAACTGCTTCGCCTGCTCGAGCAGGCGGCCGACCATGGCGAGGCGCTCGGCATTGAGGGCGTTGGCCTCCTCGATGTTGATGGCGCAGGGGACGCCGCCCACGAGGTAGTTCGGGTGCGGGTTCTTGCCGCCGAAGATCGTGTGGACCTTGACGATCTCCTTCTGCCACTCGAGGGCCTCGAGGTAGTGCGCGACGCCGATCAGGTTAACCGCCGGCGGCAGCTTGTAGGCCGGGTGGCCCCAGTAGCCGTTGGCGAAGATGCCGAGCTGGCCGCTCTCGACGAACTTCACGAGGCGCTTCTGCAGGTCGCTGAAGTAGCCCGGCGAACTCTTCGGCCAGTGCGAGATGCTCTGGGCGATGCGCGAGGCCTCGGCCGGATCGGCCTTGAGGGCGCTGACGACATCCACCCAGTCGAGCGCGTGCAGGTGGTAGAAATGCACGACGTGGTCCTGCATGTACTGGGTGCAGAACATGAGGTTGCGGATCAGCTCCGCGTTGGGCGGGACGGCGATGCCGAGGGCGTCCTCGACCGAGCGGACGGAGGCGAGCGCGTGCACGGTGGTGCAGACGCCGCAGACGCGTTCGCAGAAGGCCCAGGCGTCGCGGGGATCGCGGCCCTTGAGGATGATCTCGAGGCCGCGGACCATGGTGCCGGCGCTCCAGGCGTCGGTGATGAAGCCGTCCTTGACCTCGGCCTCGATGCGGAGGTGGCCTTCAATGCGGGTGATGGGATCGACGACGATGCGGGAGTTCATGGCTTATTTCCCTCCTTTCCCGTGGGAGTCGGTGGCGGGCGTCGGCGGGGCTTCCGCGGCCGATTCGCCGGGCTGCTCGCCGATCTCGTGGTGCTTGCGGATATTGGTGAGGACGGCGTGCGCGGCCGCGCCGGCGATCGTCGCGGCGCCGAGGCCGAGCCCGACCTTGTCGGCCGTCGTCTCGATGCCGAAGCCCGGGAAGTCCGAGAGGCGCTGGTAGAACGGACCGGCGTCCCAGAAGTTCGACTCCGAGCAGCCGATGCAACCGTGGCCGGACTGGATCGGGAAGCTGACGCCGCCGTTCCAGCGGATGGTCCCGCAGGAGTTGTAGGTGGTCGGGCCCTTGCAGCCGACCTTGTAGAGGCAGTAGCCCTTGCGCGCATTCTCGTCGTCGAACGACTCGACGAAGAGGCCGGCGTCGTAGTTGGGCCGGCGGTAGCAGGTGTCGTGCACCCGGCGCGAGTAGAAGGCCATCGGCCGGCCCAGGGCGTCGAGCTGCGGGATGCGGTCGAAGGTGAGGAGGTGGACCAGCACGCCGGCCATGACCTCGGCGATGGGCGGGCAGCCCTGGACGTTCACGATGGGCTTGCCGGTGATGACCTTGTTGATCGGCGTGGCCGAGGTGGGATTCGGCTTCGCGGCCTGCACGCAGCCGGAGCACGCGCAGTTGCCCCAGGCGATGACCGCCTTCGCGCCCTCGGCGACCTCGCGCACGATGTCGGCCGCGGTCTTGCCGCCGATGCAGCAATAGACGCCGTCCGCGGCGGTCGGGATCGAGCCCTCGCAGCAGAGGAGATATTCCCCGTGGTACTTCTTGATGGTGTCCTGGAGGCTCGCCTCCGCCTGGTGTCCGGAGGGGGCCATCAGGGTCTCGGTGTAGTCGAGCGAGATCTTGTCGAGCAGGATGTCGGCCACGATCGGGTGCGAGGAGCGGATGAACGACTCGCTGCAGCAGGTGCATTCCTGGAAATGCATCCAGATGACCGGAATGCGCTTCTTGGTTTCAAGCGCCTCCGCGATCTGGGCCATGCCATCGGCCCCGAGGCCCATGCAGGCGCTCATCCAGCCGCAGAATTTCAGAAAATCGCGGCGGGATACGCCGCGGGCCGTCAACTGTTCATAGATGGTCGTCTGATCACGATCAACGCTGGGGGCACGCTCGATGGAAGTTTCCATATACGTTGTCAGCCGCAGGGTGGCGGCCGGGATTTTGGGGTTGGGGGGGGGTGAAACTCTGACTGGAGATCATTTTATAAGAAGCCGCGCTGAAGCCTCCGCACATCTTGGCTAATGATGCGCAATGGTTGCAGATTCGGCGGCTTGCGCTCGACGTGCCCCCGCCGCCATGCTTGCAGTCCGCCCATGCATGAGGTCGGCATCATGGAATCCGCGCTGTTACTGATGCAGCGCCAGGCCGCGGCGCATCAGGCGCGCCGGATCGACCGCGTCGTTTTGCGCATCGGAACGCTGGCCGGCGTCGACCCCGAGGCTCTGCGCTTCGCCTTCGACGTGGTCACCCGCGCCACGGTGGCCGAAGGCGCCACCCTCGAGATCGAGTCCGTGCCGGCCGTGGCCTGGTGCCCGGCCTGCGCGCGGGAGTTCGGCGTGGAGAACGGCTTCATTTTCACCTGCCCCGGCTGCAATGATCTCTGCGGCGAGATCCGACGCGGCCGCGAACTTGAACTCAGCCGCCTGGAAATGAGCTGATCACCATGTGCGTCGAATGCGGCTGTGGAAAATCCATCCCCTTCGGGGTCAGGGTCCTGAGTGTCATCGCCCCCGGGCTCCTGAAGCCGAAGCCGCCGGCGGCCGCGGCGGTGACCACCGTCACCCCGGAGCCGCTCTCGCCCCTCACGGTCGAGGTGCACGCCTCGCTGCTGGCCAAGAATGACGATGCCGCGGCGCGGAACCGGGCCCTGTTCGCCCAACGGAAGCTGCTGGCGCTGAACCTGGTTTCCTCCCCGGGCGCCGGCAAAACGACGCTCCTCTCGCGCACCCTCGACGAATTCGCCCCGGCCACCGGCTGCGCGGTCGTGGTCGGCGACCTGGAGACCGACAACGACGCGCGCCGCATGCACCGGCCGCACGTGCCCGTGGCCCAGATCACCACCGGCACCGCGTGCCACCTCGACGCCGAGATGGTGGCGCGGGGCGTCGCGGCCCTCGACCTGCAGGGTACGCGGGTCCTGTTCATCGAGAATGTCGGCAACCTGGTCTGCCCGGCCTCGTTCGACCTCGGCGAGGCCGTGCGGGTGGTGCTGCTCTCCGCCACCGAGGGCGAGGACAAGCCGCTGAAATACCCGCCCATCTTCAAGTCCGCGCACCTCGTGCTGCTCACCAAGATCGATGTCGCCGCGATGCTGGGCTTCGACTGCCAGGCCGCCGTGGAAAACATCCGCCGCGTCGCCCCGCAGGCGCAGCTCATCCAGCTTTCCGCCCGGAGCGGCGAGGGCATGGCGGCCTGGTATGACTTCCTGCGCACGCACCTGCCGCCGCCCTGACCCGGCGCTGCGGCCGGACTACCCCACCCCATGAACCCCACCACCACCCAATGCGACCGCCTGCTGCGCGTGCGCGGCACCGTGCAGGGCGTGGGCTTCCGGCCGTTCGTGCTGCGGCTGGCCCGCGAACTCGGCGTCCGCGGCTGGGTTTGCAACGACGCCGAGGGCGTCCTCGTGCGGGCGGTGGGTAACGCCACTCAACTCGGACAACTCGCCGACGGCATCGTGCAACGCGCGCCCGCCGCCGCCCGCGTGGCCGGGGTGGAATGGCTCGACCCCCTCCCGGGACAACCGCCGCCGGTGAACGGCTTTGCCATCAGCGAGAGCGATCTCACGGCCTCCGCCGTGGGCACCGGCGTGCCGGTGGATCTGGCCCCGTGCGCCGATTGCCGGCGCGAACTGGCGGATCCGGCCGACCGGCGCCACGGCTACCCGTTCATCAACTGCACGCAATGCGGCCCGCGCTATTCCCTCATCGAGGCCCTCCCCTACGACCGGCCGCGCACGACCATGGCATGCTTCCGCCTGTGCCCGGCCTGTGAGCGCGAGTACCTTGACCCCGCCGACCGCCGCTTCCACGCCGAGCCGAACGCCTGCCCGGTCTGCGGACCGCGCCTGCAATTGACCGATCCCGCCGGCTCCCCACTGGCCGACGGCGAATCCGCGCTCGTCCAAACCGCGGCGGCCCTCCAGGCCGGCAGGATCGTCGCGGTGAAAGGCGTGGGCGGATTCCACCTCATGGCCGATGCGACGAACGAGGCCGTGGTCGCCGAGTTGCGCCGGCGCAAGCACCGGGAGGAAAAGCCGCTGGCCGTCATGTTCCGCGACCTCGCCATGCTGCGGCGCGCCGCGGAGGTTTCGCCGGCCGCGGAAGCCCTGCTGCTTTCGCCGCAGGCTCCGATCGTGCTGGTGCCGAAACGCGCCGCCCCGGGTCTCGCGGACAGTGTGGCGCCGGGCAACCCGTGGGTCGGCGCCCTGCTGCCGTCGGCCCCGCTGCATCTGCGCCTGCTCGCGGCCGTGGACCGGCCGCTGATCGCCACCAGTGCGAATCTGTCGGATGAACCGTTGTGCACCGATGACACCGAGGCCCGCACGCGGCTGGCCGGGATCGCCGATCTGTTTCTCGGGCACAACCGCGCGATCGCCCGGCCGGTGGACGACTCGGTCGTGCGTTTCACGCGGGACGATTCCCCCATCCTCCTGCGGCGGGCCCGCGGCTACGCCCCCACGCCCTGCACGCTGCCGGCCCGGCTGGCGGAGACGATCGTCTGCGTGGGCGCGCACATGAAAAACACGGTCGCCGTGGCCTCGGGCGACCAGGTCGTGCTGAGTCCGCACATCGGCGACCTCGACGGCGCGGCCACGCACCGGGTGTTCACGCGCACGATTGAGACGCTGACGGAGCTCTTTGCCGCCAGGGTGACGGGCCTGGTCCACGACAAGCATCCCGATTACGTCTCGACCCGCCATGCGCTGAACTCCGGCCTGCCGTGCCTCGCCGTGCAGCATCATCTGGCGCACGTGCTCGCCGTCCTGCTGGAGCACGGCCATACGGCCGACGGCGTTCTCGGTGTCGCGTGGGATGGCACGGGCTACGGCGAGGACGGCACCGTGTGGGGCGGCGAATTCATCTTGCTCCAGGCCGGCCGCGCCCGGCGCTTTGCCCGGCTGCGCCCTTTCCGCCTCGCGGGCGGGGAAGCCGCCGTCAGGGATGCGCGCCGGGTGGCGGTCGCCCTCACCGGCGCCCTGGGCGATGAAGCGAGCCGGGGTCTCGCCACGCGCATGGGCTTCACCCCGTCGGAAACCACCACCCTGCACACCATGCTGGCGCAGGGGATCAACTCGCCCGTGTGCTCCAGCGCCGGACGGCTTTTCGACGGCTTTGGCGCGCTCCTCGGGCTCGGCCGGCGGAATGCCTTCGAGGGCCAGCTGCCGCTCGGCGTGGAGATCGCCGCCATGCAGGCCCCCGCGAATGGCGGCGAACTCCCCTTCCGCGTGCACCCGGCCTCGACCGGCGCCGACTGGGAAATCGACTGGCAGCCGGCCGTCGAAACCGTGCTGACGGCCCGGCGCCAGGACGCCGCCGCGCTGGCGGGCGCGTTTCACCGCGGCCTCGTCCGCGCCCTCGTCGAGGTCGCCTGCCACGCCGGCGTCAAGACCGTGGCGCTCTCCGGCGGCTGTTTCCAAAACGCCCTGCTGCGCAGCCTGGCCGAAACCGAACTCGTGCGAACGGGTTTCCAAGTCCTCGCCCCGCGCACGCTCCCGCCCAACGACGGCGCCATCGCCGCCGGCCAGGCCCTCGGCGCCCTGTGGCATCTGACCGACGTGGAAATGCCATGAAGACCACGCCCTTAAGTCTTTGGGTAGGGCCCGACCTCCCTCCTTCGCCCAGCCTACGGAGGGCAGGCCGGGCGCTACCAAAAACTATCAACTTCCATAACCCCACCACCCCATGTGCCTCGCTGTTCCCGGTAAAGTAATCGAAATCCAGGGCGATGATCCGCTCCTGCGCACCGCCCGCGTGAGTTTTGCGGGCGTGATCAAGAACGTCAGCCTCACCTGCGCCCCGGAGGCGAAGCTCGGCGACTACGTGCTCGTGCACGTGGGCGTCGCCATCAGCGTCGTCGACCAGAAAGGAGGCGGAAGAAACCTATTCCTACCTGAGACAGATGGGCGAACTCGACGGACTCGAGCCGTCGCCCGGCGGCGGAGGCACGTCATGAAATACGTCGACGAGTATCGCGATGCCGCGCTCGTCCGTCGCCTCGCGGAGGCCGTGACCCGCGCCACCACCCGGCCCTGGACCATCATGGAAATCTGCGGCGGACAGACGCACGCGATCGTGAAGTTCGGCCTCGATGACCTCCTGCCGAAAAACATCACCCTCGTGCACGGACCCGGCTGTCCCGTGTGCGTGACGAGCGCGGAACTGATCGACCAGGCCGTGGAACTGGCCCTGCGGCACGGGGCGATTCTCTGCTCTTTCGGCGACATGCTGCGCGTGCCGGGCAACACCATTGATCTCCTGACCGCCAAGGCCCGCGGCGGCGATGTGCGGATCGTCTATTCGCCCCTTGATGCCGTGACCATCGCGCTGGAAAATCCCGCCAAACAGGTGGTGTTTTTCGCCGTCGGCTTCGAGACCACCGCCCCGGCCAATGCGATGTCGGTCCTGCGCGCGGAGCGCGAGCACGTGGGCAATTTCTCCATCCTCACCTCGCACGTCCTCGTGCCGCCGGCGATGCGCGCCATCCTCGGCGCCGCCGACAACCGCGTGCAGGGCTTCCTCGCCGCCGGGCACGTCTGCACCATCATGGGCATCGGCGAATACGGCCCGATCGCGCGGGAGTTCAACGCCCCGATCATCATCACCGGCTTCGAACCCGTGGATATCCTCGAGGGCATTTTGCTCTGCGTGAAACAGCTGGAGTCCGGCCGAGCCGAAGTGGAGAACGCCTACTCCCGCGCCGTGAAGACCGAGGGCAACGTGCATGCGCGAAAGATCGTCGAACAGGTCTTCGAGATCGCGGACCGCGACTGGCGCGGCATCGGCGTCATCCCGCAGAGCGGACTCGCCGTGAAAGCGGCCTATGCGAATTACGACGCCAGCCGGCGTTTCACCCTCACCAAGGCCACCGGCGATGCCGTCGGCGAGTGCATCAGCGGCGAGATCATGCGGGGCGTGAAAAAGCCGCTCCACTGCCCCGCCTTCGGCACCCGCTGCACCCCCGAGCACCCGCTCGGCGCCCCGATGGTGTCGAGCGAGGGGGCGTGCGCGGCGTATTACCGCTACCGCGCGAGATAGAATACCGGATTGGGGATACCGGAAACCGGATAGTTGAGATCCGGAGTATTTCGTTTCGTCCGGTATTCCGGTTTTGCTCTCCGGTTTCCGGTATCCGCAATCCGAAATCAACAGATCCGCGGCAGTTGCTCGCCGCTCAACCGGTCCACGATCCGCTCGGTGCCGACGATGCTGCGCTGGGTGACCTGGCCGGCGGGACCGGGCTTCACTGTGCCGATGACGACCGGCGGGCCGCCGGGGGCAGTCGCTGCCATGATCTGCAAGGCTTGGGCCGCCTGGGCCTCCGGCAGGATGCACACGAAGCGGCCCTCGTTCGCGACATAGAGCGGATCGAGGCCGAGGATTTCGCAGGCGCCGCCGACCAGTTCGGTGACGGGGACCTTCGCGCCATCAATCGCGATCGCGAGGCGGGAGGATTCGGCGAGTTCAACCAGCGCCGTGGCGAGGCCGCCGCGGGTGAGATCCCGCAGGCAGTGCACCTCCAGGCCGGCCTGCAGCAGCGCCTGCACGGGCGCGACAAGCGGGGCGCAGTCGCTTTCTATGGCGCTCTCAAAGGCTAACCCCGCCCGCGTGGCCATGATGGCCATGCCGTGCCGGCCGAGATCGCCGCTGAGTATGATCGCATCGCCCGGCCGGATGCTGCCGGGTGCGACGGTCAGCTTTGTCTCGATCACCCCCACGCCGGCGGTCGTGATGTAAACCCCGTCGCCCTTGCCGCGCTCGACCACCTTCGTGTCACCCGTGACGATGGTCACACCCGCCCCGCTCGCGGCGGCCTTCATCGAGGCGACCACCTTCTCCAGGGTGGCGACCGGAAAACCCTCCTCGAGGATGAAGCCGGCGCTCAGCCAGAGCGGCCGGGCCCCGCACATGCACAGGTCGTTGACGGTGCCGTTGACGGCGATCTTGCCGATGTCGCCGCCCGGGAAAAAAATCGGGCTGACGACATGCGAATCCGTCGTGAAAGCGAGCCGCGCGCCGCCGGGCGTCGTGAGCAAAGCCCCGTCGTGCTGCGCATCCAGCGAAGGGTTGCCAAAGGCCGAGCGGAACACCCGGTCAATCAGGTCCTGGGTCAGCCGCCCGCCCCCGCCGTGGCCGATGGTGATCTCGGTGCGCTGGGGATGAGGCACGGGGCAGGAGGAGAAGGCACTGGCCGGGGTATCAGCGGGCACGCTCGGGAGATAGCCGAGGGACCGATGACCGCCGAGGAAAAACTTTCATTCCGTGTTCCTATATCCTCTCAAGGCGCGAGGAATTTGATTTAACCACAAAGAACACAAATTTCCTAATGCGGATGAAGCGTCCAAGGCGCCTATAGGCGCGCGGGGGACTTTCCCAACCGGACGGAAACTTTGTGTTCTTTGTGGTTAAAAATCAGCCTGCGTGAATTCGTCGGCAAAAAATCCGTTGTGCCGGCGTTTGTTTTGTCGCTTACCCTGTCTGTCCGGTTCTAAAAATGACTTGAGGATGCCAACATCGTCCTTCCTCTGACTCCCTAGCATGGTCTCCAACGTCCCCCAGAGAATCCTCCTGATCAATGATGAGCCGCAATTGCAGGGCCGCCTGGAGGAGTACTGCGCCCAGTTTCGCGGCGGGCCGTGGATCCTGACCTGCACGACCGACGCGGCCAAGGGACTGAGCCTGCTGCAATCCGGCCGCTTTCTGGTGTGCCTGCTGGATTTCCAGCTGGATGGTGGCAAGGGCGAGGAGCTCCTGCGGACGGCCGGGGGCAATGACTGCCCCACCCCCGTCATCTTCCTGCTGAACGATGCCCACGAGGAAGCCATCGAGGCCGCCATGGAGGCGGGGGCGATGGACTATCTGGTCAAGGAGGACATCACGGTGCGCATGGTCGAGCACGCGATCCGGTATGCGCGCAAGCTCGGCGATACGATGTCCCGGCTGCGCCTGCTGGCCACCCATGACGCCCTGACCGGCCTCTACAACCGGCGCGAATTCGAGCGGATCATCGCGGAGGAGTGCCTCCGCAGCACGCGCTTCGGCCATACCTTCTCCCTCGTCCTCGCCGACATCGACCACTTCAAGAAGGTCAACGACACCCATGGCCACCAGATCGGCGACCTCGTGCTGAAGCACGTCGCCAGCCTGCTGGGCGGACAAACCCGCCAGGTGGACCGCGTCTGCCGTTTTGGCGGCGAGGAGATTGCCATCATCATGGTCGAGACCCCGCGCAAGGATGCGGTGGACGTCACGGAACGCCTCTTTGCCTTGCTGGCCGAAACCCCCTGCCTCGTTCCCGACAAGGACCTGACTTTGCCCGTGACGCTCAGCGCCGGCGTGGTCGCATTGCCCGACGACGCCTCCTCGGTGGAAGGCCTGGTCGCCGCCGCCGACGAGGCGCTCTACAAGGCCAAGCATGCCGGCCGCAACCGCGTCGTCACCGGCAGCGGCCAGGGCAAGCACAAGTTCGTCCGGTGAACGGTTGTAGGGCGGGGTTTCCGAACCCCGCCATCGAAGCGAAAAGGACATTCGAGGCGGGGATCGGAATCCCCGCCCTACATTATCAGATTCGCGCCGCGCGGCATCCTTGTAACCCCTTTTCGTCGGTCAGCCCGCTCACGGGCCCAAACCGTCCAAGCCATGTGAACCGCTAATCTGCGCTCATCTTCGCTCATCAGGCCCAACCCATCCAAAACCCTGATTCAGAGATTAGCGCGGATTAGCGCAGATCAGCGTTCCCTCCGGTTTGTTATGAATGCAGTCCACCCCGCAATTCTTGTTGAACGCCCCGCCCGCGCCCCGATGTTCCTCACCCTTCGGGCGATCCCATGGTTCACAATGCACCTTTCCCTTTCACCTTCCCTCTCCCTGCGCTGGCGGCCATTTTGGCCCTGCTCCCTCTGGCCATGACGACAAGCCTCGCCGCGGGCTCCGGCCCCAAGACCCAATCGGTTTTCTTTCCCGCCCCGGTCGTGCAGACCCTGCGGGCCAATGTGGCGAAGGATCCCGCGGCCCGGGAACAGGCGCAGCGCTTCCTCGAACTCGCCCGACCCTGGCGGGAGCAGTCCGACGACGAACTCTGGTCCGCGATGTTCGGCGCCACCCTCGAACGGTCGTGGATGGTCTGGTCCAACGGGTTCTGCCCGGCCTGCAAGCAGGACGTGCCGATGTACGCCTGGAAGATCGATGCGCTGCGCGAGCCCTGGAAAGTCACCTGTCCGCACTGCGCCCAGAAGTTTCCCAAGAACGATTTCGCGCAGTTCCATCGCTCCGGACTCGATGCGCACGGCGTGTTCGCGCACGCGCTCGCCGACCGCTCGCTGCTGTTCAACACGGAGCATCCGGCCGCCGATGACCCGTTGCACCGCTTCGGGGTGGATGACGGCACCGGTTACTTTGACGGCGCCAACCGCTGGCGCTTTACCGGCGCCTACCTGATCTACGGCCAGTGGAAGCAAAATGTGCTGAATGGCATCCGGACCCTCGCCACCGCCTACGTGCTGTCCGGCGAACCGGTCTATGCCCGCAAGGCCGCGATCCTGCTCGACCGCGTCGCCGACCTCTACCCGACCTTCGATTTCGCCACCCAGGGCCTGTCCTACGAACAGTCCAATCCCACGACGGGCACGGGGCTGGTCAGCGTCTGGCATGACGCCTGCAACGAGACCCGCGGCCTCGCCCTCGCCTACGACATGATCTTCCCGGCGCTGGCCGAAGATCGGGAACTGGCCGGCTTCCTGGCGGCCAAGGCCCGGCGGCATCAACTGGCCAATCCCAAGCGGACCTTCGCCGACATCCAGCGCAACATCGAGGATCGCATCCTGCGCGAGGTGCTGCACCACCCCGCCAAGATTTTCAGCAATTTCCCCAACACGGAAATCACCCAGATCATCCACCAGGCCATTCTGGGCTGGCCCGCGAACCGCGACGAGGTGACGGCCTCCCTGCAGGCCATGCTCGAAAAGGCCACGGCCGTTGACGGCCTGAGCGGCGAAAAGGGCCTGGGCGGCTACAGCGCCATCGGCCCCCGCGTCGTGGCCGAGGCGCTGGCCCTCTTCGACCGCCTGGACCCCGAACTGCTGCCCACGCTGGTCCACCGCGTGCCCGACCTGAAGCAGATGTACCGGTTTCACGCGGATGCCTGGTTCCTGGAAAGCTATTACCCGAAGGTCGGCGACACCGGCCCGGGCTTTGGCCAGAAGGATCCGGTCTACGCCGGCGTGAATTTCAACCGGAACCAACTGGCTCCGGCGCAGACCGGCCTGCCCTTCGTCTCGACCTTCACGCTGTTTGGCCGGCTGCACGGGATCACCGGTGATCCGCTTTACATGAAGCTGCTCTACCGGGCGAATGGCGGCACCGTGGAGGGACTGCCCCATGACCTGCTCGCGCCGGATCCGGCGCAATTCCAGGCGTCCGTCGCCGCCGTGATCCGGCAGCACGGCACGGCGCTGGACGCGGGCTCGGTGAACAAGGAAAAGTGGTGCCTCGGCATGCTGCGCTCCGGCCAGGGCGCCCACGCCCGCGGCGTCTGGCTCGATTACGACATCGGCGGCAACCACGGCCGCGCCGACGCCATGAACATCGGCCTCTATGCGAAGGGCCTGGAACTCCTGTCCGGCCTGGGCTACCCGCCCGTGCATTTCGGCGGCTGGTATTCACCCCGTGCGCTCTGGTACCGGATGACGGCGGCGCACAACACGGTGGTGGTTGACGGCAAGAACCAGATGCTGCGCGGCGGCGGACCGGAGACCGAGCCGCTGCTGGTGCAGTTGAATCCGCAGAAGGGACTCGTGCGCGGCCGGACCACCGCCTGGGCGGTGGGAGAACAGGTGAAGCTGATCCGCGCCTCCGGTCCGGACCTGGTGCAGACCACCGCGATGCGGCAATACGAACGATCGCTCCTGCTGGTCGATGTTTCGGCGGAGGACTGCTATCTGCTGGATGTTTTCCGGGTCGCCGGCGGACGCGATCATGCCAAGTTCCTCCACGGCTACTTCGGCCAGGCCACCGCCACCGGCCTCGCCCTGGAGCCTCTGCCCGATTTCGGTGCCGATACCCAGATGCGCCATTTCCGCGGCGGCACGCCCGAACCCGGCTGGCAGGTTGATTGGAAGATCGCGGACCGCTACCACTATCTCCCCGAGGGCACGGCGGTGCATCTGCGCCACACCGATCTGACCCGGCACGCCCAGGCCGCGCTGGCCGAAACCTGGCTGGTTTATCCCGACGCCGGTCAGGGCCGCGAGACCTGGGTGCCCAGCCTGATGGTGCGGCGGCAGGCCGAGGCGGCGCCGTTGACGTCCACCTTCGTCTCCGTCCTCGAACCGTACACCGGTCAATCCAACCTCAAACACATCACCCGGCTGCCGCTGCAAACCGAGGCGGGAGCCGATGCCGGCGACACCCAGGTCGCGGTGGCCGTGGAGCAGGCCAACGGCAAAACCGACCTGCTGGTCGTGGCCGCACCGGGCAATGATGCCAACGCGGCCGGCCGGAGGCTCAGGCAGGCGGATTGGGACCTGGTCACTGACGCCGGCTTCTGCCTGATCCGCCGCGACCAAGCCGGGCAGATCGGACACATTTTCCTTTCGCAGGGAAATTACCTGCAATGCGGCGGGCTGCAGTTGGAACTCGCCCAGGATTCGGAGCTTTTCGAGGCCGCGATCCAGGACGGGAAGCTCGTGATTTTGCACGGCGACGCCCGTGACGTTAAGGTGCGTCTTGGGACCAAGCCTCTGATTGTTGAACGCTAATGGGGCTGCAGCAATGGCTGCATCCTTAAAAGTGTGCGCCGACTGATCGTCGCCGCCGTTC
>JADJZJ010000026.1 GCA_016715765.1 Opitutaceae bacterium
TGCTCTGACATTGGCGATGTCTGTAATTGCAGATGGTCAAACCTCTAGTGCTCGCGATGTCCGTTGCTCAATCGTGTATGGCGACAGAGGGGCATCGTCTTGGCACATCTCGCACGTAAAGCCTGCTGGATATCGGCCAATTGACGTGCTTCCTACTGGGCACATATACGGATTCGAATGCAGCATTTTAAGCCGCTACAAAAAATGCCTAAGTGGCGAATGTAATTCTTCGTATTTATCAGCTAATGAGGTATATCTGGAATATTCAACTTACGCCCTGCCTTGTTGTGAACGCATAGTCCGATAAGGATATTCAGCGGGTAGCCCCCTCCTATGATCGAAAACATCCTCGTTCGTGATTCCTTGCGCACCCTCTGCCGCAAAATTCAAGCGCACTGAAAGCCGCACTGTTCCTCCACGAAGAGTCGAATCCTACAAAGGATGGCTGGCTGCCAGTTTCTAAGGGCCGATCCGGCACCCGGATTGAGCGGCCGAAGCTGCACAGCAGGGATCTAGAAGATCGCGTTTGGGCCCTCTTCTACCGAATGGGATTCCCATCGATGTCAGGCGATGGCGGCGCCGTTGTTGAAACACCGTCCCCGGGGCTGCCTCGCTAATAAATCAAGCTGGACTGTGTAGCTTTGGATTCCGAAGTGGCAATCAGGGTGGAGTGTAAGTCTAGCAAAGAGTTTGGACGGCGTGCGCGTTTGCGGGGAAGTGCTAAACTTTCTGGGCTTAAAGGCGCTTTCTCCCGCGCCGTGGCTGGTATCTTCCACCGAGGACAAAAACGAACATGTGCTTAAATGGCATGTTTCCTAAGCAACGCATCGCTGTCTGATAACGATATGATGCGCGCCAAGGGAGTCCAACGTGGTGCTCTTTGACGGCACCGGCTTGGATTACTACGAAATTGGTGGCGCACTTAGGCCCGGCAGCAAGGTATCAGTTTCTCAGATCTTTGCCGGGACGTATATTCCGGGCTGAAGATTCGGGTTCAGCGATCAAACTACGCATGAGTGGCGGTGAAGCTTATATGTTTGCGATTTCACCCAGTATTTACTCAAAATCAGCTACGTTTCGCACCGCTCAAGGGGCAAGGGCTCGGATATCAATACCTATCAGCCGAATGATGAAGCGATCTCGGCTTAAGAAAATTCAAGAGTTCATCGAACAGAAAGGGACCTTTCAAACTAACATAGTGGTGAATATGGATTCGAGACGTCTCGTATTCTATCGGACCGAGCAGAAACACGAGGACAGTGGCGATAAAGAAAGCGGTATCCTCCGCTGGCTGATATCCGGCCGGCCTACAGATCAGCTTGGATCATCGACGGTCGGCACCCCGCTTGTTTGGCTACTCGGGGGCTAAGACTGGCCGGCAAGTCTCGGTTGGCGGTTCTTGCATTTGCGGGGCTCAAACCCGGCGACAAGCGGGCATGTTTATCAACATCAACTCGAAGCAGAAGGCGTTAAACGAGCCCTTCTTCAAAGAGTTGTATTCGGAATAGCATTGGGATGCGGATGACCCGCGAATGCGAGTTCGTGCCGTAATCTCGAAAGGAATACAGTCCATCGATGTGATAAGGTCAGCCCCTTCTTTGGGAAGATTCAAACTGCCGACTCTGGCCGGGATGAATCCAGATGCATCTCTCTGACTGCGCTGTTTGGCGGTTTAGAGAAGAGTGATCTCTACATTGCCAGTGAGAAATCAGAGAGGTTGCGGCTTACGGTGCACTTTGGGCTCCTGACAATGTGCGAACCCTAAAGCGGACAACTGAGACACTGAATGCCTGGTTCTCTCCGATACGTGACGCTGTCCCTGAATGGTGGGCTTTAGGCTCTGGTGAGGGTGGCGGGTTAGCGATGAACGACGGCGTTGTTGCCCTATTGGGCGTTATGCGAAGCGTCCTGGCGCACCTGAGCGACGTGAAGCGGATCAAGTTTCACGATGTGACCAACGATGAGCTTGGTCAGCTGCTCACACCATATGCGAAGGTTGTTGGAGCTTATCTCGCTAGCTACAGCACTGAGCAAAGGCGGCAGTTTCGCGATCTTCGTGGTGTTCAGGGTGTTACTACTCGTCAACGCCGTGTTCAACATGCTTTGCGTGAGAAATTCTCCGACTTCAATCCCGCGGGACTTGAAGAATTTTTGCGTGAGGAAAAAGCGGAAACGAATAAACACGCCCGGGAATACCTGGATCGAATCGAGTCAGTTTTGCGGGCAACGATTTTGACCGAGCTTAAAGAGCAGTTTGGGCATGAAGAGACTGGTTGGTGGTTTAAAAGGCATTCCGCAAAAATTCGCACTGATGTCAGCGAGCGCTTTGAAGAGGACCTCGGGAAGCGAGGCGGGAAGGAGCATTACTTATTCCTGATTCAGTATCGCACTATTATTCAGGCGAACTGGGCAACACTAGGCCCCATTCTTGGCTATGGGAAAAGAACGTCGGTAAGGACAAAGGCACTGAATGGATTCAGGAATTGAATGAGCACCGTAAGATTGCGATGCACTCTTCCTCAGGTGTTCAAATATCTATCGAGCAATTGCAGACAATTAAACACTACCACGATTGGCTCGAACGGCAGCTTGAAAACCCTGAGGCCGAGGGAGCCGAAACGGCTGACTCCACGTCCGGCGCGGAAGACTGAACCATGAAATACATGGGGGTCAAAACGTTGGATGCTCCGGAATGGGCTCCGGCATCTCATCACAGACGAGGTGAAGAAATCCGAACGGTTCTTGGATTTCTTCACGGGGTCAGGCGTTGTATCGCATTTTGCTGCGACGACTGGACACCCTATTGAAGTCAGGGCATTTGATCTCCAGCAGTTCTGTGTGGCTGGCTGGACGGCGTAAGTATCGAGGAGTAAGCCTGTTGAAGCAGCGCCGGTATAGAAATCGTGGAAAGAGAATGCCGAGTCATACCTTGGCGCTGTCCGTTTGACCACTGCTTCAGGGCAGCTGTTGCCGGTGAAATCGAAGTTTACTCAAGCTTACGTTGGCGATGAGCGTCTTTGCCGTGCAGCGACACACTTACCGGTTACTCGTGCCTATGGGGGGCACTACTACGGTCGGGCACAGGCGATCTGGATCGATGCCCTGCCTGCCACTCTCCGGAAACTCCGCTGAACGGAGTGTTTGCTTGGCTGCACTGATACAAGCAGGCGGCGAATGTGCGGCTTCGCCGGGCCACACGGCTCAGCCTTTTCAGCCAACGCGCACCGCCAAACCCTTCCTTTTTGATGCGTGGCGGCGTTACGTGCCTCAATATGTTGAGGCCGCATTAAATAGAATCTCAATTGCCCATGCCCAGACAGCGGGAGGCGCTAAAATCGCAGATGCCAATGCGCTGCTATGGAAATTCGGGAAGGAGACCTTGTTTTTTTGGACCCACCTTATTCTGGTGTTCATTATTCACGTTTTACCACGTGCTCGAAACAATTGCACGTGGCACGGAGGTGACTGTCAGCGGCGTAGGCCGGTATCCACCGCCGGAAGAGCGTCCGAAGTCACGCTGCAGTCCACCTTCCGAAGCACCGCTGGCACCTGAGATACTTTTGCTAGGCGCAATTGCGAAAATGGTGGGCGAGCCATTTTGACTTTTCCTGAACATGAATGTTCGAATGGCCTTTCCGGTGACGAGGGTTGAGCAGACGGCAGGTAAATATTTCAAGGTACAGCGAAAGCGCGGTTGAGAATAGGTTCAGCACGTTGGGCAGGACAAAAAAGGCCAAGAACGAAGGAAACGGTCGGACGGCCAGGCAGAGAGGCCAACGAACTGATATTCCTTTATGTCCCCGGTAGACAGCCCCGACAGCAGGTGTCATTTTTGACGACCGATTGGTCGATGAGCCACAATATGTAGTCGCACCCCTCGATTTGAGCGCGTACTTCGTCGAGCGTCATAGCAAAGGAAGTTTGGTGCCCGTGGAGGTTCGGACCAAACTAAACCAGCCCTTGAGGATCAGGAACGCCCCTTCGTCCGCAGTTGTAGCGCCCGCAAGCGGCGGCATCAACAGGCCTGGGCTTTTGAACGCATATACCGATAGATCAGACAACTGATCGATCGTGCTACCCAGGCAATGGCCAAGGCTATCCGCCGGCACGAACGGGTGCGGTCAGCCCGCCCTCTCGACGCAGATTTGCTGCAGGATTTTGAGCATCTTCTCCGGCGCGAGCGCGTGTAATCAGTGGCCCGGATCAGCCACCGTGCCACCCTTGACGCCAACCCGATGGGGCGGCGTCCGGGCGGGCGCCCGCGGCGCCCAAATCCCCGCCTGGCGCGGATGCCCCCTCGGGGGCAGTCCCAGAACTGCGATATCAGGGAATGGGGGACGGGAATATTCGCCCCCGGCGGGGCGGGCCGGGAATCATTCGCCCCCCCTCCCCGGCGGACCCGGGCCCCTCGCGACCCCTTCCCGGGCGGCGCTCAGCTGGCCGGGCACAGGGCATGGAGTTTGGCATCCATCCTTTCAAATTCGCGCCGGCCTTCGGCCAGCTCGGCGGGGGTCGGAACATACGCCAACTCCGCCAGCTCTTTTTTGGTCCGCTTCCGGAAGCCGAACTCCCGGGCGGCCCGGGCGTTATTCGTCTCGAACTGGGCGAAGCCGTCATCCACGGGATCCAGCGGGTTGATGCCCAAATCGCCCGTTCGATCAAGGTCTATGCGACAATCCAGGAGTGCGGCGGACATCTCCTTGGAGGTGGTCGCGAAGATGACCAGCTCCGCCAGGTTGATATCCCGCTCGTATTTTGCCGGAGGGGGCGGAGACGCTGGCCGCCGGGACGCGGCCTTGGCGGATTTCCTGGCGGATTTCCTGGCGGATTTTTTCTTATTCATGGTGGTGATTTATTGATGGTTTCAATTGCACGGTCGTTCTTACGTTTACCGTTCTCCGGCCACCCGGGACATGGCCGGGCTCCGGCGATTAACGCCCGGGCGGGTTAAATCGCCCGTCACGGGAATTCTGGTCAAATCGAAGGCGATGAACTGCTTTGCCGTCGCGCAAAAGCTCCGGTTGGCTTTGCCCACCGGGTGGGCGATTACGTTCCGCAGGTCCTTTTGCATGCGCCGCCAATGCCGTAACATACGCTGGTCCGAGGGGGAGCGGCGAGTAACTGGCGCATCGCCCATTCGAGCTCCGTCACCGCGGTTTCCATCTTCCGCTGTTGCTTGGCGGATGACCGCCTCACACTGCTCAGCTCAGGGGAGCTGAAGTTCTGCGCATGGGCTGGGCATTAGTCTTGGTCAGTTTTCATTTTGGTAGGTTATCAGTTTCGTAAACGGTTGAATCAGTACGCTTTTTTAGGTTTCCGGTTTGGATAGTTGGGGCCGGGGACGGGTTGGCCGGGCTGATGCTGCATATTGGCGGGAGGATTTTTATCGCACCCCTGATGTCGCAGTCTGGCGGCGGCTTATTTCAAGAAGTCCCGAAATCCCGCCCCCCCTGCTTCCATGATTTCCGCGTGGCAGCGTATGCCCCGTGGTCTCCGCTCAAAAGCAACCCACACTTCAGTGCCAGCGATTGGCCGAGACTTCACCTGTCCTTCCCGTAACGGGGTTGGCCTTGCCGCGAGGGGAAAGCGCAAAGCCAACGTCGACGTTCTTGATGCGCCCGGCAGCCTTGATCGTCTCCCACAGCCGGGTCACTGTGCGCAGTTTTGTCAGCCCAGCGGCATTCACGCCTCGGATCTTTCGGACAACCTCGTCTTCGGTGATATACCCACGACCAGAGTTAAGCTGCTTCCAGATGTCCCTGACCACTATTCCGCGATAACGCCCCCCGTGCGTTTAGCTGGCATGCGCTGTTCGGCTTTGGTCATGAATTCATTGACCCACCTCTGCCATTCTCGCAACGGGAGTGCCTGAAGTCCTTGACCTTTCGACAGCGACCCATACCAGCCGACCACGGTTTCGGTTGAATCTACCTGCCGCCCGTCAGTTGCCCGGCAAATCCCCGCCACGGTTCCATCCGCCAGCCGATACATGGCACGCAGTTTCCCCGCCTCTTCGTCGACCCATACCCTGGCCGTGACGCTGGCTGGCAGGCTGGCCGTTGACCAAGCCCGGAGGGATGCCAGATTCTCCTGGGGCACGACGCGCCAGTCGGGACCGAGGGTCGAGCCGGTCTTTTCGGCAGCGCCCCGGACCGATGCAATGGTCGCCACCACGGCAAACTCGAACGTTCCGCGTGTTCGAGGCGCGGTTGCGACACCCGGGACAGAAGTCGGCGCAGACGGAATGGCCAGTTCGCCCCCAGTCCGCGATTGAGGTCCGGGTCGTTGATACCAGACAACGACCGTCAGGCAGGCTGCGATTGCCGCCGCTGCCATCACAGGTCCGAACCACCTACGGAAGGGCACAACCTTGGGAGCCGATGGGGCCATCCTGTCCGTCATTCCCGTCAACAGCGCTTCAAGGCGGGCGGGCGGGATCTTCGGCTCAACCGCCTGCCTGGCCCGGTGATAGTCGAGCAATGCGCCGAAGCGGTGCTTTAACGGCCCCAACTCCCGGTCGAGAACCTCCCGATTGGCCGGGTCTTCAAGAAGGCGCGACAGTTCGGTCTCCTCCGCATCCGTGAGCCACCTTTGAGCCCCAGCATCCAGCAGAATTCTGAGCCGATGGTCGTTCATACCACCAGTAGTCGCAGGTAAAGCTGCAGTTCTTTCATCAATTTTGGCGTGCGGGAAACTTCACGCTTAAGTTGCTGAATTGCGCGATAGATGACGGTCCCCACGGTGCCGATGGGCTTGCCGTGCAGTTCAGCGATCTCCTGGTAGCTTTTCCCCTCCTGCAGAAACTCTCGCACCATGGTTGCCCCCGGTTCGCCGAGTCCCTGAATCAGCCCTGCCACTGTCCCGGCCAATTCGTGCAATCCTCCCGCCGCCTGCATGCCCTCGGTCGCCTGCAAAATGTCGCCGATTTCTTCAAGGGAGACGGTTGCATTCGTGTGCGAGCCCCGCTTTTGCGCGAGGAGGGTGCGCAACCGGGAAATCGACCGCCGCCGGGCAATCACGAATGTCAGGGCGGAAATTTCCCTCCAGGTCTTCAGCGCGGAAATCTGGCGGGACACCTCCGCCAGGGCCTCCATTGCCACTTCCTCCCGGTCCTCATCGGAAAGCCGCCACCTCGCGTGCCCCGCTCCCTGCCAAGCGATGGGATAAAGCACCGCAAAGGCCTCCCGCCAAGCAGGGGGCTGGTTTTCCTTCAGCTGCGCAATAAATGCTGGGGGAAAATCGTTATTGGCCAAAGTTGGGGCGGGGCGTAAAACCATCCTCAAAGAGGCGATCACCCGTTCAACAAGATTGATGAAATACGATCCAATCAGTTGGCGACATAATGGGCTAAACCCATGATTCTACTGCGTCGACTGCTGTCGCTCCTCGCCCCGTCAACTGCGAACCAGCCAGGCTTTGCACGCGCATTCGCTTGTGGCCGCTTCATTGCCGCCTTCGGAGCGGCCGCCTTCTCCCCGCCACTTCCCGTGCTGCGGAGCCCGCTCCCGACGCTTCGCAACTGGCAAAGGAAATTATCGGCACGTGGGTTTCAAATGAACACCCCGGCAACACCGAAAAGCAGCCCGAATCCGGTGGGCGTTACAAAACCTTCGACGGGAAAGAGTGGTTGATAACGCAATCGGACCCCAAAACCAACGAGGTCATCTATCGCCAAGGGGGCACGTATACCTTGGAAAAGGGAGACCAGATGGTGATCACATCTCGCGGCGAAAGCGCAGGAAACACCCTCCAATTCCACGTTCAAATCGAAGGCGATATCCTAACCCTGCGCGGCGTTGGAACACGAATACGGAAGTCTGGCGGCGTATTTCATCGGAAATGCCAGCCAAGGGTCCGACCGAGGAGGTGGCGCTCCGCCAAGCGATAAACCGCTCCCGTGAGATCACGAATGCCGTGTGGTATAAGGCCGTCGCCTACTACTTGGCTTGCGGCAGATACACGAATGCCCTGCGCGTGGTGGAGAACCTGCGCACCTACCTTCGGCACGAAGGAAAGACAGAATCGCCAGAGTTCGTCGCGCTCACGACAAATTTAGGCGTGGTTCTGTCCACAGGGCTCGGCCAACTTGAAGAGACCGCCAAAGCCTACCAGGAAGCCGACGAACTCTGCATCCGGCTCCATGGCCGGGATTCAATTGAACGGGGCCGATATTCTGAACCGCCAATGTCAATTGCTCGCGCTGCAGAAGCGCTTCCACGGAGGCCGCCGCGTTCGGGCGTGAGTCCGTCCGGCTGATGACGAAGCACCGAGGACCCAACAATCCCGATACGGCAGACGCGCTGCACTACTTGGCACTGGCTCTGGCCGACCTGCCGGACACGGGCGAAACGGAGACGGTGCTAAAGCGTGTCGTGGATATCCGCCGAGCCACTGAGGGGAACAGCGCGTTTTGGACCGGTGTCGCGTTGAACAACCTGGGGGTCTACTATCTGCAAACCGAACGACTGCAAGAGGCGCGGAAGACCATCTTCGCTGGGGCGAGTATCCTACCTAAGATCCGCTTCCCCGCAGTCGCCCGACGGAATCGGTCTCCAACGATGCATGATCCGATTGGCCATGGACGATGGAGCATTGAGGCAAGCGGCGACTCGCGCAGAAACGTTATTCAGCAATGAGTTGATTTTGTTTCATAAATCGTTTCCAGCCCTCGACGAAAACGGTCGGCTCAACCTGAAAAGCCGTTTTGAACCGGGCCGATGGCTTTGCACCTTGGGTGAACCTAAGTCGATTGCGCGCACGCTGCTTCAAACCAAGGCCATCACACTTGACCAGATGCTCGCTCTCCCGACGCCGCAGGCGAGCGTCGATGATCGGTTTGCCTACCTGCTGCGACCCGAGAACGCGGCCCAGGGATTGCTGCCCTATTCGCCAGCGCCGGTCGATGCGGCTACTCCCGCCCAATCGCCTCCCAAGGTTGGGACCGCCGCAGCCGTTAGTAAGAATCCCCCATTTTCGCTCTACTCCATTACTCCAGAACAGGTCTGTGCCTCGCTGCCAAGTGACACCGTCATTGTCGAACTCACCCGTTATAATCACTACGTTGGCTGGTTCGTCGACGAAGAGCGGTACG
Organism: Opitutaceae bacterium; assembly: GCA_016715765.1. Taxonomy (GTDB): domain Bacteria; phylum Verrucomicrobiota; class Verrucomicrobiia; order Opitutales; family Opitutaceae; genus UBA2377. Next base: position 9,092 of record JADJZJ010000026.1, read on the forward strand.
GGGCCCTCGTCTTTCGGCCCGACGGCAAGGGGGCCCAGTCGCTTCAGTGGGTTCCGCTCGGGGCCGCTGACAAAATTGACCACGAAGTCAGCAGCTTGCTGGAAAGTGCGACCGATCCCCTCGCGTCCGGGACCCTCGCGACACGCCTGCGGGAACTCCACGAGTTGATTTGGGCTCCGATAGCCAAAGCCATTCCCGCCGGAACCCAGAATGTCTTCATCTGCCCGGACGGCCAACTCTGCTTCCTGCCGTTCTCGACCCTGCTTGACCCCCAAGGGGTGTTCCTGGCGGACCACTTTCTCGTGATGTATCTAGCAACAGCCCGGGATTTGTTCCGGGCCGACCCTGCCGGGAAAATCGAGACGGACCAGTTCGCGGTCTTCGCCGCCCCCAGTTTTGACAAGACCACCGCCACCCAGGATAGGGCTCCTGGCTTTCGCTTTCGCGACGCGGACGCCCGTTCGCTGCAAGACTTGCAGTTGGCTGATTTGCCTGGCGCACGGCGGGAGGCAGACATCCTGAAAACCCTAGCCAGCGAGCGAAGGCTGACGCCGGACGTGTACACGGGCGAAGCGGCCAATAAGGCGAATGTCGGGAAACTCGAAAGACCGCGCATCGTCCACTTTGCCACCCACGGATTCATGCTGCCGCCCGCTGTGACGACCGCCTTCAGCAATCCGATGGACCGCAGCGGCCTGGCGCTCGCCGGGGCCCAGGTGTCGCTGACGGCCATGGCAAATGGACAACCGCTTCCGCCCGTCGGCGAAGACGGGCTCCTGACCGCACGCGAGGTTGCTCAACTTGACTGGCAGGGCACGTGGCTCGTGACGCTATCCGCCTGTAGCACCGGTCGGGGTGAAGTGCGCGACGGAGAAAGCGTGCTGGGGTTGCGTCGAGGTTTCCTTGCCGCAGGCGTGGAGAACCTCCTGTTGTCCCTCTGGAAGATCTCCGACGAGGAAACCGTCGGCTTCATGCGGGACTTCTACACGCACGCCCTTGATTCGTCGGACCCGGCGACGGCCCTCGCCCTCACGCAGCGCGAATGGCTTGCGCGCATTCGCAAAGAGAGAGGCATCGCCGCAGCCGTGAGCACGGCCGGGGCATTCGTGCTCAACACCAGCGCCCGTCTGCCGCGGCCCGTAGATAACACCGACTCAAAATAACTCACCGGACAATTTCCATGAACCGCCCCAAGCCTAGCATGATCCTCGAGGCACCATGCACCGGGATCTGTTTCAACCTCGGTATGAAAAACGAAAGATTTCTCCACTCATTTGGAATATGCCGTGGCGGAGTTGCGACTTCATGGGCGTGACGACAACCATGAGCAACTACGCGCAAGAACAACCGCGGATCACGTTCCGTGAAAACAAGCAAGTGCGGCAAGAACCCGGCTCTATGCGGCGCTGGTTTGAAGCCCCCGATATCGAATTGGTCGTCTGGTATGACCGCGCAGCGATCCAGACCGAGTTCCAGTTGATTTACTGGCTCCCGGACGGGGAACGGGCACTGACCTGGCGCAAAGGTTCGGGGTTCAATCACTTCCGCGTCGATGCGGGCGACGATTCACCTTTCAAGAATCTCTCGCCCATCCTGCACGCAGATGGGGCCGTCCCATGGCCCCACTTGGAGGAGTTGTTCCGCCAGCGGGCTGGCTCGCTCGAAGCAGACTTGCGTGACCACATCCTGTCGCGACTCCAGGCGCAGAGCTAAACCCCATCTTTCCTCATCCCCGAAAACATGAAATCAACGCCACGTTTCTCCACCGCATTCTCCTGCCTGCTCCTGGCCGCCGCCTTCGCCATCCCCGGCATCGTCAGCCGGGCCGCTGCGGCCGATGCCGGAGCGGCCAATCCAGAACCAACGGTCAAGCCGAACCTCCCGGTTTCTGCCGCCACCACGTCCACCCCCGTCGAGAACTCGGTCGTGAAGGTTTTCTCGACGATGCGTTACCCCGACCTAGCGAAGCCGTGGACAAAGCAGGCGCCCACGGAAGTCAGCGGGACGGGGATGATCATCGAGGGGAAACGCATCCTGACCAATGCCCACGTCGTGCGCTACGCCAGCCAGGTGCAGGTGCAGCCCAACCAGTCCGGCGACAAGATTTCAGCCACCGTCGAAGCCATCGCCTACGGCATCGACCTGGCCGTGCTCAAGCTTGACGACGAATCGCTGTTTGACACCCGACCCCCGCTGACGCGGGCCAGCACCGTGCCCGACGTCAAGGATACCGTCATGGCCTACGGCTACCCGACCGGCGGCACCAGCCTCTCAATCACCAAGGGCATCGTCTCCCGCATTGAGTTCGCCAGTTACACTTACCCCGTGTCTGGGTTGCTCATCCAGATCGATGCCGCCATCAATCCCGGCAACAGCGGTGGGCCCGCCATGGTCGGCGACAAAGTGATTGGGCTCGCCTTCAGCATCCTCGGCAGAACCCAGAACATCGGCTACATCATTCCCTGCGAGGAGATCGAGGTGTTTCTCCGGGATGTCGCCGATCACAAATACGACGGGAAACCCGCGATGTTCGACGAACTGCAGACCTTCCAAAACCCTGCGCTCCATCCGTTCCTCAAACTCGACCACTCGGTCGAAGGCATGGTCGTGCACACTCCCGACAGCACCGATCCGGCCTACCCCTTGAAGGAATGGGATCTCATCACCAAGATCGGCGACACGCGGGTGGATAACGAGGGAATGATCAAGCTGTCGGCCAACCTGCGCATCCGGTTTCAATACTTGATCCCCAAAGTGGCGAAGGACGGAAAGGCACCCCTCACGGTCGTGCGAGGAGGGAAGGAAATCCTGGTCGATCTGCCGGTCTCCCCCACGCGGCCAAGGCTGATCGACAACCTGCAGGGCGCCTACCCGGCCTACTTCATCTACGGCCCCATCGTGTTTTCCCCGGCCACGGAAGAAATTATCGCCGCCATGACAACCGGGACCAACGGGCCCAGTGTGACCAACAGGCTCACCATTTATGGCAACCCCCTCATGTCGCGGCGAGGTGACAAAACTGCCTTCGAAGGAGAGCAACTGGTGGTCGTTCCGTCCCCCTTCTTTCCACACAAGCTGTCGAAAGGCTATTCCAGCCCCGCTGGACACGTGGTCAAATCGATCAATGGCATCGCCATTAAAAACCTTCGTCACCTGGTGGAAGTGCTACGCGATGCCACCGACGAATTCGTCACCATCAAATTTGCCGGTCGCGCCAGCGGCACGCTGGTCTTCCCGCGCAAGGAGATGGTCGCCGCCACCGACGAGATTCTGACCGATAATGGGGTCCGCAGCCAAGGCTCGGACGATATGCTCGCCATTTGGCGCGCCAAGCCAGCCCAGTAACAGGAGCAGGCGCGTCATTCTTCAAGAACGACCACCGGGTCGCCTGCTGCGGGGTACTGCCACAGCCGAGCACGATTACAGGTGCGGCGTGGCCAGTAGCACGATGAAACGCATTAACTGCGGGGCACCAACTCTTTTCGACGGCCTAATTCATCTGTACGCGTTCGGGCAATGAATAGAAATACACACCGATGCACGCCGGCGCACGTCGCGAAGGTTCCCGGGAACCAAAAGCGGAACCAAAGAGGCACGGAAAGGGCGCAAGTTGCATTGGGGCGGAGCGGTCCGTACTGCGGCTCATAACCTGAAGGTCGTTGGTTCAAATCCAACCCCTGCACCCAATTTCGCCCCTTGGACCATCTCCAAGGGGCTTTTTGTTGAGGGATTTACGCAGCTCACGTCCAAAAAATAGAAAACGGCGGCAATTAGCGGATTTTAGCGGGGGTCTCCTCCAAAGTCCCCCCGCACCGGCGCATTCGTCTGGTGGACCCTAACGGCGATGCAGGGGGGATTCTGTCCTTTTGTCCGCAGTAATTTGAGCCATCCTTATGCCGGCAGCTTAACCGTGCTTGGTGAGCGAAAATCATTCATGAAACTCCTGCTCTTTATTATCCTCGCACTGGCGCCGTGTCTCCAGGGCAGTCCCTTCCAGGCCGTCTTCGTGACGGACGAGGATGCGGCGAAACTAGGCGGCTTCCCCCTCCCCCGCCGTCACCTCGCCGAGGCCCTCTACGCGGCCAAACGCGCCGGGGCGCAGGCCGTGATCCTGAAGTTCTTCCTCGACCAGCCCGGAAAGATTCCAAAAGACGACGCGGCCCTGGCGGCGGCCATCAAGGATTGCGGCCTCAAGGTCGTCCTGCAGGCCCGGCTCGACGAAACGGAAAAGAAAAGCAACCCGCTCGCCGCGAAATTCATCCGAGCGATCTGCCAGGCGCCGGAGGGCACCTTGCAACGGAAACAACGGATGGTTGCTCCTGCCCATCCTGGCCGATGGCGCGTATGCGGTGGCCTTCATCGACGGGCTAAATCCGGTCCCCGTCGTTGAAAGGTATCGGGGCCACCCGATGCCGTCCCTGTTCCTGGTCGCATTGGAACTGGCGCTTGGGCAGGCGTCGTGGACGCCAACCACCATGACCCTCAATGGCGTCACCCTGCCGATGCGCGGCGGCAAAATTGATATGCCCCATCCCACGAAGGACCTGTTCCGCTCCTTTTCGCTCTCGGCCCTGCTGGATGGCAAGACGGAGGGCGCACTCAAGGGAGCGATTGTAGTCATCGGCTACGACGGGCGCAATATGCACACCTTCCCGACGCCCATCGGCGCCGTCAAAGCACACCGGCTATTTTTCTACGAACTCGAACTGGCCTACGCGGCGTTTTCGAAACGCAACTGAACCGGGTCCGCCTTTCACCTTGCTTCATTGGCCTAAACTCCGCGTCGCGCTCGGGAATGCGAAGGGGCCAAATGACGAAGCCCACCTCCTATCATCGCCGGCAGGCATATGCGCCACCAGCGCATGGTTTATTGCACACAATCAGCGCCCCAAACCTTACCCTTGGAGCCGATCAGGCGAAAATGACTTCGTAAGTTTCGCCCTTGGTGAAATCCATCTGCGGTTTACCAAGGATTGAATAGTTCTTCTCTCGTTTTCCCAAAATAGCTTAGGGCTAAGGACATACAAAGTCACTTTTTTACCTCTATACCGGTAAATTTGCGTTAATTTCGTAATCTGAATCGATAATTTATAGAGTAATCACATATTTTTACCTTTTTGGCGGTAATATGTTGCAAAATACAATAATCCCCCATTGCTAATGAAGTTTTATAAGCTTTATTCCTTCTAAAGCAGTAATGATCTCCCTCGCGCAGCTCATCCAAACCCACCGCAAGAAGGCGGGATTGGCCCAAGCCAAACTGGCAAAGCTCGCCGGCGTGGGCAAGACCGTGGTGTGGGACCTGGAACACGGCAAGGAGTCGGTGCAGTGGGACACCCTCCAAAAAATCTTTCGCGTTCTTAGCATTACCGTCGAATGGCGCAGCCCGATGCTGGAACGCGCGGCCGCTACGCAACTGACTCCGGCACCGGGTCTCACATTGTCGCCAACCGCACCCAAGGAGCAGCGTTCGCCATGAAGCACGCACGCGTTTTTCAACAGGATCAACTCGCGGGCCTGCTCGAGGCCTGCGACGACGGTTCCTATCGCTTCACCTATGCGGCGGGATTCCGCGGCGAGCCGGTGTCACTCACCATGCCGACCAGCCAGCCCGTGTGGGAATTCCCGCGCTTCCCCGCCCCGTTTGAAGGTCTCCCGCCTGAAGGCGTTCAACTCGATGCGCTGCTGCGCATCCGCAAACTTGATCGCCAGGATCTCTTCGGCCAGTTGCTCGCCGTCGGACACGATGTCGTCGGTTCACTCCGCATCGAGGCCGGCCAATGAGGTGCCTGATCACGAATGAACCGTGGCACGGGCCCGGGGCGTATTCACCAGCGGGCCTGCGGAGTCTCGACCGGCGCCTCACCGCCCTGGCGCCCCTGCCCTACACGCGGGAGCAGTTGCTCGAAGAGGCCGCGGCTTCCTCCAGAATGCCGACGCCACCCGCTCCTACTTCGTGCGCCGCTTCGACCGCGCCGGCTGGGACAAGCGGCCGGTGGAGGATTTCGCGCAGTTGAGCGGGGCGAGCCGCGACACGAAATACGAGTCAAGCACCGAACGCCTGATCGAAATCATCGACCGGTTCTGCACCTTTCCCGCCCTGGAGCGCATCAAGTTCCTCGAGCGACTCCTGTGCGCCTTCCTCACCGGCAACGAGGACACGCACCTCAAGAACTGCTCGCTCATCACACGCGATGACAAAGTGGAACTGTCGCCAGCCTACGATCTGCTTTAATACGACGATCCCAACCGGAAGAGCCGCGAGGAACTCGCGCTGCCACTGCACGGCAAGAAATCCAATCTGAGCGCAAAAGACATCTGACAATATCTCGCCGCCGAGCGGCTTGGCCTCGCACCGGCGCTGATCGAACAGGCGAAGGCGCGCTTCGCGACGGCCCGGCCGGTTGGCCGGCCCGATCGAATGCAGCTTCCTCACCGCGGAAATGAAGATGCGGTATTTGGAATTGCTGGCGACGCGGCGTGAACGCCTCGGGCTGGCCTAAAGGTGCGCACTTTTTGGCAGCCCTTGTCAACGGACGGGCGCCACTCCACGATCCACCGCACATGGCCATCCGGCAATCATCCTGGAGGATTGAGCAGGCGCTTTACGAAGACGATTGGCTGCTCGTCGTCGACAAGCCCGCGGGCCTGCCGACCCAACCGACACTCGACGCGCGCCGGCCCAGTGTTTTCTCAACGCTGAAGGAATTTCTCCAGCAGCGCGATGGCGCCACCCCCTACCTCGGATTGCATCACCGGCTGGATCGCGACACCTCCGGCGTGTTACTCCTCACCAAGGACCAAAAGGCCAACGCAGGGACGGCGGCACTGTTTTCGGAGAAGACGATCCGCAAGACTTACCAGGCCCTGGCCATCGCGGGAGCAGCGTGTCCGGATTCGTGGGAGGTTAAAAATTACCTCGGCGAGATCGGCCGGGTCGGAAAGGCCGTAAAGTACGGCGCGGTGCGCAGTGGCGGCGATCCGGCGCAGACCTCGTTCCGGGTGCTGGAGCGTTTGCCAGGGGCGCTGTTGATCGAGGCCCGGCCGCACACCGGGCGCACGCACCAGATCCGGGTGCACCTGTCCGAAGGCGGACATCCGATTCTCGGCGACACCTTCTATGGCGGGCCGATGCAGCTGCCGCCGGGCCCGCGCGGCGGCATGGTACCGGTCCCGCGGGTGATGCTGCACGCGGCCGCGTTGGAGTTCCTGCATCCGGTGACTAAGGCAGAGATGCAGATTCGCAGCCCGTTGCCGGCAGATTTTGTGGCGTGCCTGCAGGCACTGGGCGGAAACCACGTAGAAACCTAGTGTTCCGTCAGGGAAGTTCTCTGCAAACCGGGAATTTGTGCTGCGAACTTGCCTGACGAGGCCCTTGAGCGCCGCCGCCGCAATCGAACGAAAGGCATTTTGAACCACAGATTGCACAGATGGGCACAGATGATCACGGATATGAGCGTGAAAACCGTCGAACAACTCTGCCTCGCCTGCGGGCTGTGCTGCGACGGCACGCTTTTCGACCACGTGCAGCTCGGACCGGATGATGACGCGAAGAAACTGAAAACGCTCGGACTGCCGGTGACGGTCTCGCGGTCCCAGCCGCCGGTGACCCGCTTTCGCCAGCCGTGCGCGGCCTTGTGCGCGGATCGCACCTGCCGCCTCTACGCGGACCGGCCGCGGCAATGCCGCGATTTTGAGTGCGGCGTGTACAAGGATGCCAAGGCCGGCCGGATCAGTTTCACCGCCGCGCTAAGGCAGGTCAAAAAGGCCCGGCAGCAGGCGGACAATATTCGCCGGCTCCTGCGCGCACTGGGCGACACCGAGGAAGAACGCCCGTTGGGCGAACGCTTCCGCCGTATGCAACGGCGCATGGAATCGACCATCACCGACGAAGCGGCCAACCACACGTTCGCGGAACTGGGTCTGGCGGTGCATGCGTTCAACCTGCTGGCGCATAAAAAATTCTACACCAAGGCCGACGCCCCTTGATCGAATGGTAGGGCGAGGCGTCCCCGCCGAGCCGGTTGGTCGTCCGCCAAGGCGCGGCTCACCGAGGACGGTTCGCCCTACCTGCTAGCTCCTGTGCCAAGCAGTCCGACGTGAATCAACTCAGCGCAGGGGCAGCTCAAACAGCGTGCAGCTCAACGCAGGCACCGTGAGGGCCGAGGCCTTAGTTTCCGTGCGCACGATGTCCACCACGCGGGGCCGGCCAGGCGTGTTGTGCGCCTTGGGGTCGGGCCCGGTGATGTGCCAGCGCGTGGCCGTACCGACCGGCGTCAATCCCACGGGCGCGAGTTGCAGATCCACCGGCGCGGAAGTCGGATTGACGACGGCCACAGTGAGCGTGCGCCGGTCCTCGGACAGGGCCGCCACGACGTCGAGGTCGCCGTACGCCTCCGGGACCTGCAGCGGTATGCGGCCGAACCGGGCCCGGTAGAGCTGGAGCACGAGTCCGGTGGTTTCCATCTCGGCCGCGGTACGGCTCGTCTTGATCGCGCCGATGACATTCACCGTCTGCGCGTAGTGCGCCATGTGGATGATGTCGCTTTGCCGGAAATACTCATGGAGCCCGGCCGCGGTGCCGAGGCCGTCGGACAACTCGTAAATGCAGCCGAGTTCGCCGAACACATACTCGCGGTGCCAGTAGTTCCACTCGTCCATGGCGATGGGGACGATCCGGCCGTTCAGGTTGGGCAGGCCGGCCTGCAGCTTGCGGTGTCCCTCGGCCTTGTTCCGGATGGCCGTGCGCAACAGGCCGACGTGGGCGGCGACATCCACACGATCCTCCGTCGTCCACGGCTTGCGGCCCTCGTAGAAATGCTCCGAGAGAAACGTCATGTGATCGGCGCATTGCTCGAGCATGATGTGCGAACAGGTCTTGCCCGACTTGGCCTGCTCGGGGTCGTGGTTCCGGTTCACCGTGGCGAGGTCGCCGACCGCGACGAGTGAGAGCGCGGGATCGACCGCCCGCATGGACTCGGCGAAGAGGTTATGCTTCAGCGTATAGTGCTGCATCTGCATGAAGCCGAGCTGCCACGGGCCGAACATCTCGTTGCCCACGCACCAGTACTTCACGGCGTAGGGCTGTGCATGGCCGTGCTTCACGCGCCAGCCGCCGCCGATGGTGTCGGCGCCGCGGTTGCAGTACTCGACCCACTGCGCGGCCGAGTAGGCGTCGCCGAATCCGGTGTTGGCTGCGATCATGGGTTCGGTGCCGATCTCGCGGCAGAAGGCGATGAACTCGTCCGTGCCGAAATCGTTGTGCTCCACGCCGGTCCAGGCCGGATTCTTGCGCGGCGGGCGGCGGTCACGATCGCCGATGCCGTCGCGCCAGTCGTAGCCGCTCACGAAGTTGCCGCCCGGCCAGCGGTAGATGGTGCCGTTCAGCTGCTTCATCAGTTCCAGGGTATCGCGGCGCAGGCCGTTGATGTGGTCGGAGGGCATCAGCGATGGCGGTCCGAGCAGCACGTCGCCACCGCTCACACGCAGCTCAAGCTTCGCGTGCCGCGCATTGCCGGCGGCCGGGGTGAGCGCATAGGCCTGCCTGACGTAGTCGTTGCCGCTGAAAGTCAGGGTGGTCGAAACGCGGTCGGCCGGGCCCTCACCCCAGACGAGAGCCACTTCGATCCTGGCCTGGCCGTCGAGCGGCTTGGCCCAGACGTAGCCGTCGTAGCGGAGTCCGGCCACCACGCCGAGGTCCATTTGACGGAGACCGGCGCCGGCATTCACCCGCGGCGAATGGCGGCCCACGAAGGCGCCCTCCTGCACCATGCTGACGGCGGACGGATCGCCGATGATCTGCCAGGGCGAGGCGCCCACGACCGGATATTCCGTGTCCGCGAGGTCACGGTAGGGCGCATAGTCGACCGTGATCGGGAAATAGAATTTACGGTCCTCCAGCATCTCGGCCCAAATGCCGCCGTAGATGCAGCGGCCGAGGTGCTCAATGAACTGTCCATAGATAAAGGGGCTGATCGGCGCGCCGGTCTTGGCGGCGTCGAGCGGCACGATGACGGGCGTGGCGGTGGCAAGGGTAGAGGCCATGGTCAGGACAAGGGGCAGGATGAATGACGAGCGCATGCTGAAATTCGGGGCGGAATACTGATTCTGCCTGCTTGGTGGGAGTAATCAACAAGAGCATGGTCGCACAGTCCGACCGCGATCATCGAATCCCAGTGCAGCCTTGGGTAGGAGCCTGCTTGCAGGCGATGGGTTTGCCTTTCCGACCTGTAGAGCTGCACCTTGGCGCAGCCTGATGGCGCAGCGAAGCTCTACTGGCATGCGAGGCTGGACCAAGGTCCAGCCCTACATCGATCATCGCCTGCAAGCAGGCTCCTACCTTTCACGACAGACCCGCCATTACCCAGCGGACCCTTTCACCAAGAGGGACTGTTGTTGAGCAACCGGCGCAAATGCGATTGTCAGGGTGACGCATGAGTCGCGCATTACCGGAGGCACCCGCACCCCTGACCTTTCTGCGGTTGGCGAATCACCTGCGCCTGGCGGCCTTTCCCATCGCCTACGGACTGAGCGGGGTGCTGATCGGCGGCACGCTCAACCGGGTAATGATCGCCGAGCTCAACGTGCCGGCCACGCTGGTGGCCCTGCTGTTCGCCATTCCGCTGCTGCTCTCGCCGCTGCGGCTCTGGTTCGGCCACCGCTCGGACGGCCATCCGCTTCTCGGTCGCCGGCGCGAACCTTACATGCTGCTGGGGGCGATGATCATCGGTGGCGGCGTGTATGCTGTCGCGTGGGTGACACGGCAGCACACGACCCATCTCCCGACCTTCGCCGCCGCCGGCGCAGGAGCGTTCCTCCTGTACGGCATCGGCCGCAATCTGGCGCACAACAGCTACCAGGCGCTGGTGGCGGAGAAATTCACCGGCAACCGGCGGGGCCGGGCGATGACGCTTTACGAAGTGGCCACCCTGCTGGGCGCGGTGGCGGGAGCCGGCTTCATCGGCCGGGCGATGGAGCATTATGATCCGGCGCGGTTATCGCTGGTCGCCGGCGGCGTGGCGTTGGCCGTGGTGGTTTTGACGCTCGTGGCGGCACCGGGACAGGAAGCAGAACTCGCCGCCGTGGAGCGCGCGGACCGGGTGCGGGACAAGCCCTTTGCCTCGGTGTTGCAGGATTACGTGTTCGCCGATCCGCAGGTGCGCCGGCTCTTCGTGGTGGTGATCTGCACGTTCACCGGCACCTTGGCGCAGGATGTCCTGCTCGAGCCGTACGGTGCGCTGGTGCTGAAGCTGAGCGTCGGCCAGACCACGCGGCTCACGATGTTCTGGGGGCTGGGCGTCCTGGCGGCGATGCTGCTCTCCGGCCTGCTGCTCCTGCGCTGGCTGGGGCCCCTGCGACTGATGCGGATCGGCCTGGTCCTGAGCATTCTGGTTTTCAGCGGCGTGGGCGTCGTCGGGCTGGCGGGCGCCCCGGAGGCGTTCCGGTGGATGGTCCTGGCACTCGGTTTCTGCGCCGGCCTCACCGGCGCGGGCATGCTTTCAAGCGTCGTTGAATTCACCACGCCCGAGCGTGCCGGACTGCTGATGGGCGTCTGGGGCATGGCCAACATGGTCGGCCACGCGGTAGGAAGCCTGATGGGCGGCGTGATCGTGGACATCATGCGCGTGGCCACGGGCAGCGCCTTGGCTGCCTACACGAGCCTGTTTGCCTGCGAAGTTGCCCTGTTGGTGCTGGCCCTGCTGCTCAGCCTGGGTCTCAGTCCGGTTAAAACACGGGCGCAATTGGAATTTGCCGGATAGGACCATCACACCGCAAAGGTTCAGGTCATTAACCACAATAGCTTGCCGTACTGTGCCCCGCCTCCCGGAATCCCGCTACCCCATGAAAACCATGAAAGCCGCGGTCCTGCACAAGATAGACGACCTCCGCATCGAGGAAGTGCCTTGTCCCGAGCCCCGCGCTCCCGACGAGGTGGTGGTGCGGATCAAGTCGTGCGGCATCTGCGCCACCGACTACAAGGCGATCCGCGGCATCCGCCGGAACGTGAAATTCCCCTTCATTCCCGGACACGAACCTGCCGGGGTTGTGACCGCGATCGGCGCCGGGGTGCTGCACTTCAAGGAAGGCGATGAAGTCATCTGCCAGCCCTCGGGCTATTGCGGCTATTGCGAGCATTGCCGCGTGGGCAACACGCACTACTGCGACACGGCCTTCACGACCGGCGGGGATGGACCGGAGGATGTCTGGGCCGGGGCCTTCGCCGAATACATGCGGACCAAGGAGCAGTGCCTCTTTCACAAGCCGGCGAACATCAGCTTCGACGCCGCGGCCCTGACGGAACCACTGAGCGGCGCGTGGAAGGGCGTCGTCCAATACAGCGAAATGAAGGTCGGCGACGACGTGGTCATCATCGGCGTCGGCAGCATCGGCCTGCTCTGCCTGATGGTGGCGCGCGCCGCCGGCGCGGGCCGGCTCATCGCCGTCGACAACAGCGCGCACGCCCGGGAGAACGCCCTGCGCTTCGGGGCGACGCATGCCGTGGACAACAGCGATGGCCAGGCGCGGGAACGGGTCTATGGCATTATCCCAGGAGGTCCGGATCTCGTGGTCGAGGCGGCCGGACCGATCGGCGCCGTGCGGCTGATGGTGGACCTGCGCCGCCGAGGCACAAAATGGAACCTTTTCGGCATCACGACCCATGAGAAATTCGAGCTCGACGGCGGCCTGACCCATTTTCTCGAGGGCCGGATGGACGCGAGCTTTGGCACCACCCCGCTCGCGATGCAGAATGCGATCCGCCTGATGGAGCGGCAGCTGGTCGATCCGGGCCGGATCGTGACCCACCGGTTCAAACTTGAGGAAATGGACGCCGCCCTCGCCGTCATGGACGGCACCGTTCGCAACAAAGTGATCATCCACCCGTGAAACGCACCCTGCATCCCTCCGCCCGGAAGCGGAGACGCCCCGCCATCCCAACGCCACCCGTGATCTCCCCGGGTGAGTTCGCCGGCCAGGTTGCAGTCGTGACGGGCGGATCGGACGGGCTCGGACGCCATCTGGTGCAGACGCTGGTGAACCTCGGGGCGGACGTGTTTTTCTGCGCCTCCACCCGCGCGAAAGGCGAGGCGGTCGCCCGCGCGCTGGGACGGCGGGCCCACTTCGTCCAGGCCGACCTGCGCGACAATGACGCGGCCCGCGCCTTTGTGCAGCAGGCCGCCGGGTTCAAGGGACGCATCGACTATCTCGTCAACAACGCCGCCATCGATCCCCGCATCAGTTTCGAGCGGGCCACGGTGGAGGATTTCGACCGGTTGATGGCGGTCAATCTCCGGCCCTTATTTGTGGTAACACAGGCCGCGCTCCCGGCGCTGTTGCGCGGCACGGGGCGGGCGGTTGTGAACATCGCCACCACCAACTACCTGCTCGGGCTGGCGCCCTTCACCCTGTACAATGCCAGCAAGGCCGGCGGCGTGGGCTTCACGCGTTCCCTGGCCCGCGAACTCGGGCCGCGCGGGATCCGCGTCAATGCGGTCTCACCCGGTTGGATCATGACGAAAAAGCAGCGGCGCGAGCATGCGACCCCGCGGGATCGCGCGGAATTGCTCAAGGCGCAGGCCTTGAAATTCCTGCTGACCGAGGAACAGGTGACGCCCCTCACCCTTTTCCTGCTCTCGCGCTGTGCGGGCGGCATCACGGGACAGAACATGGTCGTGGACGGCGGCAAGTTCATGCAGTGAGCATTATCGGTGCAGCTCAGGGGTATTTGAGGTAGGAGCCTGCTTGCAGGCGATGGGCACACTGTCCCGACCTGTAGGGCTGCACCTTGGTGCAGCCTGATAGCGCAACGAGGCCAATCGGCCCACGAGTCCAGCCCTACAATGCCCCCATCGCCTGCAAGCAGGCTCCTACCCAAGCCTTCAGAAACCAATGCTCGCGCCGCCGTCCACCGTCAGGATGGTGCCGGTGACGAACTTTGCGGCCGGGGAGCAGAGGTAGGCCACGGCCCAGCCGATGTCGGCGGGCTCGCCCATGCGGCCGAGCGGGGTGCGGTTGAGGATCTTCTGCTTGCGGGGCTGGTCGTGCTCGAAAGCCTTGCGGGTCATCTCGGTTTCGATCCAGCCCGGGGCGACCGCATTGACGCGGATGTTGTATTCGCCGAGCTCGGCCGCGAGCGACCGCACCGCGCCGGAGAGCGCGGCCTTGGCGATCGAGTAGGCCGTGACCTTCGGCAGGCCGAAAATCGCCGCCATCGAACTGGTGAAGACCACGCTGCCGCGGCCGCTTTCCCGCAGTTGGGGCAGCAGGGCGTGAGTCAGGGAATTCGCGCCGACGACATTGGTCTGCAGGAGCGAAAGCAGCTCGGCGTCGTTCGTCTCGGCAAAGGGCTTCTTGAGGTTGATGCCGGCATTGTTGAACAGGATGCCGATGGGGCCGTGCGTCTGGCGCCCAATTCCGCCACGATGCGGGGGATGGACTTAAGGTCGCCGACGTCAAGCACCTGCGCGGACGCGGCCGGCCCGATGGCGGCCACGGCGGCGGCGAGTTCCTTCTCGCGCCGGCCGGCGACGATCACGCGGGCCCCGCAGGCGGCGAGGCATTTGGCGGCCGCAAGGCCGATGCCGGTGCCGCCGCCGGTGATGAGGGCGGTCTGACCGGTGAGGGAGAAGGGTGCGGGTGTGTGCATGGGGAAAATCCGGGGAACGCTGGACAGCGCTGATCAATATCCAATCCAATTTAACCGCAAAGAACGCAAGGAACGCAAAGATCCCGGTCCTAAGCTTGGTTCTGATTCTTGCGCTCCTTGCGTTCTTTGCGGCTAAAAATGGTTTGGCTTTCTGGATGAGCGCAGATCAGCGAAGATAAGCGTTCCAAAATATTCAGCCGTTCTGTTGCCGCACCGCCTGCAGCGCGGCGCGCATGTAGCCGAGGGCGAACGCCATGCCGGCGTGCCAGGGGGCGCTGCAGGTCATCTGCGGCGCGTGGTCGGGGATGAGCACGCCCTGGTAGCCGTTGCGGTGCAGGATCCGCACGATGCGGAGCATGTCGATGTCACCATCGTCCACGAAGGTCTCCTTGTAGGTGGGCACCTTGCCGCGGACATTGCGGAAATGCACGTAGGCGATGCGGCCCTGCCGGCTGTAACTGTCGGTATATTCGTACAGGTCGCCCTCGGTCATCTCCGCGAGCGAACCGAGGCAATACTCCAACTGGTTGGCGCGGCTCGGCGAGAGGTCGATGAGCTTCTGGTAGAGCTGCGGCTGGTAAACGAGCCGGGGTGTCGACCGGATCGTGGGCATCGGCGGATCGTCGGGATGCGCCGCGAGCGCCACGCCGCATTGCTCGGCCACGGGCAGCACGGCGTCGTGAAAATCCTTCAGGCGCCGCCAGAGCTGCTCCGGCGTGCAGGGCGGCATCGTGCCAGGCCCGAGCCGCTCGGTGAGGCGCATGTTCCAGACCATGCCCGATTGGATCGGATCATCCACCGGGCCATCCATGCCGACGGCCTCGGCGCCGCCGCGGGCAAAGTGTCCGCGCACCCGCCCCGCCACGCCGGCGAGGCTGAAGTTGTAGCCGATGCAGGGGATGCCGGCCGCGCCCACGCGGCGGATGATAGTGCGAATGTTCTCCAAGTGCTCGGCCTTGCGCGGACCATCGAGCAGCACGTCGGACCAGTGCGCCGGATCAAAATTCTCAATCGCGGCGATCTTGAGTCCGTGTTGACCGGCGCGGTGCACCACATCCCGCAGGTAGTCCTCCTCCCACAGTTTGGCGGGGTCGCCCGCCCGCCCCCACCCGGCCAGGTCGCCGGTCGGCTGGTCCTTGGCGGTGTTGGTGCCGCCCTGGTTGAAGTAATCCACCAGATGGATCACCAGCGCCTCGCAGCCGGCCTGCGCGGCGAACCGGAAATGCTCGTCGTTGAGTTGATGGCGGTAGAGGCCGAGGCCGAGTTTCATGGGGGAGAGATGGCTTATTGGTTATTGCTTATGGCTTATGGTTCATGTCCAGACCCGGATTGCTTATGTGCCTTTTGTGCCTCTTGCGGCCATGCCTTGGTCCAAATCCGTGATATCCGTGCAATCCGTGGTTAAATCTTCGCCGGGTGAGTCACACTTTGCCGAGGTCGCGCAGGATTTCCTGCGCGGCGTTGTGGCCGGGGATGCCGCTGACCTCGCCGCCCGGGTGCTGGCCCGATCCGCCGAGATAGAGTCCCCGCACGGGAGTGCGATAGTTGGCCAGCTCGGGCAGCGGCCGGCCGCCGAGGATCTGCTCGGGCGTGTGTTGCAGGTGCCAGATGCAGCCGTCCGTCAGGCCCAGGCGGCTTTCCAAATCCTGGGGCGTGCGGAATTCGTAGTTGATGATTGAACGGCGGAAATTCGGGGCGAACCCGGTGATGTAATCGATGATGGACTCCGCGACCGCGCGCTTGCGTTCCGCCCAGGTGCCCTGCGCCAGTTTCGCCGGGGCCGGGTAGATATAGATGGAGGCGGTGTGATGCCCGGCCGGCGCGAGGGTCGGATCGAGCATGGAAGGGACGTTGAAGCTCAGCATCGGCCGGCGCGGTGGCTGGCCCGCGGCGAGGTCGGCGTAGCACTCGCGCACGATGTCGCGGGTCATGTCGAGCTGCATGGAGCCGCGCGAAGGCTCGTCGGGATCGGCGCCATCCCAGGCCTTCCAGCGCGGCAGTTCGGAGACGGCGGCGAGGAGCTTGTAACAGCTCACGTGGCTGATGAGTCCGTCCACGCGGCGCCGGAGCTGGGGATCAACATCCTGATCGGTCAGCAGGCGCAGGAACGTCACCTTGGGATCCGCGCAGGAGAGCACGAGCCCGCAGCGCACCTCCGCCCCATCCTTGAAACGCAGACCGGTGGCCCTGCCCTGCTCCACCAGAATGCGTTCCACCGGGCGGTTATCCTCCAGTTCCACCCCGGCTTCGCGGGCGGCGGCCACGAGCAATTCCGCAAAGCGGCCCATGCCGCCGCGCACAAATCCAAACGGCCCGCGCTCGCCCGTGAGCGGATCGGGCGCATCCATGGCCCCGTAGGCCAGGGCGAAGGCGAGCGGATTTTCGATGACGGCGGAGGCCTCGGTGGCAAAGGCCTCGCGCAACCGCTCGGTGGGCAAAAAATGATCCTGCAACTCCCACAACCGCATGGTCGTGGCCAGCCGCAGGGTTTCCGCCGCGGGGGTGCCGGCGGCGCGGGCCTGCAGTTCGGCGAGCGTCGGCGGCGTGCGCAGCAGGTAGGGCCGCACGAGCCCGACGAGCTCCTGTTTGAATTGGTTGTAGCGTTCCAGCCCGGTCAGTTCCGCCGGCGTGAGCTTGGAACGGCCCACGCGGTTGTTCGGCCGGTCCACGGCAATGTTGCCATGGTAGGTGCCGTCGGCGTGCAGGTAGAACGCCTCGTCGCGCGGCACCAGTTGCAGGCCGCGTTCCTTGAGCTGCAGATCCCGCACGATCACGGCCGGCACGGAATGCAGGAGGTGCGCGCCGGTGGAGAAAGTGTAGCCCGGCCACAGTTCCTCCTGGAGGGTCGCCCCGCCGAAGCCGGCGCGGCGCTCGTACACGCGGACCTTGAGGCCGGCCCGGGCGAGATAGGTGGCGGCGACGAGGCCGTTATGGCCGGCGCCGATGATGGCGAGGTCGATCTTTGGGGTCATGGTGTGGTTGGGGTGAAGTGCTTTGGGTAGCGCCCGGCCTCCGGACGGGCGGTTCATTGTCCGCCAGCGAAACGTCCGTCCGGAGGCCGGGCGCTACCCATATTGAGACGGATGGAATGAAGAAAGGGCTATGCGTTGATGAATTTCAGCGCGCAAGCGGCTTTTCCAACATCTCGATCTGCAGGATCAGGCTGCGGGGCAGATGAAAGGGATCCTTCACGGGCAGCGCGACGACGCCGGCCATGGGCGTGAAATCGCGGTTCAGCTTTTGCCGCCACTCGCCGTTTTCCCAGTCCACATAGCGCTCAAGGCACAGGTGCCAGACCTTTTCATACCAGTCGAGAAATACGGTCTGACGCGTCTCGTCCCAACCGCGCAGGGTGGAAATCAGAATCTCGGTGTGCGGCCACCAGAGCTTGGAGTCGGCAAAACCCCACGCCACGGGCTCGCTGCCATCAATGTTCACGGCGAGGCGGAGGCCGCCAAATTCGCGGTCCCACCCGAGGTCCAGGTGCCGCAGCGTCAGGTGGTGCGCGAGCGCGGCGCGGGCCGGGTCCCGGCCGGTGTGAACGAGCACGTCGAGCTGGAACCACATGTCCTCGATCACGTGGCCGGGCACGACGACCTTGCCCGCGGGTCCGTCGAAGGGGCCGCCGTCCAGGCGCACATATTCACGGAGGCAATCCGTCTTCGCATCATAATGGAGCAGGAAAATCTCGTCCGCGAACCGCCGGGCCGCCTGCAGGTATTTCTCCTCGCCGAGCTGGGCGCCGATCTCGGCAAACTTGAGCGACCAGATCATGGGAATGTTATGCGGTTTGGCCCCGGGGGGAATCGGATAGGGGAAATGCGGCAGCGTGTCGTAGGGCTGCGCGAGTTTCACGAGCACCGCGTCGGCCGTGCGTACGAGCCAGCGGCGGATTTCCGCGTCGCCCGTGGCGCGGTACAGCTCACTGAGACCGTAGATGGCGAAGCCGTCCACGTAGATGCTTTCATAGCCGCGCAGCACGCGCCCGTCCTGCGCGAGGAGGAGGGCCCAGCCCTGCTCCTTTTCCAGCCAGCCATGGCGCAGGCAGTACGCCGCGATGCCGCGGGCCCGCTCGAGCCAGACGGGATTGCGGTCGAGGGTGTTGTAGATCCGGGCAAACACCCAGACCGCGCGCCACTGGCTCCAGAGCCACTTGTCGCCGCTCAGGATCCGGCCGTCGTCGCTGATGCAGGTGCACAGCCCGCCCGCGGGATCAAAGGCATGGCGCTCCCAGAACGGGAGCACATGGCCGAAGAGATGGCGCCGCATCCACGCGGCGAGGGCCGTGCGTTCGCCGGCGCGAAGCCCGGTCAGGGCCTTTTCCAGATCAGCAGTCGTTGAAGCGGCGAGAGTGGAGCTCATCCAAAGAAGTCGTTGATCTTAAGCGATTGCTTGCAGCAGGTTGGGGCGCACCGCTGGGGCGCCCTGGGCGCCGAGCGACGCCTTCGGCTCTGAGCTGGCTCCTTCACGCCAATCAGAATCCCGAATTCGACCAGCTTAACGGGCGATGCGCATGGCCTGCATCATCGGGCCGACATCAAGCCGCGGTAAATCTTCTGCGCCAGGTCGAGTTGGGTGCGCTCCACATACTCGTCCTTGGTGTGGGCCTGTCCGAGGTGGCCGGGTCCTAGCACCAGTGTCGGCGCCCCGATCGCGGAGTAGTGGCTGGCATCCGTCACATAGGGCGCGCCGCGGCCCGTGCCGTCGAGTCCCTGCGCCGCCAGCAGCGGCTGCAGCCGGGCGAGCAAACCGTGCGAAAGCTCGTCGCCCATCGAGGGCACCACATAGAGCTGGTCGTGCTCCACCGCGTGCCCGGCCAGCATGGCTTCGCGCTCGGCCAGCACCTGGGCCGCGGTCTCGCCGGGGACGGTGCGGCGGTCGCACTCGATCTCGCACTTCTCCGGGATGATGTTCACCTGCGTGCCGCCGCGGATGACGTTCACGCTGAACGCTGCGCGGCCGGTCATCGGGTGGCTCTTCGTCACGGTCGGCACGTAGCGGGATTCGAGGGTCTCGACGACCCGCAACATCGCGGTGATGGCGGAGCGGCCGTTCGAAGGCACGGAGGAATGGGCGGCGCGGCCGCGGGTGGTGGTGCGCCAGCGGATGACGCCGTTGTGCGCCGTCACGGGGTGCATCGAGGTCGGCTCGCCCACGATCACGCCGTCGAGCCGGGGCAGAAATTCCTTCAGCTCCTGCGCGGCAAAGGCCTGCGCTCCGGTCATGCGCGCCTCCTCGTCGGCGGCAAAGACCATCGCCACGTTGTGCGGCCGCACCGCGCTGCGCGCATAATCCTGCAGCGCCCAGAACATCGCCGCGCCGGAGCCCTTGGTGTCGCAGGTGCCGCGGCCGTGGATGCGGTCGGCCGTCACCGTCACCTTGAAGGGGTCCACCGTCATGCCGGCGACGCTCACGGTGTCGAGGTGGCTCTCGAAGAGCAGCCAGCGCGCCTCCGGCGCGACCTCGCAGGTGATGAGCAGGTTCTCGCCGCCGCCGGGCACGGGACAGCGCCGGGTCTTCAGGCCCCAGCCGTGCGCGAGTTTTTCGAGGTGGGCGATCAACGCCGCCTCGCCGCCCACCGGTCCGCCGAAGAACGGATTCACGGTGTTGTGCGCGATCAACTGCGCGAGCAGTTCCTCGCAGGAGGCGGGATTGGAGTTCATCAGGCCTCAACCCAACCACTTGTCCAGGTTGGCCGCCACAAAGGCGTCGTCCGTCAATTGCGGGTAGGCCTGGCAGACGCGCGTGAGTTCCTCAGCCTGGCCGGGGGACAGCTTCTCGTGCGGGTTGAGGCAGTTGATCGAGGGGACGAGGCCCTGCCGGCGCAGGACTTCCAGGATGCCCGGGATGCAGCCGGCGTACTTGTTGGCGGCGTCGAAGAGGGCCGCGTTCATGTCGGTCACGGCAATGGAGGTGTCGAGCCACTTGACGTCGATCTGCCAGCTCTGGCGGGCCTGCTTGATGTCGTTCAGCATCTTGACCGCCGCACTGGTCCACACGCCCCAGTGGCCGAGGAGTCCGCCCACGATGCGGCGCGTCACCTTCTTGCCGCCGGCCTGGAAGGTGAACGGCGTGAAAAGATCCACGACGATGCTGTCATCGTTGCCGGTGTAGAGCGCGATGTCGTCGCGGCCGGCCTCGGCCACGGCGCGCATCACATCGATCGTCTGGTAGCGGTTGAAGGGCGCCATCTTGATGCCGACGACGTTCGGGATCTCGGCAAACCGCCGCCAGAAGGAATAGCCCAGCAGCCGGCCGCCGGCCGAGGGCTGCAGGTAGAAGCCCACCACGGGGATCGTCTCCGCCACGCGGCGGCAGTGGTCGATCATGGTGTCCTCGGTGTCGTTCTTGTAGGCGGAAAGGCTCAGCAGGCCCGCCTGGTAACCATAGCCGAGCGCGGTCTCCGCCTCGGCCAGCGCCTGCTCGGTGCGGCCGCAGAGGCCGGAAATCTTGATGAAGGGGCGCGGGCGCTTCGCGAGTTCCTCGTCGATCGTGCGCGAAGCCAGCTCGAGCACGGGATTGAACAGGCCGTAATGCTGTTCGCGAATCTCGAACTGGGTGGAGTGCACGCCCACGGCAAGGCCGCCGACACCGGACGCGACGTAGTAGCGGGTGATCGCGCGCTGGTGGCGCTCGGAGAATTTGCGGTTCGCATCCAGCGCCAGGGGTTGCGCAGGGATGACGTGGCCGGCGAGTAGGTGTGTACGCAGATCCATGGTCGGTTCAGAATTTTCCGTCGCGGGTTTCGAAATGGGTGGGCTTGCCGAGGAGCTTGCCGCCGGCCTGGAGGTAGTCGGCGATCATCTGCATCATCCGGTCCAATGACACCGTCGTGGGACCGAAGAGCCGGACGGATTCGCTGGCGTCGGAGATCCAGGCGGCCTCCGCCTCCTGGCCGGTGAGCTTCACGGGTTTACCGAGGAGCCGGCCGAACTGCTCGGCCACGGCGCGGATGGACAACTTTTCGGCGCCGGTGACATTGAGGAGCTTCGGCGGACTCGCGACCTGCTGCAGGCACTGGATGGCGCGGGCGCAGGCGTCACCCTGCCAGATGAGGTTGAAATAGCCCATCGTGACGTCGATCGGCTCGCCGGCCAGGATGCGGGTGGCGACATCCACCAGCACGCCGTAGCGCAGCTCGACCGAGTAATTGAGCCGGAACATCAGCTGCGGCGTGCCGTACTTCCGCGAGTAGTGGGTGAACACCCGCTCGCGGCCCACGCAGGTGCTGGCGTATTCGCCGAGGAAGGCGACCGGGGTCGCCTCGGTCGCGCCCTTGCCCGGGCCGCCGGTCGGCACGAAGGGATACACGCAGCCGGTCGAGAAGACCACGATGCGGGAGGCGCGGAATTTCTGCGCCACCAGGGAAGGCACGACGGTGTTCTGGATCCACGTCTCGTCCGGCGCACTGTCGGTGCCGAACTTCTGGCCTGCCAGATACTCGACGTTGGCCACCTCGGGCAGCTTCGCCACCTGCAGCGGGTCGGCGAGGTCGCAGGACACCGGGATGATGCCGAATTTTTCCAGTTCGGTTTTCGCCGCGGGCCGGCTGAAGCGCGAGACGCCGTAGACCTTGGCGGACTTGCCGGCGGCATCGAGCGCCCGGCGCAGCATCACGGCCAGCGAGGTGCCCATCTTGCCGCCCACGCCCAGCACCATGAAGTCGCCGTCCAGCGCCCGCACCGCCTCGATGGCGCCGGGCGTCGGCTCGGAAAGCAGGGTTTCAATCTCGTGATCGGTGAGTGGAGTTTTGGCCATGGGAAAGGGACGATGGACGGACGTGACCCGCCGTACAAGGCCGGGGGTGGCGGTATCCAACAGCGCGAAAGGGGCAGGTCAAACCTCAAGTAACCTTTTAGTTACTTTACGCTCGCTTCCCCTCCGGCCGGGCTCCACGTTACGGGCGCAATGGCGGCTTGCACGGCATCCCTCCCCCATCGATCCGGTCACCCGGCGGACCGGCCGTCAGTCCCGGGCCTTGATGCCGTCGAGCAGCAGCCGCGTGACATGCCGGATGCCCGCCTCGCGCACGGCCTCCGAGCCGAGGTCCAGCCGCAGGGACTGCGACAGGGTGTAGCGGTTCGAGCTGTAGATGAGGCAGAGGCCGATGAGGCTGATCAGCAGGTAACGCGCATCCATGTCCGCGCGGATGCGGCCCGCGGCGATGCCGTCGCGCAGCAGCCGGCTGAGGGCGGTGAGCATCGGGTCCTTGCTGAGCCGGAAGTCCGCCTTCGCCAGCCCCGCGCCGTCGTTGAGGTTTTCCCAGAGCAGGAGGCGCACGAAATCCGGATGGTCGCGCAGGAAGTTGAAGTACGTGCGCACGATCTCCGCGGTGAGCGCGTCGAAGTCCGTGCGGTGCGAGAGCGTGTCGATCTCCACCAGTTCCAGGGAACGGTAGGCCTCCGCCAGCACGGCGTGGTAGAGCCGCTCCTTGTCGCCGAAGTAGTGGTAGACCATCCGCTTGTTCACCGCCGCCGCCGTCACGATCTCGTCCACCGTCGTGCCGTAATAGCCGGCGCGCGCAAAGCAGGTCATCGCCGCGCGCAGCAGCCGGTCGCGGGCCGGCAGGATTTTCCGGGAAGGCTTGGCGGGGACTTTGGGCATCGCCCCTCCTCGCTAGGCGGATTCCCGGCGCTTGTCACTATGTTCTCCCAACGCTAGCCTTTAACTCCCCTCCTCCATCATGCGTATCATCGACGTCCATACCCATCCGGTTTTCCGCGGGCTCAGCCTGTTCGGCAAACCCACCAGCCTCAACCGCGTCATCGCCCACGGCCGCCGCCACAACATCGTGCACATGATCGTGCTCGGCGACGTGCTGCTCTACGGCGCCACGCCGAACGCGGAGCAGCTGCGCAAGATCAACAACGACACCATCAGGGTGGTGAAGGCGCGGCCCGACTACTTCACGGGCTTCATCTACCTGAACCCGCTGCTGGGCGAGCGTGCCAACATGGCCGAGGCCGAGCGCTGCCTGGCCGTCCCGGGCTTCCGCGGCATCAAGCTTGAGATCGCCAACAACTCCTCCCACCCCGCCATGCGGCATGTGGCCAAGGTGGCCCGCACCTTCAACCTCCCCGTGCTGCAGCACAGCTGGAGCACCACGAACATCAAGGACCGCCAGCACCAGAGCGACCCGGCCGACACGGCCCTCTTCGCCCGGCGCAACCCCGACGTGAAGGTCATCATGGCCCACCTCACCGGCATCGGCTTCCGCGGCGTGCTGGAGGCCAAGGGCCTGCCCAACCTCTACATCGACACGTCCGGAGGCTACCCCGAGGAGTACCTGATCGAGTTCGCCGCGGAGCACATCGGCGCCGACCACGTCCTCTACGGCTCCGACCTCCCCATCCGCGAGAACAGCTGCACGATCGGCCGCATCCTCGACACCAAGCTCTCCGCCGCCGACAAGCAGAAGATGCTCTTCGGCAACACCGCCCGCCTGCTCAATCTCAACCTCAACTGAGTCCCCACTTTGTCATTCTGAGCCAAGCGAAGAAACCAGTTCCGCCCCGCCCGCGGACATCGCCCTGGATTCTTCGCTCCGCTCAGAATGACAGAATAAACCAAAAGTCCCTCCACTTTACCGCCGTGCAACTCATCGATACCAACGTCAACCTCGGCCCGTGGCCGTTCACCCCTGTCCCGGACCGCACCGGTCCCGAGCTCGCCGCGCACCTTGCCGCCAGCGGCGTCCGGCGCGCCCTCGTCTCGCACCTGGGCGCCGTCTTCCAACCGGAACCGATGGTCACCAACCGGAAGCTCTTCGCCGCCGTGAAAAAGACAGCCGGCCTGCTCCCGGTGCCAGTCATCAATCCCGCGCTCGCCAACTGGCGCGAGCAGCTCGCGGAGTGCCTGGCCGCCGGCCCGATTCGCGCAGTGAAGATCTTCCCGAACTACCACAACTATTCCCTCGGCGCGCGGAAGCTCGATGCGTTCATGGCCGCCATCGCCGACGCCGGGCTGCGCCTGATCGTCAACGTCCGCCTCGAGGACGAGCGCCACAAATACTTCGCCCTGCGCATCAAGGGTGTGCCGGTGAAGCAGATGGACGCGTTTCTCGCGCGCAATCCGAAGCACCACGTCCTGTTCTCGGGCATCTACAAGGGCGAGATCGATAAACTCGCGCCCAAGTACAAAAACTTCTCGGCCGAGATCGCCTTCTGCGAGATCACCAACGTCCTCGAGGTCATGCTGCGGACCTTCCCCGCCCGCCGGCTCATGCTGGGGACCTGCACCCCCCTGCTCTCGACCCGCGGCAATGTCGACAAGCTGCGCTGCGCCCACATCCCCGCTGGAGCCAAGGCGCTGATCGGCGCGGACAATGCCCGGCGTTTCTTCAAACTCTGATCCCCGTACCACCATGAGCACCACGTCCACTCCCCCGCCCGTCCTCTCCCCGATCGTTGACGAACCCGTGCCGCAGCCCGTGCGCTGGGGCGACGCCGAACTCGAGCGCCTCGCCGCCATGGTGAAGCAGCCGTCGTTGTTCTACTACAACGGGCCCCAGACCAACGCGCTGCTCACGGACTTCCGGAAGCATTACCCGTTCAAGAACCTGTTCCCCTGCTCCTCCGGCACCGCCTCCCTGCACATCGCCGTCGGCGCCCTCCGGCTCCGCCCGGGCGAGGAAGTCATCGTCTCGCCCATCACCGACATGGGCTCGGTCATCGGCGTCCTCTACCAGCAGGGCGTGCCCGTCTTCGCCGACCTCGATCCGCGCACCTACAACATGGACCCGGGCTCGATCCGCCGCGTCATCACCCCGAAGACCCGGGCCATCATGGCCATCCATCTCGCGGGCAATCCCTGCGACATGACCGCGATCCTCGCCATCGCGAAGGAGCACAACCTCGCGGTGATCGAGGACTGCGCGCAGTCCTGGGGCTCCCGCCACCAGGGCACGCCGGTCGGCCTGATGGGTGACTTTGGCTGCTATTCGTTCAACGACTTCAAGCACATCGCCTGCGGCGACGGCGGCATCGTGGGCACGAACTCCGAGCGTTATGGCGCCGGCCTCTCCAAGTGGGGTGACAAGTGCTACGACCGCGCCGGCGGCACGCGCGACCCCGAGGAACTCGCGCCCAACTACCGCATGAGCGAGCCGCAGTCCGCCGTGTGCGTCGCGCAGCTCGGCAAGCTCGACGACATCGTCGCCCGCCGCAACCGCGCGGGTTCGCTGCTCACCTCGCTCCTGCAGGACCTCCCCGGCGTGCTCCCGCCCGTCACGCGCGAGGGCAACTATCACAGCTACTGGTTCTATTTCATGCGCATCGACCCGGCCGTGCTGAAATGCACCCGCGCCGAGTTCGTGGCCGAGCTCCGCGCCCAGGGCGTGGCGGCCAACGCCGGCTACATCCCGATGCCGGTCTATCGCTACAAGGTATTCCAAAATCACAATTTCTTCGGCGGCGCGTGGCCGGTCCGCGATTGCGGCCTCACCACCATGGATTACCGCCAGGTCAGCTGCCCCGTCGCCGCGGCGATCCTGGAGGACGGCATCACCATGCCGCTCAACCAGGCGATGAGCGACCGCTACATCGAGAAGGTCGGCCGCGCCATCCGCACGGTCGCCGAGCGCCTGGCGAAGTAGGGCGCAGCTTCGCTGATTAATGTAGGGCGGGGATTCCGATCCCCGCCTTTTTCATTTCGCTCCAGAATCCCATCTTACTCTTTCTCTTTATCGTTCTCTTTCTCCTGCCTTGGAAAGGCCCAAACCGGAGAAAGATAAAGAGAAAGAGGAAAGAGAAAGATTGGAATTCAGCGTGGGGTCGAAGGCGGGGATCCTCCTTCGCCAAGGCTATGAAGGCGGGGATCGGAATCCCCGCCCTACATCTGCCCCCTCCCGCCCGCGGCTTGCCAGCGCTCCGCGCGCCGGCATCTTCAGCCCCCGCCCCTCCCCACCATGAGCCGCATCATCAAACCCACGCCCGAAATCCTCGCCCAGTTTCACCGCGACGGATTTCTTGTCCTCCCCGGCCTGCTTTCACCCGACGAGGTCACCACCTGCCGCACCGCGCTGGAACGCGTCTTCTCCCGGCACAGTCCGGAGGCCGACATTTATCACATGCAGGAAATCTGGCGGCCCAAGCTCTTCGAGCATGGCCCGGAATTCGACAGCCTCATCGATCATCCCGGCATCGCCGAATTCATCGACGCGGTCCTGGGCGAGGATTGCCACCTCATCGCCCACACCGGCCTGCGCACCTCGCCGGGCAAGACGATCACCTTCTGGCATCTCGACGACGCCTGCCGCTTTCCCATCCCGGAAGGCGTGACACTCGATCCGCGCATCCCGATGCCGGTGTACACGATCAACATGAATTACTATCTCTGCGACGTGGACGAGGCGCTCGGGCCGACGCAGTTCATCCCCGGCAGCCACCGGGCCGGCCGCTCACCGCGCGAGTCGGACAACGACGCCCACGGCAATCCCACCTATGAAGGCCGCACCCTCGTGAATTCCTGCGGACCCGCCGGCACCCTCGTGTTGTGGAACGACCAGACCTGGCACCGGGGCGGACCGAATGTATCCGACGGCCGCATCCGCTGGGTCATCCAGACGCCTTTCGCCCGCCGGTGGGTCGCCCAGCGTTTCTGGCCGTTTGTCAATTACCACATGCCCGAGGAGGTCATCGCCCGCGCCACACCGCGCCGCAAACGCCTGCTCGGTTTTCACGGCATCGGGGCTTACGGTTGAGGCCCATGCAACTGATCGTTCCAACCCTCGCGGAACTCCGCGCCAGCATCACGAACGGGGCGGCTGTGTGGCGCAGTCCCGGCCGGGATTGCGATGACGACGCCTTGCCGCCCGTGCCGGTGATGCAGCGGTCGGTCGACTTCATGCTGGCCCATCCGGCCACCGCGTCATGGTTCGCTCCGCGGCTCTTCTGGGTGGAAGCGGCCGGCGCCATCGTCGGTTCGGGTGGATTCAAGAATGCGATGGATGACATTCTCGGCGTTGAGATCGGCTACGGCATCGCCGCCCGGCACCAGCGGCAAGGTTACGCCACGACGGGCTTGCGCCTGATGGTGGCAGAGGCCTTCACGTTGTCCGCCACGCCGCACGTGTTCGCCACCGTCCGCCCCGACAACCTCGCCTCGCAGCGCGTGCTGGCCAAGTGCGGCTTCATCCGCGAAGGCGAGGCCCTCGATCCCGACGACGGTCTGGTTTGGCGCATGGTACTGACGCGCCGTTGATTTCGTAGCGCGGTGCTTCAGCCCGCGCTCAGCCCGCTACACCGTATTTTGACTTTCCGAACCAGTGCCGGCTGAAGACCGGCACTACTACCCGCAGACTTCGCCGTGCACCGCGATGATGCAGTCGGCCATGTAGTCGGCATCCTCCGTGGTGTAGAGCGCCCCGATGGGCAGCGCGAGGAATCGGCTGGTCAGATCCTCGGTGCGCGGGAAATCCTCGGCCCGGTAACCCGGCGCGGGCCAGGGCTTGATGTCGCGGAACGGCGACAGCGCCGGATGATGCGCGAGGCCGGTCTTCACGTAGTCGCGGTTGTATTGCGGATAGGTGCCGGTGCGGGCGCCGCAGTTGACGTTGCGCGCATCGAGCTTTTCCCGGAACGGCGCCACGTGCGCGGGGTTCTTCAGGAACAGGTAGAGTTCGAAACCGAAGGCGCCCGCCGGGTCCGGGATCTGGCGGAGCGTGAGTCCCTGGAGCCCCTGGAGCCGGGCCACGACCCGCTGATGCAGGTCATGGCAGTGCTGCCACATGCCCTCCACCTTGCGCAACTGCGCCAGCGCCATGGCGCCGGCCAGTTCGGAGAGGCGGTACTGCCCGCCGACAAAGGCCGGTTCGTGCGCCGGCACGATGGCCGCGTGCTGGGGCCGGTAGTTGCCGAGATCGCTCAGGCGCACCGCCCGCTCGTAGAGACGCTGGTCGCGCGTCGTCACCATGCCGCCCTCGCCGCTGGTCGCGACCTTGTTGTACTGGAAACTGAAGGTGGCGATGTCGCCCCAGGTGCCGATCTGCCGGCCGCGATAGCGCGTGCCCAGGGACTGCGCGCAGTCCTCCAGCACGTAGATGCCGCGGCGGTGGGCCTCGAGCACGATGCGGTCCATGTCCGCCGCCACGCCCTGATAATGGACGATCAGCACCGCCCGCGTGCGCGGCGTGGCCAGCCGGATGAGCTCGGCGGGGTCCAGGTTGAGCGACTCGTCAATCTCCGCCAGCACGGGCTTCGCCCCCACGCGCACGATGGCGGTGAAGCAGGCCACCCAGCTCCAGGCCGTGAGGATCACCTCGTCGCCGGGGCCGATGCCCATCGCCGCCATCGCCACCTCGAGCGCGCCGGTGCCGCTGCTCACGCCGAGGGCGTAGTCGGTGCCGATGTATTCCCGGAACTCCTTTTCCAGCTGCACCACCATGGGCGGCGTCGGCTTGAAGGTCGCGCCATAGTAGCGGAAGGGCTCCTTGCGGCGGAGCACATCAAGGACGAGGGCCTCCTCCTCGGCGCCGATGACAGCGGCGCCCAGGCCGGGCGTGGGACGGGGACGGAGTGCAGCGGACATTGCCACGGATTTTTCCGGAATCCCCTCCTGCTCGCAAGTGCGCAGTGATGAATAATAGCTCCTACCAGAAGGAAATCCCGTTGCCGCCGGGGACGGAACCACCAATTCATTGCACCGGAGGAAGCAGCGGCAAAGGAGATGGTGATTTCCGCCTCTGTTCCCTCTGCGCCCTCCTGTAAAAATGCCCGGTCCATCTTCGCGTTCGATTGTGCCCCTTCGCGGTTGAATCCCCCCATCCCCGTGCGCCTCCCCCTCGCCTTCCTCTTCCTTTCGCTCCCCTTCAGCATGACCACCGCGACCACCCCCCACGCCACCGCGCAGGATCTGGGCATACCCGTCAAGGGCGTGAGCTGGACCCGGCTGCATCCCGGGCAGACCAGCGACGGCCGGCCCTCGCTCCTGGTGTCCATGGGCCAGAACAATGGCGGCCTCTTCGTGCTCGATGTGAACCTGGAGACGGGCCGATGCCGGCAGTTTCCCGTCGCCCACGGCGACTCTTCAACCTTCCCCACTGCCACCTATCGCTCGCTGCGCACCGGCGTGCTCTACCTCGGCTCGGCGTGGGACGGGCATTTGCACCGCTTCGATGCCAACCATCCCGAGCGCGGCATCGAGGACCTTGGCCTCGTGGACGCAGCCGGCACCTTCGGCCTGGGCATCACCGAGTCCGAGGACGGCGCCATCTGGATCGGCTCCTATCCCGGCGCGCAGCTCAGCAAGTTCGATCCCGCCACCGGCCGGTTCACCCGTTACGGCCGCAAGGACGAGACCGACGAATACATCTACCCCCTCGCCGGCGACGACGGCTCGCTCGCCGGCATCATCAAGTTCGTCCGCCCGCACCTCGTGGTCATCGATCCCGCCACCGGCCAGCACCGCGAGGCCGGCCCGGCCGTCACCGATCCATCCGACAAGTCGCAGTTCCTGAAATTCTACAAGGGCACCGACCGCCGCCTCTACCTCGACTCGCACGCGGGCAAATTCCGCATCGACGGCATGAACCTCACACCGGTCACGGAACTGCCCGCGCCGATGCCCGGCATCCACGCCACGTACAAGCACAGTTACCAGGAGCCCGCCGAGATGCCCGGCGGCTGGACCGCCCACTTCCTCGACGACAGCATCAACGGCGTCGGCACGCCGCGGAACCTCCTTCTCACCAACAAGAATCCGCTCATCCCCAGCCGCCGCCTGCACCTCGACTGGGTCGGTGGTGGTTCGAACCTGCACGTCATCGAACTCGGCCCCGACGGCCGCCTTTACGGCTCCAGCTACATGCCGAACCGGCTGTTTCGCAGCACGCTCGACGGCCGCACCATCGAGGATCTCGGCGAGCACACGTACGCCGGCGGCGAGGCCTACTCGCTCGCGAACCTCGACGGAAAAGTCTACCTCGCCTCCTATCCCGAGGCGCGCCTCTCGGTCTTCGATCCCGCGCGGCCCGTCCGCTTTGGCAGCACCGTCCACGACAACCCGCAGGACCTGGGCCGCCTCGACACCGTCAGCTACCGGCCCAACGCCCTCATCACCACTCCGGACCTGCCCACCGAAGGCCCGGCGAAGGTGGGCGGCCGGCTGTGGATGGGATCCAGTCCCGACTACGGCCTGCGGGACGGTACCCTGGCCTGGTACGATCCCAGGACCGGCGCGAAGAAATCGCATCGCACGGTGGTGGCCGACACCTCACCGGCCTCGCTGCTGTACCTGCCGGAACAGAAACAAATCCTGATCGGCCTCAGCATCGAGGCCGGCACCGGGGTCAAGATCTCGCGCCTGCAGGGCGCCTTTGCCCTCTGGGATGCGGTGAAGGACGAACTCGTCTGGTCCGGCGACATGGGCATCGACAATCTCGCCGACGTCACCGCCCTCGCCCCCGCCGGCAACGGGCTCGTCTATGCCCTGCTGGGACGCGGTGACCACATCCTCTCGGCCGGCGCCCCGGATATCCGTCCGCGCATCGCCCTCATTGATCCCGTAAAGCGCGCCGTCGTTTCCTCCGCCTGGCTGCCCGAGGAATACGGTCCGCTCTCCTGGCACGGACTCTTCTGCCTGCGCGTCGGACCGGGCGGAGTCGTTTACGGCGCCACCGGCTTCTGCATCTTTCGCATCAAACCCGGCACCTGCGACGTCGAGCGCGTGTGGCAACCCGACCAGCCGAAGCAGCGTCCCGGCACCGTGTGGCTCACCGCGTTCACGCCCAACTCCATCGACGTGCTCGGCCCCATTGTCGGAGATAAACTCTACTTCGCCACCGGCTGGCGCCTCCGCGTCCTGACCCTGCCGTGAGGAGTACCAAGGGTAACCACAGATAAACACAGATGCACACAGATTGGGTTCAATCCTCGGCACCAAACCCATCGGGTAGCTACGAGCGTGAGCGAGTGGGTTTTGGCGTCCGCAACATGTGTTCCACTCGCTCACGCTCGTAGCTACCCTGATGCTAAAAATCATTTCTTACCGCGCGCAGATATTTCATCTATCTGTGTGAATCTGTGTCCATCTGTGGTTAAGTTCTTCTGCCTTTCATTCCGTTGCCTGCCATGACCTCCGTACCCGCCCCCACCTCCTCCCCCTCCGTCACCGTGCGCGACCTCGGCGTGCCGGTCAAAGCCGTCAGCTGGGTGCGGCTGCATCCCGGCCGCGGACCGGACGGCAAGGCCTCCCTGCTGGCCACGATGGGCCAGAACAACGGCGGCCTGTTCGCCCTCGATATCGACCTGGCGACCGGCCACTGCCGGCAACTCAACGCCAAGTCCGCCGTCCAGCAGTACCCCATCTCCGCCTTCCGCAGTCCGCGCACCGGCCTGCTCTACATCGGCACCCACACCGACGGCCACCTGCTGCGTTACGATCCCGCCCAACCGGAACGCGGCCTCGAGGACCTCGGCGTGATTGACGGCGACCAGGCCATCTTTCCCACCGGCATCACCGAGGCGCCCGACGGCACGCTCTGGATCGGCGGCTATCCGGGCTGCACGTTCACGCAATACGATCCGGCCACCGGTGAATTCCGGCGCCTCGGCTCCGTCGATCCCGAGGACAAATACCTCTACCCGCTCTCCGGCTGCGACGGCAGCCTCGCCGCCCTGACCAAGTTCACCCACCCCCACATCGTGGCCGTTGACCCGGCCACCGGAGAGCGCAAGACCCTCGGCCCCGTCCTGAATCCCGAGGACAAGAGCCAGCGCATCCTCTTCTACAAGGGCCTCGACGGCCGGCTCTACCTGGAAACGCACGAGGGCAACTTCCGCATCAGCGGCCTCGCGCTCGAGCCGGTCACCTACCTGCCGCCCGCGATGCCGGGCATCCACGCCACCTACAAGCACAGCTACCAGGAAGTGCTGCCGATGCCCGAGGGCCTCCTCGCCGCCTGGGCCGACGGCGAGGAGGGTGCCGGCATCTACAAGCACCTGCTGCTCACCAGCACGAATCCCACCGTCGCTCCGCGCACGCTGGCGCTCGATTGGGAGGGCGGCGGCTCCAACATCTTCATGCTGCACCCCGGGGCCGACGGGAACATCTACGGCTCCAGTTTTCTCCCCGAGCACCTGTTCCGCTACAATCCCGCGACGGGGGAGATGGCCAACCTCGGCCGCTGCAGCGTCTCCATGGGCGAAGCCTACACGATGGGGAACTTCAGCGATGGCACGATCGCGATCGCCTCCTACCCGCACTCGCGCGTCTCGCTTTACGACCCGAAAAAGCCCTACCGCTTCGGCACCGATGAGTCCGCCAATCCGCGCGACATCGGCCGGCTCGACCAGATCGGCATCCGCCCCGCGGGCATGGCCATCGTGCCGCAGCTCACCAGGGCCGACGGCACGGTCGTGCCCGAGAAAATGTGGATCGCCTCCCTCCCCGACTACGGACTCTGGGGCGGCACCCTCGCCTGGCTGGATCCGAAAACCGGGGCGCACGCCAGCCACCGTCACCTCGTGCCGGACTGCTCGCCGTTCTCCCTGCTCTGGCTGCCCGAGTCAAAATTGCTGCTCGTCGGCCTCAGCACCGAGGGCGGCACCGGCACCCAGATCAAGGCCCGGAACGGCGCCTTTGTGCTTTGGGATCCCATCGAGGACCGGGCGGTTTACACCGGGGACTTCGGCTTGAAGGACCTGCCCAGCATCCAGGCCCTGGCCCCGGCCGGCCCCGGCCGGGTCTATGCCCAGCTCAGCCATTCCCGTTTCGCCGCCAATACCATGGGCGCGGAAAAAACCCGGCCGCGGCTCGCCCTGATTGACGTGGCGGCCCGCCAGGCCGTCGCCGAATCCAGCCTGCCGGACGACTACGGCGTCATGTCCGACCAGGCCCAGTTCTGCGTCTTCCCCGGACCCGACGGCGTGTACGGCCGCACCGAGCACGTGCTCTACCGCATCAAGCCCGGCACCTGCGACACCGAGGTCGTCCACCGCCTCGCCGCCGGCGACGGCTTCGAGGCCACCGGCCCGTGGATCGGCCGCACGTTCTACTTCGGCAGCGCCTGGCGCCTGCGGGCGCTCACCTTGCCGGAGTGAAAGGTGTTAGGTGTTAGGTGTCGGTTGTAGGCCAGTGCGCTTGCGCGCGCCCAAGCCGCGCCCGCGAGCGGGGAATAGCGCTTACTCAGAAAGCAACCATTCGATGAGCCTTTGGATCGATGTAGGGCCGGACCTTGGTCCGGCCTCGACCGCGATGACGTCTGCGCTGGCCCAATCGGCGTCACCAAGGTGACGCCCTACAGGACTGCATTCAAATTTTCCCAAAGTGAGTAAGCGCCCTTCCCCGCCAGCGGGCTGCCTACCGCTGTCGGCAGGGCTCAAAGTGCGGCATTGCACCCCACCTAAAACCTAAAACATAAATCCTAACACCCCATTGCCCCATGAACGAACAGATCAAGATCAACTGGTACCGCTGCAAGGTCGACAAGGCCGTCATGAGCGAGCTCATGCGCAAGAGCGACGCCCGCGCCTTTGCCCAGGTCATCCCGCAAATCGGCCTCTTCGCCGTCACCGGCACCCTCGCCTACCTCGCCTTCCGGCAGCTCAACGCCGAGACCTGGCCCTGGGCCCTGCCGCTGCTGCTGCTCGCGCTCTTTCTCCATGGCACGAACGGCACCTTCTTCGGCGGCATCGCCTGCCATGAGCTCTGCCACAAGACCCCCTTTGCCACCCAGTTTTGGAACACGTTTTTCCTGAAAATCTACGCCTTCGTCGGCTGGTTCGATCCCACGGGTTACCGCGCCAGCCACATCCGGCACCACCAGGTCACCGTGCACAAGGACCATGACGGCGAAATCGAGCAGCCCCTGGGCCTCGACTGGCACGGCTTCAAGTTCGTGCTCACCGCGCTGACCGTGAACCTGCCCTGGGTGTGGAAGAACATCCGCTTCATGTTCGCCGCCGCCGCCGGCGACCTCACGAAGGACGGCTTCTTCAAATCCAAGTGGCTCCAGCGCGTGGTGCCCGAGACCGACCTGAAGGGCCGGCGCGAAATCATCAGCTGGGCCCGCATCGTCGTCTTCGGCCACCTGGCGCTCGCCGCCCTGTTCATCCTCACCGGACACTGGTTCCTCATCGTCATCGTCAACCTCGGCACCTTCTACTGCAGCTGGCTGGGCATCCTGACCGGCGCGCCCCAGCATGTCGGGCTGTCTTCCGATGTGAACGACTTCCGCCTCAACACCCGCACGTACACCTGCAGCTGGCTGCCGGCGTTTTTCTACTGGAACATGCAGTATCACGTGGAGCACCACATGTTTCCCGCCGTGCCGTTCTACAACCTCGGCCGCCTGCGCGCCGCCATCGCCCACGACCTGCCGCCGGTCACCCACGGCCTCTGGGCCACCTGGCGAGACCTCCAGTCCATCCTGCAACGCCAGCGCCAGGACCCGACCTACGTCCACGTCCCGCCCCTGCCAAAGAACGACGGCGAACGGGCGACGGATGAGACGCTGCTGAGCGAGGCGGCGCAGTCGTAAGGGCAATTCTTTCTCTTTCCTCTTTATCTTTCTCTTTCGTCAGGAATCGAACCGGGAGAAAGAGAAAGAGAACGATTAAGAGAACGATTTTAGGACCCTGACGCTTATCCAGCGGTATTCCCGCGTTGACACCCCCCGCGCGCGCCGATTCGTTTCCGTCGGCGGAAACGCGCCTCCCTTTCCACCCAAATCATGGCAG
The DNA here is from genome assembly GCA_016715765.1 of Opitutaceae bacterium. Lineage (GTDB taxonomy): Bacteria > Verrucomicrobiota > Verrucomicrobiia > Opitutales > Opitutaceae > UBA2377. The sequence goes on from JADJZJ010000026.1 coordinate 44,411, forward strand.
CTAACCTCCTCGGCTACTTCTCGAACGACATCGGCATCGACCTCGGCACCGCCAACACACTCGTCTATGTAAAGGACAAGGGCATCGTCCTGCGTGAACCCTCGGTGGTCGCGCTCGACACCGTCTCCCGCAAGGTCCGCGCCGTCGGCGATGAAGCCAAGCGCATGCTCGGCCGCACCCCCGGCAACATCACGGCCATCCGTCCCATGAAGGACGGCGTCATCGCCGACTTCGACGTCACCGAGGCCATGCTGCGCTACTTCATCCGCAAGGTCTCCAACACCTCCTTCCGCGCCCCGCCCCGCGTCGTCATCGCCATCCCCTCCGGCATCACCGAGGTCGAGAAGCGCGCCGTGAAGGATTCCGCCCTCCACGCCGGCGCCCGCGACGTCATCACGATCCCCGAGCCCATGGCCGCGGCCATCGGCGTCGGCCTGCCGATTGACGAGCCCGCCGCCAACATGATCGTGGACATCGGCGGCGGCACGACCGAGATCGCCATCATTTCCCTCAACGGCATCGTCTTCTCCAAGTCCATCCGCGTGGCCGGCGACGAGCTCGACGCCGCGATCACCAATTACATGAAGCGGGCCTACAACCTGCTGATCGGCGAGCGCACGGCGGAAGAAATCAAGGTGCGCGTGGGCTCGGCCTACCCGCTGGACGAGGAACTCACCATGGAGGTCAAGGGCCGCGATTCCGTCGCCGGCCTGCCGAAGACCATCCACATCACCTCCCAGGAAATCCGCGAGGCGCTCAGCGACACCATCGCCGCCATCGTGGACGCCGTGCGCGTGACCCTCGAACGCTGCCCGCCCGAGCTTTCCGCCGACCTCGTGGACCGCGGCTTCGTCATGGCCGGCGGCGGCGCGCTCATCCGCGGCATCGACCGCCTCCTCAGCGACAAGACCGGCCTGCCTGTCACGGTCTCGGACGATCCCCTCTCCGCCGTCGCCAACGGCACCGGCGCGGTCCTCAACGACCTCGCGTGGCTGATGCAGCACGTCTGACGCGGCGCAGGGCAATAAGTAGGGCAGGTCTCTGACCTGCCTTCGTGTGCCACCCTGCGGATGCAGCGTTAAATGGGCAGGTCAAAGACCTGCCCTACTTCCGGGCCCGACCCCCCTTGTCATTCTGAGCGCTCTTAGCATTCCGAATTTGTAGGGCGGGGATTCCGATCCCCGCCTCGAACATCTTCACTCATTCGAAGGCGGGGATCGGAATCCCCGCCCTGCAACCTGACCCCTCCGTTACCCCCGCCCCCATTTCGGTTCGCCAACCGCCGATTCCCGTACGTAATCCAACTCCGTGCCTCCCCGTTTCGACCAAGCCCGTCCCTTCGTCACCCTCGGCGTGGTCGTGCTCGTCTGGATCCTCCTGCCCGTCGTCATCAAGGGCTTCCTGCGCGTCAGCTTCTTTGAACTCCAGGCCCCGGTGTCAGTCCCGGCCTCCTATCTCCGCGACCTGCAGGATTACTGGAGCCTGCGGGTGCACTCCAAGACGGAGCTGATCGCCGCCGGCCGCGACCTCGCCCGCGTCAACGCCTCCTACGAACTGGCCAGCCAGCAGCACGCCGAGTTCCTCGCCGAGATCCGCCGCCTGGAGGACCTCCTCCGCCTGCCCGCCCACAGCCAGTACCGTTTCGAGCATGCCCGGGTCGTCCGGCGCGACTTCTCCGGCTGGTGGCAGCAACTCGTCATCCGCAAGGGCCGCAACTACGGCATCCCGGTCGGCGCCCCCGTCGTCTTCAGCGGCGGCGTGGTCGGCCGCGTGATTGCCGTCCACGCCTACACGGCCGTGGTTGAACTCATCAGCAGCCCCACCCTGCGCCTCGCCGCCGTCGTCGAGGGCGACACCCGGCCGATGAGTTTCCAGGGCGGACTGAACACCACCTTCGGCCCGGCCCATGGCGTCATCGAATTCGTTCCCCTCGACATCTTCGCCAGCGCCAACTCCACCCGCCGCCTCGTCACCTCCGGCCTGGGCGGCGTCTTCCCCCCCGGCCTCACCCTCGGGCAAGTGGTGAAAATCGAGCCCAGCACCGACGGCCTGTTCAAGACCGGCGAGGTCCTGCTCGACCAGCGCCTCGGCGAACTGATCGAGGTCACCGTCCTCGTCCCGCTCAATGAAGGCTGAGAGGGAGTGAAGGAAAATGGGAATGAGGTAATGAGGGAATAAGTGTCCATACCACCGCGGTCCCGCCCCCCACTCCATAACTCTCCCACTCTCTCACTCCCTAAATCCCTCGCTCCCCCTTCCCTCCCCCATGCGCCGCCGCTGGCTCATCATCTTTCTCACCCTCCTCCTGCTCTGGGTCCTGGTCGCGCAGGTGAACCACTACCTGGCGCTGTGGCGGGTCTACCTTTTTGTCGGGGGGCTCTACGTCACCTATGCCGCGCTCCAGCTGCCGCTGCGTTCCGGGCTGGCCGCCTCGCTCCTCGGCGGTCTGCTCTGTGACGCCAACAGCCCCGTGCCGCCGGGCACGCATGTCATTCTCTTCGCCGCCGCCCATGCCGTCCTGTTCCATGTGCGCGACCGGGTGCCCAGGGATCAGACCATAACGCGCGTCATCATCGCCCTGCTGGCCAACCTCGCGCTCTTTCTCGTCTTCTCCTTCCTGCTGATCGGGCTTTCGCCCACCCCCGCCGCCATCTGGCCGCGGCTGATCTTCGACCTGGTCTGCTCCCAGGTCTTCCTCGCGCTGATCGCCCCGTGGTTCTTCGCCCTGCAGGGCCGCGCCCAGGAACTCGCCGGGCTCCGGGAGCGCAGCATTTACTGACCGCGCACCATGGCCGGCCATTCCCCAGACCAGTCGGGCAGCCTGCTCGAGTCCCACAAGGGCTACGATCCGCGCGTCATCCTGTTTTATTTCATCATCGCCCTCCTGCTCTGCGTCCTCGCCGGCGGCATCGCCTTCCAGCAGCTGTTCAAGGCCGACGTCCACCACGACCGCGAGCGCATGCAGAGCCAGCGGCGCATCCTCGTCCCGGGTCCGCGCGGCAACCTCTACGACCGCGATGGCCGCCTCCTCGTCGGCAACCGGCCGCGCTTTGCGGCCGTGCTCTACCTCGACGAACTCCGCAGCGAGTTCCGCCGCGAGTACATCCGCATCCGGAAGAATTACCGCGAGTCCGGCGACAAGGACGTCCCCACGTCCTCGCAGATGGAGCAGCTCGCCCGCACCAGCGTGGTGCAGCGGTACCTCGACCAGGTGAACGACATCCTGCGCCGCAACGACCAGGTCAACCCCCGGAACCTGCGGAACCATTTCGCCCGCGAACTCCTCCTGCCCTACACGCTGCGCGACGACCTGGAGGCGGCCGACTACGCCCGGCTGCTCGAGAGCCTCCCGGTGCAGTCGCCGCTGCAGGTCTACACCTCCAGCACGCGCTACTACCCGTACGGCTCCGCCGCGGCCCACACCCTGGGCTACGTGGCCATCGATCCCGATTTCGAGGCGCAGGATTTCCCCGGCGAGGACCTCACCACCTTCAAGATGAAGGGCAGCGTCGGCCGCGCCGGCCTGGAGCAGAAGTTCGACGCGCAGCTGCAGGGCGAGCCCGGCGGCACGATTTTCCGCGTCGATCCCTCGGGCTACAAAATCAACCCGCCGCTCGAGCGCCGTTTGCCGGTGCAGGGCCGGAACCTCACCATCAGCCTCGACATCGACCTGCAGCTGGCCGCGGAGAAAAAGATGACCGATACCGAGATGGCCGGCGCCGCCGTGGCGCTGGATGTCGCGACGGGCGAGGTGCTGGTGCTCGCCAGCAAGCCCGACTACGACCTCAACGACTTCACCCCGCGCCTCAGTTTCGCCAAGGCCGCCGAGATCAACGAAAAGGGTGCGTGGTACCCCCGCGCCATCCAGGGCACCTATGCCACGGGTTCGGCGTTCAAGATCCTCACCTCCATCGCCGGCCTGCGCAGCGGCGCCATTCTGCCCGACACGAAGGTGGACTGCCCCGGCTACTACCTTGTCGGCAGCCGGCGCTTCGCCTGTCACGACGGCCATGCCCACGGCCTGATCGACTACCGCACCGCCGTGGAAAAGAGCTGCAATGTCTTCTTCTACAAATACGGCCTCGAGATCGGACCCGATCTCATCGCCGCCGAGGGCCGCCGCTTCACCTCGACCGGCCGACGGGCATCGAGCTCGCCCACGAAACCCCGTCGATGATTGTCCCCGACCCCGATTGGAAACTGCGCACCCAAAAGGAGCGCTGGTTCCCCGGCGACACGGCCAATCTCTCCATCGGCCAGGGTTTTCTCCGCGTCACGCCGCTCCAAATGGCGTCTTTCATCGCCTCCGTCGCCCGCAATCAGATTCATACTCCGCCCACCCTGATCCACGATCCGAAGCGTGCGCGCCTCAACACCGAGCCCATCGGACTCCCGGCAGAAAGCTATGCCGCCCTGCTCGAAGGCATGGAGCGGGTCACGCAGAGCGGAGGCACGGCCAAATTCTTCGCGCTGCCCTTCATGCACATTTCCGGCCTGCGCATCGCCGGCAAGACCGGCACGGCCCAGAAACGCACCGAAAAGGGCACGGTCAATTTCGCCTGGTTCATCTGCTTTGCACCGATCGAGAAACCCGAGATCGCCATCGCCGTCATGATCGAGGGTGACACCCCCGGCGAAGAAGCCGGCGGCGGCACCTACTCCGCACCCGTGGCCCACGCCATCCTGAAGACCTGGTGGGAAAAGAAAAACCGGCCTGCGACGACGGCGTTCAGCCCGTTCAAGAAGCCGGAGTGAGCGGAGCGGGACGGGGCGGAGAACGCTCAACGTTTAACTTTTAACGCTTAACGCTCAAGTATCGGGTTGTGTAGCTACGAGCGTGAGCGAGTGGATGGGAAACGCTGAACGTCGAACGCTGAAGGTCAGGCAACGCAAGGTAGCTACGAGCGTGAGCGAGTGGAGCCTTGTCCCTTTGTAGGGCTGGACCTTGGTCCAGCCTCGAATACGTAACTGGCAGCGCTGCAATAACAGGCGTCACCAAGGTGACGCCCTACAGGGCGGAATTCAGCACTTCAGCGTTCAGCGTTTAGAAGTTCAGCGTTCAACGTTCGCGCGGCGCCTCGCCGCGCGCCTCGCCTTCCTCCACACCGCCGCCGGCTCCGGCCAGCCCGCCGGCGCCCCGTAGCGCAGCCGCTGCAAATCCGCCACCACGGCGGGATCCGCCTCCACTCCGCGCAGCCGCGCCAGCCAGCGCCCGGCCTTGCGCCGCACGGGATCTTCGCGCCGGGCATGCCGGCCGTGAAACAGCCGCCACATCGCCGGACGGAACCTCCAGCCCAGCCACGCGACTCCGCCCAGCGCGGCCAGCACCGCCAGCCAGCGTCCCGCCCGCGCCAGATCCCAGGGCGAGGCAAGCCAGGCCTTGAGCCTCGCCACCCCGCGCTCCAACGCCTGCCGCAGCCGCCGCCCCGTCTCCTGCGTCGCGGTCTTCACCGCCTTCAGGGTCTCCTCCTGCGTGCGCTGGTCGAAATTGACGATCCGCCGGTACCAAAACACCCGCAGGCTGTCGAGGCGGGCTGACCAGCTCCGGTCCACGCGCGCCGTCTGCCCCGCCGCCGGCCCCGTCTGCTCCGCCCCCGCCGCCACGGCCCCCGGGGTCGGATCCACCCGGCGCCAGCTGGCCGTCGCCGGGTCGAAGACCTCGCACCAAGCGTGGGCGTCGGAATTGCGGAGGGTGAAATTGTTACTGAAGCCGTTCCAGCTGCCGCCCTTGAACCCTGTGACGATCCGGGCCGGATAACCGGCTTCGCGGGCGAGCAGCACCAGCGCCCCGGCGAACAGCTCGCAATGCCCGGGCTCCCGGGAATCCAGCCAGCGCACGAGCGAATCGCCGGCTCCGGCCGGCACCCGCGATTGCAGCGAGTAACGGTGCCGCGCCGCCAGCCAGGCACTGGCCTTGACGCCAAACTCATCCGCGCCGGATTCCCGGCCGCCCCTGATCTCGGCGACGACTCGCGCCAGCACGGCCCGGTCCGGTTCCGTGAGTTGCAGCCGGAGTTGCGGCATCTCCGCCGCCCCGGCTTCCGCCGCCAGGCCCAGCCGGTTCGCCAGACCCGGATCCGGCAGCACCCCGGCCTGCGTCATGCCCTCGACCCGGTACGCCGTCATCGAGACGGGTTCGTCCCGCAGCGCGACGAGGCCGAGCCGGTCCGCAAAGCGGAAATTCTGCCGCTCGCGAAAGCGGAGCATCTCAAACGTCCCGAGCAGCGGCAGGTAGCGGCTGACGCCCGCCTCCAGGTAAAAGGTCCAGTAAACCGACTCCCCGCGCCGCGCCCGGGCAATGCCCCGCAACTGCGCATCCGACCGCTCGGCCGAAAATGTTTCCAGGCGCAGCGCCGGCGAAATCCGGAACGAACCCTCCCGGTAATCGTCCAGCACCACCATGCGCCAGTAGGGCTCGGCGGGAATGCGGGTCGGATCCGACACGTCCACGCTCACCGCCACGCTGTTGTCCTGCTGGATGTCCGTGACGTCGCCGAACTTGATGCTGTCGGAAAACCCCGTGCGGGCCTTCTTCGTCATGAACCGTTCCAGGAACAGGCTGTTCTCCAGCTGGAACCGGGGGATGGCCAGGAACAGCAGGGCCGAGACGGCCACCACGCCCATGAACAGCAGCGAACCCAGCGCGACCACCCGCCAGTCCAGCACCTCGCGCACCCGGCGCAGCAGGCGCCCCCAATGCGCATGCACCGCCCAGGCTGGCGGTCCGTCCGCCGGCGCGACCGCGGCCGCCATCGTCCGGTCGCCGGCCGGCGGCACCTCGGTAAGCGTGATCACCAGCAGGAATCCGAGCGCGCAGGCCGTGAAGGCGAGGATCTGCGCGGCAAACGCCAGCGACACGGTCAGCACGCCCGCCACCACGATGAGAAACAGGCCCAGCACGATGATCTGCAGGTCATCGCGCCGCTTGCGGTAGCTGATGCCGCGGTACAGCAGCAGCAGGATGTCGAGCCGCACGATCGGGGGCAGCACCTCCTTGGTCAGGTAAAGGTCCCCCGCAAAAAAGATCACGATGGCCGGGAACGCCAGCCGGTGCACCCACGACGGCACGCGCGCCGGGAGGGTCGGACGCGCGATCACCAGCGCCACCGCGGCGGCCGTCACGGCCGTGAGCGTCCATGCGTCGATCTCCATGTACAGGACGGTGACCGCCGACAGCAGCACGAGCAGGCCGCCGAGCAGCCACTTGAGCTGCGCGAGCTCCTCGGAGTTAAGCTGAGGCCGCTTTGGTGCCATCGACGTAGGCGACGACCCCGCGCGCGCCGTCGGGCGCGAAGGTCATCAGGTTGCGGTTGCCGCCGCCCGCGTGGAAGGCGCCACGCTCGCTGCGCGCGCCGGGTTCCGGCACGCGTCCGCCCTCCGGCACCGGCGGCACCGCCGCCAGCCGGTCGAGGAAGGCCTCCAGGTCGTGCACGCTGCGCACGGCCAGCGGCGACCCGTCATCGATCGCCACGCGGATCAGCTGCCCGCAGCGGAACAGATCCTCCGCCAGGGTGGCGACGAGACTGAGGCCGAGTTCGAACTGCTCGGGCCGCGTCCACAGCGCGGCATCCGTGCGCAGCCACAGGGAATAGCCCTCGGAACTCTCCGCCGTGAACTGGCGCACCACCAGCTGGCCGGTCCGGGCGCTGGCCTTCCAGTGGATCAACCGGTGCGAGTCCCCGTTGGCGTAGCGCCGCAGCGACAGGAGATCCCCGCCGCTGCCGGCGCGCTCAAGCTGCTCGCCGCCGGACGGCCGCCGGGCGCCGGCCGCCCCGTGCCGGCGGTACTCGACCGGCGCGGGCCACACGGTCACCTCGTGCGCCGCGTCGGAGGCGAGGCTCTTGCTGAGAAATCCGAACGGAAACAGCGAACCCACGCCGGCCAGCTCGATGCGCCACTGCCCGCGCCGCGGCGGCACCAGGGTCCATTCGACCTGCGCGCTGCCCTGCGGATCGAGCCGCGAGCTCAGGTGCAGCCGGGCGCTCGCGCTGGCCTGGCCGGCCTTCGCCAGCATGGCCCGCACATCCCGGCCCTTGGCGGTGAAGGTGCTCTCCGCCTTCGCGGGCGCGAGGTCCGCCGGCCGGGCCGCGAGATCGAACCACAGTCCGTAGGTGGGCAGGAAGCGCTTGCGGTTGTCCAGGTCGACCGCGACCACGGCCGCCTGCCCGACCCGCCACGGCGGCGTGAACCGCAGCCGCCAGCGGACCTTGGAAAAGTTCAGCCACGACAGCACCCCGCTGAGGATCAGGCAGGCGAGCAGCAGCGAGAGGGTGATGAACAGGATGTTGTTGGCGGAGTTGTAGGCCGCCGAGCCGATGCCCAGCGACAGCAGGGTCAGCAGGGTCCCGGGCACGGTCAGCATGATCCGCTGCCCGCGCTGCGGAAACACCAGCGCCCAGAGCAACCGGTTCCAGGTAAAGCGGCGCTTGCGCCCGCCATGACCGGGACCCGACCAGTCGGCGGAACCGTTCCGGGGTGCATCGATGGCGTTCAGGCTGGCGGGCATGGAGTTGGATAATCGATCGGATCAGCCTTAGTCGGACTCATGCCGTTGAACCACAGATGCACACAGATAAACACAGATGATTTGCCTCACCGCATGGTGTACCGAAACCCAAACCATGACTTTTGTAATCCATTCTGATCTGTGTTCATCTGTGTCTATCTGTGGTTTCCAACGGGATTGTTCCGGCTAAGCGGTCCGATCCGTCAGATGAGAATACTCTCCTCACACCGGTGACGGGATGAGGGTGAGGATCCGCTTGAGAATCGCGCCGATCGCGCGCCGCTCCTCGAGCGCGTCGCTGGTCTGGCGCACGAGACCGAGCCGGTGGGCCAGCACGGGAGCCACCAGTTCGGCCACATCGTCGGGCAGCACGAAGTCGCGGCCGTTGGCGAGCGCCCGCGCCTGGGCCGCGGTGCGAAGGGCGAGGCCGCCGCGCACGCTGACGCCGGCGCGGAAATCCGCCTCGGTGCGCGTCGCCGCCACGATCTTCAGGATGTAGTCGAGCACGCTGTCCTCGACAAACACCTGCGCCGCCAGCGCCTGCAGCCGCAGGATGTCCTCGCGGGTGGCGACGGCATTGAGCCGGATCGCATCGTAGCCGGTGCGGGTGGAACGGAGGATCTCCAGTTCATCCCCGGGCTGCGGGTAGCCCATCTGCAGGCGCATCAGGAAACGGTCCATCTGGCTCTCGGGCAGCGGGAAGGTGCCCTCGTAGTCCACCGGGTTCTGCGTCGCAAAGACCAGGAAGGGCGAGCCCACGGCATGCGCCTGGCCGTCCACGGTCACCCGGGCGCGGTCCATGACCTCGAGCAGCGCCGACTGGGTCTTGGGCGTGGCGCGGTTGATCTCGTCGGCCAGGACCACGTTCGCGAAGACCGGACCGGGCTTGAAGGCGAACTCCTTCGTGGCCTCGTCGTAGATCGCCACCCCGGTCACGTCGCTCGGCAGCAGGTCGCTGGTGAACTGGATGCGCGAGAAGCCGCAGTCCAGCGAGCGGGCCAGCGAATAGGCCAGGGTCGTCTTGCCCACGCCCGGCAGGTCCTCGATCAGCAGGTGGCCGCCGGCCACGACGCAGATGAGCACCTGCTCGATGACGTCGTCCTTGCCCTTGATCGTCTGCCGCATGTTCGCGCGCAGCCGGTCCAAGGTCTGTTTCGCCCCGGTGATTTGCTCCGCCTGCACAAAGTCGCTCATGGGCCGCCAGCGTACGGGGAGCCGGCCGGGGCGCAAATGCAAAGCCGGTTTTGCCGGTCGCGGACCGGTTCAGGCTTCCGTCCACCGGTCCGGTCCGCTTCGCTCCGCCGATGCAGATCGGCCTGGACACCTACTCGCTCCACATCGTGCTGGCCGCCGGGGAATACGACCTGTTCCGGACGCTCGACTGGATGGAGGCCCGCGGACTGCAGGGTCTGCAGATCAACATCAACGGTCCGCGCGGCCGCTTCCTCGGCGGCGACCCCGCCGACCGGACCCATGTCCGCCGCGTGCGCGCGGCTTTGGCCGCGAAAGGTTTCTTCGTGGAGATTGGCGGCAATGAAACCCGGCCGGAAGCCCTGCGCTGGCAACTGGAGCTCTGCGCCGAACTGGGCGCGGACGTCCTCCGCACCGTGCTGGTCTTCGGCGACGGCCTGGCGAACACCTTCGCCCGGGTGCGGCAGGATCTGGAGGCCGTCCTGCCGGTCGCGAGCGCGCTGGGCGTGAAGATCGCCCTCGAGAACCACGAGGACATCACCGCCGGCGAACTGCGGCAGTTTCTCGCACTCGTCGACGATCGCTGGATCGGGGCGTGCCTGGACACCGGCAACGACCTGGCGCTTTACGGCGACCCGGTCGACGCGGCCCGGCACCTGGCGGCCCGGGCGTTCTCCATCCATCTCAAGGACCACCGCCTGGTCCGGGTGGCCGGCGAGGTCTTCAGCGTCGGCGTGCCGCTGGGCACGGGTGAAATCGACCTGCCAACGATCATCGGACTCATTCGCCGCGAAACCCCGCGGCCACGGCTCCTCATCCAGGATACGACGGGGTATTCCTCTCGGCTCAATCCCTTCAACCGTCGCGACCTGTCGCCGCCGCACGACTATCCGGGCCTCCCATCGTATCCATCGGTCGCCGCCCTCGAGGCCGACGGCCTCCGGCTGAATCTTTCCGGTCTCGACGCCGCCGGGCTGAGCGCGCTCGCGGCCCGGCAGTTCCGCATACTCGACCAGGACATCGCCCATGTGCGTCGCGTCCTGGACGGTTTAGCGGACTCTCCCTAACTACCTTCCGGCACCGCCATCTCCGCGAGCCAGCTCCGGCGGATGTGCTTCCCCAGCAAAAAGAACTTCCGCTCGGGATACCACAGGATCAGCCCCTCGGACGTGGGCGTAGTGCTCGCATACATCGCCAGGTCGGCGCGGAGCATCGGCACGCCGCCGTTGTCCATCAGGAACTGCGGCTCGGAAAACCACACGGGCTGCTTCGCCCCCGGCCGGAACAAACCCCGGACCAGCCAGATCGGACGCCGGTGCTGCTCACTCTTCATCGGCCCCCAGCCGCCCATGTGGCCGTCATGGTTGTGGAAGAGGAAAATGTATTCGCCCGGGGCGATTTCGTAGATCGGACACGGACTGCACGGATGCGGCAGCGGCAGGCGGTCATCGGTCTGGCGCAACGCCACCGGCTGCGTCCAGGTCGTGCCGCGGTCCGGCGATTCCGACCACACGGCATGCCCGGCGTTGGTGCGCATCACGCAGAACAGGCGGCCGTCCGGCAACGGCACGATCGCGGGTTCCTGCACCACGCTCACGTCGGGGTGGCCGATGTGGCCGTACCGGAGGGCCTGCCCGTTGGCGCAAATCCAGCTGATGCGCAGGTCGCGCGGCGCGGGATCGTCGTCCACGTTTTCGAACCGCATGAATTCCACCACCGAGGCCTGCGACCACCAATAGTCCACGCGCTTCGGCCCCGACACGGCCGGGCTGACCCAGCGCGTGAAGCCGGCATAGTGTTTCCCGTCAAAAAACTTCAGCGGCTTTTGCCAGATGATCCAGTTGGACGGGATACCCACGTCGGGATGATCCCAGGTGCTGCGCGGCATCTGCACGACCTGTTCCGCCGACCAGGTCTCGCCGCCATCATCGGAATACCTGCCCGCCATCACGCCGCAGGTGGACATGGCGTAGTCGTGCCGGCCGGTGTAGCGGTTGTAGTAAAGGTAGATGCGGCCGGATTTAGAAATCAGCGGGAACTGCCAGCTGGCGATGCCGCCGCCGTCGGCCGGGCCGGCCACAAACTTCGGCGCCGTCCACGTCGCACCATTGTCGCGGCTGCGCGCAAAAACCACGCGCTGGTCCGGCTTGCCCTCGTAGGAGCTCTGCGTCCACACCGCGAACAGCCCGCCGTGCGGATGCTCCGAGACGAGAAAATGCTCGTTGCCCGTGTCCTGCGTGGAGCTGTCGAGGCTGCGGGGGACATAGACGATGTGGTCCGGATGCGTGCGCTGCACTTCGCGTTGCAGGCGGGCGGCGACAAGGGGGTCCATGCTTTTTCTTCGCCTCGAATGGGGCGCAGGGCAATGTTGTTTGTCCTCCGCATGCAACTCGCCGACGTCCGCGCCGTCATGTACGAACACCTCGGGTCCCTGCGCGATCCGGCCGGTCCGGTCGGCGCCTACCGCGGCGGCCGCGGCCGGAGCGCGGATTTCTACTCCTCGCTCGATGCGGCGCTCATGCGTACGCTGATGGGGGAGGATCTCCGCACCTCGCTGCCGCCGGCGGAACGCCGCGCGTGGGCCGGCCATATCAATTCCCACCAACGACCCGACGGCACGTTCACCGGCATCTTCACGCACCATTCGCAGCTTCATGCCCACGGCATGGTCATCGGCGCACTGGGCGCCCTGGGCGAATCCATGCGCCACCGGCACTCGCTCTACGCGCCGTTTGCCGATCCGGGGGCGGTCGCCGGCTGGCTCGCGCGGATCAATTGGGCCGAGCAGTGGACCGCCTCGCACCTGTTCTGGGGCGGCATGCACTGCTACAGCCTGAGCCGCCACTGCCCGCCCGTCTGGCGCGAGACCGTGTTTGCGTGGCTGGACGCCCATCTCGACCGCGCCACCGGCTGGTGGGCCAAGGGCATCCCGCACACCGACCGCCATCAGGCCCTCGGCGGCAGCGCCCACATCCTGCCCATCTATCAGCACCACGACCGGCCCTTCCCCGCCCCGGAGGCGCTCATCGACAGCATCCTCGCCCTGCAACTGCCCGACACCCGCTGGCTGGACCAGCCCGGGCACTACCCCGTGAGCTACCTGGAACTCGATGCGCTCTACGCGTTGAAATTCGCCGGAGATCGCGCCCCCGCGCACCGGGGCGGCGATATCCGCGATGCCGTCCGCCGTTTCGGACGCTATGTCGAATCGGCCTGGTCCGGCGACCGCGCCACCCTGCTCGCCGGGCACCCGCACGTCCTGCTCGGCCTCGTCGGCACCTTCGGCCTGCTCCAGCAGCACCTGCCGGACGAGTACGTTGATAGCGTCACGTGGACGGACATCTTCAGCGACCGGCGCTTATACCAGGTGGATGCGGCCACCGCTTTGTAACCCAAGTAGGGCAGGTCTCCGACCTGCCTTCGGAACGTTTCACAGCGGATGGAGCATCAACAAGGCGGGCCGGAACCCGCCCTGCCTGTTCACCCCATCAGCTTCATCAGCGCCGAGAAGTCCTGGTCGGCATAACCCGCTCGCTCCGCCTCCGCCAGGCGGTCGCGGACCGCGTTCAGTACCGGCATGGTTTCGCCGCCGGGGATGCGCGAGGCCAGCCGCATGTCCTTCAGCATGTGTTTCACGGAAAACTGCGGGGCGTAATCGCCGGCGCGGAGCTTGGGCTCCTTGAGCTTGGTCACGCCGGAATAGCTCACGTTCTTGCCCAGGGCGCTGAAAAAAGTGTCGTCGCCCACGCCCGCCCGCCGCACCAGCGCGAGCGCCTCGCAGAGTCCCTGCATGTGGGCGGAGATGTTGAGGTTCATCGCCAGCTTGAGCGTCGCCGCCTGCGCGTTGCTGCCGATGTGGAAGCGCGTCGCCGACACGAGACTGAGCAGCGGTTCAAGTTCGGCGATCAGGCCGGCATCGCCGCCCAGGTAAAAGACCGTCTGCTTCGCCTCCGCCGCCGGCTTGCTGCCCGTGAACGGCGCCTCGAGGTAACGGGCCCCGCGGTCTGACACCAGTTTGAGGAATTTCGTGCTGCTTGCCGGGTCAATGGTGCTCGACTGCACCACAATTTTGCCCGGGCCGAGTGCCGGCAGGATGCGGGTGAGGATGGACTCCACCGCCGGCGGATCGGCCACGACGATCTGCACGACGTCAGCCGCCGCGGCCACCGCCTCGGGCGTGGGCCGCCACTGCGGAAAGGCCGGCTGCGCGGTGCGGTTCCACACGCCGCGCAGCACCCCGGCGGTCTCGTAGTGCCGCGCCCAGGTTCCGCCGATGATGCCGAGTCCGATCACGCCGATGGTTTCATGCGCTCATCCCGCCGCCGTTGCCGGCGGGCGTCAATCCCGCAGGCGATCCCTGGGAGCGCGACCGCCCTCGGTCGCAATTGTGCAAAAACTGGTTGGTGCAGCAGCCTTTGCCTGCAACACCGTCTACTGGCGGTCAAAGGTGATCGTGAATATCGTTTCGATGCGGGCGATTGCGACCGAGGGCGGTCGCGCTCCCGGGATGGCACTCCAAACCATTCCCCCTCCCTACAAAATCGGCGTCAGCGTCGGTCCCACGGCCTTGTACAGCCGCGTAAGAATTTCCTTCGTCGTCAGCAGGCCCTCCGTGCCGGGAAAAGAACCCACCTCGCGGTAGTTCCGGTGAAAATCCGGGTGCCACGGCGCCACCGCGGTCGAGCCCGGCTTCAGCTCGAAGCTGCTGGTGTTCTGGATCGGCCACACATCAACGGGGGCCAGCGAAAGAAAATCGTCCAACAATCCGTTGATCGCCTGCATGCCGAGGGGCAGCGCCCGCCGGCCGATCACCCACGCGTTCTCGGGCCGCATGTCGCGCTCGATCTCCTCACGCAGCGCCCGGGCGAACCGCGCATCCTCGATCAGGAGGCCGACCTCCGTGTTCAGGTTCTCCGAGCGCGGGTCGAGGTTGTAGGAACCGATGAACGCCACGCGGTCGTCCACCACCAGCGACTTGGCGTGCACGCAAAGGAACGGCCCTGGCGTCTTCGCTCCGCCTGCGCGGCTCTGCGCCAGTTCGGCCAGGCTCGCGTGGGTCGGAAACAGTTGCGTCAGTGTCGCCGGCTGCGGCTTGAATTCATGGATCTCCAGCTGCAGGTCCTCGATGTAGTCGTTGCGCAGGCGGTAGTTCGCCGAATAGGCCATGATGTTGTCGGTCGAGGCGAAGCTGTTGGTCGAGATGCGGATGCTCAACCCGGGGTGCTTCTCGTGCAGTTCCCGCACGAGCTTGCGCGCGGGTTTGCTGAGGATCAGGTAGGGCGTCTGCATCACGATGCTCGACTCCGCCTGCGCCAGCACGCCGCGCAGTTCGCGCGTGATGCGGGCGGTGCGGGAGAAATAGCCGGCCGACTTCCCGGGCTCGTCGCTGATGAAGGTCACCTTTTCCACCGGTTGCAGGCGGTCGGCGAACCGCTCCCGGATCAGGGCGGCGTCGTTCACCTCGCGCTCGAGCTCCCCGAAGAACGGCCCGAAATCATAATCCGCCCGCTGTTCGTAGCGGGGGAACTTGCCGCTGGCCGCCAGCGCCGCGACGTCGGTGAGCGCCGTGGTCGGGACGGAATGCTTGTAGCGCCAGAACTCCTCGAACGACTCCGCCGCCGCCCGCGCCACCGGCCCGGTGGCCAGCACGTCGCGGTCGCGGAAGTTCAGGCCCGTCGCATGGTCGTAGTAGGTGTTCTCGATGTTGCGCCCGCCGGTGATCATGACCGCATCGTCGAAGACCATCAGCTTGTTGTGCATGCGCTGGTTGATCCCGCGGAACGACCACAGGCCGGCGAGCATCGTGTGGACCAGCGTGGGCTTGAGGCGCGACCAGGAGGGCCGGTAATGCCGCAGCTCCAGGTTCGGGTGCGCCGTCGCGAGGAAGGCCGCCACGGCCGGGTTCTGGTCCGACACGAGGCTGTCCGCCAGAATGCGCACCTTCACCCCGCGGCGCGCCGCCTCGATCAGCTCGCAGATCATCAGCCGGCCGCACTCGTCGTTCGTCCAGATGAACGTCTGCACCACGATGCTGCGCCGCGCATGGCGGATGAGATGCACCCGCAACAGCAGCGCATCGTAGCCCGAATCAAGGCTGGCAAGCCGGTTGCCCCGCGTGACGGCCTCCGCCCCCTCCCCCGTCTCCGCCGGCGCCAGGCTCGCTGCCACCGCCGGTCCGAGCGGTGAATCCGCAAACGGCTCCGCCGCGGCCAGGACACTCGCGAACAGCCAGCAAGCGAGCAGAGCGCCGATTGTCTTCATGCAATCCATCCCGCCGTGAACGCCCCGAACCGTCAATCCCGATGGGAAACCCCTGCCATTAAGCGCGAAGATGCAAAGCCGCGAAGACTGACGACAAGTCGTCATGACCCTTGCGTCATCTTCGCACCTTGGCGTCTTTGCGCTTGGTCCGAACCTCAGCCCAGGATCTCCAGCATCCGCGAAAACAGCCGGTTCACCTTCGCCTGGTTTTCCTTCACGAGGTCCTTGAATTTCGCGAAGTCGATCTCCGTGCCCTCCAGGCCGTTCGCGTAATTGTCGATCAGCGCGAGGCTGTTGTAGTTCAGGCCCGCCTCGGTGCACAGGTCGGCCTCGTGCGCCGCGGTCATGCCGATGACGTCGCCCCAGTGCTGCACGATGCGGATTTCCGCCTTGGTCTCGAAGCGCGGCCCGCGCATCTGCACGTACACCTTGCCGGGATGAATGGTGAATTCCGGCGCGAGTTCCTGGATGAGCCGCGGGATGAGGTTGTTCGCGATGCCCGGCGCGCCGCCCTTCAGCTCATGGTCGAAGAAGGTGGCCGGACCCTGCTGCAGGCCCACGTAGTCGCTGCACGAGACGAAGGTGCCCGGCGGCAGCGCCTTTTTCAGCGAGCCCACCGAGTTCAACGACACCACGTCCTTGAACCCGAGTTCGGCCAGCGCGCGGATGTTGGCGCGGTAGTTGATGGAGTGCGGCGGCAGCGGAAACGCGTAGCCGTGCCGGTTGATGAGGACAAAGTCCCCCTTGGTCTTGTACGTGACCTCGCCGTGGGCGGTCTCGATCTTCCGCACGTCCCACGCCGCGAAGAGGGTGGAGTTCACAATGCTCGTCCCGCTGATGAAGGCGACTTTCATGCCCCGACTCACACGCCGGCGGGCCTTGGTGACAATTCAAAACCGGGCTGTGGATCGGAATGAATGGCGTACAAAGGCCTGAGATTGAAAACACATCCTAACACTTCTCCACTCAGTCTTGGATGCGGCAACTCTCGCTGGCGGGGACTCGGCGAATACTTTCCCGCGGATCACGCGGATTGTCGCGGATAATACCTCCGTCATCCGCGTCGATCCGTGTGATCCGCGGGAAGACTGAATTCTGGCCGGTGGTCCAAAAACCCAACGGAATTGTGCCACCCTTCACCCCCGTCTTGCATCCGCCCCAATTTCCGTCCGAACTCCCCTTTCCGAACTCCGAATTCCGCAATCCGAAATTCCCTCATGCCCCTCGTCGACAAACCGCTCCCCGAACTCCTGCAATATCAGGGCCGCAATCCGCGCCCTGCCGACTTCGACGCCTATTGGGCCGAGGCCCTGCGCGAATTGGACGCGACCGATCCCAAGCCCGAACTCGTGCCGTCCAAGTCGATCACGCCGCGCCACAGCGAGGCCTTCGACCTCTGGTTCACCGGCGTGGGCGGCGCGCGGGTCTACGCGAAATACGTCCGCCCGAAAAAATCCTCCGGCAAAAACCCCGCCGTGCTCCAGTTCCACGGCTACACCGGCAACAGCGGCGACTTCACCAGCCGGCTGGCCTGGTCGGGTGAAGGCTTCAGCGTGGCGGCCCTCGACTGCCGCGGCCAGGGCGGCCGCTCCCAGGATTCCATTCAGGTGCTCGGCACGACCTATCGCGGCCACATCATCCGCGGACTCGACGACCCCGATCCCCGCAAGCTCGCCTACCGCCACATGTTCCTCGACACCGCCCAGCTCGCGCGCGTCGTGATGAACCTCCCGGAGGTTGACGCCACCCGCGTCGGCGCCATGGGCGGATCGCAGGGCGGCGCCCTCACCCTCGCCTGCGCCGCGCTCGAGCCGCGCATCAAGCGGGCCGCCCCGATCTTCCCCTTCCTCTGCGACTACCAGCGCGTCTGGGAAATGGATCTCGCCAAGGACGCCTACGAGGAGCTCCGCACGTTCTTCCGCCAGTTCGACCCGCGCCACGAGCGCGAGACCGAGCTCTTCACCCGGCTCGGCTACATCGACTGCCAGCATCTCGCGCCGCGCATCAAGGCCGAGGTCCTCATGTACATCGGGCTGATGGACACCATCTGCCCGCCGTCCTCGCAGTTCGCCGCCTACAACAAGATCACCGCGAAGAAGTCCCACGTCATCTACCCCGACTACGGCCACGAGGCCCTCCCGGGCGAAAACGACCAGACGTTCAACTTCATGCTGGGGCTGTAAGTCAGGCGCCCGGCACCTCGTCCATCAAACTGTAGGAGCGGCTTTACGCCGCGATGTTGCGCTCCCAATCGCGGCATAAAGCCGCTCCTACAGTTAGGCTGCAGCCATAGGGAATGCCTCCATGACATCATTGTGTTTCAGGGCCAAACGGCCTATTCCATCCGGCTGAAATGTCCCTGCTCTCCAAGCTCCGCCGATGGTTTTCCAGCCCGGCCGGAGACTACCGTGAGGAAATCGCCCTCTTGCTCCTCGCCGCCCGCGAGGATGAGGCCTTCGGCCAGCGGGTCCGATTATTGCTCAGCCTGCCGGGTCCGCAGCGGACGGCGCTGGTCAACACTGCCCTCCATGAGATGGCCCTGCGCGGCGAGGCGGAGTCGCTGCGCGAAGCCTTCGCCATCCTTGCCACCGATGGAGGCGCCGCCGCGGCCCTGCGGATCCTGAACGATCCATGAAGGCAAAGGCCGCCTCCCGTCCCCGCGTCCGCACCCTGGAACAGGCGCACGCTTTCGTCCGCACCGTCGGGCTCTGCCTCGTCTTTGCCGACCGCAAGAAAGACCTGCCCAATCTCTGGGACGTCGTTGACCTGCCGGAAAAGCAGCCGGGCGAAAAGGGCTGGGGAAAAAAGATCGGCGCCGTGTGGACCTGGAAGAACCGGCTGCCCGCCACCTATCCCGACGAAATCTTCTACGGCAAGGGTGCCGGCGGCAAAACCGTGCTGATGACCCTCGATTACCTGCGGCGCGAACACTACCCGAAGTTCCACCGCCCCGTCACCGCGTGCAGTCCCCTGGCGCGGAAAATCTACGAACTCGTCCGCATCGAACCCATGACCACCGGCGCCCTGCGCACGGCCGTGCTCAAGGGCGACAAGTCCCTCCGCCCCGCCTTCACCAAGGCGCTCATCGAACTGCAGGTCACGCTGAACATCGTCCGTTCCAACGCCCCCGAGGTCGAATCCGACACGTGGCTGCGTTTCTCGGACCAGTATCCGTCGGTGTCGGCATAAGTAGGGCAGGTCTCCTCCTTCGCCGAGCCTATGGAGGACAGGTCCGACCTGCCTTTTTTACGCTGCACCGCGGATGAAGCGCTATCAGGGCTGGCTAAAGACCTGCCCTACTTCATTCACCGCACGGCGAACATCGCCCGGACGTTCTCCAGCGGCGTGCCCTGGATGAGCGCATTCGAGCAGCCCTGGAAATAGCCCCGGCCGCCGGCCTCATCGAGCGCCGCCTGCGCCTGCGCCCGGACCTGCTCCGCCGTGCCCCGCGCCAGCAATGACGACGACACGTTGCCCCAGATGACCAGCCGCGGAAATTTTTCCCGCACCGCCGCGACGGTCATCGTCGCGTCGCGGTCCGTCTCGCCGTAACCCGGGCACGCCGCCTCGCCGAAAATCATGTCCATCAGCGACCAGAGGTTGCCGTCGCTGCGGAAGAAGTGATGCACGCCGAGCGGGTTCAGCACGGCCGAGGCCTTCACATAACCGGGGAGCACGATGTCGCGGAACATCGCCGGCGAATAAAACGGTCCGATGTTCCCCGCGAGGTCGCCGCCGCCAAAGATCACCGGCGGACAACCCGCCGCGACCAGCGCCCGGCCGATCGCGATGAGCTGGTCCGCCTGCCGCAGGCACCGCTCGCGGATCAGGTCCGGCTCCATCGCCATCAGCTCGATGTCCTCGGGATCGAGCCCCACGCCGATGTGCAGGTTGGCGCCAACCACGAGGAACTCGTTGCCATGCCGCCGCCACAAATCCACCACCGGGGCGATGTGCGCCTGCGCCATCTGCGCCAGGTCCATCGCCTCCATCCGGGCGAGCTCCT
Organism: Opitutaceae bacterium; assembly: GCA_016715765.1. Taxonomy (GTDB): domain Bacteria; phylum Verrucomicrobiota; class Verrucomicrobiia; order Opitutales; family Opitutaceae; genus UBA2377. Next base: position 64,375 of record JADJZJ010000026.1, read on the forward strand.
TTTGCAGCCGGACCTCCGGCGGATCGGAACGGGGCGATTGGTAGCAGGCACTGAAATCAGCAGTAGACGGCTGATATTGCCACAGGCTGTGCTCGCCGGATTCCGGTCCGAACCGGAAGGTGAATTCGTCAATCCGCGCATCGGGCCGCACGTTCATGCGCCAGGGCATGCGCAGCACGTCCATGTCCAGCGCCCGGTGCACGGCCACCAGGTCCTCGACCAGGTGCGCCTCAAACTCGGCATGCGCCGCCTCGCCGTCGGCCCACGCAGCCACCTCGGCAAAATGCAGCGAACCGGTGCCGGTGTGCACGGGCCGGCCCAGGATCTCCGACGCGACGCCGCACGAAATCGCCGGCGTGTAGAGCGGAGCCCGGTCCGCCGGCTCGCAGGCCAGGGTGGCAAGACAGCGTTTCAGGCGGGAAGACGGTTCATCCATGCGTGAAGTCATGGTGGAACTCTGGCTTCAGCGCACGGGCATTCCATCCCCAATCTCCCGCCCGCCCCGAGGTAGTAGCCCGGGTAAGCTCCACCACAACGTCTGCGCATGGGTAGCAGGCAGGGCGGGTTTTAACCCGCCCTATTGACGCTTCATCCGCGGTGAGGCACCCGCAGGCAGGTCACACCTGTCCTCCGTAGGCCCGGCGAAGGAGGAGACCTGCCCAACTTCACCGCACCTCAAGCATCGCCCGCACATTCTCCACCGGCGTGCCGTGCACGATGGCGTTGGAGCAGCCCTGGTAATAGCCGGTGCCACCCGACTCCTCCAGCGCCGCCCGGGCCTGCGCGCGCACTTCCGCCACGGAAGCATCCATCAGCAACGAGGAGGAGACGTTGCCCCAGATGACCATCCGGGGAAACTTCGCCCGCACCGCCGCGACGGTCATCGTCGCATCGCGGTCCATCTCGCCGTAGCCCGGAATGGCCGCCTCGCCAAAGAGCATGTCCATCAGCGTCCAAAGGTTGCCGTCGCTGCAGAAGAAATAATGGATGCCCATCCGGTTCAGTTCCTTCAACGCCTTCACATAACCCGGCAGCACCATGTAACGGAACATCGCCGGCGAATAGATCGGCCCCTGCGTGCCCGCGAGGTCGCCGCCGCCCGACATGACCGGCGGCATGCCCGTTTCCAGGAGCGCCTGCCCCACGGCGATGGCGTAATCCGCCTGCAGCGAGGTCTTGCGACGGAACAGGTCCGGCTCCGTCACCATGAGTTCGAGGTCATCGGGATCGTAGCCCACGCCGATGCCGGCGCCGACGCTGCGCACCATGAATTCGCGGCCATATTTCCGCCACAGGTCCACGGCCGGAACCAGCGCCGCCCGGGCCACCGGCAGGGGATCCGCGGCCACCCGCTCGAGTTTCTCCAACTGCCGCCGCAGCCGGACCTCGGGCGCCACCAGCCGCGGCGACTCGTAGACCGCGCTGAAATCCGCCGTCTCGGGATGATACTGCCAGATCGTATGTTCGCCCGACTCCGGGCCGAAGCGGAAGGTGTATTCGTCAATCCGCGCATCGGGCCGCTCGTTCATGCGCCAGGGCATCCGCAGCACATCCACGTCCAGCGCCCGGTGGATCGCCACGACATCCTCGATCATCCGGGCCTCAAACTCGGCATGCGCCGCCTCGCCGTCCGCCCACGCCGCCACCTCGGCGTAGCGCAGCGAACCGGTGCCGGTATGGGCGGTGCGGCCGAGAATCTCGGACGCCACACTGCAGGCGATCGCCGGCACATGAAGGGGAGCCCGGTCCACCTGGCGGCCCGCGATCGCATCGAGGCAACGGGTCAGGCGGGGATGGGCATCAGCGGGGGTTTGGGGCATGGGAAAACTGTGGCTGCCACCCGCCGGCATTTCATGCCCAATCTCCCACCCGTCCCGAGGTAGTAGCCCAAGTTGGCTTCGCCACAAAGTTTGCACATGGGTAGCGCCCGGCCTCCGGACGGGCGGTTGACCTGCCGCATGCGAATAGCCAGCGGCCCGTCCGGAGGCCGGGCCCTACCCATATCTGGCTCAGCGCACCTCGAACATAGCCCGCACGTTCGCCACCGGAGTGCCGTGCACGATCGCGTTGGAACACCCCTGGAAGTAGCCCCGGCCGCCCGCTTCCGCGATCGTGGCCTGCGCCTGCGCGCGCACCTCGGCCGCGGTGCCATCGAGCAGGAGCGAAGAGGACATGTTGCCCCAGATGACCATCCGCGGAAACCGGGCCCGCACCGCCGCCACCGTCATCGTGGCATCGCGGTCGGTCTCGCCGAATCCGGGACACGCCGCCTCGGTGAAAAGCATGTCCATCAGCGACCAGAGGTTGCCGTCACTGCGGAAGTAATAGTGCACGCCCAGCTGGTTCAGCGCCTCCAGCGCCTTCACGTAACCCGGCAGCACCATGGCGCGGAACATCGCCGGCGAATAGATCGGACCCTGCGTGCCCGCGAGGTCGCCGCCGCCGGCCATCACCAGGGGCAGCTTGGTTTCGAGGAGGGCCTTGCCCACGGCGATGGCATACTCGGCCTGCAACAAGCATTGCTGCCGCAGGAGGTCCGGCTCCGTGATCATCAGTTCCAGGTCGTCCGGATCGTAGCCCACCCCAATGCCGGCCCCGGCGCTGCAGACATAAAACTCCTCCCCGAAGCGCCGCCACAGGTCGAGGGCCGGGGCGAGCGAGGCCCGCGCCAGGGGCATCGGGTCGGCTGCGATTTTTTCCAGATGGACAAGTCGCTTCCGCAACCTGACCTCGGGCGCGTCCACCCGGGGAGATTCGTACACGGGACTGAAGTCAGCCGTGGCCGGCGTATATTGCCAGATGGTGTGTTCGCCCGACTCGGGACCGAAGCGGAACGTAAACTGGTCCAGTTGCGCATCGGGCCGCTCGTTCATGCGCCAGGGCATGCGCAGCACGTCCACGTCCAGCACGCGGTGGATCTCGACGAGGTCCTCGATCAATTGCGCCTCGAACTCGGCATGGGCGGCCGCGCCGCGGGCCCACGCCGCGACCTCGGCGTAGCGCACCGAGCCGGTGCCGGTGTAGGCGGTGCGGCCGAGGATGGCCGACGACACGTCGCAGGCGATGGCCGGAATATAGGCGGGCGCCCGGTCAGCGGGCTCGCACCGCAACGTGGCGGCACACCGCTCGAAGCGGCGGCGCGAATTCGACGCAATGTCCGGCGTTGGGCTGCTTGCCATAAATGGAGGCCGCGGGGTGCATGTTCCTCAATCCACCCAGCTGATCCGCTGCAGGCACTTCGCCAGCGCGATGTCCTTCGCCGTCACCCTGCCGCCGGCGTCATGGGTGTTGAGCCGCACGGCGACGCGATTGTAGACATTGGTCCAGTCGGGGTGGTGGTCCATCGCCTCGGCCTCGAAGCCGGCGCGCACCATGAAGCTCATGGCTTCGCGGAAACTGCCGAACTTGAATTCCTTGGCCAGGGTGTTCTTCGCGAACTTCCAGCCGGGCAACGTGCCCAGCGCCAGCTTGATTTCTTTCCTGGTCAGGGGCGGGGTCGGCATGGCGGCAATGAAGCGTCCGGCGAAATCCTAGGCAAGCCCGCAACCGCCCGCGCGGGCACCCGTCCGCGAAGGCGGCTTGTCAAACTCCGCCCCGCCGCCCTAACTCAACCCTCACGCATGTCGCTCCCCAGTCCTGACAAAGTCCCGTCGCACGCCGCCATCATCATGGATGGCAACGGCCGCTGGGCCCGGCAGCGCGGGCTCCCCCGCATCGAGGGCCACCGCCGGGGCGTCGAAACCGTGCGCAAGATCACCGAGGCCGGCCGCGAACTGGGCCTGCGCACCCTGACGCTGTACGCCTTCTCGGTCGAAAACTGGAAGCGCCCGCCGGAGGAGGTCAGCGCCCTCATGGGCCTGCTGGAGTTTTACCTGCAGAAGGAACTCCAGACCTTCGTGAAAAACCGCATCCGGCTGCGCACCATCGGCCGCACCGGCGAGTTGCCCCCCGGTGTGCAGAAACACCTCAACCACACGATCGAGGCCACGGCCGGATTCACCGATTACACCCTGGTCCTGGCCCTGAACTACGGCGCCCGCACCGAGGTCGCCGACGCCGCCCGCGATTACGCCGCCGCCGTGGCCGCCGGCCGCGAACCCGCCGGCGAGAGTTCCTGGGCCGCCTTCAGCCGTTACCTCAGCACCGCCGGCCTGCCGGATCCCGACCTCATCATCCGCACCTCGGGCGAGTCGCGGCTCAGCAACTTCCTGATGCTCCAGGGCGCCTACGCCGAGTTTGTGTTCACCCCGGTGCACTGGCCCGATTTCACCAAGGCCGACCTGGCCGCCGCGTTCGCCGAATATGCGCGGCGCGAGCGGCGCTACGGCCTGACCAGCGAGCAGCTCGCCCCTCCCGCCAAATAACCCCCCCATGCCCAAACGCATCTTCAGCACCGTGCTGCTCTGGGCGATCGTCGCCGGCTCCCTGTGGTATTTCCGCACCACCGGCGGCGTGATCCTCATCGGCGTCATTGCCGTCCTGACCCTCCGCGAGTTCTACAAGCTCATGGCCGGCGCCGGCCTGGCGCCGTTCGACAAGTTCGGCATGGGCTTCGGCGCCGTCATCACCGTCTCACCCTGGCTGGTGCAGCGTTTTCAGCTGCCGTTCGATCCCGGCCACCTGCTCGCCCTCGCGGTGATCGTCTTCTCCATCCGGATCCTCGGCGAACGGGATGCCCAACACCGTGTCGAGGCCCTCGCCGGCACCCTGTTCGGACTGGTTTACGTCGCCCTGCTGCTTTCCTACCTCGTGCGCATCGTCATCGCCGATCCGGCCCGGCCCGCCCAGGGCCTGCTGCTGTTCATCTGGCTCGTCGCCGTGGCCAAGTTCTGCGACGTCGGCGCCCTGCTCACCGGCCTCGCCATCGGGCGCCACCACATGGCCCCGCAGATCAGCCCCAAGAAAACCTGGGAAGGGGCCGTCGGCGGCATCGTGGTTTCGATGGGCATCGGCGCGCTCCTCGCCTGGCTTTGGGCCGACCACATGCCCGGCCACATGACCCCGCTCGTCGGCGCCCTCATCGGCGCCCCGATCGCCATGGTCGCCATCGTGTCCGACCTCATCGAGTCCATCATCAAGCGCCGCGCCACCATCAAGGACTCGGGCGGCCTCATCCCCGGCATCGGCGGCATCTTCGACGTGAGCGACAGCCTCATCCTCACCGCCCCGCTCGGCTTCTTCCTCTTCGGGCTTGCCTAGCCAGCCCTCCCGCGCCCGTGATCGGACCCGTGCCGCGGCCGGTCCGTTCCGGCTGACGGCCACGCCGCCCGCGACCATGTCCAAACCCATCACTAAAAAACGCGTCGTCCTCCTGGGCGCCACCGGCTCCATCGGGGAAAACACGCTGCGGGTGATCGCCGCCCACCCGGACAGGCTCGAGCTGGCCGGCATCGCCGCCCGCTCCGGCTGGGAAAAGCTCGCGGACATCGCCCGGGAACACCGCGTCCCGCACGTCGGCCTCTTCGATCCCGCCGCCTGCGCCGCCGCCAAGGCTTCCGGCCGCTTCGCCCCGGGCACGACCTTTCACTCCGGCCTCCCCGGCCTGATCGAACTGGCCCGGCTGCCCGCGGCCGACACCGTCATGGTGGCCGTCATCGGCACCACCGGGCTCGAGCCGGCCCTCGCCGCCATCGCCGCGGGCAAGGACCTCGCCCTGGCCTCGAAGGAAATCCTGGTGCTCGCCGGCAAGTTCATCATGGCCGCGGCGAAAAAACACCGCGTGAAGCTCCTGCCCGTGGACAGCGAGCACAACGCCGTCTTCCAGTGCATCGAGGGCCACCCGCAGGCCGGTGTGCGCCGCGTCGTGCTGACCGCCAGCGGCGGCGCCTTCCGGGACTGGCCGGTGGAACGGCTCGCCCACGTCACCCCGGCCGATGCCGTCAAGCACCCGAACTGGGCGATGGGCCCGAAGATCACGGTCGATTCCGCCACGCTCGCCAACAAGGGGCTCGAGCTCATCGAGGCCCAGTGCCTGTTCAATCTCCGCCCCGACCAGTGCCAGGCCGTCCTGCACCCGCAGAGCATCGTGCACTGCCTGGTCGAGTTCAACGACGGCGCCATGCTCGCCCAGCTCTGCCCGCCGTCCATGACGTTCCCCATCCAGCACGCCCTGCTTTACCCCGAGCGCGCCCCGGGCGTCGAGGCCCCGCTGGATTTCACCAGGCTGCTCTCGCTGGAATTCCGGCCCGTGGACGAGGACCGCTTCCCCATGCTCCGCCTCGCGCGGCAGACCATGGTGACCGGCGGCAGCGCCCCGGCCATCTACAACGCCGCCAACGAGGTCGCCGTCGCCGCCTTCCTGGCCGGTCGCATCCCTTTTCTTGCGATTCCGCAAGTCGTGGATAAAACACTCCAACACTTGGATCCGCGGGAACCCTCCGACCTCGCGGAAGTCCTCGCCATTGACGCCGCCGCCCGCCGGTACGCCACCAGCCACCTTTAATTCCTCCCCGTGTCCTACGATCTGCTGCAAACCCTGCTCTCGAACGTCTGGTCGATCTTCCTGGTCGTCCTCTTTTTCGGCGGTTCGATCTTCGTCCATGAACTGGGCCACTTCCTCGCCGCCCGCCGCCGCGGCGTGCACGTGGAGCGCTTTTCCATCGGCTTCGGCCCCAAGATCTTCTCGTGGCGGGGCAAGGACGGGGTCGAATACCGGGTCTCCTGGCTCCCGCTCGGCGGCTACGTCGCCCTGCCCCAGCTCGCCGACCTGCGCGGCATCGAGGGCGACAGCGACGTGGACGTGGAAAAGCTCCCGCCGCTCAGCTACTCGACCAAGATGCTGGTGTTCGTGGCGGGCGCGGCCTTCAACGTCCTCTTCGCCCTGGCCCTCGCCGGCATCATCTGGTTCATCGGCCAGCCCATGAGCAGCGAGATGGCGACCACCCGCATCGGGTATGTCAGCTCCACGCTCGACCTGCCCGACGGCTCCAAGGTCCCCAGCCCCGCCTCCGAGGCCGGCCTGCGCATCGGTGACATTGTCCGCCGGATCGACGGCATCGCGGTCAACGAATGGACCGACCTGATGCAGACCCTGATCACCGGCGCCGGCCGCACGTCCAACGGCCGGCCCATGGCGATCTTCACCATCGAGCGCGACGGCCGCCTGGAGGACGTCGCCATCTACCCCCTTCTCTCCGGCGACGAGAAATTCCGCCGCGTGGGCATCGCCCCCGGCTATGAACTGCTCGTGCATTCCGTCACGGCGGGTTCGCTCGCCGAGCAGGCGGGATTCAGGACGGACGACGAGATCATCAGCCTGAACGGCACCCGCATCCTGAGCGTGGCCACCTATCAGGAAATCATTGCCGCGACGGTCGCCGAACCCGTCGCCGTCGTCCTCAGGCGCGCCGGGGCGGAAATCGCCCTCACCATCCCCGCCCGGCCCCAGGCCAAGCCCGGCACCTCCCTCGGCCTCGCGCTCACCACGGGTTTCAAGCTCATCCATCCGACGCCCCTCGACCAGATCACCGACCACGTCGTGATGACCTTCCGCACCCTGGCGAGCCTCGTCAATCCCCAGTCCGACATCGGACTCTCCAAGGTCGCCGGGCCGGTCGGCATCGTCCGCATCTTCCACAGCGCCGCCGAGGCCGGCATCCGCGCCGTGCTCATGTTCACCATCCTCGTGAACATCAACCTCGCCATCTTCAACCTCCTGCCGATCCCCGTCCTCGACGGCGGCCAGATGCTGTTCGCCACCATCGCCCGCCTCCGCGGCCGCGCCCTCCCGGTGAACTTCATCATGGCGGCGCAGAGCACCTTCGTCGTGCTGCTGTTCTCGATGATCATCTACGTGAGCTTCTTCGACGTCCGCCGCGTCGTCCGCGACGTCCAGGCCAGCAACGCCGAGGCCGCCGCCCCGGCCGAGAAGTCAGAGCCGGCGAAGCCGTAGCCTTGCCGGCGGGGTTTCCGGGCCCTTTCGATCCAACGCTTAACGTTTAACTTTTAACGTTTAACGCTTAAGTGCCGGACATCCGAGGGGTAGCTACGAGCGTGAGCGAGTGGACTGCACGCTGCGCCCGCCAAACGTCCACTCGCTCACGCTCGTAGCTACAGATTGGATTCTACTTAAACGTTAAAAGTTAAGCGTTAAACGTTGAGCGTTCCCCCTCCCCGGGAATGACCATTGACCAATAACCAGTAAGCCATGACCAATATTCTCGTGTCCTACTGCGCCTCCCGCTTCCAAACCGTCCGCCGCCGCACCCTTGAGGTGAAGGTCGGGAATGTCGGCATCGGCGGCGACAACCCGATCCGCGTGCAGTCGATGACGACCAGCGACACGCAGGACATCGCCGCCACGGTCAAACAGTCCATCGCCCTGGCCGAGGTCGGTTGCGAGATCGTCCGCATCACCGCCCCCAACGTCCCCGCCGCCCAGTGCCTGCGCCCGATCCGCGAGCAGTTCACGGCCGCCGGCTTCGGCCATATCCCGCTGGTCGCCGACATCCACTTCCTCCCCTCCGCGGCCATGGAGGCCGTCGAGCACGTCGAGAAGGTGCGCGTCAACCCGGGCAATTACGCCGACAAGAAGAAATTCGCCGTCAAGGAATACACCGACGCCGACTACGAACTCGAACTGGAGCGCCTGCACGAGGCGTTCTCCCCGCTCGTGCTCCGCGCCAAGGCCCTCGGCCGCTCCCTGCGCATCGGCACGAACCACGGCTCGCTCTCCGACCGCATCATGAACCGCTACGGCGACACGCCGCTCGGCATGGTCGAGAGCGCCCTCGAGTTCCTCCGCATCGGCGAGTCCCATGGCTACCGCCAGATGGTCCTGTCCATGAAGGCCTCCAACCCGAAGGTCATGATCCAGGCCTACCGTCTGCTCGTGCAGCGCATGGACGAGGCGGACATGCACTACCCGCTGCATCTCGGCGTCACCGAAGCCGGCGACGGCGAGGACGGCCGCATCAAGAGCGCCATCGGCATCGGCTCCCTCCTGCTCGACGGCCTCGGCGACACCATCCGCGTCTCCCTCACCGAGGATTCGGTCTACGAAATCCCCGTGGCCAAGGCCATCGCCGACAAGGCCATGTCGTTGTGGAAACCGGAAAGCGGAGACCGGAAACCGGATAGCCGCGGGGCAGACGGGGTGGATCCTTACCATTTCACGAAGCGCGAAACCGCAGCTTTGGAATTGCATCCCGGGTTGGCCATCGGGCCGGAGCTGCCGCCGCGGGTCGTGGTGAGGTCGGGAACGGACGTCGCCGCCACCCTGAGCGCATTGGGCCAGGCCCGGTTGCAGGACACGCCGCCGGAAATCCTGCTGGTCCCGGTCAACACAGTCGCCGAGGCGGCCCGACTGCCGCAGGCCCCGGGCATCACCTATGCGTTGGAATTGGCGCCAGCGCTGACGGCCGCGGACCTTGAACTGCTGACCCTGCCCGCCGGCACGATTCTCGTCCGCGATTTCGGCCCGGCCGACGCCGCACATCTTTCCGCCTTTGCCGCCTTCGTTCGCGCCCGTTCGCTCGTCCTCGCCGCCGCCCTTACCCCGGAGGCCCTCGCTCCCCTCGCGCCCACCCTCCGCCAGCTGGGCGACGCCCGCCTGCTCTTCACCCTTTCCGCCATCCGGTTTCCCCAATCCGGTATCGCCCACGCCCTCGGCGCCTACCGCCTCCTCGCCGAAACCCTGCGCGCCCTCGGCTCGGCCGCGCCGATCTGGATCCGCAACACCCCGGCCACGGCGGTGCGGGGCGATCCCAGCTTCCTGTCCAGGCTGCTGGAATCCTCCTTCCTCACCGGCGGCCTGCTCTGCGACGGCCTGGGGGATCTTGTCAGCATCGAGACCGAGTCGGACCCGGTCCGCGCCACCAGGCTCGCCTACAATGTTCTCCAGGGCGCCGGCGCGCGGATTTCCAAGACGGAGTTCGTCGCCTGCCCCTCCTGCGGCCGCACCCTCTTCGATCTCCAGAGCACCACGCAGCGCATCCGCGCCCAGACCGGCCACCTGAAGGGCGTCAAGCTCGCCATCATGGGCTGCATCGTCAACGGCCCCGGCGAGATGGCCGACGCCGACTTCGGCTACGTCGGCGGCGCCCCGGGGAAGATCAATCTCTACGTCGGCAAGACCTGCGTGCAGTACAACATCCCCCAGGCCGAGGCCGACGCGCGCCTGATCGCGCTCATCCGGGAGCACGGCAAGTGGGCCGATCCCACCTGAAAACCGCCGCCGGCGCGGGCCGCGGCCGGACCGGCCTGTATCCACGCCGTCACGCCGTCACCGGTCCGTCACCGGTCCGTCACCTCTGTAACCGGACTGTCACAAGTGTATTTTTAGGCAAACTACACCGCGTCCGGGTTCCGCGCCTAAATCGGACCCTTGGACGCAAACAAAAAAATGGAAAAGTTATGCTCAGGCCGGGTGTGAACAACTTGTCAGAAAGTTCGCCTTGAAATGCTTTTTAGGTTCACAGTTACTGCCCTCTTCGCCAGTCTCACAAAGGTTCACGGCGGTTCTTTCACACGTCACTTGCGACGCCCTTTCCCCACCCGCGGCAACATGTATGTGTAGCCTCTGGTCATCAACGTCTTATATACGATATCATTATCGCATTCTCATCCCGATGGCCGGACAGAAAATTTTTGCTGCCAGTGAGCGTGGAAAAGGCCCCTCAACGACGTGTCGTCCGCCCTGCCGGGGGCCAATGTGAATAAAAACGTCTTTCTGCCAGCCCATGCCCTCTTCGACCCTGTCCCCCAGTCTCTGGGAAACCGTCAAATGTGACTTCAAGGAACTCTTCCCCGAGGACGTTTTCCAGATGTGGTTCGAGCCCTTGGTGTGCCTCGAAGCCTCGGAGGACAGCATGACCCTGGGCGTGCCCAATGACTTTGCGGCCATCTGGATTCACGACAATTACTTGGACCTCATCACCCAGCGCCTGCGGTTGAACGCCGGCCGCATGGTGAACGTCACGCTCCGGAAGACCGATCAGGTCAACGGCCGTCCCGCCCAGCCCGCCGGCAACCACCGCAGCGCCGAGCCCGCCGCCCCCGCCAAGGGCCGCGCCGCCGCCAAGCGCGGCCCGCGCTACGACGACCGCGGCGCCGTCGCCGGCTCGCTCAACGCCCGCAACACGTTCGAGACCTTCGTCGTGGGCGCCAACAACCAGATGGCGCACGCCGCCGCCCTCGCCGTCGCCCAGGCCCCCGCGCAGGCCTACAACCCCCTTTTCCTCTACGGTGACACCGGCCTCGGCAAGACGCACCTGATGCATGCCATCGGCCATGCCATCCTGCGCAACAACCCGGACACGCACGTCGCCTACCTCTCCACGGAGAAGTTCACCAACGAGTTCATCCAGGCCCTCCAGGAAAACAGCCTCACCCGCTTCCGCCAGCGCTACCGGCACGTGGACGTGCTGCTGATCGACGACGTGCAGTTCCTCGCCGGCAAGGAGCGCATCCAGGAGGAGTTCTTCCACACCTTCAACGACCTCTTCGAGTCGGGTAAGCAGATCGTCCTCTCCAGCGACCGCCGCGCCAGCGAGATCCAGAAACTCGAGGCCCGCCTCGTCTCCCGCTTCGAATGGGGCCTCCCCGCCGACATCCAGGCGCCGGACTTCGAGACCCGCGTCGCCATCCTGCGCACCAAGGCCGCCACGCTGAAGGCCGACCTGCCCGAGGCGGTGGTCAACTTCATCGCCCAGAACATCTCCAAGAACATCCGCCGCCTCGAGGGCGCGCTGATCAAGGTCGCCAGCTACTCCGCCCTCACCGGCAAGACGCTCGACCTCGCCACCACCGAGATGCTGCTGCAGGACGTGCTCATGGAGCAGGCGCAGAACGTCCTCACCATGGAGACGATCCAGAAGCGCGTGGCCGATCACTACCAGATCCGGCACAGCGACATGACCAGCAAGCGCCGGCCCAACAACATCGCCATCCCGCGCCAGATCGCCATGTACCTGGCCCGCACGCTCACCAAGCACTCCCTGCAGGAAATCGGCGACGCCTTCGGCGGCCGGGACCACGGCACCGTCATCCACGCCTGCAAGGCCGTGGACAACATGATGGACCAGGACGCCACCACCCGCAGCAGCGTGGATTTCCTCAAGGCCCAGCTGTCGCGCTGAGCTGGCGGAGCAGCGCCCCGGGCTATTATGAAACGCACCTGCGGCGCTCCAATCCATCACCCATAACCCGTTGCCCATGGCCCCCTCAATTATCGGCCGCTCCTTGCCTTGCGCCCACGCTTGCCCATCATAATTCCTCCTTCGTAATTCGTAATTCGCCTTTCACCATGTCACTCACGCCCGAGCAGAAACAAGCCGTCGCCAGCTGGGTCGCCGCCGGCGACAATCTTTCCGCCGTCCAGAAAAAGCTCACCGAGCAGTTCCAGATCTCGATGACTTACCGCGATGTGCGCTTCCTCGTGGATGATCTGGACCTCGCCCTCAAGGATCCCGCCCCCAAGGTCGACGCCTCCGATGTCTCCAAGGGCGCGCCCCCGCCGGCCAAGCCCGCCGCGGGCGCCGAAAAGAAGGGCTTCCTCGACAAGGCCAAGGAAAAGCTCGGGCTCGGCAAGGCCGACGAGGCGGACGCCCTGCCCCCCGAGGAGGAGTTTGCCGATGAAGCCGCCGAGGACTTCCCGCCCGCCGCCGGCGGCGTCACCGTCGAGATCGACAAGGTGACCCTCATCCCCGGCGCCCTGGCCAGCGGCAGCGTGACCTTCAGCGACGGTGTCACCGGCAAGTGGATCGTGGACAATCAGGGCCGCCCGGGCTTCACCCAGATCAGCCAGGCCGGCTACCGTCCCTCCGCCGCCGATGCCCAGAGCTTCATGCAGGAACTCAGCCGCGCCTTCCAGGCCCGCGGCCTGTAATCGCGCGATCCGGCTGGCGTTGAAGCGCAAAGCCGCGAAGACGCCAAGGTCCGATCCAAAGAAGAATTGCTTCGCTCCGAACTTAGCAGCTTTGCGTCTTTGCGCTTAACCCTTTCCCCCATGCCCACCGCCCGCTCCATCCAGGCCGCGTTCGAACGCGACGGCTATTACTTCGCCCGCGGCGTCTTCAAGCCCGCCGAGATCAGGCGCCTTGAGCGCGAATTCGACCGCATCGTCCGCCAGCTCACCCGCCGCGGCGATCTCAACACCGCCCAGTGGGGCGGCGAGCGCCAGAAAAAGATCGGCGGCGAAAAAAGCCTGATCACGCACACCCACAATGTGCAGTGCTATTCCGCCGTCTGGCTGCAGGCCATCCAGTCACCCCGCCTCCTCGACCTCGCCGAGACCATCCTCGGGCCCGACATCATCCTGCATCACACGAAGCTGTTCCAGAAGCCGACGGAGAACGGGATGCCCTTCACGATGCACCAGGACTGGTCCTATTTCCCGTCCGTGAAGGACACGATGATCGCCGGCATCATCCACGTCTCGCCGGCCACCGACGAGATGGGCTGCCTGCGCGTCTATCCCGGCTCGCACAAGCTCGGCCGCGCCGCCCACACCGGCGGCCAGGAACCCTGCGCCCTGCTCGACCAGTATCCGCTCGAAGGCGCCGTCGCCCTCGAGGCCGAACCCGGCGACGTGCTCTTCTTCCATTATTTCACCCTGCACGGCTCGAAGCACAACCGCTCCCGCCGCCTGCGCAAAACCGTCCTCGTGCAGATGCACGCCGGCGACGACGAGATCGAACCGGGCAACGGCCACCCCAACTCCCGCCTCACCCTCCGCGGCTGGAACCACCGCATCAACCGCGGCATCGCGAACACGGTGTGAAATATTTGCCTGGGCTGTAGGGCGTCACCTTGGTGACGCCTGTTCCGGCAACGCTGCTATATAATCATTCGAGGCCGGACCAAGGTCCGGCCCTACAGGTCTGTATGGCCACCCCTGGGAGCGCGACCGCCCTCGGTCGCAATCGTGCGAAGACTCGCGGACTTTCGAGAATGAGAACGATAGGAGGACGCGTAGGTCTGGTTGCAGTCGGTTTCCCCTGGGAGCGCGGGCGGCCCGCCCGCTCCGATTCGATTGCGGGCGGGCCGCCCGCGCTCCCACCATCCGGATTAGTGTTTATTCGGGCCCATTAGTGGTTACCCCAGACTGATTCGTCCCTTTCCCCATGCGCACTGTCCATATCGTCCTGAACGCCCATCTCGATCCGGTCTGGCTCTGGCCCTGGACCGCCGGCGTCGATGAATGCCTCAACACGTGTTACACCATGTGCAACACGCTCGACCGCCACCGCGACATCATCTTCACGCGCGGCGAGGCCTGGGTCTACGAACAGGTGCGCCGGCACGACCCCGCGCTGTTCAAGCGCATCGTCCGCCACATCCACGCCGGCCGCTGGTCGGTCGTCGGCGGCTGGTGGATCCAGCCGGACTGCAACCTGCCCGGCGCGGAAGGCCTGAACCAGCAGATCGCCCTCGGACGCGAGTGGTTCCAGAAGCACCTGCTCTTCTTCCCGCGCATCGGGTACAACGTCGACTCCTTCGGCCACAGCGCCGCCCTGCCCGACCTCATGGCCGCGCACGGCCAGCACAGCTACGTCTTCATGCGCCCCATGGCGCACGAGACCGTCCTGCCCGCCCGGGTCTTCCGCTGGCGCGGCCGGCCGGGCGGCAGCGTGGTCAACACCTTCCGCATCGCCCACGGCTACTGCACCGTCAACCCGCCCACCCTGGCCCACGTCGAGGGCGCCCTGGAAGGATTGCCGCCCGGGGTCACCCACACGATGTGCTTCATGGGCGTCGGCGACCACGGCGGCGGACCCAACGAGCAGATCATCCAGTGGGTGCGCGACCACCGGGACGCCATCCCGGGCGCGCGGCTCGAATTCTCCTCGCCCGAACGCTTCTTCAAGGCGCTCGCGCCGGAGCTGTCGCACCTGCCGGTCGTCACCGGCGAACTCCAGATGCACGCCATCGGCTGCTACACCAACCACCGGCCCGTGAAGCTCGGCGTGCGCCGCGCCGAGAACCTGCTCGCGCAGGCCCGCCTGGCCCTTGCCACCGCCCCGCGCGGCGAGCGCAGGGCCGCCGCGCCGGTCATGGACGAAGCCTGGCGCATGCTCTGCTTCAATTCCTTCCACGACACGCTCGGCGGCAGCTGCACGCCGGGTGCGGCGCGCGCCGCCGATGACCAGCTGGCCGGCGTCAGGGCCACGGCCGAGGCCCTGCTGAGCGAAACCTTCCGCCGGCAGGCCCACGCCCTGCCCGCCGATGAGCGCCAGCGCATGGTCCTGGCCAACTACACCACGGAGAAGTTCAGCGACTTCCTCGAGCACGAGCCGTGGCTCGAATGGACGCACTGGCAGCCGGACTGGTGCCTGCTCGACGAGCGCAACCGCCTGGTCCCGCACCAGGTCATCGAGCCCGAGACGCTCATGCCCGACACCATGCGCCTGCTTTTCCCGCTCGCCATCGAGCCGGGCGCGTTCCGCACCCTGCGCATCGCCCGCAACCCCACGGGCAAGCCCGCCGCGGCCAAGGGGGCCGATCCCGCCTTCACCCTCGCGCTCAACCCCGACGGCTCCGGCGCCCTCCAGCCCGCCGCCGGCCCCGCCTGTCCGCTGCCGGAGCTCCGCCTGATCGAGGACAAATCCGACACCTGGTCGCACAACCTCGACCGCTTCGCCGGCCCGCAGCTCGACCGCGCCCACTGGAGCCAGCCCGTCCAGGTCGAAGCCGGCCCGCTGCGTCACACCTGGCGCATCGACGGCCGCATCGGCGAAAGCCGCCTCTGCGCCGACTGGCGCCGCTACGCCGGCCAGGACTTCTACGAACTCCGCCTCCGGGTGAACTGGCACGAGCACCACAGGCTGCTCCGGCTTTCCTGGACGCCCGGCGCCGCCATCGGCAGCCGTGACGATGGCATCTCCGGCGGCGGCCTGGTCCGCGCCAGCGACGGCCGCGAGCTGCCCCTGCGCGACCGCTCCCTGCTCCTGCTCGGCGACCACCTCCGCGCCGGCCTGGTCGCACCCGAGGTCTTCGCCATCAGCGGCAATCCCGCCGGCGTGCACCTCACGCTGCTGCGTTCCTGCCCCTTCGCCCACCACGATCCGAAGATCCTGCCGGAGAAGCTCGAGCACTACGCATGGCAGGACCAGGGCGAGCACACCTTCACCCTGCGCTACTTCCCCGCCGGGAAGGTCACCGCGAAGGAACTAGACCGTCACGCCCTCCTCCTCCAGCAGCGCCCCCTCATCGCCGACCTCACCCGCGGCATGCCCGGCCGCCCCTTCAAGGACCAGCCCGACTGGCCGCGGTGAGTGTGGTGTTAATGTAGGGCGGGGTCTCCGAACCCCGCCTTGGGAGCGCGACCGCCCTCGGTCGCAATCAATCGAAGACTTGCGGGTTGATTGCAGGCGGATCGTCCTGGGAGCGCGGACGGCTCGTCCGCTTCATTCACGGATTGCGGGCGGGCCGCCCGCGCTCCCAGGGTCCAATCCCACGCTACGCTAGCTACGGGCAGAGCGAATGAGTGGCGTAGGGCAGGTCTCCGACCTGCCCTACGTCTTCAGCACTCCGGCCACCACCGAGCGGAACTCATCGATCTCAAAGGGCTTCGGCAGGCAGGTGCGGCCGTGGCGGCGGAGGAAGTCGGTGAACGCGTCGTTGATGACATCGCCGCTCATGAAGAGCACGCGCTTCGCGGTGACCGGATCCGTCGTGGCCAAATGCTCGTACAGCTGCAGTCCGTTCATGCCGGGCATCTTCCAATCGGTCACGATCACGTCGAAGGCGCAGCGGCGCAGCACGTCAATGGCCGCCTCCCCGCTCGCCACGGCCGCCACGGTGTAGCCGTCCTGCTCGAGCAGTGCGCGGGTGAGTTCGCGGATCCACTCCTCGTCGTCCACGACGAGCACGGACCGCCCGGTGCCCGAGGCCCGGGGCGCCGGCGTGAAAGGCGCCGCGCTGGCGGGCCGCATCGACTGCTTGTCGTTCGCGATCGGCAGCTCGATGGCGAAGGTGGTGCCGCGGCCGACTTCGCTCCGCACCGTGATCCTGCCGCCGTGCTCCTGGATGATGCCGTAGGACAGGCTGAGGCCGAGGCCCGTGCCCTTGCCCACGGGCTTGGTGGTGAAGAACGGATCGAAGATGCGCGGGAGGTGGCCCGGGGCGATGCCCGGGCCGTTGTCGGAGAATTCCACCTGCACCATGTCCGCCGTCGCGAGGGTGCGGACCACGATCTCGCCGTCGTGGCGGTACGGCTGCAGCGCCTGGCGCGCGTTGCTGAGGATGTTCACGAAGACCTGCTGCAACTGGTGCGCATCCGCCATGATGACGGGCAGCTTGGCGGCAAACTGCGGGACGACCTTGATGTTGCTGGTGCGCAGGTCGTAGGCCATGATCTCCAGGACCTCCTCGATCACGGCGTTGAGCTTCACGATCTTGCGCTCGGGGGCGTGCTGCCGGGCGAAGCTCAGCAGGCTCTGCACGATCTTGTGGCAGCGGTGCGCGCTCTTGGCGATGAGCTCGAGGTGGGGCCGCGCCTTTTCGTCGGTGGACACCTGCGTGAGCAGATCGGCGAACCCGATGACGGCGGTCAGCGGGTTGTTCAACTCGTGCGCCACGCCGGCCACGAACTGCCCGACCGCCGACAGCTTCTCGCTCTGCACGAGCTGCGCCTGGGTGCCCTTGAGGGTGGTGACGGTTTTCTCCAGCTCGGCCCGCGAGGACTGCAGGTTTTCCGTCATGCGGTTGAAGCTCTGCGCGAGGTCGCCGCACTCGTCGTCGGAAAACCGCTCGATGCGCCGGGAAAAATCGCCGCGGCCGACCGCCTCGGCCGATTCCGCCAGGTCGCGGAGCGGATGCGTGACACGGCGCACGAACCAGGAAACCACGATGCCGCTCACGAGAATGCCCGCGATGCTGAGCCCCATGACGGTGCGGCGGGTCTGCACCAGCGCCTGCAGGCGCGCCTCGTACGAGGACAGCATGACGTAGCGGATGCCCGGCTGGCCCGGGGCCGCGGCGCCGAGGTCGCCGGACCGGGCCATGAAATGCTCGTTGGCCACTACGGCCCGGCGGGCGTCCGCGGTCCGGCCGGCCGGCCGGGGCGACTTCCTCCAGCAATGTTTTCGGCAGGGCCCCGGCCGGCACGGTGGACACCACCACGGCGTTGTCCGCCACCAGCAGGATTTCGGTGCGGGGCAGCTTGAGCTCCTGCACGGCCGGTTCGCCCAGGACGATCGCCACGGTCAGCGCGCCGACCAGCGGGCCGCGGTTCGGGGCGGTCACCGGGACGGCGACCACGCTGTACACCCGGCCGTCGTAACCGACCACGCCGGACCCGGCCTCGCCCGCGAGGGCCTTCGCCCGGAGCCCGGCGGTCTCCTGCGCCAGCTTTTCCAGGTCGGTGGCCGAGGAACGGCGGCGGCCGGTGACGTACTCCTCGTGGTCGTTGAAATACAGCAGGGCCGCATGGTCCTCGGGCGCATCCTCCAGGACGCTGAGGAGCAGCCCGTCGATCGTGCGCCGGTCGCCCAGCTCCGCCGTCACCTTGAACCGCGCCTCCTCCGCCACGCTGCGGTAGCGCTCGAGGATGTTGCGCGAGCGGTTGTCGAGCGACTTGAGGAACACCGCCTCGGCGGTGGTGAGGGTCTGCCGCGCCTCGTCCTCCATCTGGCGCTCCATGTGGTCGTTGACGATCCAGAGCGTGACCACGGGCAGGAGCACGAGAAAGCCGAGCACGGCGACCAGTACCTTGGCCTGCAGGCTCAGCCGGAATTTTTTATTCGGCGCCGCCATGGTCAGGGTTTGGGCAGCGCCTCGAGGCCGAGCACGAAGTCCACGGTCACCTCGCCCTCCGCCGGCACGGTGATTTCCTTCGTCGCACTGGGCAGCCGCTCGTGCCACGCCCGCAGCTTGTAGGTGCCGGCCGGCACGTCGCGGATCACAAAGCGCCCGCGCGCATCGCTGAGCGCAAACCACGGGTTCGGCAGCACAAGCACGATGCAGTGCATCTTGGTGTGGATGGAGCAGAACACATCCACCCGGCCGGTCTTGTCGAAGGTGATGACGGGGGGCGCTTCCTTGGCGCTGTAAAGCCCGAGGTTGAACTCCTTGGGCTCCGACATCGAAAAGACGTTGTGGTAGATGTCGTCCTCGTTGGGCCACAGCACGGTGGAGCCGACCGAGACGGGCAGCACCCGGGGCTCGAAGGCCGCATCCTTCTGGACCACGGTCGCCTTGCCCGGCGGCGGCGGGGTCGCCGGGATCTGGTCCACGTACACGATGAAGTCCGAGAGTTTGGCATAGTCCACGCGCTCGACGAACTTGTAGCGGCGGCTGGCATACTTGTCCCCGCCGCCCCCGCCGGAGGCCTCGGGGGCGCCGCGGGCCGTGACGGTGCCGGTGATGGTCCCGGCGGTCACCGGACCGGCGAGGCAGAGCGCGGCCCAAAGCCAGGCCAGTCGGGAATTGAGGGCCAGTGTCATAGGGGGATCAGAACTTCACGACGATCTCGGTGGCAAAGAGATCCTCCTTGTCGCGGGCCTGGCCGTTCATCATCCGGCCATCCTCCTGCGCGTACTCCACCTTGAGCAGCAGCGGGTCGCCGAACCGGTAGCCCACGCCCAGGCTCAGTCGCTTCAGGTTCTCGGTCAGCGGCAGGCCGTTGTAGAAAAAGGTCCCGCCACTGCCCAAGCCCTGCAGCAGGTAGCCCTTCGCGACGCTGATTTCACTGTAGCGCGCCGCCGCGTGGAACCCACCGGCGATCTGCTGGGCCGCTTCAACGTAAAAATGCTTCAGTTTCCGCTGGTTGTCCGCCGCGGTGTCGTCGTCGTCATACTCCGCCGTGCCGACGGCCGCGGCCAGGTGGCCGCCTGCCCAATGCGCCCGGGCATCGGCCTGATAGAGGGTGGCTTCGAAACACTTCGTGGTGGCCGCCGGGCCGATGGATCGGAAGAAGCCGCCGCCGATCCAGACCTCGGAAAGAAAATCCCCCGCAATCGTGAGGTTGCCCGTGCGCATCGCGCTCGCGCTCACATGCAGCCAGCTCGCGGGATCCGCCCCCACCCGCAGCGTGAAGGCCTTCTCGTCTTGATAGTCCCGCAGGGTCTTGTGCCCGCCGTTCTGCACGGCGAAGACATAGCTGAGGGGACCCGCCGTGCCGTAGAGTTCCACCCCTTCGTCCACGCCCCAGATATCGGCCACCGAGTGGGTGATGAGCGGATTGTCCAGCATCCCGCGGGAAAGGTATTCCTCGCCGAACGGGATGTCCACGCGCCCCACCCGGAGGTTCAGCAGCCGGTCGGGTCCGCCGAACCGGCCCGAGAGATTTTCAAAGTCCACGTACACCTCGCCCATGTGGAAGAACTCGTCGTTGGCCTCGCGCGTGACCAGATCCAGCTCGGCAAACAGATACGTGTCCTTCCAGACCGGGGCCTCGAGGTAAACCTTCACGTCGTCGGCGCGAAACTCCCCGTTGGGCCAGGCGCTCTGCGGACCGCCGTCAAAATACGCCAGCCCCGCCTCCCCGCTCAGGCGGAGTTCGCGGTCCCGTTCGCCCCCGCCGCTGCGCGCCACCGGCACGGCCGCCGCCTCCGCCACGCGGTCGCGGAGTGCGTCCAGTTCCCGGGCCTGCCGCGTCCCGGTGCCGGCCAGTTCGTTGAGGCGTCCGCGCAATTCGTCGATCTGCTGCTGCTGCGACTGCACCTGCTCCTGCAACCGGCGGTTCTGGTCCATCAGCGCGCGCAATTCGGCGGCCGATACCTCCCCCTCGGCGGCGAACAAGGCCGGGCCGGTGGGCATGACGGCACAAAGGCCAAGTCCGAGGATACAGAGGGCTTGCTTCACGTTTGGGGCGACCGCCAGCATGCCGGTCACCGGCGGGCATGCAAGCCCCGCGGCGTTTACCATGGGTGCGCAACCAGCCTGCCCTCCGTAGGCCCGGCGAAGGAGGGCCCTCGGTCGCAATCGGGCGCATGTTGGCGGGTTTCCGAGAACGAGAACGATTAAGAGAACGAGAACGATTGATAGTGGATTGGTGGCTGGGAGGTCCCCAATCCTCCACTCGCTCACGCTCGTAGCTACAAGCACAGGGCGGCTCACCGGGGACGGTTCGCCCTACCAGATTCCAACTACGGCACGCCCGGACCGAGGTGCCGCTCCAGGAAATCCACCATCGCGGTGAAGATTTCCCGCCGCTTGGGCTCGGCGCCGTAATTGTGCGCCACGCCGGCCAGCAGGAGGGTCTCCGGCTTGCGCCCGGCCTTTTCCAGCGCGGTGATCATGCGCCGGGCCTGGTCGGGCGGCACCCGCTTGTCCTGCCTGCCCTGGATGATCAGCACCGGGGCGGTGATCTGGTCCGCGAAATTCACCGGGGAGATCGCCCGCAGCCGCTCCTTGTCCTCGCCGGGGTCGCCGATCTGCTCGATCCAGTGGCGCTTGGATTCCTTGTAGGTCGCCACATTGGTGTCGTCATAGATCGCCAGCCAGTCGGTCACGCCGGCGAAGGAAACCCCGCAGCGGTAGAGCCCGGGATTCTTCCCCAGGGCAAAGAGCGCCGAGTAGCCGCCGTAGCTGCCGCCCATGATGGCGATGCGCTTGGGATCGGCGACGCCCGCCGCGATCGCCCAGCGGGTGCCGTCCTCGATGTCGTCCTGGATCTGTCCGCCGATCTGCCGCCGGGCGCTGCGGAAAAGCTCTTCGCCGTAACCGGGGGAGCCGCGGTAGTTCATCTGCAGGACGGCGTAGCCCCGGTTGGCGAGCAGCTGCACCAGCGGACTGAAGCCCCACACATCCCGCGTCCAGGGCCCGCCATGCGGCATCACCACGAGCGGCAGGCCCTTGGGCTCATGGCCCACCGGCACCGTGAGGTAGCCGTGCACGGTCAGGCCGTCCCGCGCCTGGTACTTGACCGCCAGCATCGGCGCCATCTGCGCCGGCTTGATCCAGCTCATGCGCGCGGCCAGCTGCCGGAAACTGCGCTTTTCCCGGTCGAACAGATAGTAGGCCCCCGGGTTCCGGTCGGAGAAGCCGAACCAGAGCAGCCGCTGGCCGTCGAGCGATTCGTCCACCAGCAGGTTGGAGGTGTCCGGCAGCGCCCGGTCCACCGCCATCTGCAGCGCGGCGTACTCCGGATCGAACCATTTCACCCGCAGGGATTCGGTGTAATAACGCACCCCGGCCAGCGTTTGCTTGCGCCGGGAAAACAGGGTGCTCGCCAGCTGGATCCCGGCCGCCCCGGCGATGCCGCGGTCGGGCACGATGTCGTATTCCGGATCCGACAGCAGGGCCTCGCCGATTGCGCCCGTGTCCGGATCGAGGGGGTAGACGGCCCAGCGCTGCTCCGGGTTGAGCCGCGCGACAAGGATGCGGCCCTGCGCCGCGTCGAAGCCGACCACGCGCATGTGGCCCTTGCGGTCCTGCAACGGCAGGATGGTCTTCCATTCCGCCTTTTCATCCGGGCGGTAGATCGCCCCCGACAAATCGCCGTGGGTCAGGATGCCGAGGCGCGTCACGCCGCTGCCGTCCACTCCCCAGTAGGCCACCTCGCCGGGATTTTTCACCACGGTCAGCGGCAGCCCGTTGCTCGTGTCCATCTTCAGGACATCCGGCCGGAGCCGGCTCCCCGCCCCGCCCTCATGCCGGTCCAGCATGAGGATGTGGCCGGACTTGTCGTAGAACTTGAAAATGACCTCGCGGGCGAACAGGCGGCCGCCCTGCAGGTTGACCTTCTCGTCCTCGTAGCCGCTGATCGGCACCGTGCGCCCGCCGTCGCGGTTCGTGGCCATCACGCCGTAGAACCCGTCCCAGACGGTCGTCGTGACCAGCAGCCGGTCGGCATTCACCCATTCGAAGGCGGCGACTTCCTTCGGCGCATTTTCCAGCAGCTGCGCCGTATCCAGCTGCAGGCGCGTGATGCCCTTGTTGGCGATGTCGGCCACGTGGAGCTTCGTCTTGCCCCGGTCATCGCGCAGGAAGGCGTAGTGCTCTCCGTCGGGGGCCAGCCGCGCGCCGGTGGTCTGCGGCTCCCGCGCGAATTCCTCCACCGGCAAACGCTCGATCGCCACCGCACCGGGCAACCACAGCAGCAGGCCGGTCATCATAACGCCAAGGGGTGCTTTCATATTAAGGGGGTGCCTCAATCTGGATCCTGACCGTCGCACCGACGAGGGGATTGCGCGTGGACGGTCAGATTCGCAGAGCGAATAGGAAAAAGTTTAGGAAACCACAGATGGACACAGATGAACACAGATCAGAAGTGTTACCTAGGCCTTGGTTCCTCGCTCTGGCACATCATGCAGTGAGTCGATTTCCCATGCCGATTCGGACGCTGCCTGCCTTCACATCTGTGTCTATCCGTGTGCATCTGTGGTTCACACTGTATGAGTTCGGTTAAGAAATAGTTGGATTTCACCTTACCGCAGTCGCTCCAGCATCTCCCTTGCCGCCTCGAAATCCGGCGCGGCCTTCACCGCCGCGGTGAAATGCCCCCGCGCCTCCTCCACCCGGCCGAGCCGCAGCAGCGTGTTGCCCAGGTTGTAATGCGCCGCCGCATAATCCGGCCTGAGCTCCAGGGCGCGTTGAAAACTGGCCACCGCCTCGGGCAGCCGCCCCGACTCCGCCAGCACGATCCCGAGGTTGGCGTGCGCCTCCGGCAGTTGCGGCCGCAAGCGCGCCGCCTCGCCGAGTTGCTCCCGCGCCCCGGCCAGTTCTCCCGCCTGCGCCAGCATGATGCCGAGGTTCAGCCGCGCCTCGGCCTGCGCGGGGTCGTGCTTCACGGCCGCCCGGTAACTTTCCGCCGCCTCCGCCGGCCGGCCGAGCATCGCCTGGGCCTGGCCCAGCGTGAAATACGCCTCCGCCGGTTCGACCAGCAGCCGGGTGGCTTCCACCGCCGGTGCGACGGCCTCGGCCGGACGCCCCAGCCGCAGCAGCGCGGAGGCCGTCCTCAGCCTGGCCTGCGCAAAATAGGGCAGAATCCGCACGGCCTCCGCGTATTGCGCGATCGCCGCCTCCGGCTGGCCCGTGGCATCGAGCACGAGTCCGAGATTGTAGCGGGTCTGCGCCGATCCCGGATCCAGCGACACCGCGAGCTCATAGCGTTGCCGCGCCTCGGGCAATTCCCCGCGCAGGAAGTGCACCCTCCCGAGATTGTTCTGCGCCTTGGCGCTCGTCGGCCGCTTCGTCACGGTGTCCTGCCACAGGCGGAACTCATCCTGATAGTCCGCGTTGCGCCGCGCCGTGAGTCCGCCCGCCACCAACGCCAGCACCAGCAAAACCGGCCACACGCGGCGACCCAGCGCCGCCATGACCGCACCGGCCACGAGCGCGATCACCGCCGCCAGCGGCAGGTACATGCGGTGCTCGACAATGGTCTGGGTGATGCCGGGCAGCAGGCTCGTCGGGGCGAGGATCAAAAAGAATGCCGCCCCTAAAAATCCCGCCACCGGCCGGAATCGCAGCGCCCAGAGCGTGGCGCCGGCCGCCGCCACCACCGGCACCGCGTAGGGCAGCACCTGGGTCCAAGCCGTAACCGGCGTAACGCCGTACTCGAACACGAGCGGCGACGGCCACAGCGCCAGTTGCAGGTAACGCGCCACCGCCTCGAATTGCGTGAGCCAGTAACCGGCGAACGCCTCCGGCGTCAGCACAAAGGTGCCACCCCGGTCGCCGCCGGCGGTCGCCACCAGCCAGGCCAGCGGCAGCCAGGTCGCGAAAAGGCCGGCGTGCAATCCCCGCCGCCGCTCCCACGCCGCGCGAAAACTGCCCGCCAGAAAAGTCCGGTCGTAAAGCACCGCCACCACCGGCGCGGTCACCATGACCTCCTTGCAGGCCATGCCCAGGGCGCAGGCTGCCACGGTGGCCACCTGCCAGCCCCGCGCCGATGCCGCCGTCGCCGCCCGCACGAACCCGTAGAGCGTGAGCAGATAGAACAAACCCATCAGCGACTCGGCGCGCTGGATGAGATAGGTGACCGATTCGGTCTGCAGCGGATGCAGCGTCCACAGCAAGGCGATGACGAAGGCCGCGGGCAGCTCTTGTCCGGCAAACCGTCCCGCCAGCACCGGCAGCGCGAGTGTCCGCCGCACCAGCCCGAAGAGCGTCAGCCCTGCCAGCACGTGGATCAGGAGATTGAGCGCATGGTAGCTCCAGACCTCCGTCCCGCTGACCGCGTAGTTGAGCGCGAGCGAAAGGTTGAGCAGCGGCCGCCCGCTGACCGTGAAGCCGAACCCGCCCGGCGGCGTCAGGGCCGTCGAGAAACTCCGGATGCTCGGGTTGTGCAGGATGGATTGCTCGTCATCGAAGAGAAACGGCCCGCCGAAGGAATTGTGGTAAGCCGCCAGCGCCGCCAGCGCGATGGCCGCACCCGCCAGCCACACGGGCCGCTTCGCCTGTATATTGGTCCACACGCTTGAAACCACGGCTGCATGACGCGCCAAACCCGCTCGGGTCGCAAGCACCGGATAAAAGGTAGGGCGAACCGTCCCCGGTGAGCCGCCCGCAGTCGAAACATGAACCGGCTCACCGGGGACGGTTCGCCCTACCCTCTGACTGCAGGCGATGGATCGATGTAGGGCTGGACCTTGGTCCAGCCGCGAATTGCACCCGGGCTTCGCAGCGTGATCAGGCATGCACCAAGGTGCAGCCCTACAGGTCGGAAAAGCACCCCAAACCATCGCCTGCAAGCAGGCTCCTACCTTCCGATTCACCCGCCCAACATCCGCAGCAGCTCCGCCTCGTCGATCACGGGCACGCCGAGCTCCTTCGCCTTGTCGAGCTTCGAACCCGCCTCGGCGCCGGCGAGCACGTAGCTGGTCTTCTTGCTCACGCTGCCGCTCACCTTGCCGCCCGCCGCCTCGATCTTCGCCGCCGCCTCATCGCGGGTCATGGTCGGCAGCGTGCCGGTCAGGACAAAGGTCTTGCCGGCCAGCACCGCGCTCACGGGCGCGGACTTGGCGGGAGCCAGCGGCGCGAGGCCCAGGGCGTGCAGTTCGTCAATGAGCGCCCGGTTCACCGGATTCTGGAAATGGCCCAGGATCGCGCGCGCCATGGTCTCGCCGATGCCGTCGATCACGCTCTGCTTCTTCTCGCGGATGAAATCCTCCAGCCGGGCCGCGGCCAATGCTTCGAGGCTGCCAAAGTGTTTCGCGAGATCCTTCGCCGCCGCCACGCCGACATGCGTGATGCCGAGCCCGTGGATCACCCGCCACAACTCCGCCCGCTTGCTGGTCGCGATGGCGGCCAGCAGGTTGTCGGTGGATTTCTCCACGCTCTTGCCGAGCGTCAGCAGGTCCTCGCGGCGGAGCCGGTAGATGTCGGCGAGGTTTTTCACCCAGCCCTTTTCGACGAGGACGTCCACCATCGCCACGCCGAGGCCGTCGATGTCGAGGCAGGCCTTCGACGCGAAATGCTGCACGCGCCGGCGCACCTGCACGGGGCAGGCCAGGTTCGGACAGCGCAGCGCCACCTCCCCTTCAAGCTGCACGACCTTCGTGCCGCACACCGGGCATTGCTCCGGAAACGCATACGGCACGCAGGCCGGGGTGCGGCGCTCCAGGTTTACGGCGATCACGGCGGGAATGATTTCGCCGGCCTTCTCGACCTGCACCCAATCGCCCACGCGGATGTCCTTCCGCGCGATTTCGTCACGGTTGTGCAGGGTCGCGCGGGCCACGGTCGTGCCGGCGAGTTGCACCGGCTCAAGCTCGGCCACGGGCGTGAGCACGCCGGTGCGGCCGACCTGGATGGTGATGGCATTGAGCCGGGTCTCGGCGCGCTGGGCGGCAAACTTGTAGGCCATGGCCCAGCGCGGGGCCTTGCTGGTGCTGCCCGCCTCGCGCTGGAGTTGGAGCGGATCAACCTTCACCACCGCGCCATCGGTCGCATAGGCGAACGAGTCGCGGAGGCGGTCGAGTTCCTGCACGGCTTTCCAAACTTCATCCACCCCGCGCGCGGGCCAGAATTTCTCCACCGTGGGCAGGCCCCACGCCTGTACGCGCTCGTGAAAGTCGGCCTGCGTCGCGGGCAGGGCGGACGCCGGCTCGCAGTAGCCGAGGCCGTAGAGCACGATCTCCAGTTTGCGGCGGGCCACCTCCGCGGCATCGAGCTGCTTGATCGTCCCCGCGGCGAGGTTGCGCGGGTTGGCATAGAGCGCCTCGCCCGCCTCCTCGCGCTCGTCGTTGATGCGCTGGAATTCCGCGAGGGTCAGGTAGATCTCGCCGCGCACCTCTATCACGTCGGGGATCGGCGCGCCGGCGGCCGCGCGCAGCTGGCGCGGGAGGGTGCGGATCGTGAGCGCATTGGCCGTGATGTCGTCGCCCTCGACGCCATTGCCGCGGGTGACGGCGCGGACGAGCCGGCCCTTTTCGTAGGTCACGCTCACCGCCAGCCCGTCGATCTTCGGCTCCACCACGTAGGCCAGTTCCTCGCGCTCCAGCAGTTTCACGAGCCGGGCGTGGAACTCGCGCAGTTCGGCCTCGGAATACGTGTTGTCCAGGCTCTGCATCGGCTGGCGGTGCCGGTAGGTCTGGAACCCCTCCGCCCGGTCGTCGCCGACCTGCGCGGTCGGCGAGGCCGTCGTGGCAAACTGCGGAAACTGCGCCTCCAGGTCCGCCAGCTCGCGCTTCAGCCGGTCGTAGTCGAAGTCGCTGATCTCCGGCTGCGCGCGGCGATGGTAGAGCTCGTCGTGGCGGGTGACCTCGGCGCGGAGTTGCGCGATGCGTGTCTGGGCCTCGGCGGGGGTCATGCGGACTGATTTGGGACCAGAGCCGCCGTCTTTTCAATCCGGCGTTGGCGGACGCGCAGCGGGGTTTCCAGCCAGCCCCGGACGCGCGGCCAGCGCACATAGACCGTGACCGCCACGATCGCGCCAAGCGTGTCCGCCACCCAATCGGCGATTTCCACATACCGGCCGGGCGTGAAGCTCTGGTGCCATTCGTCGGTCAGGCCGAACAGCGACACCAGCGCCACCGCGACCCAGGCCCGCCGCGGCGGGAAGCCGTTGCGCACCACCAGCATCGCGAGCAGGCCGAAGAGGCCGAAGTGGGCGGCCTTGTCGATGCCGATGATGTCGGGCGAGGCCACCTCGCCGCCTGAGGCAAAGAAAATGGTCGTCGCCAGGGCCAGGGGCCAGAACCACGGGAGGAGGGAGCGCAGGGAAGTCACGGTTGACCCAACAAACTCACCACCCCGCGCCCCGCGACAAGCCAATCCTTGCGGCATGAATGGTGCCGGGCGGGCGGGAGCGAGCTAGGGCGTGCGTGCTAAAATCCCACACAGGCCGGAGGCGGCAGCGGTAGGCAGCCCGCTTGCTCGCGGGGGCGAGCAGGGTTTTCAAATTGCGCGTCCGCAAGCGGGGCTGCCGGCCACCGGGCCTGCCGCCTCTGAGCGGCTTTATGCCGATTGGCCGGATGGCGAAAACGTGGCCGCCGCCGGGTGCGCCCAAGCTCGCTCCCACCTCCTGATCAAATAGCCAAACCTTTCTTGCCCGGGCCGACCGATGCCGAATGATCTTTCTCGTCTGCCCACCACCCGCGGGGCCAGACTGCGCGGAACCCAACTGCCGCTGGCGTGACGAAGCAGACGTTATCAGCCTCCCGGTCCTCATTCCTATGCATCTCGAAATCACCGCACGCGCGTGGGCGCGCACCCTTTGCCTTGGCTTGCTGCTGGCGCTGCCGCCGGCCTTCGCCGCCGACACCGCGCCGATCATCTCGACCCAGCCGATGCAGGTCGAGACCGAGGACGGCGGGGTGCACGGCCTGCTCGTCGTCCCCCCGGAGATTCTCGACTCCGAGACGCACGCCGACCTGGTCTACACCCTGACCAGCGAACCGCGTTTCGGCCGGGTCGGACTGGCGGGCGGCGACGAGTCGGATTTCTTTCGCAACCGGACCTCGCGTGTCGGCTACTTCGCGTACCGGGCGCAGGAGGACTACTTCGGCGCCGACTCCTTCGGCTACACCGTGCGCAACGAGACCACCGGCCTGGTGTTCCAGAACACGGTGGCGGTCACGGTGAAGCCGCCCCCGCCCGTCGTGCTGCCGAAGCTCGAGGTCGACGCCACCCGCGAGCGCAGCATGCTCGTGCGCGAAGTCTCGCTCGCGACGCGCCCGAACCAGCCGGTGACGCAGAAGCTCCCGAGCCACGAGGATTTCATGCCGCCGGCCGATCGCACCGGCCTCGCCGAGTCACGGGTCGCCTACGTGCTCGACGCCCAGGCGGCGCCGCGGCACGGCTCGGCCCGGCTCGACCGCGCCACCGGCCTGCTCACCTATGCGCCCAACCCGGGCTTCATCGGCGAGGACCGCTTCCGCTACTACACGGTGGATGAGGCCAACCCGCACCTGGGCGTGGAGAACGCCATCGCGGTCCGCGTCGAACCCATCCGCCTGGTGAAGCATGTGACGGCCGACCGCTCCCGGAGCCGCGAGGTCGACCTCGTCTTCGTCATCAACAATTCGCCCTCGATGGCCGCGCACCAGGCCCGCATCGCGGCCAACCTGAGCCGCTTCCGCAAGCTCTTCAACGAGCGCGACCTCGACTACCGCATCGGCGTGCTCACGACCGATTTCGTGAACGCGGATCCTAACCTCCCGCGCGCGGACCAGGCCTACTTCAAGGAAGTCCGCTCCGGGCGGATCGACGCGGCGGGCCGCTCCATCCTCGACAAGCGGGGCCGGCCGGTCATGGCGACCAAGCGGGTCGCGAGCAACGGCCGGCTCGTGACCCTCCCGGTCATGGAACGGCCCTGGGTCACGCCCGCGACGCCGGACGGGGTTTTCGCCGAACTCGTGAAGGTCGGCACCAACGGCGACAGCAACCGCACCGCCTTCACCGCCGTGCACAACTTTGTCGCGGGTTACCAGAACAAGGAGCACGCCTTCCTGCGTCCCCACGCCACCACCATCGTGGTCTTTTTCATGGACGAGGAGGAGACGCGCATGGCCCGGTGGCAGGAGCTGAAGGACGGCACCCGCAGGGCCGAGTGGATCGAGGACGGCACCCTCCCCGACCTGATCCGGGAATTCAACGCCGGCCGGCCCCGGCAGCGGCAGACGCTTGACGGCTACATCAATCACTGGGTGCTGCGCCCCTTCATCATCGTGAAGGGCAACCGGCGCGGCCA
Organism: Opitutaceae bacterium; assembly: GCA_016715765.1. GTDB lineage: Bacteria > Verrucomicrobiota > Verrucomicrobiia > Opitutales > Opitutaceae > UBA2377. Next base: position 94,397 of record JADJZJ010000026.1, read on the forward strand.
GATCGAGGTGCACGCGGTGGTGTCGCCCGGCAACGTCTCGCACCGCCGCGCCGCCGAGCTCACGGGCGGCACGGTGCTCAACATCGAGGGCGATTTCTCCGCCGAACTCGCCGCGCTCGGCGACCGCATCGCCGACACCGTCGCCGTCCCGCTGGAGCCGGTCGACGCCGGCGCGACCTTCTATGAAAAGAGCCTCCGCGTCCTGGTTGACGGCCAGGAGGTCCAGCCCGACCCGCAGGACGGTTACGTCTACGACAGACTCACCCACAGCATTCGTTTCCAGGGCGCGGCCAGGAAAAAAGCCTTCACCGCCATGATCGACATCACCTACGAGGAGCACCGCTGAGGAAGGTAATGCGCGTTTCCCACGGGCCAAAAAGTCAGCTTTGCCTCAAGTAGCTACGAGCGTGAGCGAGTGGTGCTTGCCCAATCTCCCATCTGCGACCTGCGAAATCCTCCACCCTCGCAGCCACCTAAGCCGGACTCAGGCAGTTGAGCCACAGATGGGCACAGATAAACACTGATGTGCACTGTGCTTCCGATGAATTGATCCGGCTTGGCCGCAATGAAGCAGTCGGAACCGTAATACCCCGATCGTTGCGAAACCGTAAAGTGTCACCCGGTAGGCCGCCAGCTTGCTGGCGCTCTCACAGCGGGAGCAAGCTCCCTGCCTACTCGTCGCATCGTACGCGCAAGCCTCACCGGCCCGGCCATTTTCAATCCAAGGAACCCAGAATGGTGACTGACAAGAAAAGGACTTGCCTTAGGCGAGGCGGTGGGGCTTGTTCACCATTCCTTTTGTTCGGGCCGTAGCGTAGCCTGGTAGCGCGCTTGCATGGGGTGCAAGAGGTCGTGAGTTCGAATCTCACCGGCCCGACCATTTTCCCCGAAACGCATGATGGCGAC
>JADJZJ010000027.1 GCA_016715765.1 Opitutaceae bacterium
AAATCCAGGTCGAAGGGCTCGTCGGCCGCGGGGGCGTGGTAGGTGCTGATGATGGCGTAGCGGTCCTTGCCGGCGGTGTTGGCCGTGGACCCGTGCACGAGACGGTCGGAGAAAATGATGGCCGTGCCGCGCTTGATCGCGCAGGTCACCACGTCGCCCTCGCGCCACTCGCCGCCGTCGATCTCGTATTGGAAATCGCCGCTGGGAAGGCCCATCTTGACCATGCGCCAGTCCTTCTTGTGGCTGCCCGGCACGACGGTGAGCGTGCCGTTTTCGGCCGACGCATCGTCCAGCGGGATCCAGACCGAGAGCTTCGGCCGGGTGTTGCGCCAGTAGAAACAGTCGATGTGCCACGGCGTCGGGAAGGTCTTGTCGGGCGCCTTGTAGACAATCTTGTCGCTGAGGAACATCACGCCCTGGGGCATGACCTTCTGCAACGCCTCCACGACGCGGGGATCCTCCGCCAAGGAGCGGAAAGCCGGGTTTACCACGGCGACATGCACGTACACGGACGAACCCGGCTTGGCGTGATGGTCGAGCACATCGCGGGCCTCGCGCTTGAGCCTGTCGCATTCCTCGGCACTGAGGAGATCGGGGATGACGACGAAGCCGTCACGGTCATAGCGGGCGGACAGCGGGGCGGAAGCGGGGGTTTTCATAGGGTGCGTACGTCCAGCCTAGCAGGACGTCTCGGATTCGTCTTTAGCTGGCAGCCGGTAATGTTTAGCAATTCTCGCCATGCCCATCCTCCCGGCCGCCGGTCCGTCCCCCATCGAGAGCATCCGGCTGGTCGAGCGCTTTGAGCGCCGGCCGCAGGGGTTCGCCTTCACGGCCACCTCCCTGCCCGGCCACCTGCTCCACCTCGTGGTCGCGGGCGAGGTGGAGCAGACCTGCAACGGCCGCCGCCAGCATCTGACGCCCGGCACGGCGGTCTGGTACCATGAGGACGAATGGGTCGAGGGCCGGGTCCTGCGCGCGCCGTGGATATACTACTCGGTGAATTTTTCGGCGCCGACCCTGAGTCCGCCCGACTTCGCCCAGCGGCTGGTGTCCGGCCGGGCCTCATTGCAAAAACCATTCGCCGCGCTGCACGCCGCCTGGTCCCGGCCGCCGTCCTGGCAGCGCGACTGCCTTTGCCAGGCGCATTTGCTCACGCTCATCGCCGGGCTCGATGCCCACGGGGCCAACCGGCCGCCCTCCACCCCCGCCGGCAAGCTGTGGTGGGAAGTGGAATCATGGGCCCGGCAGAACATCGCCCGCACCCTCACGTTGGAGGACCTTTGCGTCCAGTCCGGCCGCAGCCCCAACACCCTGGCGCGCGCCTGCCGCGAGGCCGTGGGCCTCGCCCCGATGAAGCGCCTGAAGCAGATCCGCCTGAGCCTCGCCCGCGGCCTGGTGCTGTATTCCGAATTGAACATGACCGAGATCGCGCTGCGCGTCGGCTACGGCCGCGTGCACGAGTTTTCGCGCGATTACCGCAAGGCCTACGGCCGGCCGCCCACGGCGGAGCGCGGGGCGCGGTGAGGCCGGGAGTTGGGATGCGGATAGCCCGGCTGGCGAGATGTAGGGCGGGGTCTCCGAACCCCGCCTATTCATTATCTGTAGCTACGAGCGTGAGCGAGTGGATCGAAACTCCACTCGCTCACGCTCGTAGCCACCCATCACCCGTGGCCGCCGAGGCGGGGTTCGGAGACCCCGCCCTACAACAAACTTCGTTCGCGCCGGTGCGCCCGGGCTCCCCGGCGAATATTCGCCAGAATGCGCTTTATTCGCGACGTTGATCCTCCAGCCTCGACGGCCACGCCCCTGCGCATCCAACCATGACGCTTACCCTGCTCGACTGGCTGATCATCATCCTCTATCTGGCCGGCTGCATGTTCGCCGGGCTCTGGATGCGGCGCTACGTGCGCAACGTCGAGGAGTTCGCCATCGCCGGGCGCGAGATGGATGTGAACCTGGGCATCGCCTCGCTCGCCGCCACGGAACTCGGCCTCGTGACCATCATGTACACGGCGCAGCTCGGTTTCGAGAAGGGCCTCGCCGGCGCCAGCGTGGGCGTCCTCATGGCCCTGGCCTTCTGGGTGGTCGGCCGCACCGGCTTCATCATCGGGCCGCTCCGCAACGCCGGGGTGATGACCATCCCGGAGCTGTTTGAAAAGCGCTTCAACGTCCGCGTGCGCTGGCTCGCGGGACTCTTCGTGGTGCTGGGCGGCTTGCTCAACATGGGCATTTTCCTGCGTCTCGGCGGGGAGTTCCTGGTCTGGGCCACGGGCATGCCGCCCTCCTGGCTCGAATGGGTGATGACGATCCTCCTGGGCCTCGTGCTGCTCTACACCGCGCTCGGCGGGATGCTTTCGGTGCTGGTGACGGACTACCTGCAGTTCCTGGTGATGGGCGTGGGCATCGTCATCACCACCGTGCTGGTGCTCATCAATGTCGGCGGCTTCGACCTCGTCACGTCGCTCCAGGCCGCGTGGCAAGGCCAGTCGGGCATGAAACTGAACGCCCATCCGTTCAATCCCTTCCACGGCTCCAGCCTGGGCTGGGGCTACCTGCTCTGGATGCTGTTGCTGCAGGTCGCCGCGGCCACCACGTGGCAGACCGTCATCAGCCGCGTGCTGGCGGCCAAGGATGCGGCCACGGCCAAAAGCATGTTCCGCCGCACCTCGTTCTACTTTGTCGGCCGCTTCCTCCTGCCGGGTCTCTGGGGTGCCGCCGCCTTTGTCTATTTCGCCCAGCAGGGCGGACTGCCCGAGGGGACGACCTCGCTCACCGCCATGCCGCAATACCTGGGCACGCTCCTGCCCGTCGGCATCATCGGCCTGGTCATCGCCGCCATGCTCGCGGCCGAAATGTCCACGGACAGCGGCTACCTGCTCACCTGGGCCACAGTGATCTACAACGACCTGATCTCGCCGTGCCTGCGCCAGCCGCTTTCACCCCGGGGCCGCCTGCTGCTCACGCGCCTGCTGGTCCTCGGCATCGGCATCTTCCTTTTGTTCTACGGTCTCTGGTATGAGCTGCCCGGCAACGCGTGGGACTATCTCGCGGTCACGGGCAACATCTACCTCGCCAGCGTCTTCTCCCTGTTGGTCGGCGGCCTGTACTGGCCGCGGGCCAATGCGTACGGCGCCTACGCCGCACTGATCATGGGCGCCATCGGACCCATCACCTTCCTGTTCATCGGCAAAAAATACGCCATCCCGCCAGAAGTGGCCGGCGCCGCGGCCTTCGGACTCGCGGCCGTGGGCATGATTGCCGGCTCGCTCCTCACCTCCCGTCCGGCTACAAAAAACTGAACCCATGAAAGATCCCTTCGTCCTCTTCTGGGCCGCACTCATCCTCGGGTCCGTCCTGTGGTACGGATTTCTCGTGTTCTATGTCGGCATCAAGGCCGGCCGCGACATCCTGGCCATGATTGTCGCGCTGCAGCGGGACCACGCCGCCAAGGATCAAAAGTAGACCGGTTCGTGGGAGCAATCAGGTAGGGCCCGGCCTCCGGACGGGCCGGTTCGATGGCCGCATACCAAACGGCCTGCCCGGAGGTCAGGCCCTACCAGCGGAGCCATGACCGCCGGCGGTCAGGTCAGCAGCCGCACCGCAAAGGTCGCGAGCCAGTGCTCGCCGACGTAATCGCCGCTCGTCACGCGCACGAGACCGACGGCCGCGTGCCGCTGGGCCGAGGCGAGCAGGTCCACCTTGGAAGGATCGCCCTTGGGCAGGCCCTGCGCGACCCCGCGCAGCATCCAGGCCCGGCTCAGGTTGAGACCGTCGAGATGCACGAACTGCGGGTCCGTCCGGTCCATCGGCCGCGCCGGCTCGATCATCGATTCCGGCAGCCGCGGCATGAACTGGTGCCACCAGGCCGCGAATTCCGCCTCCGGCAGGATGCGTCGCATCAGGTCGGCCTCGGCCAGCGCCGGCGACATGAAGTCGGAGCCACCCGGCTCCCAGGCCGCCGGCACCATCCGGTCGGCACCATACCAGAAGCGGCTGCGCGCCACGATCACCTTCTCGAGCTTCGAATCGCGGACCTGCCGGGCATAGTCCAGCATGAGCGTGAGGGCAAAGGCCGTGTTGGGGTGCAGGCCGCAGCGCATCGGCTGGCTGAGGCGGCTCAGCCAGTCGATGGCAGCCCGGGCGAGATGCATCTCCAGCGGCCGCAATGCGGCCGCCCAGCGCTGCGCCGCCGGATGCGAGCCGGCCCGGGCCTCGCCCGCCAGCATCAGGAACCAGGCCCAGCCGTACGGCCGTTCAAAGGCCCCGCGGTCGGGAGAGGTGAAGTACGCCAGCTCGCCCGCGATGTTGGCCGGCGTGAGGTGCCGGTCGAGGGCGGCATCGATCGCCGGCACCACCGGCAGCCGCGGGAACAGCCGGCGCAACCGGGCGAGCATCCAATGCGTATGCACGGACGAGTGCCAGTCGTAGCAGCCGTAGAAGGCGGGATGCAGCTCCCGCGGGGCGCGCACATCCGCCGGCCCATGGGCCAGGTGCTGGTAGGCGTGCGGCCATTCGCGGTCGATGCCGGCACGGCCCAGTCTGGCATATTGCAGCGCGCGTGTGCGCGAGAGACCGGAAGCGGATGACATCATGGGAAAAAGTGCTGACGGACACGGCCCGCCGAAGGGCCTCAGGGTTGGGTGGAGCAGACGAGGGCCAGCGCGACCGCACCGGGCAGGGCCTGCACCCAGAGGATTTTCCGGCTCGCGGTGGCCGCGCCGAAGACCCCGGCCACGATCACGCAGCCGAGGAAAAACACCTTGGGGACATAACCGTCGGCCCCGGCCATCAGGCCCCAGGCCAGTCCGGCCGCGAGAAATCCGTTGTAGAGCCCCTGATTGGCCGCGAGGGCCTTTGTCGCCTCCGCCCGCTCCGGCGTCAGGCCAAAGGTGCGCCGCCCGTACGGCCTGGTCCAAAGGAACATTTCCAGCACCAGAAACCAGAGGTGCAGGACCGCCACCAGGGCGACCAGAATGTCAGCCAGGAGTTGCATGCCATGGATTCAAAAACGGCCGGCCGCGAACACGCAACGGCGCACATGCCCGGACGGCGCGCAAAGAAGAGGCGCTGCTTGGGGGTAGCATCCGGACTGGGTGCCCGGCGACCTGAAGCAGCCGATCGGACAACTCGGATCAATTCGCGGCATATTTGCATGAAATCCTTTCCCGCGGATCACGCGGATAGACGCGGATAATACCTCTGTCATCCGCGTGATCCGCGGCAATGATTGCATTCAGGGCGGCGGTCCAAGCACCCAACGGGATAGTGCTGGGTCATGCCCCCGCCGGGCGGCGGGCGATCACCAGGCTCGCGGTCATGTCCTGCACGATCTTTCCGTGCTGATTGAGCGTGCGGCAATGCAGCCGGATCGTGCCGCGGTCCGGGCGATGGGGCACCGGCCGGAGTTCCGCCACTTCCATGATCACCCGCAGTTTGTCGCCGGGCAGCACCGGCCGCGGCCAGCGCAGCGCCTCCACGCCCTGTCCGATCACGCCGCCGTCGAGCTGCATGTCACTCAGGACCATGAGCCGCATGCTGACCGCCGCCGTGTGCCAGCCGCTGGCCACCAACCGGCCGAACAGCGTGCCGGCGGCGGCCCCGGGGTCCGTATGAAACGGTTGCGGGTCGTATTGCCGGCCGAAGGCGGTGATTTCCGCCACCGACATCTCATGCTCCCCAGTGTGAAACCGGTCGCCCACCTTGACGTCCTCAAAATAACGCATGGCCGGAGCATGGCCCGTTCAACCGCAATGTCCAATGCGCCCGCAGTTGCCTCCCCGCCCTTCCGGGCTTTTTGTCGCCGCATCCCGTGGCATCCTCCGCACCCAGCACCCTGACCGGCGTCCTCGAGCGCATCATCTTCTTCAACGAGGAAAACCACTACACGATCGCGGAATTCCGTCCGGACCCCTCCTCCGCCAAGGCTGCGGAGGGCAAGGCGGCGGAAAACAATCGGCCGGCGGTTGTCACCATCGTCGGCCCGCTGCCCGGCGTGGAGTGTGGCGAGACGCTGCATCTCTCCGGCGAGTGGACCAAGCACGCGCAGCACGGCGCCCAGTTCAAGGTGCTCGGGTTCAAGTCCGAGCTGCCCGCGTCCGTCTACGGCATCCGCAAATACCTCGGCAGCGGCCTCGTGCCGGGCATCGGCAAGGTCTATGCGAACAAGATCGTCGACGCCTTCGGCACCGACACCTTCCGCATCCTCAGCGAGGAATCCGCCCGGCTGCGCCATGTGGCCGGCATCGGCAAAAAACGCGCCGCGGCCATCAAGGAGGCCTGGGATGCCAAGCGCACGGAGCGCGAGCTCTACATCTTTCTCCAGACCTACGGCGTCACCCCCGGCCAGTGCGTGAAGCTCGTCCATCACTTCGGGGCGGAGGCCAGGCGCATCCTCACCCACGAACCCTACCGCGTAGCCCGCGAGATCGACGGCATCGGCTTCAAGACCGCCGACCGCATCGCCATCAACCTCGGCTTCGCCAACGACGCCCCGCCCCGCCTCGACGCCGGCATCATCTTCGCCCTCGAGACCCTGCAGGAGGAGGGCCACACCGCCTTCCGCGAAGCCGACCTCGGCGACTACACCGCCAACCTGCTCGAAACCGACTCGAAGCTCGTCACCGCCCGCATCGAGGCGCTCGTGGAATCCAAGGCCCTCGTCCGCCACTGGCCTGATGCCGCCGGGGTCGCCGACCCCGGACCGGGCACGGCAAGCCCGGCTGCAACCACCCGCTCCCTTCGATCTCCGATCTCCGAACTCCGATCTCCCATCAAACCGGAGCCGCTCCCCGGCTCCGGTTTGATCCAGCTGCCGCACAACGACCGCTTCGAGCAGAAGATCGCCGCCACGGTCACCCGCCTCGGCAAGACCGGCAGCGGGCTGCCGCCCATCAAGGCCGACGCCGCGGTCAAATGGGCGGAGGCCAAGGCCGGCTTCGAGTTTCATCCCCTCCAGCGCAGCGCCGTGGTCAACGCACTGCAGCACAAGATCACGGTCCTCACCGGCGGGCCAGGAACAGGAAAAACTACAATTTTGCGCGCCCTCGTCGAAATCCTTAAGGCGAAGAAAGTCCGCGTGCATCTCGCCGCCCCCACCGGCCGGGCCGCCCAGCGCCTCGCCGAAACGACCGGCGGCTTCGCCTCCACCATTCACCGACTGCTCAAATACGACGCCGGCAAAGGTGGGTTCGTCGCCAACGAGAACTCGCCGCTCGCCACCGATTTCCTCGTCGTCGACGAGGCCTCGATGCTCGACACGCGGCTGGCCTCCGCGCTCTTCCAGGCCGTGCCGTCGCGCGCCCACCTGCTGCTGGTGGGCGACACCGACCAGTTGCCCAGCGTCGGCGCCGGCAACGTCCTGAAAGACCTGATCGCCGCGAGTGCGGCGATCAGGTCGGAGGTCGGAGATCGCAGATCGGAAATGGAATACCGCTCCACCCGCCAGTCTTCGAACTCCGATCTCCGATCTGCGATCTCCGTATCAGGGATTCCGGTCACGCGGTTGTCCGTCATCTACCGCCAGCAGGGCCAGAGCCAGATCGTGACCACCGCCCACGCCATCAACGCCGGCGAGGCCTCGCCTCCGCCCGTGGTGACCGAGGTCGCCGGAGCGCAGGTGTGGAGCGATCTCAATTTCATCGCGGCGACCGATGCCGAGGACTGCCTGCGCAAGGTGATCCAGCTCTGCACCGAGTTCATTCCGCAACGGCTCAAGTGGCCGCATCCCATCAACGATGTCCAGGTGCTCGCCCCCATGCACAAGGGCGTGGCCGGCGTGGCCAATTTCAACACCCAACTCCAGGCCGCGCTCAATCCCCGCGCCCAGGGCCTGCGCACGCCCGGCGGCGAATACCGTCCCGGCGACAAGGTCATCCAGCTGCGGAACAACTACGACAAGAACCTGTTCAACGGCGACATCGGCCGCGTCGTCAGCACCGATGGGGTCAACGGCACGCTCACGGCGGATTTCGACGGCGAAAAGCACACCTTTGACCGCGGTGAATTCAACGACCTCGCCCTCGCCTACACCATCAGCATCCACAAAAGCCAGGGCAGCGAGTACCCCGTTGTCATCGTGCCGCTGCTCAAGGCGCACTTCATGATGCTGCAGCGCAACCTGCTCTACACCGCCATCACCCGCGGCCGGAAAAAGGTTTTCATCGTCGGCGAACCCGCCGCCTACGCCATGGCCGTCCGCAACAGCGAATCGAAGCAGCGTATCACCCATTTGCAGCAAAAGCTCCTGGTCGGCACCGGTTGACTTGCCGACCCCGGTTGCTTCAGCCGAGGCTTGGTCGCAGCATGAGCGACGCCTCCCTGATCCCCGCCGAGCGCATTGAAAGCCGCATTTTGGTCCTGCGTGGACAACGTGTAGTCCTGGACCGCGACCTCGCCGCGCTGTATGGTGTGAGCACGAAGCGATTGAATGAGCAGGTCAGGCGCAACCTGACCAAGTTCCCTTCCGATTTTTGTTTTCAACTTGATAGACAAGAAGTTGTGCGTTCAAGGTCGCAAAATGCGACCTTGAACCGCGGCCAAAATGTAAAGTATTTCCCGTTCGCCTTCACCGAACACGGCGCCATCCAAGCCGCCAATGTTCTCAACAGCGCCGCCGCGGTGGAGATGAGTGTCCACGTCGTCCGCGCCTTCGTCCGTCTTCGCCAGCTTATGGTGAACCACAAGGCACTGTCCGCCCAATTGGCCGCACTCGAGAGCCGTGTCGGCGCTCACGATGGACAACTCGCGGCCATCGTCGAAACAATCCGCCGGCTCACCACGCCCGACGCTCCCACGCACGGCCGTAAAATGGGCTTCCACGAAGGCAACCGCTGAGGGCACCTTTTCGTTCGTGTTCATTCGTGTCAGTTCGTGGTTCAATTGAATTTCTCCGACTGATTTTCACTCCCCCTTAATCCCTTCACGATGACCGTCTATCCCACTCCCCGCTTCCCCGGACCGCAAAGCGCGGCCATGATCAAGGAACTGAGCCGCTACGTCTTGGCGGACCCGTATCCCTTCTGCGTGGACCTGGAAAAATCCGAAGGCATGTGGCTCGTGACCGTGGAGGGCGAACGGCTCTTCGACTGGGCCGGTTACTACGGATCCAAGTGGATCGCGCACAACCACCCGCGTTTGTTCGAGCCAGAATACCTGCGTAAACTCGGCTTCGCGGCGAACAACAAGCTCGCGAATCCCGATTTCCTGACCCGCGAATGCCTCGACTACTACCGCGTGCTGCGCGAGGTCGCGCCGCGGTGCATGCTCAACGAGCGGCTGGAAATCTACACGGTCAACTCGGGCGCGGAGGCCGTGGAGAACATGATGAAGTATTTCATCAACCTGCACGACCGGAAGCGGGGACGGAAAGCCGGACCGCGGCGGTTCATCTACTTCGACCAGGCCTTCCATGGGCGCACGATCTTCGCCCTCAACGTCACCGAGCTGACGCATGCACCGGTGATCACCCGCGATTATCACGGCCTGGTGCACGGCAACATCCAGGTGCCGTTCCCCGCGGTGGACGAAGACGCCTCCGCTGAGGACAACCGGCGGCGGACCGCGCAGGCCCTCGCCCTGGTCGGACAACTCCTGCGCGAGCACGCCGGGGAAATCGTCGCCATCGTGCTCGAACCGCTGCAGGGCGCGGGCGGACACCGCGCCGCCGAGAAGGAATTTTTCCAGGGCCTGAGCCGGCTCGCGCACGACCACGATGTCTTCCTCGGGTTGGACGAGGTGCAGACGGCCGGCGGCCAGACGGGATCCTTCTTCATGGTGGATCAGCTCGACCTGCCGTATCCGCCGCAAGCCATCGCCACGGGCAAGAAGCTCGGCAACGGCGTCATCTACATGCTCCACCCGATGGAGGACGAGGGCGTGCTCGACTCGACCTGGGGCGGCACGCTCGCCGACATGGTGCGGTTCGTGCAGGAACTCGCGATCGTCCGGGACGAACACCTGATCGAGGATGTCCCGGCCAAGGCGCAGCATCTGCTCGCCCGTTTGCACGGACTGCAGGCAAAATTCCCGGCTCAAGTGCGCAACATCCGCGGCGCCGGCCTGTACCAGGGCTTCAGCCTGGCGACCCCGGCGCTCAAGTCCGCCCTCTTGTCGCGGGCCCTCGAAGAGGAAAACCTCCTCCTCCTCGGCGCCGGCGAAACCTCGATCCGCCTGCGTCCCAACCTGCATGTGACCACCGCCGACATCGACCGGCTCGCTCAAATGCTGGACCGCCTGCTGTCCCGCCTGGTTTCCTGAGGCGGGCTGCTCAGCCTTTCCAGTAGGGCAGGTCTCCGACCTGCCCATTTGACGATTCACCGCGGTGTAACGCTCAAAGGCGGGTCACAGACCCGCCCTACTTCATGCCCGACACCATGCAGGGACGCAGCTCGACTGCGCCCGATCAATTGACGCATGCAGTGTTCTCGGGCGCACACCAATTACACTCCAACCGCCAACACGCGGGGTGAGCCGAACTGGTGAGGACCGCATGCGCCGGATGGCTTCGGAAATTGGCTCGCCACCCCCACTCCGGAAACACAAAACCGCCACGCATGAGGCTCCCTGCCCTTGCCCTGTTGTGGTTCATTGCCGTTGCCGGTTATGCCGAGCATTCACCGACCCTCCGCGGCCGGCTGATTTACAGCGACGGCAACCAGATCACGGGACAACTCATCGCCGACGGTGTTTTCGCCTCGGATCGTTTCGGCGAGGTGCGCTTCCAATCCAACGAGGCCCGTTTCGAGGCCGATGCAGAATACGTCCAAACCGCCCGCGTCCCGTCCGCCGCCAGTCCGGCGGAAACCGAGCTGGCGGCATCGCAGCCCCCACCCGACGCAGGGAACCCCGCACCCCATACCGGCAAATCCTCCCCGCGCGGCTGGAAATTCAAGCTCAGCGGCTTCCTGGATCGCACGTTTGAGGACGGCGATCACAAGCGGGAATACTTTGTCAGCCTGAACGCCGACCGGCCCAAGCAGGGGGCCGACGAATTTTCAGCCCGCGCCGATTATGAGTACACCCGGAAGCACGGACGCCTCGACAAGCGCAAGGCCACCGCGGCGGTGGAATGGCGGCACGACCTCGGGCGATCGGATTTTTTCACCTTTGTGCGGCCCTACGCGGAGTATGACGGCGTCAATCTCAGCGCCGCGGAAGCCCTGCTGTTCGGCCGGACACGGCTGAATTACTTCTTTGCCCTGCAGCAGGTTGGCCTGGGGTACCGCTTGTATGATTCTCCCGGTTTTACCTCCAGCCTCGTAGGCTCATGGAACTGGTTTTTCGTGGATCTCTTCGATGTCTTGCACGGACACACGGACGCCCCCTCGCTCCTGCTTGAAAACGACCTGCAGCTTCCCTGGCGGTTCGAATTCAAGCAGCGGGCGGAAATGTTCCACCTCAGGGCCAGCGGCACCATCGGTTGGGAAAACCGCTTCGATCTCACGCGCCGGCTGACCCCGCATCTGTTCATCACCCTGCGCCACGAGTACCGGAGGGATTATCCGGTGGTCAGTGCCAACCGGATCGACCGGCTCCGTCTGCTGTTCGGCGCCGAGTTCTGAAACCCGCTTATCCCGCGTATAGACCAAGCAGCCTATTATACGGCTGTTCGTCGCTAACCGCTTGGCGCGGTCCAAACTCCGTGCCAATTTCCGGCCATGCGTCTACTGAAACCCCTCCTGGCGGGCTGCGCCGCGTCGATCATTGCGCCCCTGTTTGCCGTCCCGGCTCTCCCGCCCCGCATCCCCGCCCCGACCGACTCCGCCGTCTTCCGGCGTTTCACCCTCGATAACGGACTGAAGGTCCTCCTCGTCTCCGACCCGAAGTTCAACAAGTCCGGCGCTGCGCTGGCCGTGCAGACCGGCCAGATCGACGACCCCGCCGACCGCGAGGGTCTCGCGCACTTCCTCGAGCACATGCTCTTCCTCGGCACCGAGAAATATCCCGAGGTCGCCGACTACGGGAATTTCATCCGCGCCAACGGCGGCTACAACAACGCCTACACGACGAGCGACCACACCAATTACCAGTTCGAGATCCGCCACGAGGCCCTGGCCGGCGCACTCGACCGGTTCGCCCAGTTCTTCATCGCCCCGCGCTTCAACCCCGAATACACCGGCCGCGAGATCAACGCGGTGCACAACGAGGCCATGCGCCACGTGCAGAACGACCAGCGCCGCCTCATCGGCGTCTCGCGCGAGCTGTACGCCCCCGGCAGCGGCGAGAGCAAGTTCTCCACCGGCAACAAGGACACGCTCGCCGGCGCCACCCCCGCGGCGGTGCGCGCCTTTTACGAGACCCACTACACCGCCGATCGCATGGCCCTGGTCATCGCCGGCAAGGCCCCGCTCGACGAGCTGGAAAAGCACGCCTGCACCCTCTTCGCCGCCATCCCGCGCCGCGACGTCGCCACGGTGGTGCGCGAACCCGTGTTCCTGCCGCGCAAGGCCGCCCTGCGCCTCGCCCTCGCCGAGCCGATCAAGGAGCTGCGCCAGCTCAACCTCGAGTTCGTCATTCCCGCCACGCGGCCCGACTTCGCCAGCAAGCCCGACGAACTCCTCACCCAGCTGATTTCCTACCCCGGCCCGGGCGGGCTGGTGGAACTGCTCAAGCGCGACGGCCTGGTCAACGCCCTCGGCGCCTACACCTGGGAACGCACCAGCGAATACGGCTCGCTCATGATCAACGCCGACCTCACGCCCGCCGGCCAGGAGCAGCAGGCGCGCGTGCTCCAGCTGATCTTCAGCTACCTCGGCCACCTGCGCGCCGCGGCGTTCCCCGCCGACTTCTATCGCGACCGCGCCCGCATCGCCGCGCTCAATGAAACCTTCAAGGATCGCGGCGAAGGCGCCGACCTTGTCACCCGCCTCGCGAGCCAGGTGCTTTTCTTCCCGCTGGAAGTCGCCGAACGCGCCACTGATGTCTGGGGCGAGCCCGATGAGGCCGCCTACCGCCGCCTGCTCGGCGCACTGACGCCCGACAACGTGCTGGTCTCGCTGATGGCCAAGGGCGTGCCCACCGAAAAGCGCGAGCGCATTTACCAGACCGCCTATTCCTACCGTGAAGACCCCGGCGCGGCCTACGCCGCCCTGGTCAATCCGCCCAAGGCCGGGTTCGCCCTGCCGGGGGCCAATCCCTTCATGCCCGCGGCCACCGACCTGCTCGCCGAGCGGCCCCTCCCGCTCATCAATGAACCGGGCGTGCAGCTCTACTATGCCCCGGACACCGAGTTCCAGCGCCCGCAGACCGCGCTGGTGCTGCGCTTCGTGCCCGTGCGCAGTCTCGCCTCGGCCGACTCCACCGCCCTCCTGCGGCTCTACGAGCTCTGCCTGAACGACGCGCTGGAGCCCGCCATCGCCGACGCCGCCCTCGCCGGCATCGAATACTCCGCCACTTCCAGCCTGGAGGGCGTCAGCCTCACCATCACGGGCTTCGGCGACTCCCCGGTCCGCTTTGCCACCTACATCGCCGGCCGGTTGCGCAATTTCACCGTCACGCCCGAGCGCTTCGAATCGCTCAAGGAGGTCGCGCTGCGCGGCCTGCGCAGTTACCCGCAGACCGAGGCCTACCGGCTGGCCCGCGACCGGCGCGACGCCCTGTCCCACGAGTTCAACTTCCTGCCCGACGAACTCGTCGCCCGCACCACGGCCGCCACCTGGGCGGACGTCCAGGCCTTCGCCGCCCGCTATTTCGCCCGCGGCCAGCTGGAGGCCGTGGTGCACGGCCATCTCGCCCCCGATGATGCGGTCACGGCCGTCCGCGAAATCGCCGCGCGCATCGGGGCCGAACCCGCGCCCGCCGGCGACCTGCTGCGCCGCCGCCACCTCGTCATTGGCCCCGGCGAGAACATCGTCGACGCCGGACCGATCGCCGGCGTGAACTCCGCCTTCATCCGGGACTACCTGCTGGATGACGATGCGCCCGCCACCCGGGCCGCCGCGGTGGTCGTGGCGAATTTCATCGGCGAGCCCTTCTACACCGAGCTGCGCACCAAGCAGCAGCTCGGCTACATCGTCGGCTCCGCGGCCGCGGCCTCGCTGCGCCAGCGCTATTTCACCTTCGTGGTGCAGTCGAGCGGCTACGCGCCCGACGAGCTGCAACGCCGCGCCGAGACCTTCATCGCCACGCTGCCCGCCGCGCTCGCCGCCGTCACCGACGCGCAGTGGGCCACGCTCGTCGCCGGCGCGCGCTCCACGCTGGAGGAAAAGCCGAAGAGCATCGGCGACAAGGCCGGGCAGTTCTTCACCAACGCCTTCGTGAACGACGGCGAATGGGACCGCCGCCAGGCCGCGCTCAAGGCCCTCGACGCGCTGACGAAGGAGCAGGCCGTCGCCCTCCTCACCACCGCCCTGTCCCCGGACAAGGCCCGCTCCCGCACCATTTTGCTCCATAGCGCCAACCATCCTCCCGCCGCGGCCCCCGCGCCCGCGTTCACCGATCGCCATGCCTGGAAGACCACCCGCAAGTTCCTCTGAAATCTCCCCCATCATGAAATACCTGTCCGCCCTCCTCGCCGGCACCGGCCTCTTCGTCGCCGCCGTCTCGTGTGCCGCCGCGCCCGTCCAAGCCGATGGCTTCACCCACGTCAAAACCGTGGGGGCCATCGATGAGTACACCATGGACAGCAACGGCCTCAGCGTGCTGCTCATGCCCAACCGCACCGTGCCGGTCGTGACCTTCATGGTCACCTACCGCGTCGGCTCGCGCAACGAGGTCACCGGCACCACCGGCGCCACCCACCTGCTCGAGCACCTGATGTTCAAGGGCTCCGTGAACTACAACGATGCCAAGGGCAACAGCGTGAAGAAATTCCTCGAGACCGTCGGTGCCGACTACAACGCCACCACCTGGCTGGACCGCACCAACTACTATGCCGAGATCGGCAGCGAGCACCTCGAGGGCTACATGGCCATCGAGGCCGACCGCATGCGCAACCTGCTGCTGCGCGAGTCGGACCGCCAGCCCGAGATGACCGTCGTGCGCAACGAATTCGAGATCGGCGAGAACAATCCCACCGAGGCCCTCGACAAGGAAATCGGCGCCGCGGCCTACATGGCCCACCCGTACCACCACAGCACCATCGGCTGGCGCTCCGACATCGAGAAGGTCTCGATCGACAAGCTCCGCGAGTTCTACGACACCTTCTACTGGCCCGACAATTCCACCGTCACGGTCATCGGCGACTTCGATCCCGTGGCCACGCTGGGGCTCGTGAGGAAATACTACGGCGTCTATCCCCGCGCCCCGAAACCCATCCCGCAGGTCTACACCGAGGAACCCGCGCAGTCCGGCCCGCGCCGCGTCACCATCAAGCGCACCGCCCAGCTCGGCGTCGTCGGCGTCGCCTTCAAGACGCCCGCCGCCACGCACCCCGACACCGCGGCGCTCAACGTCCTGGCCTCCATCCTCTCCACCGGGAAGGGCAGCCGCTTCTACCGCGCCCTCACCGACAAGACCCTGACCACCGGCGTCTCCGCCGGCGTCGGATTCTTCCACGATCCCACGCTCCTGAACATCTACGCCGACCTCGCGCCGGGCGCCACGCATGAGCAGGTCGAGAAGATCATCATCGCCGAGGTCGAGCGGCTGAAGACCGAGGGCGTGACCGCGGCCGAGGTCTCGGCGGCGGTCAACCAGCAACTCGCCAAGATCGCCTACGCGCGCGACGGTTCCGGCGCGATTGCCGGCAGCATCAACGAATGCATCGCCGCCGGGGACTGGACCCTGTTCTACACCCTTGAGGAGGCCTACCGGAAGGTCACCCCCGCCGACGTGAAGCGCGTGGCCAACCTGTACCTCCAGGAAGACCAGAGCACCAACGGCTGGTTCATCCCGCTCACCGCCGCCGCCCCCGCCGCCCAGTAACCCCGCCCCCTCATTCCACCATGAAACGTCACCTTTTTCTCCTCGCGGCTGCCGGGCTCCTGGCCTCCGCCCTGACCGTCTCCGCCAAGATTGCCGACAACATCCAGCGCACCCAGATGGGCGCCATTGACGTCCTCACGCTGACCACGGGCGTCAAGGATGTCGTCACCCTGCGCGGCACGCTGCCCGTCGGCAACGTCGCCGCCCCGGAGGGCAATCCCGCCCTCGCCCGCCTCACCGGCAGCATGCTCGACAAGGGCACGGTCACCAAGGACAAGTTCGCCATCGCGCAGCAGCTCGAGAGCGTGGGCGCCAGCCTCAGCTTTTCCGTCGGCAACGAACTGCTCACGATCTCCGGCAAGTGTCTGAAGAAGGACGTGCCGCTGGTCATCAGCCTGATCGCCGAGCAGCTGCGCCGCCCCGCCTTCTCCCCGGAGGAGTTCGCCAAGGTGCAGAAGCAGTACGTCGGCGCCCTCCAGCGCTCGCTCGACGACACCGACACGCGTGCCTCCGACGCCTTTACCCGTGCCGTCTACCCGCTGGGCCACCCCAACCGCCAGCCGCCGACCGAGGAGCTCATTGCTGCCATCAAGGGCACCACGCTCGACGCGGTGAAGGCCTTCCACGCCGAATACTACGGCCCGGCCCACCTCCGGCTCATCCTCGTCGGCGACGTCGAGGCCACCACGGTGCAGGCCGAGGTCGGCCAGGCCTTCGCGGGCTGGACCGGCGGCAAGGAAGCGGCCCGGCCGGGCGCCAAGGGTGGCGACCTGGACGCTCCCCGCGACCAGACCGTGTTCATGGCCGACAAGACCAACGTCAGCGTCGTCTGGGGCCTGGCCACCGGCCTGCGTTACCGCGACCCCGACGCCCTCGCCCTGCGTGTCGCCACCAATGCCCTGGGCGGCGGCTTTGCCATGCGCCTGATGAATACCGTGCGCAATGAGGAAGGCCTGACCTACGGCATCTATTCCTTCGTATCCAACGACAACATCAGCGATGGCGACTGGCGCATCTGGGCGAACTTTTCCCCGGAACTGCTGGAGAAGGGGATCGCATCCACCAGGCGCCAGATCACCAAGTGGCACGAGTCCGGCATCACCGCCGAGGAGCTGGCCCAGCGCAAGACCGACATGGCCGGTTCCTACAAGGTCGGCCTCTCCACCACCACGGGCATGGCGAACAACATCATGAACACCCTGGTCCGCGGCTATGACCTCAACTTTCTCGACGCATATCCCGAGCAGATCCAGGCCCTCACGCTCGCCGAGGTGAACGGTGCGATCAAAAAGCACTTCAACCCCGACAAGCTTGTCCTGGTCAAGGCCGGCACGGTCGCGGAAGCCGTCAAATAGCCGACCCGCAACAAATTCCGGGGCCCTTGAAGTAGGAGCCTGCTTGCAGGCGATGGTTCGATGCAGGGCTGGACCTTGGTCCAGCCGCGAATGTCGTTCGCGCTTCGTAGCGTGATCAGGCTGCACCAAGGTACAGCCCTACAGGTCAAAAGCCTAACCATCGCCTGCAAGCAGGCTCCTACCCAAGACGTCACATTCTTCGGGGATTCGAACTTCCGGCGAATATTAAAGTAGCCCTGCTTTTCCGCCGGCCTGCTGGTTCTTATCCGCAATATACAGGGGTAATCCCCGCTCGTAAACCTGCTCCCGTCGGCTCGCCGACGGGAGCTTTTTGTTCATCGTCCGCTGCCCTGCCCTGCGGACGCAACCCCTCGTTGCTTGCCAAGGCCGGCCCGGGGGCTTTGTTCCAACCTCTCCCCCCATGCCTCACCCCCGCCTGCTTGCCGCGTTGCTGGCTTGTGCGGTGCCGGTCCCTGCCGGCAACGCCGCCGAACCCGCCGATCCCTGGCGCCTGACCCGCGAAGTCATGCCCCTGGCCCAGTCCGTCGAGCTCACGCTCGATCCGGCCGGGGATGACTACACCGGCCGCGTCCTCATCGACGTGGTCGCGGCCAACAGCTTCCAATCATTCCGGCTGAACGCCGAGGGACCGGTCATCACGTCGGCCACGCTCACCGATCCCGCCGGCCGGTCCACCACTCTGACCGCCGCGAGCACCCGCGCCGATCTCGGCCTGGTCACGCTCTCGGCTCCGTCGGCGCTGCCCGCCGGCAACTACCGGCTGACGGCGGAGTTCACCGCCGGATACCAGCGCGACGGCCTCGGCCTCTACAAGACCGTGAGCCGGGGCGACGCCTACCTGTTCACGCAGTTCGAGGACAAGCATGCCCGCAAGGCCTTCCCCTGCTGGGACGAGCCCGCGTTCAAAATCTACTGGCAGCTCTCGCTGACCATACCCGTCAGCCTCGAGGCGGTGGCCAATGCCCCGGTGGCCCGCGAGACCCGCACCGCCGACACCAAGACCCTCCACTTCGGCCGCACGCCGCCGATGCCGTCCTATCTCGTGGCCCTGGCCGTGGGCCCGCTGGAATTCGTCCCGGTCCCCGGCCAGTCCGTGCCGGGCCACATCATCACCCCGCGCGGCCAGTCGGGCCTCACCGCCGAAGCCGTCAGCATGGCTCCGCCCATCCTCGCCCGCCTCGAGGAGTATTTCGGCATTCCCTATCCCTACGCCAAACTCGATCAGCTCGCCGTCCCGGAATACGTTTACGGCGCGATGGAGAATGTCGGTCTCATCACCTACACCGACCGCTATCTCCTGATGGACCCCGCGCGTCCCTCGTTCAGCGCCCGGCGCAGCCTCGCCAACATCATGGCCCACGAGATGGCGCACATGTGGTTCGGCAATCTTGTCACCATGGAGTGGTGGGATGACCTCTGGCTCAACGAAGCCTTTGCCGACTGGATCTGCGCCAAGATCGTGGACCGGCAATATCCCGGGTTCCGTTTCGGGATCCAGGAGAGCCGCGCCATCAAGGGCGCCATGCGCTCGGACACCCTGCCCTCCATCACCGCCGTCCGCCGCAAGGTCACGTCCGAGACCGATCTCGCCCAACTCGCCGACGAACTCACCTACAACAAGGGCAAGGGCATCCTCACGATGGTCGAGAACTGGATCGGACCCGACAAGTTCCGCGCCGCCATGCGCGTCTATTTCCAACGGCACAGCTGGGGCAGCACCACGGCCGACGACCTGTGGGGGGCCTTCAGCACCATCTCCGGCGACAACATCTCGCAAATGCTCGCGGCCTACATCGAAAAACCCGGCGTGCCGCTGGTCACCTTCGCCTTTGAATCCGACGGCCGCCTGCGCCTGAGCCAGCGGCGCTTCACCAGCCTGGGGGACAAACCGTTGCCGGGGCAGTGGCAGGTGCCGGTCGTGCTCGCCTGGAGCAAGGACGGCCGGCTGCACCGCGAGCGCCTGCTGCTCACCGAGCCAACCCAGGTGTTCGCCGTGCCAGGCCTGGCCGGGGCCGACTGGATCTACCCGAACGCCGGTGAAGCCGGTTATTACCGCTGGAGCCTCCCGCCCGAACTCAACGCACGGCTCGCCCGCCAGGCCGCCGCCCTCAGCCCGCTCGAGCGGGTCGGTCTGCTCGACAACATCTCCGCGCTCTTTTCCGCGGGGCAAATGGACGGCGGCGATTACCTCGCCTACCTCACGGCCAGCGCCCGGGATGAGGATCCGGACGTGACCGAGAGCGTCGCCGGCGGAATCGGCGGCCTGCGCGAGACCTTTGTCAGCCCGGCGGCGGAGCCGGCCTACGACGCCTATCGCCAGGCCATCCTGCGTCCCGTGCTCGATCGCATCGGCCTCCAGCCCGCCAAGGACGAACCCGATTACGTCAATCCCCTGCGCGCCACCCTCTACGGCGCGCTGGGCACCGAGGCCGCCGACCCCGCGGTCGTCGCCGAATGCCGCCGGCTGACCGCCCTTTACCTCGAAAATCCGCGGGCGGTGGATCCCAGTCTGGCGGGCGTCGCGCTTTCGGTCGCCGCCTATCATGGTGACGCCGCGCTCTTCGCCTCCTTCACGGCCGCCCTGGAGCAGGCCCGGACGCCATCCGGCCGTTCCGCCTATATCCGGGCGCTCAACGGCTTCAGGGATCCCGCGCTGTTGCAGCGCGCCCTGGACTATTCCCTGACCCCGGCCCTCAACTCCACCGAGTTCCTCCGCGTCCTGCTCGGCACGCGCAGCCGCAGCGGTGTCGGCGCCAGCGAGGATCTGCGCGATCTGGCCGTCAATTGGATGATGACGCATTACAATGCCATCGCCGCCAAGGCCCCGGCCGAGTACCTCGCGGGCCTCATCTCCGTCGCCGGCACCTCGGATGAGAACCGCTTCAACCGCGTGCGCGACTTCCTGCTCGCCCCGGAACGCCGGACCGAGTTCGCGGAAGTCACCATCGCCAAGGCCGCCGACCGCATGCACACCCGCCAGCGCCTCAAGGCCAAGGAACAGGCCAACATCGAGAAATACCTCGCGACCTTCCCGGGCCGCACGTCGAAGGATTGAGCAGATCGAATGTAGGGCGGGGTCTCCGAACCCCGCCTTCCTTTTCCCGGATAGAATCCAATCTTTCTCGTTCTCTTTATCTTTCTCTTTCTCCTGCCCTGAAGTCTGCGGTTGATTGCGACCGAGGGCGATCGCGCTCCCAGGCGGGGTTCGGAGACCCCGCCCTACATTTTCAAACCGGCACAAAAAAACCGGGGCGAAGGATTTCTCCTCCGCCCCGGTGGGTTTTTCTATTTTATGCTGCGTTGCCGAGGTTTAGCACCCGGCGCGACAGCGGCTGCCAGACCGTGCGGCGGAACACCTCGGGGAGGCGCACGACCGACTGGGTCCAACTGCGATTTTCTTGAGTCTGCTGTCCAACCGCGGACTGGATTTCAGCCGCTGGCGGGAGATCCTCCTCGAGACGGGAGTTTTCATCGAACTCGTACGTAGAGAAAAGGATCGCGCCGGAGCCGAAGCATCCTGGTTGCACGACAAACATGATCTTGGATTTTTTGTTCATGGTCAGAAGGAAGACTCGCGCGGTTCGCGGAATCCTCCAGGCCGACCATGAACTGCTAAAGAACGCGGACCCGGAAACCTGCGAATCCCGGCCCGACCGTCAAGCATCGGCGCGGTAGGTTGTCCGTTATTCATTAATGATTAGCCTCTTATGGCAATAATGGACCGTCAGATTTCAGGGTCATCATTTGCCGGGCAGCCACGAGCGTGAGCGGGTGGATCGAAAGAGATACCGGTCGGAATTGTTCGGTGTCAGGTCTCGGACCAACGGTCCACCCCATTACAGCCTGGGGCAACGCCCCAGGTTTCATGATCCTCATGGAATATCGAGGGCTGAAGGCCCGGACCATGGATCGGGCTATCAGCCCTCGTCCATCTGGGGTGCACCATTCCTGGGGCGATGCCCCAGGCTGTTATGGCGGCGCGCCGTTGGCGCTGACGGACATGAATCTCGCATGGTAGCTGCAAGAGGCAGCCAGCCAACCCTTCCCCTACTTCCCCAGTTTGCGCAGGGCCTGGTTGATTTTCGCCAGGTCGCAGACTTCCGGGTGATAGTCCGGGCCGAGCCATTCAATCCATTCCCGACCCAGGTCGGTCTCCGGCTCCTTGATGCAGGCCAGCATGTCGTGAAACGCCTCCAGCCCCCCGCAATCCTCCGGCGGGCCCATCCGCTCCCCGGCGATGCAGGCCGGATAGCGCACGCCCTTTTCCACCGTCAGGGTTTTTTCCACGTGGATGTCCACCTGCCACGCCTCGCCAAAATCGTAATGGTAAACGAGTCCGTGGCGCTGCCCCATATCCAGATCGGAAAGCGTCACGTCGCGGTCGTCCTCGATCACGAGGGTGTCGTTCTTGACCGGATTGCCGAAGCGCAGGTCATCCAGGCTGAACACGTGGGTCTGGTAATCGAACCAGTCGAACAGGATCTGGATGGTGTCGTGCAATCGGGACAGCCACATGGACTCGCGCACCAGCAGCCGCCGCCAGATGCGCGGCGTTGTGCCCATGACCTCGAGGCGCAGCGAGAACACCTGCTCCGCCTTTTTCCTTTTTGAGGGGCGAACCCCTGCCTTCATGGAGACCAATCATCGTTGGCCAACGTGATGGACCCTCGCCGGGCGTTCAACGCCAACCTTGGTGCAATCCATGCAGATTGTTAGGCGTTGACGCCCCTCGGTCCGCGCTGGCCTGCTCGGCCGCATTATGGTCGGCCCCATCGGTTTCGACAACGCCCGGTATCTGGAGCAGCAGAGCGCGGCCATCCTTGAGCGCGTCAATGGTTCCCATGCCAAGCTCTACCTCGAGTTCGGCGGCAAACTGGTCTTTGACTACCACGCGGCCCGCGTGCTGCCGGGCTTTCACCCCAACGTGAAGATGCAGCTGCTGCAGCGTCTGAAGGACCGCATCGAGGTGATCTTATGCATCTATGCCGGCGACATCGAGAAACGGAAGATGCGCGCCGACTTCGGCATCACCTACGATACCGACGCCCTGAAGACGATCGACGACCTGAACGAGCGCGGCGTCACGGTGCGCGCCGTGGTCATCACGCGTTTTGACCACCAGCCCTCGGCCGTCGCCTTCAAGAACCGCCTCGAGCGCCGCGGCATCAAGGTTCACGCACCGCGTGACCCAGGGCTACCCGACCGATGTGGACACCATTGTCAGTGAAGCCGGCTACGGGGCCAATCCCTACATCGAAACCGAGCGGCCCATCGTGGTCGTCACCGGTCCCGGTCCCGGCAGCGGCAAACTGGCCACGTGCCTCAGCCAGCTTTACCACGAGCACAAGCGCGGCACACACGCCCGGTTCGCCAAGTTCGAGACCTTCCCGATCTGGAATCTGCCGCTCAAGCACGAGGTCAACGTCGCCTACGAGGCCGCCACCACGGAGCTGAGGGACGTGAACCTCATCGACCACTTTCATCTCGAGGCCTACGGCGAGGCCGCGGTGAACTACAACCGCGACCTCGAAGCCTTCCCCCTCCTGCGCCGCATCATCGAGCGCATCACCGGCGAACCCTCCTTCTACAAATCGCCCACGGACATGGGAGTGAACCGCGCCGGCTTCGGCATCACCGATGACGCCGCCTGCCGCGCCGCGGCCGCCCAGGAGATCATCCGCCGCTACTACAGCTACGCCTGCGAATACGCCCTGGGGCTCGTGGACAAGGAAACCGTGCAGCGGGCCGAGCTGATCATGAAAAGTCTCGGCCTGTCCGTGACCGACCGCCCGGTGGTCTCCCAAGCCCACGCCGCAGCGGCCGCGGCCCCAGCCCAGGGCAAGGGCGCCGACGGCATTTACTGCGGCGCCGCCCTCCAGCTGGCTGATGGGCGCATGGTGACCGGCAAGAACTCACCGCAGTTGCACGCGGCTTCGAGCCTCATCCTGAATGCCGTGAAGGTCCTCGCCGGCATCCCCGAGGCCAGGCACCTGCTTCCGCCCACCATCACCAATTCGCTCACGCATTTCAAAAAGCACGTGCTCAAGGGCAACATGATGAGCCTCGACCTGGAGGAAACCCTCATCGCCCTCAGCATCAGCGCCACGATGGATCCGGTGACCGCCCGGGCCGTCGAAAAGCTGACAGAACTGAACGGTTGCAATGTCCACCTCACGCACCTGCCGACCTCGGGCGACGCCGCCGGCCTGCGCAAGCTCGGCCTGACCGTCACCAGCGACCCCGAGTTCGCCTCAAAATACCTTTACGCGGGCTGAATTATCCTCAGACCCCTGCCTCGCGCCGGGCGTTCGTCACCCATTCCAGGAGCTCCTTGCTGGTGACCAGTTGCTGGGCCTCAAACGAAAGCCCGCCGAGCAGACTCATAGCCTCGTCCAGCAGGTCCCGGCGCCGATTCCGCCCGGCATAATCCTCAGCCTGGGCCTGGGCCAGGTGATAAAGGGCGCTCGCCAAGCTCAGCCGGAATGAAACCTGCCTGGCGCCCCTGGCCTGTTTCTCCCGATAATGCGTCGCCGCTTCAGCCAGTGGTCCGAGCGCCTCGGCACGATTCCCGGCCAGGAGCAGGGCGCGGCCCAGCCGCATTTTGGCCCGGGCCATCAAGTCGTGTTGCTGAAATTTATCCAGTCGGCCGAAGACCGGCTCATTCACATTTTGCCGGCTCACCTCCAGGGCTTCCTCCACCCGTCCCAACCGCACGGCGGCCTCCGCCTGCCAGGTGCGGGCGCGACGCCGCACGTTGTCGCGGAACTCCGGATTGCTGTCCGGAGACACCTTGATCCTGTCCAGTTGCGCCAAAACTTCGACCGCCCGATCATGCAGCCGGGCATATTTCCCTTCCGCCGCGAGCACTTCAAACTCGGCCATGCTAACATTCAGGGTGATGACCTGCGCCTGCTCCCGATCCACATTCCGGTCCTTGATCCAGCTCTCAACCATCCGATGGATCTCGGCCATGTCCTCACCGGCCGACGGACGCAGACCCATTTGCGCGGCCAGGATCATGGCTCCGGCCCGAGCACTGACAAAGCTCAGGTCCATGCCGGCCCGGTTGCGCGGATCCTGCACCAAAGCGGTCGTCTCCTGGTATTTTTTCAGGGCCGCGGACAACCGGCCCTGCTCACGATAGGTGTCGGCGAGACTTACCCCGCCGTTGGACAGGGTGCGCCAACCTTCACTGTCGGCCGGATTGAATTGCACATAATTGCCGGCGGCAGCGAGGGCCTTTTCATAATTCGCCTCGGCCTGGTCCAGGTCGTGGCGATCCGATGCGACCTGGGCGAGCATGTCGGCGGAATTGAAGCGGTTCTTCATCGCCCGCAAATCCCCCGGCCGCACCGCCAGGACCTTCTGCGCCATCTCGCTCACGATGCCGGCCAGGCGTTCGGCCTCGTCCGTCTGGCCCAGCCGCTGCACCATCCGGGACTGCGAGTCCGTCACGTCGCCATAGATTGAGGCGGCCGTGAGATCCGTCAGGTCCAATGCACCCATCGCGGCGAGAATCTGCCGTGACTCCTCGCAGAGCACCACCCCGTCGGCCGGATTGGGTTGCGCATGGGCGAGGTACTGGAGGTCATCGGCCAGCGCCAGTCTGGCCGTCCGTGTGGCCCGGCCGGTCTCGACCAGGGGACGCAGAAGGGCGGCGGCTTTCTCCAGGTCCGATTTATTCGTCGCGGCAATACCGGTGACGATCCTGGACATATGGGCCAGGGCCAGTCCGACCGTGACCTCATCACTGTTGGCGTCCCCGGCGCGGAGCTCCTCAAAAATCCTCTGGGCCTGATCCGCCACAGGAGCGGCTTCGTTGGCCCGGCCACTCTCGCTGAGGGCACTCGCCTTTCGCACCAGCGCCAGACCGCGGTAGAGCTTGGTCTGGGGTGTCATGAGTTCGGGAGGCAGGTCGTCGTAATAGGCCACGGCCTTGTCGGCCAGTTTGCCGACGATTTCGATGCGGCCGGTCGGTTTCAGCTCCTCGTAGAAGTCCTCCAGCAGGAAGCCGATGAGCTTCTCCGACTCGCTGCGGGCCGTCTCCGCCAGTTGGCGAGCCGCCTGCGTCTGGACCTCGGCCGCCCGGGCCCGGCGCAGGTTGACGAAACCGAAGACCGCGCTGCCCACGGCCCCGATCATCACGACCACCGCGACGGCGGCCACCATGCGCGCCCGCACCAGCGAGCGACGGGTTTCGGCCTCGCGGGCCTGCTGCGCGGTGAGCTGGCGGCGCGATTCCTCCAGCGCCTCGCGTTCGCGCCGCACGCTGCGGCTCTCACCGATCACGCTGCACAGGACGTCGTGCGTGATCTCGACCCGCCGCAGGTCGAGACGGTCCTCCACCCGGAGCAGGCGGCGGTCCACCAGCAGCGCGAGCGCCCCGGCCGCGGCGCCGGCGGCGGCAAAGCCCTTGCGCACGCGCTCCTCGGCCACGCTCTCGCGAAAGCCGGAATCCGTCAGCATCTCGTCCTCGATGAAAACCCGGACCCCGTGAGGCTGGTCCGCCAGGGCCCTTTCATAGAACTCGGACAGAATCGTGTCGCGTGATCCGGCCAGAAGATCGGACGAGATCTCGGGCTGGCCGCTGGCCAGCCGGGTGTTGTTCAGTTCACGGCAGATCAGGCTGAGCAGCGACGGTTCGACCTCGGCATGGGCGAGATCGGCGCCACCGGCGACAAAGCGCACCACGGATTCCGCGACAGCCACGCTGACGAGGTGCGGCGCCGGTGCGCACACGGCGGCCACGGCCTGCGCTCCATTCATGCGGGCCAGGCGCATCCGGTTCTGTGTGACCGAGGGCATCCGGTTCTTCAGGCCCTCGAGATGGGCGAGGTAGTCCTCGCGCAGGGAAATCAGAATGCGGTAATCGGCCCGGGCGAAATCAAAGCGGGCCGCGTCGGCCTCGTCGCGTTCGATCCGAGCTTCCAGCGCCGCCGGCGGACGGTTTTCCACCAGGTCTGCCAGATCCCCGAGAAACTCCTGCGCCCGCTTCCGGCCAGCGTCATCGGTCTGCGCCAAGGTGAAAATTTCCTCGAACTGGTCGAAGATCAAAATGGGGATGAGGGTCCGGCCGTTGGCATCCTTGAGGACATCGTCGCGGTGGTGGAGGAACTCCCACAGGGTCTCTCCGGTGACGGCCGAGCCGCTCTGCGTCCAGGAACCGGCCGCCTCGGTGGCGCGGAAGACGGCGCGCTTGATCTGCTCCGCGGGCGGCGGCGAATGCGGATCGTAATCGAGGCGGACATAGACCGGGCAGAACCCCTCCGGGCGCAGCCGCGGCACGAGTCCGGCCTGGAGGATGGAGGTCTTGCCGAGCCCGGACTGGCCGAAAAGCACGGTGAGCAGCTTGCGCTGCACGCGGCGGCCGAGTTCGGCGGCCTCCTCGTCGCGGCCATGGAAATAGCCGCGGGTTTCCTCGGTGAAGGAGACAAGGCCGAGCCAGGGATTCTGCGCGTTGACCGTCGCAGTGTGGGCGGAGGTGGAGGGCTTCATGCGCGACGGGCGTTGGAGAGTTCCTGGAGGCGGCGGGTGAATCGGGGGTGGGATCGCCCCCGCTCAGTCGCGCGAAGTGCACGGCCTTGAATTTCTCCGGCACGATGGCGTCGGCCTCGGTCGTGCCGTCAATGCAGACGGGAAAGATGAACACCGCCCCGTCCGCCATGCCGCGCGTCCGGTCCACGGCATAGTTCCATTCGCGCCGGAAATAGGCCTCGTGCCGCCGCTGGGTCGTTGCCGATATGACGGGCAGGAAAAAGGAGCAGCGGGCGATGTTGCCGCGGATCTTGCGGTCGTAGTCGTCCCCGCTTTCCAGGCGGTCCATGTCAAACCAGGTGGTGATGCCGGCGGCGTCGAGCCCGGCCTTGAGTTTCTGCACGGCGGGCAGGTCCTCGCGGGCGTAGCTGATGAAGACCGCGTTTTCCGGCATCTCCCGGGCGGGCGACAGGAACCGGAGCGGCGAGGCCGAGCCGCCGGCCGGGGCCGCCGGCACGACCCGGCGCGCCATCCAGCGGCGGTGCAACTCGGCCACAAACGCCTCCGCCCCGGAGAACATCCGCGTGCGCACGCTGACCTGCTGGAGGAAGGAAACGAGCCGCACGTCGGTCAGGCTGTGGCTGTCGGCAAGGATTTCGCCGACGTCGCGCGGATCGGAGAGGCGCCGGCGCTTGGTCATGCGCAGGAAGAGCCGCGCCAGCCAGTTGGAAAAATCGCTGCCGATGACGAGCAGGTGGTTGTGCTCGAGGGCGTGGAAAAGTTTCTCCGGCGTGAGGTGCTCGCTCTGCAGCGCACAGACGAACTCGAGCATGTCCTCGTCGGAGATGACATAGGTCGGCGAGGCCGAGAGCCGGCCGAGCAGGTGGTAGACCACGGGGCGCTGCAGGTCGTCGCGCTCGACCGGCAGGTCGACGACGCGGTTGGGCGCGTAGGCGATCACCTCGGTGTTGGCCGCACCGCCGAAGCGGACCTGGTTGACCGCCTGCTCGAGCAGCGGATCGAACGTCATGGAGACGTAGAGGTTGAAGTCCGTGATCTCCGCGAGCTGCCGCAGCGGCAGCGGCGGCTGGAATGCCGCCTCGCGCATGATCGTGCGCAGCCGCGTGTAGGCCTCCTCGCGCCGGCCGTGGTTGGTCAGGTAGCAGCAGACGACGTCGTTGAGCGCGAGTGGCCGGGCGAGCGGCGCGGTGTCGACGTTGAGCCGGGCGGCCAGCTTTTCGGCGAGCCATTCCAGCAGGAGCCGCGGGCCGGACTCGGTCTCAACCTTGAGGAGCTCGGGACCGACGATGGGGATGACTCGCTTCTCCTCGATGTAGTTGAGCAGGTCGTCCCAGACATCGTCGTTGAACGATGCGGCCGAGACAGGTTCAGGAGCGGTTTCGGGATTCATCGTGAGTAGGGGCAAACTCTGATCGTGCGCTGTTCAACGGCTCGACCTCCGCGGTATGGCAGATGAATGGTTCATTAAACGTTCAGCGTTAAACGTTGAATGTTGAGCGTTCGCCCTTCGCTCAGCAGCGCGGCGGGTTGTTCCGCGGATCGTCCTGCGGCGTGACGATGCCCGGTCGCTCGCGCGCGGGTGCACATTGCACGGGAAGCCCGGAAAGTTGGCTTGGCCGGCATGACTCATCGCTTCGCCAGCAATTCGAGCACCGCGGCGGTCATCGAGGTGACGGCGGTCTTGAGCGTGGGTTCGGGCTCCGGTGCGAAACCGAAATTGTGGTTGGACGGGACCGGGATGCCCGTGCGTTTGCTCTCCTCGAACTTCCCGGGGGCGGTGGCCCCCACCCACCAGATGCAGATCGGCACCCTCTCCACCGTGCGGCCGTAGAACGTGAAGTCCTCCGCGGCCGTGATCGGCGACGAGGCGGCCACCCGGTCGGCGCCGAACCAGTCGGTGAAGGTCGCCGCCAACCGGCGCGTCAGCTTCGCCTCGTTGACGGTGGCCGGCGAGGTCTCGTCGGTGACCGTCACCACCGGCAGCCGGTCGGCCGGCACGCCCGCGGCCTCGGCCGTGCCCCGGCAGATCCGGCGGATGGACGCGATCAGCCTGTCCATCACCTCTTCCTCGTAGCTCCGCAGCGTCAGCTCGAGCTTCACCTCGTCGGAGATGATGTTGCGCTTCGTGCCGCCGCGGATCGTGCCGACGGTGACGACGGCGGTCTTCCCGGGCTTCACCTCGCGGCTGACGATGGTCTGCAGCGCGAGCACGATCTGCGACGCGAGCACGACCGGGTCCTTGGCCGTGTCGGGCGCCGAGCCGTGTCCGCTCACGCCGCGCACCTGGATGTCGAGCGAGCTGACGTTGGCCAGGAACGGCCCCTCCCCGTAGCCGATTTTCCCCGCAGGCAGGTAGGCGACGGTGTGCAGGGCCAGCGCATAGTCGGGTTTCGGAAAGCGCGTGTAGAGTCCGTCGGCCAGCATCGCGCGGGCGCCGGCGACGATCTCCTCGGCCGGCTGGGCGACAAAGACAATGGTGCCGCTCCACCGGTCCTTGAGGGCGCTCAGCACGCGCGCCGTGCCGATGAGGCCGGTCACGTGTGTGTCATGGGCGCAGGCATGCATGGCCGGACGGTCGTTGCCCGAAAGATCCTTCACGATGGCGGTGCTGGCGTAGGGCAGGCCCGTCGCCTCCCTGATCGGCAGCGCATCCATGTCGCCGCGCACGAGGACAGTCGGGCCGGGACCGTTGCGCAGCACGCCGACGACGCCGGTGTTTCCCACTTTCTCCGTCACCTCGAGGCCGAGCCCGCGCCACTCCGCCGCGATCATGCCCGCGGTCCGCACCTCCATGAAGGACAGCTCGGGATGGGCGTGCAGGTCCCGGTAGATCGCCTCGAGCGACGCATATTCGGCATCGACCTTCCGGGTGACGGCTTCCCGCAGTTCGGGCGTGGCGGACAGGACCGGGCCCACGAGCAAACCCATCGCCAGCACGAATCGGCGCAGCCCGGAACCTTCAAATTTCAATGCTGCACGTGGAGCGCTCAAGCCGGAGATCGGGACGCTGCGGGCGGTGGTTTTCATTTTCGACTCCTCCTGATTGGTCTGTGCACTGAGCGTTTCGGTTGGACGCTGATCGTTGGGTGCTCGCTCTTCGCTCAGAAGAGCGGGGCGTTGTTCCGCGGATCGTCCAGCAGGGCCTGGAACCGCGGATCGCCGTGCAGCGTGCTGTAGCTGCGTTTCATTTCATGGACGTTCAGCAGGACCGTCGACGGCGCCCGCAGCAGCCGGGCGTATTCCACCAGCGCCTTCTCCTTCTCCCCGACCCAATCATAAGTGAAGGCACGGAAGGCGGCATAGGTGACGCCGTCGAGGGCATCGCGGGACTCAGGCAACAGCGCCACGCTGCGCTCGACGCAGCGCAGTGCCTCCTCCTTGTGACCGAGGATCACTTCCATGCCGGCGAGAAAGGAAAACAGCCGGACGCTGTTGGGCTCCCGCTCCAACTTGGCGCGCAATTCGGCGGGAAAGTCTCCCAACCGCTTTCGCGCATTTTCCAAGTCACCCAGCGCGTAATAGTTGAATGCCGCCGCATAGGCCTGCTCGTAATGCGGAACCCCATCCTCGTCATAGTAAGGCTGCAGCCGGTCCAGGCGGACCGCCTCCGCATAGTTGCCGAGGGTCACGGCCCAATTCTGACGCAGGCTGATGCCCAGCGGGGAATCCAACTGCTCCGGACTCAGCCGGGCGAAAAAGGCGTCGCCCTCGCGGGTTGAGCCGGTCGCCATGAAGTATCCATAAGCGAGTTCAAAGGCCTCCTTGAGATCGTCCGGCAGCAGCGTGACCATCCGCCGCTTGGTCGTCAGCGCTTCATCCCAGCGCCGGCCCGACCGCAGGGTGGCCAGCAGGTTGCGCTGGTAGGCGAGGTTCGCCGGGTCCAGTTCGGTGGCGCGCCGCGCATTGACCAGCGACTGGGCCCAGCGGCCCTGCCGGCGCTGGATCAGCGCGAGCGAATTGAAGACCGTCGGCGAATTGGGCTGCATCCGGGCCCGCCGCTCAAACTGCTCGGCCGCACGATCGTAGTCGCGGAAGCCATAGTAATAATAGGTCCCCAGGCTGCTGAACACCTCGGGATCATCCGGCGCCAGTTGCACCGCCCGCTCGATGGCGGCCTTGGCCCGGGCCATGTAGGCATCCATGTCGTCGTAGGTGAGGAAATACCAGTAGGCGCAGGAAGCCGCGAGGTCGCCCCAGGCCTGGGCGAAATTCGGGTCGAGATCCACGGCGCCCTGGAGCAGGGCGATGTGCCGGGACCGGGCCGCCGGCGTGTTGCCCTCGCGGTTGATGATGTCGCGGGCACGGAGAAACAGGTCGTAGGCGGCGGGATTCTCGGTCGGCTTGCGGGCGATGAGCAATTTTTCCTCGGGCGAGAGCGCCGCCTGCAACGCGCCGGCAATCTGCTGGGAGAGTTCGGCCTGGATGCCGAAGATATCCGTGAGGTCGCGGTCGTAGGACTTGGCCCAGACGTGCTCGTCGGTGCCCGCATGGATCAACTGGCCGGTGACGCGCACCTTGTTGCCCGAACGGCGGACGCTGCCCTCGAGGATGTAGGTCACGCCCAGCTCCTGCGCGATCTGCTTCATGGGCTTCGTCGTGCTGCGGTACGACATCACCGAGGTGCGCGAGACGACCCGCAGTTCGCGGACGAGCGCCAGGTTCGTGAGGATATCCTCGTGCATGCCGTCCGTGAAGAAGGCGCTGTCCTTGTCGTCGCTCATGTTGGTGAACGGCAGGACGGCGATGGATTTGTCGGACACCCGCGCGGCCGTCAGCGCGGGCGGAGCAATCTTGTTCTCCGCCGGCGGCACCACTGGCGGAGCGGCGGCCGGCTCGGACTTGCGCCACAAGAAGACCCCGGCCACGACCGCCACGATGGCGACTGCGCCCACACCCCAGATCCACGCGGGCATCGATTTCTTTGCCGCCGGGGTCGCAGACCCCGGTTTCGAGGCCTCGACGTGACCAGCGAATGGTTTGGCGGTCGCCGCCTTTGGCTCCTCCAGCAATTTCTTCACCTGCCCCACGAATTGCGGCGTCGGCACGCCATGCTCCAGCCGGGTCCACTGCACGCGCATGAACTCGTCCGGCACGAGCGCTTCCGACTCCTTCGTGGCATCGGTCACCACCGGCAGGAGAAAGGGCACGCCGGCGGCCATGTCATGGGTGCGCTCCACGGCCAGCTTCCACTCGCGCCGGAAATATCCCTCGCCGCGCGACTGCGTCTGGGCCGAGATGATCGGGACAAACAGGGTGCAGGTGCGGATCTGCGTGCGGATCTTCGCGTCCCAGGAATCGCCGCCGCGCAGCTCGTTCTGATCGAACCACACCTCGACGCCAAAGGCCCGGAGGGCATCGGCAATGCGGCGGGCTGCGTCGGTATCCTCACGGGCATAGCTGAGGAAAACGGCGCCCGGTGTGGGGGCTTGGACTGGCATAAGGCAATCTGTTGATGGCTATTAAGCTTAGACCTTGCCAGCCCAAACCGGCACTGGCACCCGTTGCCACACCACCTCAGGACGAATGCCCACCCTCCCCGCCCAAGCCGGCCAACTGCCCCTGTTCCACGTCGTCGGTTTCACCGGTCACCGCCAGCTCGCCGACCCCGCCGGCAGCGCAACGGCCGTGACCGCCATCCTCGAAGAGTTGCGCCTCGAGTCGCCCGGCGAATGGATCGCGCTCTCCTCGGCCGCCGCCGGGGCCGATCTCGTGTTTGTGCGGACCGCCCTCGACCTCGGCCTCGGCTGGGAGGCGCTGCTGCCGCTGCCCCTCGTGGACTTCGAACGCGACTTTGCCCCCGAGGCCTGGCCGGAGGTGAAGGCCCTGCTCGCCCGCGCGGAGCACATCGAGGTGTCCGCCGAACCGGGCTCGCGCGAAGAAGCCTACCTGACCGGCGGCTTCGAGATCGTGAACAATTGCGACGTGCTGCTCGCCGTGTGGGACGGGCTGCCGGCCCGCGGCAAGGGCGGCACCGCCGACGTGGTTGCCTACGCCCGCGCCATGGGCCGGCCCGTGGTGATCATCAATCCCGACTCGAAGGCCGTGCGCCGCGAAAATTTCGAGGAGCTCCGGCTGCACGATGCCAACCTGCGTTTCCTGAACAGCGTGCCCGGCGGCGCGAGTCCCGCGGGCGACAGCTCCCTCGACCGCGTGGCCGCGTTTCAGCGCAAGGTGGACGATGCCGCCACGCACAGTTCGCCGCATTTCCGCCGCCTGATCGCGCTCACGCTGGGCCTGCATGTGACGGCCACCGCCCTGGCCACCGCCGCCCTCGCCTTTGGCTGGCATTGGAGTCCGCTGCCCTGGGGCAAGCTCCTCTGCCTGCTCGGAGCGCTGGGCGTGGCGCTGATCGTGCGCTACCGCCGGACCCAGCACAACTGGACCCGCTGCCGTCTCGCCGCGGAGATCACGCGCTCGGCCCTCGCGATCTGGGGCCTGCCGCGGGCGACCCGGCTCTTCGCCGACTTCGACTGGTCGGGGCTCGAGCCGCTGCGCCGTTCACTCGACGTGCTCCACCGGCGTGCCGCCCGCGAGGCCCGGCCGGATTTCGACACCTTCAAGCAGCACTATCTCGCCGGCCGCATTGACGACCAGATGGCGTATTTCACGCGGCAGGAGAAAAAGGCCATCCCGCTGCTCGCGCGGCTGCGCTTTGGCTTCACGGCCAGTTCAGTCCTGGCGATTCTTTTCACCGTCGGCTATGCGCTGGAAGGCACGCTGCACTGGGAGGTGCCGCCGTTCGTCGAGGAGTTCTTCTTTCACTTCGGACCGATCATCCTGCCCGTGCTGGCCGCCGCGTTCATCTCGCTCATTTCCATCAACGACCTGCACCGCCGCGTGGCCCGATACCGCGAGATGTGCATCCGGCTCGGCACCGTGAAAAAGGAAATCGCGCACAGCCAGACCTGGGCGGGACTCGAGCGCGCCATCGCCAAGGCCGAGCGCGTGCTGCTCCAGGAGGTGTTCGAGTGGCACTCGATCACCAGCTTCACGGAATCGCATTGAGGCGGGTCGGGAGATTTCCGGGCAGGTTATCCGCGGAGGCCGCGAAGTCTGGCGAATATCAGCGCCTGCTTCAGCTCACGGTCGCGGCGCAAGGCCGCTCCGGCAATCCGCCCGCCCCAGCCTAGGCGATGCGGATGTCCGGCGTTGCCGGCCGGATGTTTTCCAGCGCCGGCTGCGCCGGGGCTAGAGCAGGTCCGCCGCCAGCTCGGCCAGCCGTGAACGCTCGCCCTTCACCAGTTTCACATGCGCGGCGATGGCCTGGCCCTTCATGCGGTTGTGGCAGTAGACGAGTCCGTTGCTGCGCGAATCGACGTAGGGATTGTCGATCTGCGCGGGATCGCCGATGAGCACGATCTTCGAGCCCTCGGAAATGCGGGTGATGACGGTCTTCACCTCGTGCGGGGTGAGCTGCTGGGCCTCGTCGAGGATGAAGAAGCGCCGGGCAATCGAACGGCCGCGGATGAACGCCAGCGCCTCGATCTCGACCTGGCCGGTCTTGAGGAGGCGTTCGTAAGGTTTGACCATGGTCGCGGAACCGTGGCCGTTGTGGTGGCTGGCATGGCTCGCCTGCGGCGCCGTCATCTGCGCGAAGAACTGCTCGTCCCGCTTCTTGTGTTTCTTCTTGGAGACCTTCTTCGCCGCGAATTGCGGTTCCTTGGGCGGCTTGGAGGGGATCAGCACCTCGAGCGCGTCGTAGTAGGGCTGCAGCCAGGGCTTCATCTTCTCCTCCAGCGTGCCGGGGAGAAAACCAATGTCCTTGCCCAGCGCCATCACGGGCCGGGAAATCGAGACGCCATCATAACGGGACTGGTCGTCGTGCGTCTGGTGCAGGGCGCAACCGATGGAAAGCAGGGTCTTGCCGGTGCCGGCCTTGCCGAAGCAGGTGAGCATGTTGATGCTGTCGTCCAGCAGCGCATCCATGAAGAACTGCTGTTCCAGGTTGCGGGCGCGCACCGGAATGCCGCCGGGCGCCTTCACGAAATCGGGCAGCTTGAGGCGGCGCACAATGCCGTCGCCGTAATAGCGGGCCGGCATGGTCTTGCCCTCGTCGGAGCGGAGCAGAACGTATTCGTTGGTGTAGAGGGATTTGGCGATCGAGTCCTCGATCTCGTAGGCCCCCTCGGAGCAGAAGCGCTGCAGATCGTAGATGCTCAGGCCGATCTCCCCGTAGCTGGCCTCCTCGTCGGCCTCCGGCACCTTGTCGTTGAGGTAGTCCTCGGACTCGAGCCCGACGGCGCGGGCCTTGAGCTGCACGTTCACATCCTTGGTGACGAGAATGGTCGGCGGCGGGAACTGTTCCTGCACAAAGAGCGCGGCGGCGATGATGCGGTTGTCCTTCTTCGACAGGTCGGGCAAAATCGACCGCAGCCGGATCATCGCCGGGGAAGTGCGCGCCGGATCAATCAGATAGGGATTGATGATGACGGAAAGCGTGCCGCCGTTCGGCAGTTCCACGCCTTCATGCATCGAACGCGAGTCGGGGAGCAGTTCCTGCAGGATGCGATGAACCCGGCGGGCATTGCGGCCCCGCTCCGTGGATTGCTCACCCTTGATGGAATCGAGCTCTTCCAGGACCTCCACCGGAATGGCGAGGTTGTTCTCCTCGAATTTGAAAATAGATTGCGGATCGTGCAGTAGAACATTCGTGTCGAGCACGAAGGTCTTCACCTTGGCTGAGATCCGTATCCGCGAATTTGGGGCAGTCGCCCCGCGCAGGTTTTCCATCGGTGGATATCTTGTGAATAACCATGCACGAACGGACGTGTTTGTAAATAATGGAGTTCAGAAAACCGGCTAATGTTACCCAAAATTAGCGTTTGTTTTCGTGCGAACGCCGGAGATGGGGGCGCACTTGCTCGCAACTGCGGGTGCAAACCGTCGCGAGCAAGTTCGCTCCCGCATGCTGGGTCAGGTTCCACGCGGTCGCTCCGTAAAATGAAGCGGGCCGCCTACCCCTAGACGGCCCGCTTTTGCTTACTTACCCCAAATCTCCACCGCTAAGCGGAGGAGAAGTTCTTACGGGTTATTTGACGCAACCCGGCGCCAAAGGTTTCAAAAAAGTTCAGGGAATCTGCCGCCCCGCCACATCCGGAGGCGCCGGCCGCTTGGGGCGGGGCTCGGTCCAGAGGCGGATCAGGTATTCGGCCAGGTTGCGCATGCTGGTGCGCCGCAGGCCGTCACGCTGCGCGGCGCTGCGAAAAGGCTCCACCACGGCGCTGCGCTCAACGAGATAGGCCCATAAATCCCCCTGCAGCCGGTCCGCCGCGGCATGATGATCGGAACTATCTTTCACCGCCGCCCGAACTTTTCCCTGCCAATACTGTCTCTCCTCAGGATGTCCCTGCAGGTAGTCGTAGATCATCTGTTCGCTGCGATTGAGGCTCACGGTTCCAAGCTGCCCGGCCCCGCGGCCGGCACAAACGGAAAAGCGGTACCCAGCGCAGCGTTGCTTTTCAACGACCTATCCTGTTAGCTCAATAGCCAGTTAACCGCTTCAACCCCATCACAGTCATGTGGCAAAAAATTAAAGATCAGCTTCCCACCGTCTTCCTCACGGTGATCATTGTCGTCGCCTCCGCCTTCTGGATCCACCAGCGCACCGTTTCGGAAATGGCGGCCAAGCAGCAGATGGAGCTGGCCCCCTGCGCGAGCAGAACGACGCCCTCAAGGTCGCCGCGGAGGACAACCGCCGCCAGATCGAGGCGGTGGACAAGCTGCTCAAGGACGCCATCTCCAAGCGCGCCGCCGATGTCTTCATGACCGACGAGGAGGTCGCCAAGCTCAACGCCGAGAAGATCAACCAGCTCGCCGAGGCCGTCGCCCAAAAGATGCAGCCGTACAATCCGCTGCCAAAGACGCCCGAGGAGGCCGAGCAAATGCAGAACGAGCAGGTGGACAAGGTCTCCAGCCGCATGGCGGAGAAGATCCAGCCCATCCTCGCCGAAATGTCGAAGGACCAGAATCTGACCCGCGAATCCATCGCCGCCTACAGCCAGAAGATTTCCGACCAGGTCGGCACCGTGCTGACCTCGGAGCTCGCGAAGAACCAGCAGCTGAACAACAACCTGCAGGCCACCCAGGCCGTCGCGCAGGACTCGCTCGCGCTCTCGCATGAAATCACCGCCCTCTACATCAGCTCGCTGAAGGACCAGGGCCTGCTCACCCGCCTCCTCACCCTGCCCGCCAACGTCGTGAAGGACGTGGCCCACTTCAACATCGTGGAAAAGCGCGACAAGGAGAAGATCACGCAGGATCTCGTGGACAAGATGAGCGAGATCGAGAAGCGCCTCGCCGATATCCAGACCCAGCAGCCGACCCACTGAGACCGAAGCTTCCACCGTTTTAAGCCGCACCCTCCCGGTGCGGCTTTTTTGTGCCCGACGACAACAGTTGGATGGAAAATGTCTGGGCTTGAATGTAGGGCGGGGATTCCGATCCCCGCCTCGATTATCTATTCGCGATCGAAGGCGGGGTTCAGAGACCCCGCCCTATAACCAATCCATCAATCCGTGTGATCCGTGCTATCCGTGGTAAAAATGATCGGAACTCCCTGGCCCGATACCTGAGTATCGCGGTCCTTATCCGGCATCACTCCGCCACCGCCGCGCTCACCAAGGCTCAATCGATTTGGTAAAACGGATTCGGCAGCTTGAAGGTCCGCTCGGCGTACCCGCCTTCCAGATCGCTCAACTGATCGCCGACATTGGCCAGGATCAGGTAACCATCGGCCGCCAGCTTGCGCCGGACGTCGGTCTTGAACCCCCGCGTCGTGCCCTCGAAGTTCACGGGTTTGAAGTGGATGCCGGTCCAGGTCTCGTAACCGACCTCGCGCAGGTTCCGTTCCGTCGCCGCGCGCTCGCTCTCCTTGCGTCCGGTGATGAAGAACACGTCGATTTTCAGGCGCACCGCCGTGTCGTAGACGGTCTGCACGGGGATGATGGCGTGGGCCAGGCCCTCATCAACCCAGCTGTCCCAGATCCTCGGCACATAGCCAAAATCATTGGCCAGAATGTGCCTGTAGTTGGTCAGTGTCGTCTCATCGATGTCGAACACCACGGCGAGTTTCCGGTTCGCCGCCGCCAGCTTGGTCGCCCGCTTGACCAGATGCTTGTTCGCCTCGAGCGCCACCCGCGCGATTTCCTGGGCGTACTGGCCGGAGTTCACATAGGCCACCACCTGGCGCTTGCGAATGGAAAGATTCGTGGGCTCGGGCGTGACCGGGGTCGCCGGCGTCGGGATCAGCGGGGTGGAACAACCCGCGATGACGAGGGCAAGGCCGAGGGTCAGGACCGACCAGGGGTAACGTTTCAACATCCCGCCATAGTGGGAACCCCCGGCGGGAATTCAAACCGCTTTGTGCCGCTTCACCACCGCCCGGGCCGGCGGGCCGGGGTGCGCAGAAACGGTCATTAGGGGATCAAATAAGAGGGCCGCGTTGCTCCGCTCCGTTTCTTTTTTGGAACCAAGTGCCAGGGTTTCGGTGTCGGCAGCAACGCAGCTTACAGCAACGACCGCACTCCAACCCCCAATGACAAATACCATGAAAAAGGATTTCATCATCGGTTCGGCAGTCTCCGCGCTCATCCTCGGGAGCATTTTCGCGAGCTCCTTCCTGTACCAGACCAGGGCGGATCCGGTCGCGTTGCCAAAGCCGCCACCGATCGAAAGGCCCCCGATGGTCGTCAACCTCGATCCGCCGGAACCAGTGCCGGGCGACCCCAACGATATTCCGCTGCCAAGACCGACGGTCATGCCGCCAAAGGAGCGCGATCTCCCGCAGACTCCAATCATCGATGTACCCACGCAAGAGCTGCAACCCGATGTGCCTGCCGATCTGATTCCCGATCCCGGCATCATCACGATTCCGAACACTCCCGGGCCGGGCCTATCCAGCGAGCATAGGATCATCGACAACAGCCTGCTCGAGCAGAAGCCGTCGCCGCGTTCCCAGATGCCGCCGCAGTATCCGTTCGAGATGCGCAACGCCGGCATCGAGGGCGAGGTCGCCGTCGAGTTCATCGTGGACATGAATGGCAACGTGCGGAATCCGTTCGTCGTCCGCTCCACGCACCGCGAATTCGAGGACGCCGCCCTCCAGGCGATCAGCAAGTGGCGGTTCCGCCCCGGCCGGAAGGACGGCCGCATCGTCAACGCCGGCCGCGTGCAGCAGCTGTTCACGTTCCGCATCAACGACTGAACAAAGCGGTCGCGGTTAAGTTGTAGGGCGGGATTTCCAAATCCCGCCATTGACCGACGCGAAAGGCGGGGATCGGAATCCCCGCCCTACAACTCCCTCCTAAAATCATTCCCCCATTACCAATGAACCGCGGCCGGGCCGCGGTTCATCTCACTTATCGGCCGCCCCATGGCGGTCTGGTACGCCTGGTGCAGTTGAAAGGTCTGCCACGCGCCGAGTTTCTGGCCCAGTTGCGCGAAGACATACAGCAGGACCGCGAGCAATATCATGCCGCCCAGCACCCACAGTCCCCATGGGTAGTACCCGAGCGCCCGTTGCGCGAAACCGAGGATGCCGGAAAAAGTGCCGAGCAGGCCGGTGATCAGATAACCGTAGAGAAACACCGACCAGATCTCGATCTCGGGTCCGTAGATGCCCTCGATGCGCGTGCCGCCCTCCGCCGTGGACTCGAGGCTGAGAAACAAACGCGGCGACCAATGCCGCCGGTGCGGCTCGGGGATGTGCAGCCCGATCATGCCGGGGAAGGTTTTCACCTCCAGGCCGGTCGCCTGCTGCGCGAGCGAACAGAGGATGCGGTCGCGCGTTTCGTCCAGGGACAGTTCAACCGTATCGCAAAAACGAGGACGTATTCTGAAACTGCTCATGCAGAAACCAAGTGGGGCGGGGTTGACGGCGGAGTGCCGTATGGGGTCCGGCATGGGATGGAAATCACCCTGCCCTCGTCAATAGCCAAGGTCGCGGCTCACCGCGGACGGTTCGCCCTACCCATTGCCCCCAAGGTCTTTGTTTTGCCGCACAAAGGCCTGCTTTGCAGGACGGCGCGCTTGTCCATTCGACAGGCTCAGGACCCCGAGCTTGTCGAGGGGTGCGCGCCCATCCGCGCCCGCAAGCGGACTGGCCTGCAGTTATGAAGCCAAAACAAAAACCGTGCCATTGCCCCGACACAGCAGGTTTGGACGTGCCTTGTGTCACCGCATTCGTATGTTCCGGAACCGCCCCCCCATGCCTAACTTCCGGATACTTCTGCTGCTATTGCTGACGGCCGTTCTGCCGGCGTCGGCGCAGGTCATGATCGGACCGCTGCCGTACCTTTCCTCGGCCGACAGCCCGTTTGTCCCGCTGCCTGTGTCGGGTTATTTCCACCTCGAGGATTTTGAGGACGACCTCTTCAACGTGCCCGGCGTCACCGCCAGCAATGGCACCGTGGTTGGCCCCGAGGATTGGGGCAGCCTGTTGGATTCCGTGGATGGGGACAACGGTCCGATCGACGGCCTGGGCAACAGCGGCCGGAGTTTTTTCAACACTTCCGCCTCGGTCACCTTCACCTTCAACGCCGGCATCCTCGGCGCCCTGCCCACGCATGTCGGCATCGTGTGGACCGACGGCGGCAATCCGACTTTCCAGGCCTTCGGCCCCGGCAACGTCCTGCTCGGCACGCTCTCCGGCACCCATGCCGACGGCTCCAACTACGGCGGCACCGCCGAGGATCGCTTCTACGGAATCAACAACCCGGGCGGCATCGAATCGATCAAGATCACCGCCGCCAGCTGGGAACTCGACCATCTCCAATACGGCACGCTCGCCGCCGTCCCCGAACCCGCGACCTGGCAGTTGCTAGTTTCCGGAGGCGCGATGTTCGGGCTGGTGTGGTGGCGCCGGCAGAGTCGGGACTGATGAGGGTCCCCGTGAAACGCGGGTAAGATAGGTTTCCTGTAGGAGCGGCTTTATGCCGCGAAGTTGCGTGCCCGCATCGCGGCATAAAGCCGCTCCTACATTAAAGGCCGGCGAATACATGACGTGGCGTAGCTTTGCCAAAGGCACGGTTCGCCCTGCCTTGTCCAATCACCAATAAGCCTTAACCATTAACCAATGACCAACCTCAGGCCAGCGACGCCATATCGATCACAAAACGGTACTTCACATCGCTCTTCAACATGCGCTCATAGGCGCCGTTGATCTGGTCCATGCGGATCATCTCAATGTCGCTCGTGATGTTGTGCTGCCCGCAGAAATCCAGCATCTCCTGCGTCTCGGGCAGGCCGCCGATCAGCGAGCCGGAGAACGATCGCCGGCGGAAGATCAGCGGCAAGGCCGCCACGGGGAGCGGCTTTTCGGGCGCGCCGACGAGCACCAGGTTGCCGTCGTGCTTCAGCAGGTTGAGGTAGGCATTGATGTCGTGGGTCGCCGACACGGCATCGAGGATAAGATCAAAGCTCCCGGCCTGCGCCGCCATCTGGGCCTCGTCCTTGGAGACAACCACCTCGTGGGCGCCGAGACGCTTGGCATCGGCGACTTTGTTGGGCGAAGTCGTGAACAGCACCACGTGCGCGCCAAAGGCGCGGGCAAACTTGACGCCCATGTGACCGAGGCCGCCCAAGCCGACGATGCCGACCTTCTGCCCCGGGCCGACCTTCCAGTGGCGCAGCGGCGAATAGGTCGTGATCCCCGCGCACAGCAGCGGCGCGGCGGCGGCGAGATTGAGATTGGCCGGGATCCGCAGCACGAAATCCTCCGTCACCACGATGCTCTGCGCATAGCCGCCCAGCGTGGGACCGCCGAGATGTTTGTCGGTGCTCCCGTAGGTCATCACCATGCCCGTGCAGAATTGCTCCAGGCCCGAGCGGCAATCCGGACACGTGCGGCAGGAATCGACCAGACAGCCCACGCCGACCGTGTCGCCCACCTTGAATTTCTTCACGCCGCTGCCCACGGCCGTCACCTGCCCCACGATCTCATGGCCGGGTACGCACGGGTACTGCGTGAAGCCCCATTCGTTGCGCGCGAAGTGCAGGTCGGAGTGGCAGACGCCGCAGTAGAGGATCTTGATCTGGACGTCGGTATCCGCCGGCTGGCGGCGCTCGATGGTCGTCGCTGCGAGCGGAGTCGTCGCGTTGTTGGTGGAAAAAGCCTTGGTGGAGTA
The DNA here is from genome assembly GCA_016715765.1 of Opitutaceae bacterium. GTDB lineage: Bacteria > Verrucomicrobiota > Verrucomicrobiia > Opitutales > Opitutaceae > UBA2377. Next base: position 41,855 of record JADJZJ010000027.1, read on the forward strand.
GCAGACGGGTTTGGGCATGGGGGGAGGTGGGTTGTGCCGAGAATCTTCAACCGCGCGAGAACTGCAACGGGGGATTGGGGAATCGGAAACCTGGGACCTGAGGAGGCTTGGAGGCAGGGCGAACCGTCCCCGGTGAGCCGGGATCGGGCGCACCTCCGCGGCGATGCCCTCCGCGCCTCGATCACTCCATCAGAAATGAATGCAGGATCCGGTGCGGAAATTCGCCGTTGAAGTTCAGCTTTCTGGCGAGGGCAAAGTAGGCGTCCCTGTCCCCGGGCATTTGGACCCCGAATGCGGTCAGGAGAATTCTCTTGCGATTGATGTCCAGGGGAATCCCGCAGATCGCCTGCGCATCCGGTTTGTCCGTGTCCAGCATCGCCGCGATCTGCCGGAAAGTCTGGTCCTCCTTCTTCATGGCTTCCCGCGCCAGTTGGAAATGCCGCGCCGCCGCCGCCGCATCTCCGGTCCGCTGGGCCAGCAGGAAAAGCAGCAACCGGCCGGTGGCATCCACCCCGGCCTCGCCCTGCGTGCCCGTGGTGAGGGACTGCTCGGCTTCCTCCAGTTTCCCGGCGGCATACGCCGCCCGGAATTGGTAATAGGGATATTCAAACCGGCTGATCAATTGCACGTATTCCGGCATTTCCCCCCAAAGGTAAGCCATGCCCGCGCCCAAAAATGCCTCCGCATCCGCCAGGCTCTTGGGGCCGGGCTTCGTGGCCCCGTACGCGGTCAGGTATGATTCCTTCATCTTGAGTGCCGCCGACTTGTCGCGGGTGGCGAGATAGGTCGTGCGGATCTGCTCATCGGCCAGCATCAGGTCCAGGGGCTGTTCCTTCAGCTCCGTCTTCAATGCTTCCAAAGCTTCCTGCGGCCGGTCCAGCGCCACCAGCACCTGCCGGTGATAATGCCGGAGCGCGCTGGTCGATAGCCCGGCCTTGAACGCCGCCTCCAGGTGATCCAGCGCCTCGGCAAAACGGCCGGCGCTCATCGCATCAAAGGCCATGGCCCCATGCGCGTATTGGCAGGGTGGCGTGGCCGCCAGCGCCCGCTGCCACAGCCGGGCCTGCTCGGCGGGATCCAGGACCTGGCGGCCGAGGAGATAGATCAAGGCCCCGTTGTCCGGCTCCTTTTGCAGATAGGCCCGATATTCGCCGACGAGATCGTGGTCCGGAAAATTATTCTCCATCTGCTGCTGATAATAGCGGTGCCATTCCACGGACACCGGGCGGTCCGCGAGGTGCAGTTGATAGAAGGCCCGCATGTCCTCCGGTTTCAGGAACCGGGCCGACTCCGTCAGGAAATCCTCGTCCGTCCGGTACTTCGCCAGGAGGGTCAGGTGCTCCCGCACCGCCGGGTAGCCAATCTTGTCCTGCATCGCGCCCAAAATGGCGTTCAGATCGGGCGCCCGCATGTGCTCCAACTGGTGTTTGACCAGCCGGCTGACACCGGAAGGCATGGAGATGCGCTCCGTGGCCCGTTCGAGCACGAAGTCCGGCTTCGGAATGAAATAGGCGTGCCGGTTCACAAGCAGCAGGTAGGCCGGCGCCTCGTCCTGCGGCGGCGTGGTGCCGTCACTGTAATACGGCACCTCCGCATCGAGCAGGACGGCCACGCGGTCGGGATTGATGATCACCATGTTCTCCGTGGACAGGTGATCGAAGAATGGCAGGGAGAAATTATAGGACTGCGCGCTGCCGACGATGGCCCCGCCGGGCGCGTCCTGCAGTTCGAAGGTCCCCTCGGGCATTTCCAGGATCTTCGTCGCATAGGGCTGCAACGCGTGGGCCTCGCCGTTCAGCACCACGCTGTACGGCCGGTCCAGACCCGAGGCCAGCACGACCGTCATGTTTTCCCGCTTCTGGAAGCAGTAGATCGAGATGCCGAGGATGATGAGCGCGGCGAGCGAGCCCACCAGGTAACTCGCCGCCTTCAGGTTGAAGCCCCTGGCCCGGGCCGGCGTCGCGGTGAGCACCGGCGGCGGGGAGGCAGCAGTCTTGCCCGCCGCCCCTTCCGGCAGGATCGCGCGCAGCACATCATCGGTCACATCAACCCCGCCGCCCAGGCCGCGGTAAAGACACTCCACCGTGTAGATCGGTCCCCATGGGAAGCCCCACCAGCCAAACAACAGCGAGATGAGAAGGTACGGCCAGCCCGCGGCCACCGCACTGCCCCCGGCCTTGATCAGCCGCACTTCCGTCGGCTTCTTGAACGTCATCACGAGGATCGACACACAATAGGTGTAGATCACCAGACGGCCGCCCCGATTGATTTCGTCCCGGATGTTCTCCGGGGACATGCCTTCCGTGCCATGGATTTTCATGAGGGAGAGGGGGTTGCTGGATAACCCTGCTTCTCAAGTTGAATCAGCGATGCCCCACGGTTGGCAAGGTCCCGGTTGGATGCGCCCATATCCGTGCAAGACATCCGGACCCGCAAACCTCTCCGAGGCTTCCGGCTTGCACGCAATCGTCGCTGTGTTCCAGATTCCCGCCAGGGTACGAAAAAATAATTCAAGGCCATGCGCTTTATTCCTTCGCTCGTCGGGAGCCTTTTATTTGCGCTGGCTGGATTGTCCGCAATGGCGGCCGAGGCGGGTCAGACCAGCCAGATCGAACGGCTTAAACGGGAACTGGCAGCCGCTCCGCTGGCGGATAAGCCGCATCTCCTGCGTGGCTGGGCGGTTCAGGACGTCCTGCCCAAGCTCGGTGAAGTGGCCGCGTCGGTGGATCCGAAATTCGCCGGCGTCCAAGCCACGGGACGAAAGATCCGGCATCTGGACTATTCCGGTCCCATCGATGTGCGGCAGGAGCTGTTTGCGAGCGAAAACTACTGGCGGGGCGTAATGGAGATGGTGCAGGGCAACCCTTTGATCGCGGTTCTGCCGGTCTTTCTGCACATCGCCAACGGGGACTGGGATCAGGCAAACCGCCAGGCCCAGATTCTGAGGCCATACAACAATGCGGACAGCCTGGCCGGCGAGGAGCTTAACAACGCCATCGCCTGTCTTGAAATTTGCCGGGAAGCGGTGGCCACGGAGGTCAAGCGGGGCATCGCGTTGCATGATCGCGGACAATATGCCGAGGCGGTCCAGATTTATCAGGGCATTCTTGACGCGGGAATCCATTCCGCCTGGGCGCGTTACGAACTGTTCTTCTCGAAAATCCAAGAGAACGACCAAGCCGTGTTCCGGGACCTCGCTTCGGGCAAAGACACGAGCTCGTGGGATCATGCGGCTATGGAAATCTACGCTTTCGATCCCATGTACGGCACGCAATTCACCGGCCGCCGTGGCAAGGATATGGGCGCGCTTCAGGCGCGCCTGGAATTGCTAGCCCTGGCCGCCAAGCCGCCCAAGAAGATCGAGGAGCACCTGCAGAAATACGCCGACCTTGCGCTTAAGCTCGAAGCCTATCCGACCGCCGCCCAATTGTACTGGAACATGTTGGGACTTAAAAAAGTGAAGCTATCCGTGGACGAGCGCATCATGCGGTATCTCTATTGCCTGGAGAAGATGGGGGTCGGCGGTATTAAGCAGAATTTCAAGGGTTCCTTCGACGGGGAGTTTAAAAAACTGGACCAGGAGCTGGCGAAATACCGGTCGATGTGAGGCCGGCTGAACGGTAAACCCCGCGCAGGGTCGCAACGCTTGCTGGCAAGACGGTTATGCCGGCAACAGCTGGCCGGTGAAAGCGGGCTTGTTTCCGGTGACGTCCTGGGGCCAGCGACCCGGCTACGATCTACTCTCCCGCCTCACTTCAATATCCGCCCTTCCGTCGTCAGCGCGATCCGGGTGCCCTTGCCCACCTTCACCCCGTCGCGCACCAGATCATCCCCGAGCATGCAGGACTTGAGCCGGCCGTTTTCGTGCAGCTCGATCGAACCGCGGATCAGGCCGGTGGCGCAGGGCACGCCATCAATGACCGTCGGATTCACCGGAAAGAACTGCCGGAGCGCGCCGTCCGGATAAAACGAGGTTTGCACGCCCTTGGGCCCGCCGGAGCCGCGGCACAGGTGGCCCTGCACCAGGGTGTCCTGCGGAAATGCGCATATCGTGACGACACCATCCCGGTCCTGAAACACCCAGGTACCTGCGGGAATTGTGAACCGGGCCATCGCAATCTCCCTGGTGGCGGCGAACACCGCCGGCACGCCGTTGGGATGGAGGTGCAACCAGCCCTGGGCACAGGGACGACCCTGCACCACGGTGTCGGCCGGAATCTGTCCGATCAGGCGTCCGTCGGACACGGTCCTGACCTTGCTGAAGGTGACACCCTGGAGCGTCACGTCATGCTGCCACTCGGAGCAGCCCGCGGCGAACAGCAGTCCGGCCGCGATGAGCACGGGCATCGGGCAATGTTTCATGGTGGTTCGCAGGTGGGAGTGAGCTTGCTCGCTCCCACCCTCGGCTCCGCATCATGGCCCTTTCACCATCGTGCTACAACAACACTCCGCGTCAGCGCATGACCATTGCGGCCATGGCGTCGGCGGGGTCGGCAGGTCAAAGACGCAGCGCCTTGGGGTCGGGCCGGATGTGAGCAATGCTGCACGAACGCAGCCAGGAAGACATCGTGCGGATGAGCACGGGATCACCCGTGAGCTGGAGGCGGCCGTCCTTGCGGGCGGCGCGGATCTCCGTGTCGCCGGCCCAGATCTCGGTGAGGGTGCGGACATCGGTCCGGACCTGGAGGTCGGGCGCGCCGCCGGGATTGTGCACGCAGAGTTCACGTTCCTTGGGTCCGTTGATGACAATCCACCAGTGGGCGAATTTCGGCAGCCCGGCGAAAACGAAGGCCAGGACCGTCCGGCCCGGCGGCAGGTGCCGGGTGTCGATCATCCGCGTGTAGTCGTACATCAGCAGGTGCACATCGAGCTCGTCGTCGCGCATCTGGCCGCGAGCCCATTTCATGCCCCAGCGCGCGAGGCCGTTGACGATGGGGCGCAGCTCGCGCCCGGCGGGGGCAAGTTCGTATTCCGGGTGCGGCTGACCCGGGGGCGTCGTGCGGATGACCAGGCCGTAGTCCACGAGCTGGTTGAGTCGCTTGGTCAGCAGCGACGGGGAAAGGCGGCAGAGCGCGCGCTGGAAGTCGCGGTAACGCCGGGTGCCCAGCTGGAGCTCGTGGATGATGAGGATGGTCCAGCGTTCGCCGAGAACCTCGGCCGCCTTGGCGAGGGGGCAGAACTGATGGTAGCGGAAATTCATTTCCGGGGGTGTGGTGTGGGAGGGGATGCGGGGGTTACTACATTTTGTGTCGTGGATGGCAATCCGTGAGGCGGATAGAGTGGAGGTCCACACATGAAAACCACCACACCCAACCCCACCCCCATCAACCCCAACCAGGCCCTCTGGGAAAAAGGCGACTTCACCCGCATTGCCGACACCATGCGCGGCAGCGGTGCTGCCCTCGTCGCCCGGCTCGGCGTCGGACCCGGCCACCGGGTACTCGACCTCGGCTGCGGCGACGGCACGACCGCCCTCCCCGCGGCGCAACGCGGCGCCGACGTCCTCGGCGTGGATATCGCGCGCAACCTCGTCGCCGCCGGCAACCGCCGCGCCCGGGAGCACGGCCTCGACTGCCTGAAGTTCGAGGAAGGCGATGCCTCCAACCTGCACGCGCTGGCAGACCGGGCGTTCGACCTCGTCGTCACCATCTTCGGCGCCATGTTCGCCCCCAGGCCGCAGGAGGTGGCGAACGAGCTCGTGCGCGTCACCCGGCCCGGCGGCCGGATCGTCATGGGCAACTGGATCCCCGGCGACCCGACGCTGGTGGCGCAGATCCTGAAAATCAGTTCCGCCTACACTCCGCCCCCGCCCGAGGGATTCGTCAGTCCGATGCTTTGGGGCGTGGAGGAGCACGTGGTCGGGCGCTTCACCCGTGCGGGCATCGCGGCTGAACACGTCTCCTGCGAGCGCGACTCCTTCACGTTTGAATTTCCGGGCACTCCCGCCGGATTTGTGACCGAGTTCCGGCACTACTACGGACCCACGATGAATGCCTTCGCCGCCGCGGAAAAATCCGGACGCGCCGACGATTTGCAGCGTGAGCTGGAGGCGCTCTTCACCCACCAGAACCGGAGCAAGAATCCCGCCGTCACGTCCATCACCGCCACCTTCCTGCGCGTGACCGTCGACGTATGACGGCGCAGTGAAGCACCGGGGGTGAGAATCGCCAGATAGCCAACCAGAGCCAACGGCACACGCCATAAGAGCATGCAAAGGTAGGGCGAACCGTCCCCGGTGAGCCGCGAACAATTCGAACCGCACGCCGATCCGCGGGCTCATACTGACCTGTTCAAACTGTAGGGCGGGGTCTCCGAACCCCGCCTTTGATTGACGTTCGAATTCGTGGCGGGTTCAGACCTGCCCTCTATAGTCCCGGCGAAGGAGAAGCCCCGCCCGCCATCACGCATCCAAAAAATCAGCAGGCAGTCTTTAGCCTGCCTATCAAATTACGAACGTCATGCTATAGCTTGCCTTTTCGCCACATTAAGCAAGCTATGACTTGCATGAAGTCCAAGAACCAAGTTCCCCTGCCCTCCCAACAGGACCTTGAAACCCTGAAACAGGCCCAAGCCATCGCCGTGAAGCCGCCCCAAGGCTGGCTGCGCGCGATGCGGACGGCTCTCGGCCTGAGTCAGAAGCACGTGGCCGATCAGATCACCATGACCCGCCAGGCCTATGCCGATCTCGAGTCGGCGGAGGTACGTGGTGCCATCAGCCTGAAGTCCCTGCATCGTGCCGCCGGCGCAATGGACTGCGACCTCGTCTACTTCGTCGTGCCCCGTTCCCCTGCCGCCATCAAAGCCGTGCCCCAGTCACCAACCCCGGCCTCCCCGCCTCCTCCAGTCAGCGCGCCCACCACCGCATTCGAGGACAAAACAACGGGCGATCTCCAGATCGAGCTCAAGTAATACGAACGTCCCTATGCATTCGGATTGCCGGTGTAGGGCGGGGTCTCCGAACCCCGCCTCCGTCGTTGCAGCCGGGGTCGCTGACCCCGGTGCTCGTCGCCTACCCCGGACCGAGGTCACCGACCGGCTACAACACAATTCATTCCGCACCAGCGCCCCGAGGCCTGAGCACGGCCAGCCTGCGCAGCAACCGCGCCGAATTCTTCCGACTCAACTCATGCTCCCAGATCCGCATCACCTTCCAGCCCTTGGCGCGCAGCAGCCGGTTCACCTCTTTATCGCGAGCCTTGTTGCGAGTGATCTTTGCCCTCTCGAAGTCTGTGTTAGTCTTGTCCTTGGTTTCTTTCACGGGAAATGGCACGGAACCGACGTCAGTCAATTAGCGCGCAGCTTGCTTTAGGACTGTTCACTCGGCAGTAAATTTTGAGTGGCGATTCTTAACCCAACAACAGTCGCTTCGAGGGCCTGGTATGGCGCCTCGATTGTTGAATTCAGAGATGCGCCACCGGATTCGGTTTTCGGTTTATTGGCGAAAAATCCTGAGTTCGATTTGGCTACAACGCAGAAAGAAGCATGGATCGAGCAGATAGCATTTCTGCAGAACAATCTCGAGGGACTGTCAGGCACTCTCTTCTTGGAGTTCAATATCCCCCGCATGGGCAGCCGGGTTGATACGGTTTTACTAATCGGTCCGGTAGTCTTCATTGTAGAGTTCAAAGTTGGCGAAGCTGCGTTTGATCGAGCAGCGGTAGACCAGGTCTGGGACTATGCGCTCGACCTAAAGAATTTCCATGAGGCAAGCCACCATGTATCGCTGGTACCAATCCTGATTGCGACCGAGGCAAAAGAATCTGCCCCAATAAAGCTCACTCCTGATAAAGATGGGGTTTACCGACCTCTACAGATTCATCCGGGTGGATTTCGAATCGCGATCGAGTCTGCTATGAGACTGATTCAGGGAGAAACGCTAGATCAAAGCCATTGGGCGCAAGCGGCCTACAAACCAACCCCAACTATAGTCGAAGCGGCGCGAGCCTTGTATGCGCATCATGGAGTCCAAGCGATCAAGGCATTTGATGCCGGTAAGAAAAACCTCGGCGATACTTCCCGGCGGATTGAGGAACTGATCGATGAAGCCAAGACGAGAAGCCGAAAAATCATATGTTTTCTCACAGGTGTACCTGGTGCGGGTAAAACTTTGGTCGGTCTGAATGTAGCGACCCGACATGCAAGGACTGAAAGCCCAACACATGCGGTACTATTGTCGGGAAATGGTCCGCTTGTTGCCGTGCTCCGTGCAGCCTTATCACGAGATGAGAAGGCACGACAGAAAAAGCGGGGGCAGAAGCAGAAGAAGGGTAGCGATCCGGTGAAGCAGTTTATTCAGAACGTGCATCATTTCCGAGACGAAGCGCTTAAAAGTGAGGCACCACCCGCAGATCATGTAGTAGTGTTTGACGAGGCTCAACGCGCTTGGAATCAGACAATGACCGCTGATTTCATGAAGAGAAAGAAAGGCGTCGCCAACTTCACCGATTCCGAACCTCAGTTTTTGATACGCTACGTGGATCGGCACAAGGATTGGGCCGTGATTCTCTGCTTGGTCGGTGGCGGACAAGAAATCAATCGGGGCGAGTCCGGTATCGGAGCATGGCTAGAAGCTGTGAGGACTTCTTTCCCTCAATGGGACATGTATATCTCGTCGCGACTGACTGATAGCGAATACGCCGCTGGGGAGACTATTGGAGCCGTGCAGGCAATGCGTGGCGTTCATTTTGACGACAATCTGCACCTGGCTGTTTCGATGCGGTCGTTTCGAGCGGAACATGTCTCGGCCTTCGTGAAAGCACTGCTGGATTGTGAGCGGGAGCAGGCACGTGAGACGTTAACCCGGCTTAAACGCTACCCGATTGCTGTGACTCGGAATCTGACTTTGGCGAAACAGTGGGTTCGGTCTAAAGCCCGAGGGAGCGAACGTTATGGGCTCGTGGCATCGTCCAAGGCCCAGCGACTCAAGCCGCACGCCATTGATATCCGGGTAAAGACCGACCCTGTTCACTGGTTTTTGGATGGTAAGAACGATACTCGATCGAGCTATTTTCTTGAGGACGCGGCAACTGAGTTCCAGGTCCAGGGATTAGAAGTCGATTGGGCCTGCGTGACTTGGGATGGTGATCTGCGATTTGCGGGATCCGACTGGAGTTATCATGACTTCCGCGGCTCGAAGTGGCAGAATGTGAAAAATGCCGACAACCGTAGCTACTTGAAGAATGCCTACCGAGTACTTCTGACCCGTGCGCGTCAGGGAATGGTCATCTTCGTGCCGGACGGAGACAAAACGGACCACACGCGACCGCCAGCCTACTATGATTCGACTTTCCAATATTTGGTCGACGTCGGTTTACCGGAGCTCAAGTAAATCTTAGCCATGCAATCCGCACCCCGTTACCCAGTGAAATTTTCGACACGAGGGCGGGTGACGATTCCTGCACCGTTGCGGAAAATGTTTGGATTCAAAGGCGGAGCGCGGGTGGCGATTGAAGTGACGCCGTCGGGTGCGTTCCTGCTGAAGCCAGTCTCCACGCAAAAGCGTGGTTAATTTTACTCAATCCGTCCGAAAGCGCTACCGTCTTCGATTGAGATTCTGCCATCAGGCCAGACATCAACTGGAAGAACAAATTCGTCCGTGGTGATTGCGTCCTCATAGTCCCGTTGCCCATCGAGAAACTCTTGGATGCGCGTGAGCTAATAGTCAGCAATCTCGCGCTGCGCCTCTACATCAGAAACTCCGTTCCCTCCGCGGCCTCCTGTAAAACCGCCTTATCTAGTTTTCTCTGTGCCTTTGAGCTTTGTGCCTTCATGGTAATCACAATAGACAAGTTATTGCCTGTCTATGTCATATTGGACAGTTTTATCTTGTCTATTATGGTTTTCTGACAGGTTATA
>JADJZJ010000028.1 GCA_016715765.1 Opitutaceae bacterium
CCAGTCCAGTTCCAGCCCGTCGAGATCGAGCGTCTCGAGCTGCTCGCACACGAGCTTGAAATAATGCTCCTGCACGTCGGCCCGCTCCCAGTCCAGTCCGCGGTCCGCCCACCAGACGTCGCGATGGGGCGCCCGTAATTGCCGGGCGGCGCGCTGGGCCTTGAAGAAGCTGCTCAGCAGCGGCGTGTCCTCGGTCATGCAGTCGTGCACGTCGTTCATGCGGACACTGACCCAGGCGCCGATGCCGTGGTGGCGGCAGCGGGCCAGGGCGCGCTGGTGGAAGTTGATCCCAAGGTCGGCCAGGCGTTTCGCCGCATCCAGGCGACGGCGCGTGGGCGCCACAGACGCCGGGGGCAGGTAACGGAGCACGGGCTGGTCGTCGGGACCGGCGGGATCATAGCCGTGCCAGTCCGTTTCCCAGACCTTGCTGGGATAGTTCGCCCGCATCGCGTTCACATCGGAGAAGAAGCTGCCCACGCCGAAACGGGCGAGTTCGTCGATGTAGGCATCGACGGTTTCGCCGCTCATCTGGTCGGCCGTCCGCACGAAAAAGAACTCCGTGCTGTCCTGGTTGAAGATCGGTCCCTTGAGCAGGGGATTGGTTCGGGTCGCGTTCATGGGGAGTTGTTGGTTTGGGAGAGAATGAGCTGGGTTCGCAGCATGCGGGCTTCATAGCCGTTCTGGCTGCTCACGTCCCGCCAGAAACCGCCGGCCTCGGCGCGACCGGCGGCCGGTGGCGCGGCCTCCGTGGCCAAATACGCGCCGAGCAGGGCGGGTTCCTGCCGGCGCAGGTTGTGATTCGATTCGCGGACGTCCTTCATCAGGTCGGTCCGCATGGCCGGGCCGTAGCTCTCCCTGATGACCCCAAGCAGGGCATCCACGCCGCCGCCCTGGCCAAAGAGGAGGTGATACTGGTTGCCGACGACGAAGCGCGCATCGCCCTTGCCCGCGATCTCGGCGAAGAACCGGCCCGCATACCCCGCCTGCTGCGGCCGCAGCGGTTCCATCCAGGCCGGCACCGCCACGCCTTCCACCGAAGGCAGCCAGTTGCTGCGCGCCGAGAATATCTCCATGCCGGGTTTGCTGCCGAGGAAGCGCAGGAAGTCCACCGCCGCCTCGCGCTGCGGCGCCCCGCGCACGAGCCCGAGATTGGCGGCGGCCTTGGTGTCGATCTCGGTGACCGGACCCAGCACGCCTTCACCATAAACCGGATCGTCCCGCGTCAGCGCCGGAATCGGCGCGGCGGCGATTTCGAAATCCGTCTGCGCCTTCAGGTTGGTCACATCGAGCACGTGCGAAACCAGCATCACCGACTGTCCCTGCAGGAACTGCAGCGTGGCGTCACTGGTGTTCAACTGGTAGAAACCGGGCTTCTGGTAACGGGCCAGCTCCCGCGCGAGGGCGTAGCCGAGACGGATCGAGGGCCGGTCGAAGTTCCACCGCCCCTGCAGGTAGGCCAGGCCGTAGTCCCAGTCCGTCAGCCGCAGCGTATGGTCCGTGGCGAGATCGTAGTACAGCCGCTGGTTCACGATGCTGAACAGCGGGCTCATCAGGAACAGGGCCGACAGCCGCGAGCCCGCAAAAGGCACCACGGGCTGCGCCTGCGTTTGCGCGAATGACTCGATCCGGCGGCAAAGCTCAATCAGCTGGGCGTAGGTCTGCGGCAGTGCCGTGCTGTCCGTGATCCTCCGCAGCAGCGGGGCGTTGTACAGGATGCGCACGCCGCCCACCGCGAGGGGGATGCCGTAGTAGTGCCGCAGCGCGGCGCTGTAGGCCTCGCCGTTTTCCAGGCCGTCAAGAAAGGTGTCGCGCCAGCGGCGGCCCGCGAGCGGTGTGCCGGCATTGTAGGGATTGGGTTCCTCCACGATCGCCGAGATGGGCTCGAAGTAGCGCGCCCGCAGCTCGTCCATGCCGGTGAAATGCGCGCCGATCTGCAGGATGTCCGGCGCGGTCCCGGCCACGAGCTGCGTGCGCAGAAACTGCGGATAAGCCCGGTCCGGCACCGGCACCTGCACGATGTGCACCTCCGGATGCCGCCGCTCGTACTCATCAATCACCGCCTGCAGGGCATCGCGGATGCCGCTGTGCAGCATGAAGTGGCCGACCCGCACCACACGGCGGTGGTCCACCGTGGCGCCCTTGCGGAAACTAACCCGGGCCACGTGCCACGTGCAGAGGCCGAAGACCACGGCCAGCAGGGCCCAGAGCAGAGTCGACTTGAGACGTGGGCTCATGCGGGCCGGATCCAAGCCTGCCCCAGCTTGGTAAACTGTAGGAGCGGCTTTAGGCCGCGATTCGAAGGCGCCATCACCCAAGAATCGCGGCATAAAGCCGCTCCTACAGTTGGAATGGAAGTCAGGTGCATGGTTGGGAGAGGTGTTATCCAATGAGCCGGAGCTTGCCCCGGGATTTCAGGGTGCCGACCCTCCGCTATCCGCCAGCCGGTCGCGCACGATCTGCTGCCGGAGGTCGCGAGGAAAATCGGCGAGAAACTTCCGGTAGCTCCACCCCGCCACCGCCCCATCGCCAGTCAGCCGGGCCAGTTCCCCGATCTGCACCAGCACATTGGCCCGCGCGGCGGCGCTGGGGATGCCGAGGGCCTCGGCCGCCCGCAAGTGACGCAGGGCCGGCTCACGCCGGTCCCCATGGAAAATGTAGGCGTCGCCCATCGCCTGATGAAAATCGCAGCGCAGCGCCGCGAGTGTCACGACGCGGCCAAGTTGCTCCGCCGCCTGCAGCCGCGCCCCGGGCGTTTCCGGGCCTTCGGCATAGAGCCGGCGCAGGATCACCTTCACCGCGGCCAATTGCGCCAGAGGATGCTGCGGGTGCTCGCTCAGCAGGGACGTGAATTCGGGCGGCTCGCCGATGCCCTCCTCGATCTGCCGCAGTCGCCCCAGAAGATAGCGGGCCGCAATGCCCGATTCCGTCACGGGCGACTCGGCCGCCAGCGCTGCCAGGTCGGCCCGGATTCGCCGGGAGTCCTCTTCCCCAACCGCGGGCGACTGCAGAACGGCCACCGCCGCGTCCAGCCGTGCCCTGGCGGTGGCTGCATCCGCCGCCCGCAGCGCCGGACCGGTCAGCCCCAGCGCAAGAGCGAAGCACACCAGTTGTCTCATGCCTTGGGCACGTCCTTTATCTTCGCATCCGGATCGTTCGCCTTGCAGTAGCGGTCCAACGCGGCGGGATCCTTCGGCCAGTCCGGGCGCAGGCGCACGTCCTTGGCGCCGGCGACCGACCCGGGCGCGGCGTGGCCGCCCTTGGCCGAGGCCGGACGCATTTCCCACCAGCATTGGCCGCGGTGGTTGTGCTCGTGGTCGATCACATAACCGGCCTCCTGCAGCATCGGACCGGTCCAGCCCATGCAGTGGTCGCAGTAGTCGCTGTAGTTTTTCACCCCGTTCCGGAGGAGAAAGCCGCGCGAAGGGCAGTCATGGAAATCGATGCGGAACACATCCTCGCGATGCGTGATGTTGAACCCGAGGTCCGGCGACTCCTCCAGTAGCGTGTGGCCCCAGTACTTGAGCATCCCGGGAATGCCCTCGTTGCGGATGAGGTCCCGCGCATGTCGCTGGCTGTCGTGGTTGATCGCCTCGTTCCAGTATTCGCGCACCAGCGCATGGCCGCCGACGCGCTCCAGCCAGCCGAAGGTCCACTCGTAGTGGGCGCAGAAATCGTAGCAGCCGATCATGACCGGGCCTCCTTGATGGCAGCCATATCCTGCGGGGGCAATGCCGCCGCCGCGGTGGCGTAGGTGTGCCGGCAGGCGCCGTTGCCGCCCTGCAGCCGCATCGTGAGGCCGGACGCTTCCGCCCGGGCCGTGCCGAGGATGTAACAGTGCTGGCAGTATTCCTGCACGATCTCACGGCTGCCGGCCTTGAGGTGCCTGATCGCCGGACACTCGTGCACGTGGATTTCGACGCGGTCGGGCAACTCCTGCACGTCCACCCTCGCCCCCGGCTCGGCGGCAAAGAAAGCCCGCCAGTACCGTGCCACCGCGGGCAGGCCGCCGGTGCGCCAGCGGTCGTTGACGGGTGAGAAGTAGCCGCGGCCGAGTTCCTCCAGGTAGTTGATCCAGCCCGCTCGCCCGAGCCGGTTCAGCAGAAAACGAAAGGTCGCATTGGTGGCGTAGTAGAAATCCGCCGACCCCTGCGGCTTGGTGTCAACGTACGGAAGGTCGCTGGAATCGGGCGGGATCATGGTTATGTTCCGAACAGGTCTTCACGATACCCCAAGCCATCCGATCCGTCCACCGCCGCGCGAATCTGTGCCCGGCAGGTGTCGGTCAACGGGTAGTCAAGCGTGTTCACATTCGTCGAGAAAATGCCCATCTGCACGAGCAGTTCCTTCAGGCCGGTCAGCCAGCATTCGATCTTCGCGCCGCCATAGACGCGCAGCATCAGGTCGTTCATGCGGGCCTGCAGCCGCTCCGCCTCGGCCAGGTTGCCGGCGCGCACCGCGGCAATCAGCCGGTTCGCAATCGCCCCGTTGAAAATGCCGCCGCCGAGCAGCAGGCCGCTGTAGCCCGCCTGCAGGTAGCCGACGCAATTGAACTCATCGCCGTCGAGCACCACCAGGCCGGGCCGCGCTTTCATCGCCGCGACATACAGATCGCGCCGCGAGTCGGTCTGCGAGCTGTCCTTCACCATCACGATATTCGGCTCGGTCAGGAGCTCGGGCAGCATCGCCTCGGGGAGCGCATGGGGGCTGTGCTTGCCCCGGTCGTAAAGGCCCATCGGCAGCACGCTGTGCCGTGCGATCTCCCGGTAATGGGCGAGCTTCCGCTCCGGCGTGCCGTTGAGGAAAAACCACGGCGCATCCACCACCGCGATCTCCGCGCCCCAGGCCGCCGCCTGCTCGATGTTGGCGAGGACGCGGCCGGCGGAGTTGTCCGTCACCTGCAGCGCCACGCGCAGCCGGCCGGCGGATGCCGCCACCGCCGTCCGCGTCAGGGTCTCCTTGTCATCGGCCCGCAGCCACGGCCCCTCGCCGCAGGTGCCGCCCAGCATGACGCCGGTCACCCCGAGCTTGAGATGATGCTCGACCAGGCGGCCGATCGAGGCGGCATCGAGCCGGCGCGCGGCATTGAGGGGCGTGGGGGTCGCCGACCAGACGCCACCGGTGAAGGGGATATTGCTCATGTGTCCGTCCATTGCGGCAAAACCGCCCCGCATTTAAAGCATGGCCTGCTTGTCAAATAAAGTGACAAGCTGCCCCGAACCATGAGCGCCCATGCCGCCCCCCTGCCCTTCCGCCGCCGGAGCCTCGTCGAACAGGCCGCCCAGGCGCTGCGCACCGCCCTGCTCGACGGCACGCTGGCCGACCCGCTTCCCGGCGAGCACACCCTCTCCGCCCAGCTCGGCATCAGCCGGCCGACGCTGCGGGCCGCCCTCGCCATCCTCGCGCGCGAGGGCCTGCTCGCGGCCGCCCGCGGACGGCGCACCCGGTTGAACCGGGGACGTCTTGGCACGGACACCAAGACTGGCCAGCCGCTGGTCTGCATCGTGAGTCCGCAGGCTCGCAGTGTCATTCTCCCCGACGAGCACCCCGTGCTGCTGCAGCTGCATGCCCGCTTTGCCGCCAACGGCATCGCCTGGGAGGAGGTTTTCGACCGCAAGCTCGCCGGTCCGCGGCCCGAGGCCCGTCTGCGCGAACTCGCGGCCCGCCATCCCCGCGCCTGCTGGTTGATGCTCGCCTCGACCGCGCCCATGCAGCGCTGGTTTGCGCAGGCCGGCCTGCCGGCCTTGGTCCTCGGCACGTGCCATGCCGACATCCGCCTACCGTCCATTGACATCAACTACCGCGCGATGGGCTGGCACGCCGCCGGGGTCATGCTCAAGCACGGACACCGGCAACTCGCCCTCGTGCTGCCGGCCCAAATGCTCGCCGGCGACCTCGCCTGCGTGGAAGGCGTCCACTCCTACATCGCCCAGGCCCCGACTCCCACCAAGCTGATCGAGGTCAACGCCGGTCCCGACCCGCGCACCCTGCGACTGAAGCTCGACCGCGTGCTGGCGCTGGCCGACCGGCCCACCGCCATTTTCTGCCTGATGCAGAGCCATGCACTCACCACCCTCCTGCACCTGCTCGAGCAGGGCAGGCGCGTTCCCGGCGATATTTCACTGATCGCCCGCGATCTCCATTCGCTGATGGAGTCCGCCATGCCTGATCTGGCCCATTACAGCCGCCCCGTGAATCGCGTGACCGCCCGCGCCCTCCGCCTGACCCAGGCCCTCCTCGCCGGCCGCTCCGTGCCGGCCCAGCCCAGCCTCATCAACCCCGTGTTCCTCCCCGGCCGCACGCTGGCCGCCCCGAAGTCCATAAAAGCGGCTACTTAAAGCGGCCGAAAAGCAGTGCTGGTCTTCGTAGTGCCGCGCTTTAGCCGGCACTCATTCGGCCGGACAATTTCGCCGAAGTGGCATGGCAAGCGCGGGCTGAAGTACCGCGCTACGAACGAAGAGTCACCCCACCCTCACCCCTTCGGCACCGCGATGCACTCGATCTCGAAGTGCAGCACCTCGGGCAAACAGCCGGTGAGCGTGGTGCGGGCCGGATACGGTGCGGTGAAAAATTCGCGGTAGAGCTGGTTGTAGCGGTCCACGTTGGCCGGATCGCGCACGTAGGCACGCACCTGCACGACGTGCGACAGGTCGCTGCCGCAAGTGACGAGCACCTTGCGCATGTTTTCCACGGACCGCCGGAACTCGGCGTCAAAGGTGTCGCGGATGATGTTGCCCTTGTCGTCCACCGACGCCTGGCCGGAGACGAAGATCAGGTCGCCAACGCGGGTGGCCGGGCTGAACGGCCGGTGGGAAACCGGGGTGTCTTTGTCGCGGGGATACTGGATGGTCGTGCTCATGATGAAGCATTTATCAAGCGCCACCGTGCCGGGTTAGTCCAACTGTTTTGGTTGCCCCGTCTCCGCCCGACGGACAACAACGGGACAATATCAAACCCCGGAGCCGGGTATTTTTGTCCACGCCACAAATGAAAAAGCCCCTGCAGATTTTGCTGCTCGCAGCCTGCGCCTCCGCCCTGCCCGCCGCCCCACTCGTGATCAGGGCACCGCTGGCCGAAGCCCGCGCCGCCGTCGCCGCCCTCAAGGCGCGTGGTCCGTTGCCCGCCGGCGGAATCGTCGTGGAGATACCCGGCGGGGTCTATCCACTCGACGTTCCAATCGCGCTCACCGCCGCGGATGGAGGCACCGCCGGTTCACCGGTAGTCTGGCGAGCGGCCCGCGACACCCGCGTCACTCTGTCTGGCGGCCACGCGGTCGCCGACTGGCAACCCGTCACCGATCCCGCGATTTCCGCCCGGCTGCACCCCGCCAGCCGATCCCAAATACTCGCTGCCAACCTCCGCGTCGCCGGCCTGACCGAATTCGGTCAAATTGAACAGCGCGGGAATCCCGGACTGGAACTTTTCTTTGCCGGCCGGCGCATGCCGCTCGCCCGCTACCCGAACGAAGGCTGGCTGCCGGTCGCGGGTGTGCCCCAAACCGGTCAAGGCGGTTCCATGAAGGCCTCGACCGGGAACGGCGGTTCGACGACGTCCCCGCGGGCCGCCATTACGGGCGCATTGCCTACGCTGAAGACCGGCCCGCCCAGTGGGCGCCGAGCGACGATATCTACGTGCACGGCTATTGGACCTGGGATTGGAGCGACTCCTTCCAGCGCATCCAGTCCATCGACACCGTGCAGCGCGAAATCACCCTGGCCGAACCCCACCACCATTACGGCTATGCGCCCCGGCAGCGTTATTGCTTCCTCAATGTCCTCGAGGAACTCGACCAGCCGGGCGAATGGTACCTCGATCGCCGCGCCGGGATCATCTATTTCCATCCGCCCGCCCCGATCGGGCCCGGGGATGTCGTGGTTTCCATTCTGGGCCGGCCGCTCGTGACCATGGACGCCGTCGCCCATTTCTCGCTCGAGGGCTTTGGCTTTGAACACAGCCGCGACAGCGGGCTCGCCATCACCGGCGGCGAAAACTGCCGGATCGCCGGCAGCGTGTTTCGCAACCTCGGCGGCGAAGCCCTGGTCATCGAGGGTGGCCGGCACCACCAGGTCGTGAGCTGTGATTTTCACGATCTCGCCAATGGCGCCATCCGCGTGGCCGGCGGCGACCGGCTCACGCTTGAACCCTCGCAGCATGAGATACTCAACAACCACATCCGCGATTACGGCCAGTGGCTGCGCACCGCGCAGTACGGGGTCATGATTGACGGGGTTGGCCAGCGCATCGCCCACAACCTCATCCACGATGCGCCCTTCGAGGGCATTTACCTGCGCGGCAACGATCATGTGATCGAGTTCAACGAAGTGTACCGGGTTTGCACGGAGACCGGCGACGCCGGGGCCTTCCACACCGGCCGCGACTACACGTGGCAAGGCAACATCATCCGCTACAACTACTGGCATCACCTCGATGGACCCGGGGGGCACGACGTGACCGCGGTCTATCTCGACGATTTTTCCAGCGGCTTCACTGTCCATGGCAATATCTTCTACCGCGCCGGCCGCGGCATCCGGCTCGGTGGCGGCCGTGACAATGCCATTACGAATAATCTGTTCATCGAGTGCACGCCCGCCATCGCTCCCGATGCCCGCGGACTCAGCTGGGCCGCCAGCTTCTTCGACGGCCGCAATCCCTGGCTGGCCGACCGGCTCCGTGAGGTGAATGGCGACCAGCCGCCCTATGCGACGCGTTATCCGAAACTGAAGACCATCCTGCAGGACGAGCCGGCGGTGCCCAAGGGCAATGTCATCCGCCACAACCTCTCGTGGGGCTCCGGCCGCTGGTGCGACGTGTCGGATTATTACGCGTTCGATTTCCACCGCATCATGGAGATGAAGGACAATGGCATCGCCGACACCGGCTTCCTGCTCCGCCGCCCGCCACCGGACACAGTGATTCCACCCGCCAATCTCTTCATGCGGGGCCAGAGGAGATTCTGGCTGATTTTCACCCGCGAGGCCGACACGCAACAGGAGTTTGCGGGCAACGTGCTGGCCACCGAGGCCCCCGGCACCTTCGATCCCCGCACGCTCCGCTTCACCCGGACGCCCGGTTCCCCTTTCTCGACCATCGAATTCGAAGCGATTCCGATCGGGGAGATCGGACTGCAACGCGACCCCTGGCGCCAAACCGTCCCGGAACGCCCGGCTCCCTGACCGCTCCCACACCGAAGTCCGGCTCGATTTTCAGCCCCGATTGTATTAGCATTGGCGAGGTTGAAGTTCCAGTGACTCCTGCCGTGAAAGCCATATTGGCCAGTCTTGTCGGCTGCCTCACCCTGGTCAGCCTGCCGGCTTCCCTGCCGGCCCAGACGATGGTCTACACGCGCAGCACCTTTCTCGAGGATCCGGCGACAACTTCCGACGGACGCTTGGGTGCACGGCACCTAGGCGGGGCACTTCACCGCGCTGGCGACTCGAGGTCACATGGCGAGCGGGGGCTTGCTGGGCTGACGTGTTGTCCGGGGTATACACGCTGGAAGGGACGACCTTGCGGGGGGGGTTGGAGACGACGGCGGTGTCACTGGCGGCGCACAAAACACCTTCATCCCCGCCCCATTCGGCGCCCCTGGTTATCAGTTTGTCGGCCTGATCGCCAATCCCACCGGTCCCTGGATCACGAAGATTGTGATCGATGAATATGATGGCTCGGCCAACGACGACCACATCGCCTTCGACAGTCTCGTCTTTGCCGCCGCCCTGGCTCCAGGTTTAGTCCTGCTGTTTGGTTGAAATCCTTTGACTGCTAAGCAACCGGGGCCGGACAAATTACTTCGAGTCCGCTCCTGCCCTTGTTACCATGGAGCCATCCCCAAGATGACCTCCAAAGAACGCCTCCTGCGGGCGCTGGCTCGCGAAAAACCGGACCGGCTGCCTGCCACCGTTCACCAGTGGCAGAAGTACCATCTCGACACTTATCTGGGCGGCGTGGACGCGCTGGAGGCGTTTCGGCTGACCGGGCTGGATGCGCAGATCCAGTACTTCGAGGCCATGGGCCAGTTCTGGATTCCCGACGCCGAGAAATACGTCGTGTCCACCCCGGACTGGCGCGAGGAGGTCAGGGTGATCAAGGACGACCCGGACGACAAGCTGCTCGACCACACCATCCACACGCCGGGCGGCCAACTCACCTACAGGACCGGTGGCAACCGCACGACCACCTGGATCCTCGAATACCTCATCAAGCGACACGAGGACGTCGAACTGATCGCCCGTTACATGCCGGTGGCCAGATTGAACCAGGCGGCCATTGCCGCCGAATACGACCGGATCGGCGACCAGGGCATCCTGCGCGGGTTTGTGTGGGGCGACCAGGCGGGATGCTGGCAGCACGCCTGCTGCCTGATGTCCGAGGAGGAGTTGATCCTCGAGGCCATGGACCATCCCGACTGGGTCCATTCGCTGCTGCGCGCCCTGCTGGAAAAGAAGCTGCGCTTCATCGAGGAATCCCTGCGCGGGGCAAAATTCGACCTCATCGAAACCGGCGGCGGCGCGGGCAGCGACACGGTGATTTCACCGGCGATGCACGCCGGGTTCTGCCTGCCCTATGACCGTCAGATTCACGACGCCCTGCACGCCGCCGGTCACCGGACGGCCTACCACACCTGCGGCGGCATGATGCACATCCTCGACCTGGTGGTGCAGAACCGCACCGATGCCTCGGAGACGCTTTCTCCGCCGGGAGTCGGCGGCAACATTGCCAACCCAGAGAAAGTGCGCGCGGTGTTTGGCGGCAAGGTCGCGATGATCGGCGGCATGGATCAGTTCAACATTTTGACCTCAGGCACCCCGGATCAAATCCGCGCCGAGACGCACCGTCTGTTCGCAGGCTTTGGCCGGGACGGCGGCTATATCTGCTCCGCCAGCGACCATTTCTTCGAGACCCCGGTGGAAAACCTCCGGACCTTCGCCGCCGCCGCCCGGGAATGTGTCTATTGATCCATGAACAACCCGTCCCCGACCACCCAACCCATGGTTGATGAACCGCTGCCGCAGCCCAAACGCTATGATGCTGTCGAACTCGAACGGCTCACCGCGATGGTGCAGCAGCCTTCGCTCTTTTATTGGAAGGGTCCGCAAACCACGGCGATGATCGAGGGCTTCCGCCGCCATTACCCGTTGAAGCATTGCGTCCCCTGCTCTTCCGGCTCCGCGGCGTTGCACATCGCCGTTTCCGCCCTGCGCCTGCGGCCGGGCGACGAGGTGATCGTGCCGCCGCTCAGCGACATGGGTACGTACATTGGGATTCTCTACCAGCAGGGCGTGCCGGTCTTCGCCGATGTTGATCCGCGCACCTACACCCTCGATCCCGCCGACGTGCGCCGTCGCATCACCGCCAAAACCCGCGCCATCATGGTCGTGCACTTCACGGGCAACCCCTGTGACATGGCTGCGTTCACGGCCATCGCCCGCGAGCACAACCTCGTCCTGATCGAGGACTGCGCCCAATCCTGGGGCGCGCGCTGGCAGGACCGGCCCGTCGGCACCATCGGTGACTTCGGCTGTTTCTCCCTGAATGACTTCAAGCATATCGGCTGCGGTGACGGCGGCATCGTCGGCACCAACAGCGAGAAATACGGCCCGCACCTGAACAATTGGGCCGACAAGGATTACGGTCGCACCGAAGGCGGCCGCGACCCCGTGACCCTCGCGCCGAACTACCGCATCAGCGAACCGCAGGCGGCCGTGGCCGCGGCCCAACTGACCAAACTCCCGGACATTGTTGCCCGCCGCCACCGCATCGGTGAATTCCTGACGGCCAGTCTGGCAGGCACGCCGGGCCTGCAACTGCCGCACGTGGCCCCCGGCAACCTGCACAGCTACTGGTTCTATCTCCTTCGACTCGATTTGCCGCGGTTTTCCCAACCGCGCGCGGAGATCGCCGCCGCCCTTGCAGCCGAAGGCGTGGCTTGTGGCGCGGTGTTGCTTCGGAAAGCCGCTTACCGCTGGCCGGTATTTCAGAACCATGACATCTTCGGCGGCACCTGGCCCGCGCGGGATGCCGGGTGGACCACGATGGATTACCGGACGGTCAACTGTCCCACGGCCGAGTCCATTCTCGCCGACTGCATGCGATTCCAACTCAACGAGGCTATGACCGAGGCCTACATCGATAAGGTCGCCCGGGCCATCCGCACCGTGCTCAAGCGAATGGAAAAATAGCCGCGCTCGATTTCCTGCTGAGCCAGCCTCCATAAGGCCTTGGACTTGGTTGTAGGGCGGGGTCTCCGAACCCCGCCTCGATAACTAAAGACGTTCGCTTGGCGGGGTTCGGAGACCCCGCCCTACAATCAACCAACCATCGCCCGACATCGGGCTGCCTCCCACATCCGCATGGGGCTGGACACTGGTGTTTCGACTCTGGCCACATGGAGTCCCTAAAAACCAGAAACCCGCCAAACCTTTGCGGCTTAGCGGGTTTTAAATGGTGGCTCGAACTGGAATTGAACCAGTGACACAAGGATTTTCAGTCCTCTGCTCTACCAACTGAGCTATCGAGCCAAATCAGAACAGGTGAGCAAAGGCTGCCCCCGTTGCGCGTCAATGGGAATTTCTTGCCACTCACAGGAGATCAGGCGGCAACTTTGGCATCAAATGCTTGATGTCCTGCACCGCATCGCGGTGACAGACGAGCACGCCATCGGGGGTTTCCACGACAACGAGGTCCTTCACACCGCAAAGTGCGATCACCCGGCCGTTGCTGATGGCTACGTTGTTCGCGGCATTTTGGGTCACGACCGCACCGCGGAGGGTGTTGCCCTGGGCATCCGCGGGGAGGTGCGTGGGCAACGCCGTCCAAGCCCCGACATCGTCCCAGTCGAATACAGCCAACTGGGTGGCCACCGACGCCGCCTTCTCCATGATCGCGTAATCCACGGAGATCTTGGGCAGGGCCGGAAACTTTTCCGCCAGGTACGCCGAGCAGTCCCCGCTGGGGAATTCTCGGATGAATTTCGCCAGCGCCGGCGCCTGCCGCTCGGCCTCGGCCAGAAACGCCGGGACGCGCCAGATGAACATGCCGGCGTTCCACGCATGGTTACCGCCCGCCACATAGCGTTCGGCCGTGGCTTTGTCGGGTTTCTCCACGAAACGCGCCACGCGCCGGAAGCCGCCGCCTTGCTCTTCCGCCATCTCGAGGTAGCCAAAACCCGTGGCCGGATACGTCGGCTTGATCGCAAAGGTCAGCAGCGTGTCGCCCTGGGCCGCGCGCTTGAGTGCTCCATCCAGCTGCCGGGCAAAGGTCGCCGTGTCCTTGATCAGCGCATCGGCCGGCAGCAGCGCCAGCACGGCCTCGGGATCGCGGGCCCGCACGAGGCCCGTCGCCAGCGCGGCGGCCGGGGCGGTGTCCCGTTTCGCCGGCTCGGCGATGATCTGCCCGGGCGGCAGGAACGGCAGGGCCGCGCGCGTGCCGGGCAGTTGCGCCTCGTTCGTGAGCACAAAGATGTGGCTCAACGGCACCACGCCTTCGAGGCGCCGCACGGTCTCCTCCACGAGGGTGCGGTCGGAGAACAGCTTCAGCAAATGCTTCGGCGTGCGCCGCCGGCTCATCGGCCAGAAGCGCTCACCGCTGCCGCCCGCCATGATGCAGACATATGCCTGGGGGTTTTCTGCCATACCCCATCTCTCCCAGCCCGACGCGTTCTCGCCAAGCAGAATGTCTGCGACATTCGCAGTTGGGAGATCGGAGATGGGAGTTCGAATCCTGGCTGAATTCGATCTGCGATCGGCGAACTGCCAACTCCGATCGCTGCCACCCGCTCACGCTCGTGGCTACACAGACCGGATCAACTCGGCCAACCCGTCCGCCACCGGCACTTGTGCGGTGAATCCCAGCTCCGCCTGCGCCCGCTCCGGCCGGCCGAGCGAATGGACGATGTCACCCGCCCGGGCCGCGGCATACTGGGGCGCCGGCACCTTGGGGTAATGCTGCGCAAAAATGCCCACCACCTCGCGCAACGAGGTCGCACGACCGGTGCAGATGTTCGCGGCACCGGCAACGAGGCCGGACTTGGTCGCGGCGATGACATTCACCCGCGCCACATCGTGCACCGAGATGAAATCCCGCGTCTGCGACCCATCGCCAAAAATGGTGACGCCCCTGCCCTCGCGGTAGCGTCGCTCAAAGATCGAAATCACCCCGGAATAGGGCGAGGCCGGGTCCTGCCGCGGACCAAAGACGTTGAAATAACGGTGGCAGCGCACGGTCAGACCGCCCGCCGCGGCCAATCCGAGCAAAATGCCCTCGGAACTCAGCTTGGCCTCGCCATAGGGACTGATGGGCTGCTTGGCCGTCTCCTCGCGAATCAACAGGTCGGTCGTGTCACCGTAGATCGCCGCCGAGGAGGCGAACACGATGCGCTTCACGCCGTGCGCGACCGCCGCGTCCGCCACGAGCTGGGTGGCGGTCACATTCAGCCGGCGGTTCAGGGCCGGATCGCTGATACTTTCCTGCACACTGACCAGTGCCGCCAGATGGATGATCGCCTCCGGCCGGAAATCGGCGACGTGCTTCGCCATCACCCCCGGCTCGGCCACATCGGCCTCCACGAGGCGAAATGCCGCCGACCGCAGCGCCGCGGCAAGGTTGCGGCGGTGGCCGCTGCGGAAATTATCCAGCCCCAGCACCGTGTGCCCGCCCGCGAGGAGCAGGTCCGTGGTGTGACTGCCGATGAATCCGGCCGCGCCGGTGACAAGAACCTTGGCCATGCCCGGAACCTAGGTCCGCCCCCGCCGATGACAAGCATGGCGATGCGTAGCGCGGAGCTTCAGCCCGCGCTGGGGACGTCCCGCCGGCGGATAGCTTACCCAATCCAGTGCCGGCTGAAGACCGGCACTACGAACACCCGTTCGCTGAATGTTCGCCCACGCCACCCTTGCCTTACCGCTTCGTCACCCGTTTGGCTCTGACCTGTTTCCCATGCCCTCATCCACCCGTCCGGTCCAACTGCGTTGCAACTATTTCGAGCATCCCCTCGCCATTCATGACCCGGCCCCGCGCCTGAGCTGGCGCCTCGCCACCGATGGCCGGCGCGGCGCGCGGCAAACCGCCTACCGCCTCACGGTCTCGACCCGGCGCAACGGCCCGGCCGACCTCTGGAACAGCGGACGCATCGCCTCCGCCGCCACGACACATATCGCCTACGCCGGCGTGCCACTCGCCTCCCGCCAGCGCGCATGGTGGCGGGTTGAAATCTGGGATGAGAAAAACCATCGCTCCGCGAGCACCCCGGCTTTCTGGGAAGCCGGCCTGCTCAATCCCTCCGACTGGCACGGCGAATGGATCGGCTCCGCCCTCGCCGGCGGCCCCGAGGCCTCGCTGCCTTCGCCCTATCTGCGCACGATCTTCAATGTCGGCGCCAAGCCGGTCTCCGCCCGCCTCTACGTCACCGCCCTGGGCTGCTACGAATTCGAGCTCAACGGCACCCGCGTGGGCATCGAGGAGTTCACGCCCGGCTGGACCGACTACAACAAGCGCGTCCAATATCTCGCCTACGATGTCACCGCCCTGCTGAAAACCGGCGCCAATGCCGCCGGCGCCATCCTCGGCGACGGCTGGTACGCCGGCCGCGTCGGCTGGCGCACGCGCAGCTACTACGGCGACCGCCCCAAGCTCCGCGCCCAGCTCATCCTCACCTTCGCCGACGGCTCCACGCAGCTGGTCGCCACCGACAGCGCGTGGAAAACCAGCTTCGGTCCCATCACCGAGAGCGACATCATGTTTGGCGAAACCTACGATGCCCGCCGCGAGCTGACCGGCTGGAGCACCGCCGAATACGATGACCGCGCCTGGCTGCCCGTGACGACCTTCCCCGCCCCGGCGATCGAACTCTCGCCCGTGCTCGGCCCGTCGGTCCGCGTCACCCAGGAAATCAAGCCCGCGGTGCCCGCCAAGAAACTCACCCCCTGGCCCGAGCCCGTCTGGCTCATCGACCTCGGCCAGAACATGGTCGGCCGCGTGCGACTGAAAGTGAAGGTCCCCGCGGGCCGCATCCTCAAGCTGCGCTTCGCGGAGGTGCTGAACCCCGACGGCATGATCTACGTCGAGAATCTCCGCGGCATCCGCGCCGCCGACTACTACACCGCCAAGGGCGATCCCGCCGGCGAAACCTGGGAGCCGCGCTTCACCTTCCATGGATTCCGCTACGTCGAGCTCACCGGTCACCCGGAGGATCTGCCCGCCGATGCCATCACGGGCGTCGTGCTGCACAACGACACCCCGCGCACCGGCGACTTCACCTGCAACGACCCGCTCATCAACCAGCTCCAGCGCAACATCGACTGGGGCCAGCGCGGCAATTTCCTCGAGGTGCCCACCGACTGCCCGCAGCGCAACGAGCGGCTCGGCTGGATGGGCGACGCGCAGGTCTTCAGCCGCACCGCCGCGTGGAACCGCGATGTCGCCGGCTTCTTCCACAAGTGGATCCGCGACATTGCCGACGCCCAGCGCGCCGACGGTGCCATGCCCTCGGTCGCGCCCCACATCGACGGCATACCCCATGACGGCGGCCCGGCCTGGGCCGATGCCGCGGTCATCTGCCCCTGGACGATGTACCTGTGCTACGGCGACCGCACCCTCCTCGCACGCCACTTCGACGCGATGTGCCGCTTCATCGATTTCATGGAGAAGGAGTCCATCGGTCTCATCCGCAGCCATCCCGACTACAAGGAGTGGAAGGGTTACGGGGACTGGCTCGCCCTGGACGGCAGCGGCAAGACCGACGGCGGCACGCCCAAGGACCTGATCGGCACCGCCTTCTTTGTCTACAGCACGGATCTCGTCGCCGCCTCCGCCCGCCTGCTGGGCCGCACGGCCGAGGCCAAGCACTACACCGCCCTCGCGCAGCGTATTCGCCGCGCCTATCAGAAGCGTTTCGTCAGCACCGACGGCCTCGTCACCGGTCTCACGCAGACCAGCTACGTGCTCACGCTGCAGTTTGACCTCTGCCCCGCCGCCCTGCGGCCGAAACTCGTGACGGAACTCGTCCGCGACATCGAGCAACGCAACTGGCAGCTCACGACCGGCTTCGTCAGCACCTCCTACATCCAGAACGTCCTCACCCGGGCCAACCGCCTGGATGTCGCCTACAAGCTGCTGCACCAGAAGAAATGGCCCTCCTGGCTTTACGCCGTCACGCAGGGCGCCACCACCATCTGGGAACGCTGGGACGGCTGGACCCAGGAAAAGGGTTTTCAGGACAAGGGCATGAACTCCTTCAACCACTATGCCTACGGCGCCATCGGTGCGTGGCTGTACGCGGTGGTCGCCGGCATCGATCTCGATCCGGCCCAACCCGGCTACAAGCACATCCGGCTCGCCCCGCGCCCCGGCGGCGAACTCACCCGCGCCCGCGGCACGCTGCAAACGCTGCATGGTGAAGTCGCCAGCGCCTGGAAGTGCACCGCCGGCCGCTTCGAATGGGAGGTCACCGTCCCGCCCAACACCACCGCCAGCGCAAGATTCCCCGTACCTGCCGGCGCGAAGATCACCGAAGGTAGCAAGCCCCTGGCCCGTTCCAACGGCGTTGCCAACGTGAAGTCCACGCGCACCGCCACAACCTGCGAACTGGTGTCCGGTAAATATAAATTCACCGCCACCTGGAAATAATCTCTTAACCACGGATTACACGGATGGCACGGATCGATCCCTGAGGAATGGCCACATAAGGCGCAAAAGGCACAGAAAATCAGACCTGGTTTTTATGAGCCTTTTGAGTCTCTTGTGGCCATTGAATGGATCCTATCCGTGTGATCCGTGGAATCCGTGGTTGAAAAACCTCCCATAACTACCATGCCCTCCCGCAAAATCTGGCGCATCGCCGGCATCAACTTCGACTTCCGGCACATGGATCACCTCCTGGCCTGCGCGCACGCCGCGCCCAACGCCGAGGTCGTGGGCATCGCCCACCACGACCCGCGCGAAATGCAGGACGTCATCCGCAAGCTGGACCTGCCGGCCGGCCGCGTCTTCACCGACTGGCGCGCCTGCCTGGAACAGACCAAGCCGGATGTCGTGATCCTCTGCCCGGCCAGCGGCGCCCACGCCGATTGGGTTGAACGCGTGGCGCCCTACGGCGTGCACGTGCTCATCGAGAAGCCCTTCGCCGGCAATCTCGCCCAGGCCGACCGCATGATCGCCGCCATGAAAAAGGCCCGCCACCGCCTTGCCATCAACTGGCCGCTGGCCTGGTACCCGCCGCACCTCACCGCCCACCGCCTGCTGCACGAGGGACGCATCGGCGCCCTGCAGGAGGTGCATTTCTACGACGGCAACCGCGGCCCCATTCAGGAGCACAACCGCATGGCCGCCGCCGAGCCTTCGCTGGCCCGCAAGAAGGCCAGCTGGTTCTATTCCGCCAACGGTGGCGGCGCCCTCATCGACTACCTCGGCTACGGCGCCACCCTCGCCACGTGGTATTTCGACGGACGCAAACCCGACGAGATCACCGCCGTCACCGGCGGGGCCCGCGGCGTGCCCGTGAACGAGCAGAGCGTGACCATCGCCCGTTATGGCGAATGGCTGTCCACCTTCCAGACCCGCTGGGGCACGTTCACCAGTCCGTGGGTCCATCAGCCCCAGCCCAAGTGCGGCTTCATCCTCAAGGGCACCGACGGCACCATCGCCAATTACGATTACGAGCCGACCATCCGCCTGCAGACCCGCCGCCGGCCCGAGGGTGTGATTATCCCGGTGGACAAGCTGAAGAAGCCGCGCACCGACCCCGTGCACTATTTCCTGCACTGCCTCGAAACCGGCGCCGCCTTCGAGGGCCCTCTTTCCGTCGAAACCAGCCGCATCGGCCAGCAGATCGTGGACACCGCTACCCAAAGCGCCAAGCTCCGCCGCCCGCTCAAGCTCTTGAAGTAAGTAAAAAACAAATTTCACCACGGATCACACGGATTTCACGGATCAGGAGATGGCTTATTGGTTATGGCTTATGGCTTATCGCTTATTTCCAAGGCCGGATTGGTTCTGTGCTTTTTGCGCCTTATGTGGCCAAGAGCTGATCCGTGAAATCCGTGTGATCTGTGGTTAAAAATTTATTCTCATGCGTCCTCCCAAACTTGATTACCTGCCCCGCGGTCCGCGCTTTCCCAAGCGCCACAAACTCGGCCTGATCGGTTGCGGTGGCATCGCCCAGTACCATCTGCGCGCCGCCAAGTCATTCGGCGTGGAGGTGGTCGCGTTGGCCGATGTCAACCTGGATGCCGCCAAGGCGCGCCGCGATGAGTTCTTTCCGAAGGCCTCCGTCCATGCCGATCACCGCGAACTGCTCGCGCGCGACGATATCACGACGGTTGAGATCGCGACGCACACCGCCATCCGCACGCCGCAGATCCTCGAGGCCCTGCGCGCCGGGAAAAACGTGCTCAGCCAGAAACCCTTCACCTTCGATCTCGCCGAGGGACGCAGGATGGCGGCGCTCGCCGCCCGCAAGGGCCTCCGCCTGGGGGTGAACCAGAACGGCCGCTGGGCGCCGCAGTTCTCCGCCCTGCTCGCGGCCGTCCGCGGCGGCCTGCTCGGCGACATCCACACCCTCGATATGGTCATGGAGTGGGATCACACGTGGACCCGCGGCAGCAAGTTCGCGGAACTGCATCACCTGATCCTCAGCGATTTCGCCATCCACTGGTTCGACATCGCCGCCACCGTCTTTGCCGGCCGCACCGCCCGCAGTGTCTTTGCCAACGCCGTCAAGGCGCCCGGACAGGACATGAAACCGCCCATGCTGGCCAATGCCGTGGTCAACTTCGGCGACGGCCTCGCCACGCTGGGTTTCAGCGCCTACCAATCGTTCGCGCCGCACGAGTATCTCTGCTGCGTCGGATCCAAGGGCACGCTCCGCGGCGCCGGCAACCTCTGCAATCTCACCGAGCTCGAACTCACGACGAAAAAAGGCACGGTGAAGATCCCGCTCGAGGGCAAGTGGTTCCCCGACGGCTTCCGCGGGACGCTCGGTGAATTCCTCCGCTCCATCGAGGAGGACCGCGAGCCAACGATCAGCGCACGCAACAACCTGCGCAGCCTCGAAATCTGCTTCGCCGCCCTAGCGAGCGCCGACACCGGCAAACCCGTGAAACCCGGCCAGGCCCGCACGGGCAGGCTGTAGGGATCGCATGGATGTAGGGCGGGGTCTCCGAACCCCGCCTGGGAGCGCGACCGCCCTCGGTCGCAATCTCCCGCAATCATTAAGGCAGGAGAAAGAGAAAGATTAAGAGAACGAGAAAGAATGGATTCCAGTTCAGAAAAAGGCGGGGATCGGAATCCCCGCCCTACATCCGCACCACAATCTTCCCGAACTGCCCGCCGCGTTCCATGAGCGCAAATGCCTCGGCCGCCTGCGCCAGCGGAAAGACCTCGCTCACGACCGGCTTGATCCGGTGTCGTTCGACAAACGCCACCATCGCCGCCCAATCGGCCGGGCTGCCCATCGTCGATCCCAGGATGGTAAGCTGCCGCCAGAACACCTTGCGCATCGTGAACCCGGGCGGATTCCCGCGCGTCGCCCCGTAGTTGACGATCCGCCCGCCGGGCGCGGCGAGATCAATGAGCGCCTCGAATCCCGGGCCGCCCGCCCCGTCCACGATCACGTTGAATTGATCCGGCGACGCGGTCTTGGACCAATAGGGCAGCGTATAATCAAAACCGCCCCTGGCCCCGAGTTCGACGGCCTGCGCAATCTTGTCCGCCGATCCGGATGTCACCCATGCCTCCGCGCCCTGCGCGAGGGCGAATTGCAGGGCCATCAGCGCCACGCCTCCGCCGATGCCCGAAATCAGCACGCGCTCCCCGGGCTGCAGCTTGGCCCGCGTCATGAGCGCCCGGTACGCCGTCAGTCCCGCCAGCGGCAAAGCCGCGGCCTCCTCCCAGGAAAGATGCGCCGGCTTGCTGGCGAGTTGGATTTGAGGAACGACAACCTGCTCGGCCAGGGTGCCTTCCATCGGCAGACCAAGGATGGTGAAATCAGTCCCCTGCCTGTGTTCATCCGCACCCCAGTTGAAGCCCGGGTTGATGATCACTTCCCGCCCCAGCCAACCGGCCTCGCCAGACGTCACAACCCCCGCGCCATCGGAACCCGGGATGCAGGGCCATTTCAATCCCGCGTACTGCCCGGCCTTGATCCACACGTCGCGGTGATTCAAAGCCGCCGCCCGGAGAGTGACCACCACCTCGCCACCCGCGGGCACCGGCGCCGGCACCTCGGCGATTTCGAGTCGGTTCACAGCGGAGAGTCGGACGGCACGCATGAATAAAGTGTACAGGTGAAGGACTCAGGTCGTGCCTTCAAATCGCCCCATCCACCTTGTCCTTCTGAACGAAGTGAAGAATCCAGTGAATGACACTCGAGGGCCTCGGTAAGCGCTCACTGGGTTTTTCGCTCCGCTCAGAATGACAATCATGGGTTTGAGGACACTCTATAGTAAAAGGACAAGTTTCATTGGCAAACCCGGTTTGCCGCCACCACCGGGCTTCATCCTTCCTACTTCATCCTTCTTCCTTCTTACTTGTTCCCATGCTGCTCGCCTTCCACAAGCCCTACGGTGTGCTCTCGCAGTTCACGCCCGAGCCGGGCTCGGCGTGGAAGACCCTCGCGCGGTTCGACCTGCCCAAGGGCGTATATGCGCTCGGACGGCTCGATGCGGATTCCGAGGGTCTCCTGCTGTTGAGTGATGAGAAGGCCCTCAGCACGCGGCTGCTCGACCCGGCCAAGGCCCATCCCCGCGAATATTGGGTGCAGGTGGAAGGCGTGCCCCATGACGCCACCCTCAAGCAGCTGGCCCGGGGTGTTCGCATCGGCGATTACCAGACGCAGCCCTGCAAGGTCCGCCGCTTGGAGACCGCTCCCGTCATACCACCGCGCTACCCGCCGGTGCGCTACCGCAAATCCATTCCCGACTGCTGGCTGTCATTGGAACTCACCGAAGGCAAAAACCGCCAGGTCCGGCGCATGACCGCCGCGATCGGTCACCCCACCCTCCGTCTCATCCGCGCCCGCATCGGCAATTTCACGCTCGATGAACTTTCTCCCGGCCGCTGGAAGGAACTCAGCGCCACCGAACGCGCGGCCGTATTCGGACCCTGAGTTTAACCACGGATTTCACGGATTGCACGGATCCGGACTTTCTACAGGAGGACGCTGAGGGAGCAGAGAGATTAGATTTCCTCCGCTTCCTCTGTTTCCTCCTGTAAAATGAATTGAGGCCTTATGATCCTTCTGAGCCCCCATTGCGTCCATTCCGTCAGAGCCAATCCGTGGTATCCATGTAATCCGTGGTAAAAATTCAGATCTACATATTCACGATCACCTTCTCGGTCTGAATTTTCCCGCTGATGTCCAAACTTCCGGCTTGGCACGGCGGAACCCTGTGCCTCACTCCAACTTCGCCGCCCCCGGCACCGTCCTCCATGGCCTATCCCATTTCCCGGTCCAAAGTCCTTCGCGAATGGCGGCTCTATTTTTTCGTGGTCCCCTCCCTGCTGATGGTCCTGACCTTCGCCTATTTCCCGGCGGTCAGCGCGGTCTACCACAGCTTCTTTGACTGGTCCGGCGGCGAGGCCAAGCAGTTCATCGGCTGGGACAATTTCAAGCGGGCCTTCACCGACTCCACCCTGCTGATGTCCTTCGCCACGGTCGGCGCGCTGATGATCTTCAACCTCATCAAGATGATCCCGTCCATCTTGCTGGCGGTGCTCATCCACCGGCTGACGAGCAACCGCTGGCAATACGCCTACCGCGCGCTGCTGGTCGTGCCGATGATCGTGCCGCAGCTCGTGACGCTCTTCATCTGGAAATTCATCCTCGATCCCAACCTCGGCGCCCTCAACGGCGTGATCGAGGCCACCGGGCTCAAGCACGTGCTCGTGGCCATCAACGATTTCTTTGGCTGGGGCGTCTTCTTCGAGGGCGTGCCCATCGGCTGGCTGTCGCAGCCCGAGCTCATTCTGCCCGCCCTCTTCATCTGGGGTTTCCCCTGGATCGGCACCGTCGGCGTCCTGATCTACCTCGCCGGCCTGCAGTCCATCGGCCAGGAAGTCTATGAGGCCGCCGAGCTCGACGGCATCGGACCGTTCAAGAAGTTCATCTACATCGAGCTGCCCCTGATCCTGACGCAGATCCGCCTGAGCCTCGTGCTGCTGATCATCGGCACCCTCGGCGGTTACGGCCTGCAGCTGCTGCTGCTCAACGAATACGGCGGTCCCGGCGGTCGCGGCATGGTCCCCGGCCTGTGGATGTACAACCGCGCCTTCGTGGCCGGCGAGTTCGGCTACGCCTGCTCCATCGGCATGATCCTGTTCTCGGTCATCCTCACGCTCACCTTCATCAACAACCGGTACGTCCGGGTCGACAAATGAGCGCCGCCGTCATCAAGCCCGCCCGGCTCCACAAAAAGCGCGACTGGCCGAAGCACGCCATCATCTGGAGCTTCCTGCTCATCGAGATGTTCCCGCTCTACATGATGTTCCAGGTGAGCTTCAAGGACAACGCGTCCTTCATCGCGCAACCCTGGCTGCCGCTCTCCCCCGAGGACTGGAAATGGTCGAACTGGCTCTTCGCCATCAAGCTCATCGGCCCCTACCTCGCGAACACGGTCTTCGTCGCGGTCACCGGCACGTTCTGCTCGCTCTCCCTCGCCATCCTCGCCGCCTACTTCTTCGCCCGCCACAAGCTGCCCTTCAGCGGCGTCATCTGGTCGGCCTTCCTCGTCCTCATGCTCCTGCCGAGCGTGGCCAACATCGTGCCGCTCTTCATGCTGCTCAAGTCCATGAGCCTGCTGAACACGCTGCTCGCCCTCATCGTCGTCGGCGTCGCCGCCGGCCAGGTGTTCAACATTTTCGTGCTGCGCAACTTCATCGAGGACCTGCCCAAGGACCTCTTCGAGGCCGCCGAGATGGACGGCGCCTCGCACTTCCAGCAGGTCATCAACGTCGTGATCCCCATGGCGAGCCCCATCATCGGCACGCTCGCCATCCTCTCCTTCCTCAGCTCATGGAACGACTTCCTGCTCCCGCTCATCATCCTCCGCGACAAGGAACTCTTCACCTTGGGCGTCGGCCTCATCTACCTCGACGGCGAGTACGTGAAACCGTGGGGCCAGATCATGGCGTCCTACTTCCTCGCCTCGATCCCGCTCATCATCATCTTCCTCTTCACGATGCGCCTCTTCGTCCGCGGCCTCTCCGCCGGCGCGATCAAAGGCTGACGCCCTGACCGCCGGACGGTCAGGGCGAACGCTGAACGTCGAATGTTTAACTCTGAACGCTCAAGTGCCGAACCACCGGATCGCCAGCGGTAGCTACGAGCGTGAACCAGTGGACCATTACGCGGAGACAGCCCCCACTCGCTCACGCTCGTAGCTACCAGGTCTGGACTTCGGCATTCAGCGTTCGACGTTCAGCGTTCAGAGTTAAGCGTTGAGCGTTAAGCGTTCCCACCCCAACCACTCCCCGCCATATTTAGAGCCCCATACCCCCATGTCTTCCACCCCCGTCAAAGAAGAACGTGACCTGAGTTTCCAGCCGGTCGTGAACCACGCACCGCGCCGGCTGACCCCGGAGCAGATCCGGTTCTACAACGAGTTCGGCTACGTGATGCCACTGTCGGCCTACTCGCCATCGGAAGCGGAACAGAACCGCTCCTATTTTGACGACCTGCTCGGCAAGGTCCGGCAGGCGCGCAGCGATCTCGATTCCTATTCGATCAACGGCTTCCACTGCTGCTGTGCCGGCCTGCACGACATCGTGACGAACCCCACCATCCTCGACCATGTGCAGGACCTGATCGGTCCGGATATCGTGTGCTGGGGCTCCCACTTCTTTTGCAAGCAACCGCATGACCCCCGCAAGGTTGCCTGGCATCAGGACGCCTCCTACTGGCCGTTCACCCCCGCCCGGACGGTGACCGTGTGGCTGGCCATCGACGATGCCGACCGCGCCAACGCCGCCATGATGTTTCTGCCCGGCACGCATCGGCAGGGCCACTTGAAATGGCGCCACGTGGCCCGGGACCAGGCCGTGCTCAACCAGGAAATTGAAAACGCCGCGCAACTGGGCCAGCCCGTTTACGATGAACTCAAGGCCGGCCAGTTCTCCTTGCATGCCGACATGCTGGCGCACGGCTCGGAGCCCAACACCTCCGACCGCCGCCGCTGCGGGCTGACCATCCGCTACTGCCCGCCCACCGTCAGGGCCCTGAATCCCCGCTGGACCAAGGGAGCCGTGCTCTGCCGGGGCTCGGGCGCCGGCGGTGAGTGGACCTACAATCCGCGCCCGCCCGGCGAGGATGTCATGCACATCGTCCAGGCAATCGGAGCCAACTGACGCGGCGCTGGACGCGCCGCGAACGCTGAACGTCGAACGTTTAACGCTGAACGCTGAATTAGTGCACGTGTAGCTACGAGCGTAAGCGAGTGGTTTTCCTGTAGGGCCGGAGCTTGCTCCGTGCCTCGAGGAAGATGACGGCCGCGTAGCCCTAACAGGCACGGACCAAGGTCCGGCCCTACATTCGCCACTTCAGCGTTCAGCGTTAAACGATAAGAGTTAAGCGTTCCGGCGCGGCCCAACGCGCCGGTCACCACGCCCTCGCATACTGCACCGGTGGCGGCAGCGCACCAGCCTGCCCCAGCACTTTCGCCGCGTGCGCCGGCCAATATGGGTCCCGCAAGAGCTCGCGCGCCAGCAGCACCAGGTCGGCCTGGCCGCCGCGGATGATGGCATCCGCCTGCGCGGGCTCGCTGATCATCCCCACGGCGGCCGTCGCGATCCCGGCTTCGCACCGTATGCGCTCGGCCAGCGGGACCTGATAACCCGGTCCCACCGGAATCTTCACCCCGGGTATCGCGCCGCCCGAACTGCAGTCAATGAGATCGACCCCCGCCGCCTTGAGCCGGCGCGCCAGTTCGACCGCCTGCCCGAGGTCCCATCCGCCCTCCACCCAGTCCGTGCACGACAGGCGCGCCGTCAGGGGGAGATTATCCGGCCACACCGCCCGCACCGCCTGCGCGGTCTCGAGTGCGAACCGGATGCGGTTCTCAAAGCTGCCGCCGTACTGGTCGGTGCGACGGTTGACGAGCGGCGAGAGAAACTGATGCGCCAGATACCCGTGGGCAAAATGCAGCTCCAGCCATTCGTATCCGGCCGCCAGCGCCCGCTGTGTCGCGGCCACAAAATCCGCCTGCAACCGCCTGATGCCCGCGGCGTCCAGGGCCTGCGGCACCTTGTCCAATCCGCTGCCGAACGCCTCCGCACTCGGTGCCACGGTCGGCCAGCCGCCGCTGCCCTCCGGCAACTGCCCCTCGCCGTCCCACGGCCGCCGCGCACTGGCCTTGCGGCCGGCATGTGCGATCTGCAAACCGGCCACGGCGCCGTGCTGCTTGAGAAAGCGATTGATGCGGGCCAGCGGCTCCACGTGCCGGTCGGACCAGATGCCCAGATCCCCCGGTGAGATCCGGCCTTCGGGCGACACCGCCGTCGCCTCCACAATCACCAGCCCAGCCCCGCCCACCGCCCGCGACCCGAGGTGCACCAGGTGCCAGTCGTTCGCCAGCCCGTCCTCCGCCGAGTACTGGCACATCGGCGAAACGCCGATGCGGTTGCGAAGCGTGACCGACTTGACCGCAAGCGGCGCGAAAAGATGAGACATGGCAGCCATCCAAGCCGGATTCGGATTTTTCGCAACCGCGCCGCAGGCCGCGTCCGCAATTAATGTCTCCGTGGGTAGGGCCCGGCCTCCGGACGGGCCTGCAATGGCAGGCGCAACACGAACCGCCCGTCCGGGAGGCCGGGCGCTACCTTCAATTGTGCCCCAGCTTGCCCCAACGCGCGGCCAACACCCCGCTGACGAGCAACTGCATCGAATGATAAACCATGATCGGCAGCAGCACGAGGCCGAGCACGGGCTGGCCGGCGAAAATCAAATTCGCCATGGGCACACCCGAGGCGAGGGTCTTCTTGGAACCGCAGAACATCGCCGTGATCCGGTCCGGCCAGTCAAAGCCGAGCAACCGTGACACCCAGGCCGTCAACAGCATGGCCGTCGTGAACAGCAGGGCGCATACGCCCAGCGTGAGCAGCAGCAGCGACCAGCCGCGCCCCTGCCAGAGACCGTTCTGCACCGAGTTGCAGAAGGACGTGTAGATGATGAGCAGAATCACGAGCCGGTCTGCGATGTGCAGTCGCGCCTTTTGCCGCGCCGCCCACGCCGCCAGCCAGGGCCGGCAGGCCTGCCCCACGGCCATCGGCAGCAACAGCCAGCGCACCAGGTCCATCACGACCGGCCCGAGCGGACCGCCCTGTCCGCCGCTCCGCAGATAAAACCCGATCCACAACGGCGTCAGCACCACGCCGATGAGGCTCGACAGCGTGGCGTTGAACACCGCCGCGGCCACGTTGCCGCCCGCCGCCGCGGTCAGGGCCACCGATGAGGAGATGGTCGAGGGGAGGACGCAGAGAAACACGAAGCCCAGCCGCATTTCGGCCGACAGCCAGCCGCGCGTGATGAAATCGAGCGCCAGACCCAGCAGCGGAAACGCCAGAAACGTCATGCCCTGCACGACCAGATGCAGCCGCCAGTGCAGCGCCCCCGCCCGCAGCGCGGTGAATGAAAGACTCAGCCCATAGAGGAAAAAGATCAGCGCCACACCGGCCTTCGTCAGCCACTCGCCATGCAGGACGCCGCCATCCGCCCCACCCGCCGGCCAGATCCAGGCCAGCGCCACGGCCAGGAGCATCGCCGGCGTGAACCAGTCCGGGATCCGTTTCATGGTCGGAAGATATCAGGCGTCGGGGCGGCGGCCCCGAAAGCGGTTCAGGATGAGTTCCAGTTCGTTGCGCCCCTCGATCTTCAACGCCCAAAGCAGGGCGCCATAGACCGCCGCGCCGACGGGGATGAGAATCAATACGACAGCGAGATGGTGGGCCTTGCCGGTCAGCGGCAGCCACGCCGAGGCCCGCTGTCCGCCCCAAACGACGACCCCCAGCACGGTGCTCGCGATGACGATTTTCACCAGGTTCGGCCACAATGGCCCGAAGCCGAGCGCCGGCAGCCGGCGGCTCAGCCGGGTCTGCAAATACCACGCCTGGACCAGCACGGCCACCGTCCCCGCCACGGCCAGGCCGACCGTGGAAAACCACCGCATGAGCACCAGGCTGAGTCCGAGATTGACGCCAAAACTCCAGGCCGCCGCCTGCACCGGCGTCGCGGTGTCCTTGACCGCATAGAACCCGCGCAGGGCCACCGTCACGAAGGAAAGGAAAGGCAGGCCCAGGGCATACACCGCCAGCACCGGCGTCATGAGGCCGGTATCCGTCGCACTGAACGCACCCCGCTGGAACAGGAGCCGCGTGATGGGTTCGCTGAGCACGGCCAGCCCCACCGCCGCCGGCACATTCAGGACCAGCACGAGCCGCAGCCCCTTGTGATAGTCCCCGGCCAGCTGGCCCCAGTCGGACCGCGCGGCATGCCGGGCGATCAGGGGGAACACGACGGTCGCGATCGCCGCCGTGAACACGCCGATCGGCAGTTCCATCACCCGCGTGGCCAGGTTGATGATCGCCGCCGCGCTGTCGTTGAGGGAAAGACCCAGGAAACGGGACACCGCCATGTTGACGAGATAGATGGCCGAGCCGATCACCATCGGGCCCATCAGTCGCACAATCGCACTGACCCGCTCGTTGTACTGCAGGTCAAACGCCGGTCGCCAGCCCTCGCGCCACAGCACCCCGGCCGGCACGGCCATCTGCAGGAAACCGCCCGCCAGCACCCCGGCGCAGAGCAGGTGCATGCGTTCCGGCAGGCCCCAGGCCCACCAGCCGCCCGCGCCCAGCGCCGACAGGATGCAGAGATTGAGCCAGACCGGGGAAAGCGCCGGCTCGGTGAACCGGCCCAAGACCTGGCACGCCGCGCTGAAGGCCGCCGCCAGGCAGACAAAGATCATGTACGGGAAGAGAATCACCGCGAGATCCGCTCCCAACAGCAGCCGGCGCAGCGTGCCTGCCGCGAAGCCCCAATCCGTCGCCCGGCCCAGAATCCATTCCGCCTGGGACAGCACCAGCATCGCCACCACCACCACCCCGCCCGTCACGACCAGCAGCCAGCTCGCCACCTGGCTCACGAGCGTGAACGCCCCGGCGCGCTGGCGGTGCTCCAGTTCCTCGGTCAGCGTCGGCACAAACGCCGCCGTGAGCGCGCCTTCGCCGAGCAGCCGCCGGAACAGGTTCGGGAGGGTGAAGGCCGATACAAACGCCGATGCGAGCGCGCTCGTGCCGAATACCGCCGCCGTAAATATTTCCCGGACCAGCCCAAGCACGCGCGACACAACCGTGGCCGCCGCCACGACGCTGATGTTTTTCAGGCTTTTCGACACCGGGGCAGTATTCGCGGCCCGCCCGCCCGCTGGCAAGCGCGCGCCGCGACGGCTGCAGTTGAATCGGATGTAGGGCGGGGTCTCCGGGCCCCGCCATATTTTGAAAGTAGCTACGAGCGTGAGCGAGTGGTCAAAGTTTCCACTCGCTCACGCTCGTAGATACAAGGCGGGGTTCGGAGACCCCGCCCTACAATACGCCATCCCGAGGTTGCCACCCCGGACCCTACGGTGCGTCCAGCTTCAGCTTGGTCCCGTCAATGGACACGCTGGCGAGCTTGGCCCAGGCGCCGGCGATATCCTCCGGCACTTTTTGCGCGCCCACAAACTTGTGCATGATGATATTGGTCAAACCCGGGATTTTCTCGACCGGGCAGGAACCCACCAGCAGCGACTTCGGGGTGAAGACAAACTGCTCGCCCTGCTTTTCAAAATCCCCGCGCGCCTGCACGAGGACGTTCAAGCCCAGGTCGAGCGTGTTGATCGTCACCGGCACGGCGATCTGCAGTGCCTGGTCGCGAATGCGGAAGTTGAGCGTACCGAGGGTGTATGCGCCGGGTTTGGTCTCCGGGGCCGGCTCCTCCTTGGCGCCCGGCTTCTTCGGGGCGGGGGCGTTGACCGCCGTCACGGCGGCGTTGAGTTCCTCTTCCGAGACCGTCACGGACATGCCGGCGACCAGCTGTTGCCGCTTGGCCACCCAGGATCGGCCCCGGGTCGGATCCTTGGATCCCTCGATGTGGTAAATCGTCCCGGCCACCGGCTCCTTCGGGATTTCCTTCACCGTGGCGACCGGTTTGGTGACCAGGTAGGCCGCCGCCAGCACCACGCCGAGCACGATGCTCAACAGGGCGCCGAAAATGACTTCCGTCCAGCTGGGGCCGTAGAGGGCGCGATCGATTTTTTTGCTCATGGGTTTGGTTATTTGGCCGCGGCGGGCGTTTTGGTCTCGGTTTTGGCCGGGGCGGCCTTCTCGCCGCCGCCCTCGGATTTGCCGTGGGATTTCTTCTTGTAGTCGGTGATGTAAAAACCGGTGCCTTTGAAAATCAGCCCCGCGCCCCCGCCCACCTTGCGCTTCAGGCCGTTTTTCTTGCACGCCGGGCATTTCTTCAGCGGCTCATCCTTCATGGACTGAAAGGCTTCCATTTCGTGACCGCATTTCGTGCAAAGATATTCGTAGGTGGGCATGGCAAATCGTCGGCGCACTCTGATACCCACCCCCGGCGAAGGCGAGTTTGTTTATACCCTCCATAAGCCGGCCCGCCCCCCACCCGCCGGCACCTGCCCCGGCTCCGCTGCTTTGTCACGTAATACGTGACAAAGTGCTGAACGCCTCGGCCACCTCTGAAAACCATGCTCCAGGCTTTGTCACGTATTACGTGACAAAGCAGCGGGTGCGGTCAGGCGAGATCTCCGCCGGAATTCCGCGCATGCAGCCAGAGCAGCAGCATGAGCGTCCGCTCAGCGTCCGGCAGGCCGGCGGTTGCGGAGCATTTCGGTCCACGCGACGGGGCAGGCGCAGCACCCGTGCGGCCGCCGAATTGGCCAGGATGGCGGCTGCGAGGGGCATTCCAGGCGGCGTGTCCAATCCCGGCCGCAGCGTCCGCCCCGACGCCGCGGAGGCCGTAATTTCCGCTTGATGGCATCGCTGGCGATTCTGACCGCCGCATCAACCAATTCATAGGCCATATCCGCCGGGATCGCCAATTGGGGAGGTAAACCATTATGCATGCCGCTGCGGATAGCGGCCGCCGGAGCTTTGTCACGTATTACGTGACAAAGCATTTGGTTTTACGGCAGATGGCGGAGGCGGAGGGTTGCGCCGGGGGAGGAATTCGCCCACTTCCTTGGGGCATGGATTTTGTTGCCGCACTCAATCGCCAGGTCGCACGGGTCGAGGCCGGACTGGACCGCCATCTGCCGGTGGCGGGGACGCGGCCGGCGCGGCTGCATGAGGCCATGCGCTACAGCCTGCAGGCCGGGGGCAAGCGACTCCGACCGGTGCTCGTGCTGGCCACGGCGGAATTGTTCGGCGTAAAGGACGATTCCGCCCTGCCGGCCGCCGTGGCGATCGAATGCCTGCACACCTACTCGCTCATCCACGACGACCTGCCGTGCCTGGACAATGACGACCTGCGGCGCGGCCGGCCCACGGCCCACCGGCAATATGACGAAGCCACCGCGCTGCTCGCCGGCGACGCCCTGCTGACGCATGCCTTCGCCCTGCTCGCCGAGGCCTACGCGGCGCAACCCATTTTGGCCCACGCCCTCATCCGCGAACTGGCTGACGCCGCGGGCAGCCGCCGGCTGATCGGCGGGCAGATGGCGGACCTGCTGGCCGAAAAAAAGTCCGATGCCACGCCGGACGAACTCGAGTTCATCCACCTGAACAAGACCGCCGCAATGATCGAGGCCGCGCTGGTGATGGGTGGACTGATCGGCGGCGCCAACGAGGACGGCATCAACTCGCTCCGCCTCGCCGGCCGCCATCTCGGCCTGGCGTTCCAGATCATCGACGACCTGCTCGATGCCACCGCCGACACCGCGACGCTCGGCAAGACCGCCGGCAAGGATGCCAAGGCCGGGAAGACCACCTTCGTGAAGGTGCACGGCTTGGATAAGTCCCGGCAGTTCGCGCAGCATCACACGGCGACCGCATTGGCGGCGGTGCAGGGGCTGCCAGGGGGCAAGGGATTTCTGATCGCGTTGATTGATTCGATGGCGCGGCGGGGGCGGTGAACCGGGAGCGCGGGCCGCTGGGAGCGCGACCGCCCTCGGTCGCAATCTCACGAGGAACCGGCGATATTCTTTTCGTTCCAGTTCCTCGCACTACTCCACGGCCATTCCTCCGCCTTGGCCACAAGACCGGCCTTAACCGGATTTTGGTGGATGTATTCGATGACAGCACGGTAATGCCGCTCATTGCGGATATAACGATCCCAATAGTCGGGCTGCCAGAGCTGGCGTTTGATGGCGGCACGTATGCTCGGTCGGCAGGCGGGTGGATTGCGACCGAGGGCGGTCGCGCTCCCAGGTTTGCTCCCGGCGGCCAGGATGCGTCGGGTGCTGACGCTTTTCCAGGCGGCGATTATCTCGCCGATTGGTTTTCCTGCGAGAGGCTCTACTAACACATGAACATGATTGGGCATGACGACCCACGCATGGAGATGATATGCGACTCCTTCATGATGCTTCCACGCATCAATCACTGCTTGCGCATTGCCTGCCTCGCGCAGCACACATGAGCCCAAACCAGCATCGAGGTACTTCTCGATTTCGACACGCTGGGCCTCGTCATCGAGATTTTGCTCCCTCAATTTGATGACGACCTCGGCGGGAAGGGAATCGATCAGGCGATAGGTGATTGATTGGATCGAGCGGCCGTCGTCGTAGTGCGGAAGATAACCGCGCAGGTGCCAGCCTTGGGGTAAGGTCATGCGATATGATTGGCGGGCGTTTCTGGTGGAAACGCCCGCTTGGGGTATTCGTGTAAATTGCGACCGAGGGCGGTCGCGCTCCCACTCAATCCTCTATACCCTACTTCACCTCGGCGGCGGCCTTGATCAGGTCGGCGAAGCTGCGGGCTTCGAGGCTCGCGCCGCCGATGAGACCGCCGTCAATGTCCTTCTGGTTCAGCAACTCGGGGGCATTGGCGGGCTTCATCGAGCCACCGTAAAGAATGCGGATCTTCTGGGCGATGGCGTCGCCGTAGAGTTTGACCAGCAGGCCGCGGATGAAGGCATGGACCTCCTGCGCCTGATCGGTCGTCGCCACCTTGCCGGTGCCGATGGCCCAGACGGGCTCATAGGCCACGATGACAGTGGCGGCCTGCTCCTTGCTGACGCCTTCCAAACCCGCCTCAAGCTGGGTCTGCACAACCTTGAGCGTGGTGCCGGCCTCGCGCTCGGCGAGGGTCTCGCCGACACAGAGGATCGGACGCAGCTGGTTCTTCAGGGCGGTGAGAACCTTCTTGTTGATGAAGGCGTCCTGTTCGCCGAAGAGCGTGCGGCGCTCACTGTGGCCGAGGATGACGTGGGTGGTGAAGAGCGCGCGCAGCATGGGCGCGGACACCTCGCCGGTGAACGCCCCGTTTGCCTCGAAGTGCATGTTCTGCGCCCCGAGCTTGAGGGTGGAGCCGTCCAGCGCCTTGCCGGCGGACTCAGCGCGGTGAAGGGCGGGCAGAGCACAACGTCGACGTCGGTCTGCTTGCCGAGGGCGGCAACGAGTTCGGTGACA
This sequence comes from Opitutaceae bacterium, assembly GCA_016715765.1. Classification (GTDB taxonomy): domain Bacteria; phylum Verrucomicrobiota; class Verrucomicrobiia; order Opitutales; family Opitutaceae; genus UBA2377. Next base: position 33,606 of record JADJZJ010000028.1, read on the forward strand.
AGCGCCACACCGTCGGCGGGCGTCTTGTTCATCTTCCAGTTACCGGCGATGAGTTTTTTGCGGATGATCATGATAGATTGGTTATGGCTTAATGCTTATTGGCGATGGGCTATTGGTCTGAGCCATAGGCTGTGAGGGAGCAATCCTCGACCTATGACCTATTGCCGATAACCCATTACCCGAGGCCGTCAGGCCTCCAGGAACACCACGCCCGGGAGGGCCTTGCCCTCGAGGAACTCGAGGCTGGCGCCGCCGCCGGTGGAGCAGTGGGTGACCTTGTCGGCCACCTTGAATTTCTTGGCTGCCGTGGCGGTGTCGCCGCCTCCGACCACGGTGGTGGCCCCGGCCGCGGTGGCCTGCGCGATGGCCGCGGCCATGGCCTTGGTCGAGCCGGCAAACTTGTCGAATTCGAACACGCCGGACGGACCGTTCCACACGATGGTGCGGGCGCGGCCGATGACCTGCGCGAAGAGCTCGATCGACTTCGGACCGGCATCGAGGCCCATCCAGCCGTCGGGGATACCCTGCTTGTCTGTTACGATTTGGGTGTTCGCATTGGCGTCGAACTTGTCGCCGCAGACGAAATCCACCGGCAGCGTGATCTTCACGCCCTTGGCGGCGGCCTTGGCGAAGAGTTCCTTCGCGATCTTGGCGCCCTCGGCATCGTAGAGGCTGTTCCCGATGGTCATGCCCTCGAGTTCCTTCTTGAAGGTGAAGGCCATGCCGCCGCCGATGATGATTTCGTTGGCCTGGTCGAGGAGGTTGTTGATGAGCGGAATCTTGTCGGCGATCTTCGCCCCGCCGAGGATGGCGAGCAGCGGACGCTGCGGCGTCTCGAGCACGGCGGCGAAGGCCTTCAGCTCGGCTTCCATGAGGAAACCGGCGGCCTTGTCCTTGAGGGCGACACCAACCATCGAGCTGTGCGCGCGGTGGGCGGTGCCGAAGGCGTCGTTGACGAACACGTCCCCCAGCTTGCTGAGGCTGGCGCGGAAAGCGGCCTCCTGCGCCGGCTCGGCCTTGACCTTGGTCTCGGTGCCGTCGGCGTTCTTCACCTTCACCTTGCCCTCTTCCTCAATGTGAAAACGCAGGTTTTCCAGCAGCACGACTTCGCCGGCCTTGAGCGTGCCGGCGGCGCAGGCGGCCTCGACCGCGGGGCCGGTGCAATCATCGAGGAACTTCACCGGCTGGCCGAGCAGCTTGGCGAGCTCGTCGGCGACGGGCTTGAGGGAGAACTTGGCGATCTTCTTGCCGTCGGGCCGGCCGAGATGGCTCATGAGCACGACGGATGCGCCCTTTTCGAGGGCGAACCTGATCGTGGGGAGCGCGGCGGCGATGCGCTGGTTGTTGGTGATGGCGCCGGTGGCCTTGTCCTGCGGGACGTTGAAGTCCACGCGCATGAGGACGCGTTTGCCGGCGAGGTTCAGGTCGCGGATCGATTTAAATTTTGGCATGGTGGTGGAAGAAGCAGTAGCGGGTAGCGAGTGCACGGGGTCGGGAGAAGCCTGGCGGGCAAAAAGAGCGATCCAGCGGCGGTTCGGGCGTTGGGATGCTCGCTACTCGATACTCGGGATTGAGCGCCGGAGGCGCGATTACAGGGCGGCGGCGACCCGCTTGGTCAGTTCGACGACGCGGTTGGAATAGCCCCACTCGTTGTCGTACCAGCTCACCAGCTTGAAGAACTTGCTGTTGAGCTCGATGCCGGAGCCGGCGTCGAAGATCGACGAGGACTTGCAGTGGATGAAGTCCGAGGAGACGACCTCGTCCGTGGTGTACTCGAGGATGCCCTTGAGGTAGGTCTCGCTGGCCCGCTTCATGGCGGCGCAGATCTCCTTGTAGGAGGTTTCCTTCGTGGTGCGGACCGTGAGGTCGACCACCGAGACCGTCGGGGTCGGCACGCGGAATGACATGCCGGTGAGCTTGCCCTTGACCTCGGGGCAGACCAGGGCGGTGGCCTTGGCGGCGCCGGTGGAGGCGGGAATGATGTTCTGGGCGGCGGTACGGCCACCCTTCCAGTCCTTCTTCGAGGGACCGTCCACGGTCTTCTGCGTGGCGGTGTAGGCGTGGATGGTCGTCATGAGGCCTTCCTCGATGCCGAAGCCTTCCTTGAGGAGCACGGTGACGACCGGCGCGAGGCAGTTCGTCGTGCAGGAGGCGTTGGAGATGAGGTGGTGCTTCGTGAGGTCGAGCTTGTCGTCATTCACGCCGAGCACGACGGTGATGTCTTCGTTCTTGGCGGGGGCGGAGATGATGACCTTCTTGGCGCCGGCCTTGATGTGGCCATGGGCGCTCTTCGGGTCATCGGCCTTGCACTCGGTGAAGAGGCCGGTCGATTCGATGACGACCTGGACGCCCAGCTTGGCCCAGGGGAGCTCGGCGGGGGTCTTGGCGCTGACGACAAGAATTTCCTTCCCGTTGACGATCAGCACATCGTCATCGGCCTTGTCCGGCGAGGACTTGCGGGAGCCCACGGTGCCGTTGAAACGACCCTGGGTGGAGTCGTATTTGAGCAGATAGGCCAGGTTGTCGGCCGGCACGATGTCGCCGACGGCGACCACATCGAGCTTGGTGCCTAGCAACCCCTGCTCGACGAGGGCGCGGAAAACGAGGCGGCCGATACGGCCAAAGCCATTGATTGCGATTTTAACTGCCATGGGACTCTCCGATTCTATGGGTTGTTTTCTATTTCAGGATTTAGTGCCTCCGCGCAGGCGCGCAGGCGGAACAAATGAACAGTTCGCCGTCCGTGGTTGCAAGGGACTTTTCGGCGGTAGTTGTGTCATCCTCCGAGGACAGTGCGAAATGCGGAATTATTGCCAATAAATGCACAATCCGCGGGCTCAAAATTCGAGGCATTTCAAGGGACCCCCAGCCATAATCCGCATCCGAGTGCCGGCACGTAGTGCTCCGCCTCGACCGGCTGGCGGACTCCGCGGCCCGGGAAGAACCGCTCATGATCGGCAATTTGGCGCCATTTGGCCGAAGCCGGCAAGGCGCCACCGAGCGGGATCTTGACGTCGCCAAGGGTCGGATTGACCGCAAAGAGCAATTGCAGCGGGCCGAGGGAGCGATCGGCGTTGTAAAGCACTGCGGTGGCGGTCGATCCGGGAGCGTTGAAAAACTGGAAGTAACCCTCGGCAGGCCGCGTCCACAGGCGGAGCAGCCGGCCGGATTCGCCCAGGCGGAAGGCAATCCAGTCGGCGAAATACGCATGCGTGCCCGGAAACCGGTACAGGCGCCGGTAATCGAGGGCGTTGAGGTCGCCGCGCAGGTAGGTGTTGTTGACGCCCTGCTTCGAGCGCAGGAAGTCCTGGCCGGCCGCGATCATCGGGATGCCGATGGAGGAAAAAAGGATGGCCGCCATGAGGTGGGTGCGGCGGCGGTCGTTGAGCGTCGGCGAGTGGCCGTTGCCGTCCGGGTTCTCCGTGATGATGTCGATCCAGGTGCGGTCGTCGTGCGACTCGGTGTAGTTCACCGTCTGGGCGGGCCACTTCGCCCAGTACCACGGCGAACCCTTGAGGAAATATTCGAACTGCGCGGCGCTGCCGCCCCCGCGCACGAAGTCCCGCACAAAGTCGCGGTAACCGTCGTTCCACGAGGTCCAGCCGGTGTCGCGCAACGGCCCCGCGATGTGGCCGCGGAAACTCCAGGGCTCGGCGATGAGCACCACATCGGGTTTGGCCCGCTTCAGCGCCGCCTCGATCTCGCGCAGCGTTCCCACGCCGAGCAGTTCGGCCAGGTCGAAGCGGAAGCCGTCCACGCCGAAGACCTCGATGAGGTGGAGGCAGCTGTCGATGATGAGGCGCCGCGCCATGGCCGCCGTCGCGCGCACGTCGTTGCCGCAACCGCTCCAGTTGGCGAGCCGCCCCGCGGCGTCCTGCTCAAAGTAATAGAGCTTGTCGATCGCGAGCAGGTGGGCGGGCACGCCCACGTGGTTGAAGACGACATCGAGCACCACGGCGATCCCGCGGCGGTGGAACGCCGCCACCAGCGCCTGCAACTCGTGCACCCCGGAGGCCCGGGCCGGGTCCAACGCGTACGCGCTCGCCAGGGCAAACCAGTTCACCGGCATGTAGCCCCAGTGGTATTCCTCGCGTGTCCGGTTGTCGAATTCCTGCACCGGCTGCAGTTCCACGCAATTGACGCCGAGGTCCGCGAGATGGAACTCGGGGCTCTCGACCCATTGGCGGAGCCCGGTGAAGCCCAGGCGCTCCTCATCCGTGGCCGGCACCGGCGCGCGGGCCGCCAGGTCGCGCACATGGGCCTCGGCGATGACGAGATCCTGCCACGCGGGCGTCCTGAAGCTCCGGTCACCCGCGCCGACCCACGCCCGGTCCAGCACTATGCCCGGACCCTCGCGACCCACGGTCGCCAGCGCGTAGGGATCGAGCACCCGTTGCGCGGGATCGAAATGACCCGTGCTGTCGCGGGGTCCGTCGATCTCATACCAATAATACCAGCCGTGCAGGTTGCCCTCCATGGTCAGCTCCCACACCGCCGGCTCGTCGGTCCGCTTGGTGAGCAGCAGCTTCTTGCCCGTGGCATCGGTTGCGAGAGTCTGCGTCAGCCGCAGGCGCACGCTCCGGGCCCGGGGCGCGAAGATCCGGAAGATCGTCTCGTTGCCGCGGACGAGGGCCCCCAGCGGCAGATCGGTCTTCACCGTGAAAAAATACTCGCCCGGTTCCAGTGTCACGCCAGCGGAGTCCGCGCCCACGGGCGTCACCTTCCAGGCCACCGACAGGTCCAGCGGGGCCGCGACGGTGAAACGGAACAGCTGCCGGCCCGTGATGCCGGGCACGACGACAAAGTTCATGTGACCGGCGGTGTCGCCCACGGCATTGGGGGCGTTGTCGGGCGGACGCAGCCACAGGTGATCGCCCGTGACGAACTTGAAGCGCGGCGGCGCGCCCTCGTTGAAGAAACGTCCGGCGGGGCCGGTCCACAGCAGCATCGGCTCGCCCTCGAGTTCCCCTGGCTGCATCCGCCATTCCTCGCGCCCCACGGCCTCATGCCAGCCGTTGAAATCTCCCGCCACGTACACGCTCGCCCCGGCCTGGGTCACGGGCTCCCGGGCAAAGACCATCTGGCCGTGCTCGTTCACAAAATACCCCCAGCGTTGCGCCGCGGCATGCCGGGGGGCCCGCTCGAACGACAGCATCGCCGGAGCCCGCCGGCCACCGGTCAGCCGCACGGCCGGAACCTCCGTGTCCGGCCAGTCGCAATAATACTCGATGCACCCGGAGACGGGGGATTCGAGCCAGGCACGGACCGGCATGTCTTGCTTCATCGGAAGGGGAAAAATGAGTTCTGCACCGCCCCACAGCAAGCGTGCAGCGTGCCAGATTTGGAGGACGGGGATTCCGATTCCCGCTTTTGTTCAGTGTACTTACCCCAATCTTTCTCTTTCCTCTTTATCTTTCTCTTTCGTCAGGACTCTTTTCCCGCCAAGCCCAGGCCGGAGAAAGAGAAAGATTAAGAGAACGAGAAAGATTGGATTCCAGCGCAGTGAACAAAGGCGGGGGTCGGAATCCCCGCCCCACATCCAGCATTTGACAATCCCCCGCCCGCCCGCGTCGCTGGCGGGGTGCCTGTTGGCGAAAAGATCCTGGTCGCGATGTCCGGCGGAGTGGACAGCTCCGTCGCCGCCCTCCTGCTCAAACAGCAGGGCCACGACATCGTCGGTGCCTACATGAAGAACTGGATCAACGAGGACAAGGTCATCGGCCATTGTCCCTGGGAGCAGGACATCACCGACGCCCGCGCCGTCGCCGACCGGCTCGGCATCGAGTTCCGGGTTGTGAACCTGATGGCCGACTACCGCCGCCTGGTCGTGGACTATCTGCTCGACGGCTACCGCCGCGGCCTCACGCCGAATCCCGACGTGATGTGCAACCGCGAGATGAAGTTCGGCGTGTTCCTGCGCTACGCCCGGGCCGAGGGCTTCGCCGCCGTCGCCACCGGGCATTATGCGCAGCGGGTTGAATCATGGTAGGGCGAACCGTCCCGGTGAGCCGCTCCGCTCCGACCACGGCTCGGCGGAACGCCCCGCCCTGACTGAATTCGCCCTCCTCGAAGGCGCCGATCCCAACAAGGACCAATCCTACTTCCTCGCCCTGCTCTCGCAGGACCAGCTGCGTGCGGCGCGCTTTCCCATCGGCCACCTGGCCAAGCCCGAACTCCGCCGCCTCGCCCGCGAGGCCGGTCTTCCGACTGCTGAAAAGAAGGACAGCCAGGGCATCTGTTTCATCGGCGAGGTGAAGATGGCCGACTTCCTCAAGGCCTACGTCCCCGAGCATCCCGGCCCCATCGTGCGCGCCACCGACGGCAAGGTCCTCGGCACGCACCGCGGCCTGCACTACTTCACCATCGGCCAGCGCAAGGGCATCGGCATTCCCTCCAACACCGACCACGAGGCCTACGTCGTCGTGGGCAAACGCGCCGCCGACCATGCCCTGCTGGTCGCCTTCGACGGACCCGCCGCACCGGGGCTTTGGACCAATGCGTGCCGCGTCCACAGTTTGAGCTTCATAGGCGAACCCATCACGGAAACGCGACGGCTCGAGTGTCGGGTCCGGTATCGGGACCCGCGGGTCCCGATCGAATTCATTCCGGTAGGGCGAACCGTCCCCGGTGAGCCGCCGGCGGAGGCCACGGTCAACTTCACCACGCCCCAACGCGCGCTGGCTGCCGGACAGATCCTCGCGCTCTACGACGGCAACCGATTGCTGGGTGGTGGGGTTTTTGCATAAAATCGTACTCGTTCTCGAACAAGTGACGTGACTCACGCGGAGGCGCGGAGAACGCGGAGTTAAAAACACCGATCTGCGTTGAGCCCAAGCGATGAGGTCGGTTTCCCTCCATTTCCAGTGACCATATGTGCGTAACAGTAGCTTTCCTCCGCGTTCTCCGCGCCTCCGCGTGAGACTCAAATCCGTCGCGAGAACGAGAGCGATTAAGAGAACGAGTACGATCAGTCCCTACCTCGCCAACGCCTTCCGCACCACCGCCAGCGTGCGCTCCACGGCGCCGACATTCGCCTGATGCCAGGTTTGCGCGGCCGCACCCAACGCCGCGCGTCGCGCCGGGTCGCGCAGGAGATTTACGGCCTCTTGCACCAGCGCCGCTGCATCCGGCACCTGCACGACGGCGCGCTGCTCCCGCAACTCCCGGGCGATGACCCTGAAGTTCGCCATGCCCGGCCCGAAAATGATCGCGCGCCCGAGCGCGGCTGATTCCACCGGGGTCTGTCCCTCCCCCTCGGGCAGCAGGCTCTTGCCCACATACACCACATCGGCCAACTGCAGGAACTGTCGCATCTCACCGGTCGTGTCGCCGACGGCGACATCCACCGCCCCGGTCGCTGCGCCGCGCGAACGGAAATGATGGGACATTCCCGATTCCTTCAGCAGCGCCTCGATCTCCCCGCGCCGCTCGGCATGCCGCGGCACCAGCAGCAGCGAACAATCCAACCCCTCGCTCCGCGCCTGCCGGAACGCCGCGAGCAACGCCGCCTCCTCACCCGCCCAGGTGGATGAACCCATAAGCACCAATCCCGCCGGCGGCAGACCCAATTCTCCGCGCAAACGGGCCTTATCCACATCACCGAGCAGCGGGATGGTGACGTCCAGTTTTATGTTGCCGGTGGTCTCGATGCGTTCCGCCGGAATCCCCAGGTCGCGAAAGCGCTCCGCATCATGCGCGGAGCAGGCGAGCACGCGGGTGACCCCGGCCATGAGCGGCGCGACCGCCCGGCGCACGTTCTGCATCCGCCGATAGCTGCGGTCCGAGAGGCGGGCGTTGACACTCAACACCGGCACGCCGCGCACCTGTGCCTGGCGGATATGCTCCGGCCAGCGCTCGCCCTCGGTCAAAATCACGAGGTCGGGCTGCACCTGCCGCCAGGCCCGCCGGCTGAAGGGCCACCAGTCGAGGGGGAAATAACCGATGCCGGCGACGAGGTCGCCGTAACGCTCATGCGCCAGGCGCCAGCCGGTGCTGGTCGTGGTCGTCAGGTAAATATCCACCCCGCCCTCGCGCCGCCAGGCCTCCAGCATCGGCCCGATGGCGAGCATCTCGCCCACGCTCACGGCCTGCAGCCAGATCCGGTGCCGGCCGGGCGGTTTCGGCGGCAGCGTGTCCACGCGACCCAGCCGCTGGGCCAGGCTGCCCCGGTAGCCGCCGCGCCGCCGCATGCGCCACAGATAGTACGGCGCGCCCAAAAGCAGGGCCGGCAGATAGAGCAGTCGGTAGAGCCAGAGCATGCGAAATTGCCCCCTAGTCCAAAAGGCCCAAAACCGAAAATGCCGAGCCTTTTTCCTTTTGCCTTTCCCCATCCCTGCCACCTTGGACCCATGATGTCCCGTTTTCTCCGTCACGCGCTTTGCGCCCTGCTCCTCCTTTCCGCCCCCCTGCTCCGCGCCGCCCCGGTCTTTGCGCACGAGACCAGCGACCTCAAGGCCGATCCCGCCGCGCGCTTCGGCATCCTGGCCAACGGCCTGCGCTACGTGGTGCTGCCCAACGCCGAGCCGAAGGGCCGCGTCTCCCTGCGCCTGCTGATCACCGCCGGCTCCTTCATGGAAAACGAGAACCAGCGCGGTCTTGCCCATTTCCTCGAGCACATGTCCTTCAACGGCAGTACGCACTATGCGCCCGGCACGCTCGTGGAATTTTTCCAGCGCATGGGCATGAGCTTCGGCGGCGACACCAACGCCTACACCTCCTTCGACCATACGGTCTACATGCTCGAGCTGCCCGACACCAAGGACGCCACCCTCGACGAGGGCCTGCAGGTGTTCGCCGACTACGCCGGCGGCCTGTTCCTCGGCGCCGAGGAAATCGACAAGGAGCGCGGCATCATCCTCAGCGAGGAGCGCACGCGCGACAACGTGAACTACCGCACCATGATCGCGGAGCTGAACTTCGTGCTGGCCGGCACACGGCTGCCCGAACGCCTCCCGATCGGCCTGATCGACGTCATCAAGAACGCGCCGCGCGAACGTTTCGTCGAGTTCTACGACACCTGGTACCGCCCCGACCTCATGGCGGTGGTCGTAGTGGGTGACGTCGACGCGGACGCCATGGAGGCCAGGATCAAGACCGCCCTCAGCCCGGTCACCGCCCGCGCCCCGGCCGCTCCCTCCCCGGATCTCGGCCGCGTCGCCGAGTTCACCGGTGCCCGCGCCAAGTACCATTACGAAACCGAAGCCGCGGCCACCTCGGTATCCCTCTCCACCGTCGTGCCCTGGAAGCGCGAGCCCGACACCGCCGCGAACCGCCTCAAGCAGCTCCCGCGCTCGGTCGCCATCTCGATGCTCAACCGGCGCCTCGCCATCCTGGCCAAGGAGGAAAACGCGCCCTTCAGCAGCGCCCGCACCAGCATCGCCGAGAGCTACAACCTCCTGCGCGAGGCCTCCATTGACGTCACCTGCAAGCCCGAGCAGTGGTCCGCCGCGCTCGGCGTCGCCGACCAGGAACTGCGCCGCGCCCTCCAGCACGGGTTCCAGTCCGCGGAGCTGAAGGAAGTCGTCGACAGCTTCCTCAATTCGCTCGAGCAGGCCGAAAAATCCGCCGCCACGCGCCGGTCCGACGGCCTCACCCGCTCGATCATCTCCTGCCTCGTGGAGAACGAGGTTTTCACCACCCCCGCCGCCGAGCGCGCCCTTTACTCCCCCGCCCTCAAGGAACTCACGGTGGAGGATTGCCATGCCGCGCTGCGCGCCGCGTGGGCGACGCCTTCCCGTTACGTGCTGGTCAGCGGCAATGCCAGGATCGAGGGCGAAGCCGAGCAGGCCATCCTCGCCGCCTATGAAGCCTCCCGCAGTGTCGCGGTCGCCGCGCCCGCCGCCATCGCCGAGGCCAGCTTTGCCTACACCGATTTCGGCGCCCCCGGCACCGTCACCAGCCGCCAGGAGGTCGCCGACCTCGGCACAACCCTGGTCACCTTCGCCAACGGCGTGCGCCTCAATCTCAAGCCCACGGATTTCGAGGCCAACCGCATCCGCCTGACCATCCGCCTCGGCACCGGCCAGCTCACCGAGCCCCGCGACCAGCGCGGCCTCTCCTATTTCGCCGGCAACACCTTCATCGCCGGCGGACTCGGCCGGCACAGCGCCGACGAGCTGCGCCGCATTCTCTCCGGCCGCACGGTCGGCGTGGGCTTCAACGTCAGCGGCGATGCCTTCGTGCTCGGCGGCACCACCAATCGCGCCGATCTCCTGCTGGAATTGCAGCTCGCCGCCGCCCATGTCACCGATCCCGGCTACCGCCCCGAGGCCCTGCGCCAGCTGCGCAAGGGCATCGAGCAGCTCTACAACAGCTTTGCGCACACGCCCAGCGGCCCGCTGAGCACCGAGGTGCCGCACCTCCTCGCCGGCGGCGATTCCCGCTTCGGCCTGCCGGAAAAGGATGTCATGGCCGCCCGCAATCTCGACGAGCTGAAGGCCTGGCTCGCCCCGCAGCTCGCCCGCGGCCCGATCGAACTGACCCTCGTCGGCGATCTCGATCCCGACGCCGCCATCGCCGCGGTCGCCGCCACCTTCGGCGCCCTCCCCGCCCGCGAGGCCAAGCCGGACCTCGCCGATCTCCGCGAACTCAGCCTGCCCAAGGAACCGTTCACCAAGACCTACAGCATTCCCACCGAGATTCCGAAGGGCGTCGTCATGCTCTTCTGGCCCACGACCGACGGCCGCGACGTCAAGCTCGCCCGCCGGCTCAACCTCCTCGCCGAGGTCCTGGCCGACCGCCTCCGCGTCAAGGTGCGCGAGGAAATTGGCGGCGCCTACAGCCCCGGCGCGGGCAGCAATGCGAGTGACGTCTACCGCAATTTCGGCTATATCAGCGCCAACCTCACGGTGGATCCCGCCAAGGCCGGGGAAATCTCCGACGTCACCGTCGGCCTCGCCGACGATCTCTTCCGCAACGGGGTGAGCGAGGACGAACTCAACCGCGCCCGTCTTCCCATGCTGACCTCGATCAAGGAGTCGCTTCGCAACAACGGTTACTGGCTCAACATTCTCGCCCGTTCGCAGGAAAAACCCGAGGTGCTCGACTGGGCGCGCACGCGCCTGGCCGACGTCGAGTCCATCACGAAGGCCGACCTCGACACCCTGGCGAAGTCCTATCTCGGAAAAGACCGTGTTTTCCGCGTGACGGTCCTGCCTGCGCAAAAGTAGTGTCCGGTGCGTGCCCTCCGCGCGCCGCCTTGTTCTCCTCCTTCTCCTCCTGCTGAGTCCTGTGGCGGCCGCGTCCGACCCGTGGCTGCAGGCGGAGAGCGACCTTCAGCCGGATCCGGCCCTCCAGGCGGGGACTTTGCCCAACGGGCTGCGCTATGTGATCCGGCCCAATGCCGAACCCCGCGGCCGCACGGTCCTGCGGCTCATCGTCCTCGCCGGCTCCCTCCATGAGGAGGACAGTGAGCGCGGCCTCGCACATTTCGTCGAGCACATGGCTTTCAATGGCACCCGGCTCTTTCCGCGCGACAGCATCGTCAGCGTGCTGCGACGGCACGGCCTGGCCTTTGGCGCCGATGTCAGCGCCTTCACCCATCCCACGCACACGATCTACGGGCTCGACGTACCGAGCGCAGACGCCACCCGGCTGGAGGAGGGCTTCACCGTTCTCCGCGAATTCGCCGACGGCCAGTCCTTCGAACCCGCCGAGGTCGAGGCCGAGCGCGGCGTGATCCACAGCGAACGCCGCGCCCGCGACAATTGGCAGGCCCGCGCCGGCGATGCGCTCACCCATTTCCTCTATCCCCTCGCGCTGCACACGCGCCGCAATCCCATCGGACTCGAGGAGGTCATCAGCCAGGCCAGCGCCGATGACCTCCGCCATTTCTACGCCAAGTGGTATCGCGCCGACAACCTGCTCCTGGTCGTCGCCGGCGACGCCCCGCCGGCGCAGATCGAGGCGCTCATCCGCGAAAAATTCGCCTCCATGCCCGTCCCGGAGACGCCGCGGCCCGCGACACCCGATCCGGGCTGGATGGGCAACCCGACCGAGTTCGACGCCGCCCTGCACTCCACGCCCGAAACCGGCGCCGTCACGTTCTTCCTCACGTCCGTCTTGGCCGGCCCCGGCGGCATGGAAACCGCCGCCCAGCGCGCCACGGTCCTGCGGCGTGAGCTGGTGATGAACATGCTCAACGAGCGCTTCGACCAGCTCCGCCGCGCCCGCGCCCAGGAGTTCGGCGATGCCCGCGCGTTCACCCAGGCCACCGGCCAGGTATTCACGCAGACCACGCTTTCGCTCACCACCTCGACGGTGAACTGGCGCCAGGCAACCGAAACCCTCGCCCTCGAATGGCAGCGTGTGAATGCCCGCGGTTTCACCCCTTCCGAGATCGCCGAGGCGGCCGAGCGCGTGCGCCGCCGCTACGAATACGCGGTCGCCGCCGCCCCCACCGAACCCTCGGTCGCCGTGGCCGAGCGCATTGCCGGCGCCCTGGTCATGCGGCAGGTGCCGGGCGCATGGGACCAGTTTCAGGCCCGGTTTGAGGAGGTCATGGCCGGCTTCGATCCCGCGGTGGCCCTGGCCACGTGGCGCGAACTCTGGACCCCGGGCGCACCCCGGCTCTATGCCATGGGCAACCTCGCCCTCGACGAGCCCACCGCCGAGTTCACCAGGGCCTGGCAGGCCGGTCTCAATCGCCCGCTGCCCCCGCCACCCCGGCCGGTCATCACCACCCTCGACTACCAGCCCGCGGCCAGGCCCGGCGCCATTCGCAAGCGCACCCACATCGCCGATCTCGACATCCACTCCGTTGAGTTCGCCAACGGCATCCGCCTCAACCTCAAGGCCACTCCCTTCAACCGCAACCTGGTGTGGCTGCGCGCCCGCGTCGGCCAGGGGCTCATCAGCCTGCCCCCGTCGCTCCCCGGGCTGAATCTGCTCGCCAACCAGTACGTGACCGAGGCCGGGGTGGGCCGCCACTTCGGCGATGACCTCCGGCGCTATGTCACCCAGCGCAACTTCAGTCTCGGTTTCGGCGTCGGCGAGGACGCCTTCGTCTTCACCGGCGGCTCCGACACCCGCGGATTGCCCGACCTGCTGCTCCTGCTGACCGCCTATCTGAGCGACCCGGCCTGGCGCAGCGCCGACTTCCAGACCGCGCGGATCCGCACCCTGATGCTCTACAGCGAAGCCGATCGCGAGGTCGGGGCCGCGCTCAGTGCGATGTCCGCCCGCGTGATTTCCAAGGACAACCCGCTCTTTTCCCTGCCCAATCCCAACAAGCTCGGGGCGCGCACCTTCGAGCAACTCATGACCTGGCTCGAAAATTCGCTCAAGGCCGGCCCGGTCGAGCTGGGCCTCGTCGGCGACTTTGAGATCGAGCCCACCATCGAGGCCGCCGCCCGCACCCTCGGGGCGCTCCAGCCACGCCCGGTCCGCAAAGCCCCGGCCAAGAATTACAATCGTGTGGTCTTCCACGGCACGCCCGGCCGCTGGCAGGTGGACGTCGCCAGCGCCATTCCGCGCGCCGCCGTCCGCGTGCAGTGGCTCGTCAAGGGCTGCAGTGACGTGCACACGCTCCGCCGCCTGGAAACCCTCGCCGAGGTCCTGGAGCACCGCGTCCAACGCGAGATCCGCGAGGGCATGGGCGCCACCTACGACCCTTCCGGCAGCGTGTGGAACGGCGACACCCTGCGCGACGACGGCTACCTGATGGTCCACCTCACCGCGCCGCCCGCCGATGCGCTCAAGCTCGCCAAGCGCATCACCGCCCTGGCCGAGGACCTCGCGACCAATGGACTCACGGCCGACGAACTCGAGGCCGTGCGCCAGCCCGTGCTCTCCGGCAACGACGCCCGCCTCCGGGACAACAACTACTGGCTCCACCACGTGGTGCAGGGCCTGCAGGAGGAACCCATGCGCCTCGAATGGCCCCGCTCGCGCGAACGCGACTACCGCGCCATGACCGTCCCCGAGCTCAACCAACTGGCAAATAAATATCTGCCCCGCGCCGCCGCACAGACCTTTGTCGCCGTCCCGCGCGATGCCGTCACCCCGAAGGTTCCCGCGGACCCGGTTCCGACCCCGTTGCCCCCGCCGTCACCGCCCGCCGCAAAATGAAGGGAGAAAAGTCAGGTTGTAGGAGCGGCTTTACGCCGCGATTGGAGCGCAACGTCGCGGCATAAAGCCGCTCCTACAGTTTCCAATCCATCCTGCAGCAACTGCGATTAGAGAGTGTCTTCAAACCCCTGTTTCTCTCTCTTGTCATTCTGAACGAAGTGAAGAATCCAGTGAATGACAGTCGAGGGCCTCGATTGGCACGCACTGGATTCTTCGCTTCGCTCAGAATGACAATCAGGGATTTTGAAGACACTCCCTAAACTATTCCCCTCGGCGTGACTGCTTTTCCGGTTCCGCCTCCGCCACCGCCAGCTTCAGGTTGAAGAGCGGCAGCAGACACAGCAGCCCGACCAAGGTCAGCCCCAGCACCGCGTAACCCGCCGCGTCGTGCACCGTGCCCTCGATCGCTTCCGGGCCGTAATTGTAGGCCCACGCCGTCAGGAACAGGCTGCGAACAAGATTGGTGAGAAACGCCAGCACGAGCGACGCCGCCACCAGGGCGACTTTCTTCCACAGCCGGTCGAGAAACATTGCCGCGAGGAACGACCCGGCGAACAGGCAGCCGGTGAGCGACCGGATGCCGGAGCAGGCCTCCGCCACGCCCACCCGGCCGGTCGGCAGCAGGAGCACGTTGCCCTCCTGTTCGACCGGCATGCCGAGGACATCGAAGACAAACGACACGACTGTCACCACCTTGCGCAGGAGGAAAAGGCTCAGCTGGTTTTCCACCACCGAAACCATCGGCGCGGACACGAACCAGATCAGGATGGGAAAGAGAAACAGTCCGATGAGCCGCACCCGGGCATCGGCCAGCAGTCCCGCCGGCTCCGGTCCGGGGCTTTCCGGCAGGTTGAGAAACAGCAGCGCGAACAATATGCCCGCCGTACCCATCGTGATGGCCAGCGTGCCCGGCTGCGACGCCCCCGCGCCCGCGCGGTAGAAGGCCCCGAGGAGAAACAGCAGCGCCCCCGCCAGCAGGGCCCCGCCCGTGGCGAAACCAAGCACCCAGCGCCGCCAGCCGCCGGCCCGCGGACTCCCGGGGGCGGCGCACGCGGCAAGACCGGCCTTGATGGCCGGCCACCGGTCATAGACCACGTAGGCGGTGAATACCGGCACGAGCCAGCCGAAGCTGTAGTCTTCCTTGGCCTGCCACCAATGCGACTGGTCCCAGGTGACGAAAAGGAGAAAAGCTCCGCCCAGCAGCAACGCCGCGAGAAACGCCGGCGGCACGGTTTGGGTGAGTCTGGTCCAGGTGGCTTTCAGCACCGCAGTACACGAAGCGACGGCGGCACGGAAGTGAACCGCAAAAAATTGTAGGGCGGGGATTCCGATCCCCGCCTTTTATGCCTCCCGCTGGAATCCAATCTTTCTCGTTCTCTTTATCTTTCTCTTTCTCCTGCCTTGAGGTTTGGCGCACGATTGCGACCGAGGGCGGTCGCGCTCCCAGGCGGGGATCGGAATCCCCGCCCTACAAGAAAGGCGTGATTTTCATCACGCCTTTCTATCCGGAAAGCTACCCAACCAAAAATCAAACCTTCCAGCTCTGCAGTATGCGCTGGTAGTTCGCGCGCTCGTGGGCGGCGGGATCCGGGCAGCGCTGCAGGTTCATCGCGCCGCGGAATTCGCCGAGATTGTCGTACCCGTGGGTGGTCATCCACTCGCCCAAACCCTCGAGCAGCAGGGTGATCATGCGCGGTCCCTGCCGGAGCAGGAGCGACACCAGTTGCACCGAATGCGCGCCGGCGAGGATGGCCTTCACCAGGTCCTCCGTGCTGTGCACGCCGCCGGACGCGGAAAGCGACTTGCGGAAGTTCGGCGAGATGATCGCCAGCCAGCGCAGGCGCATCAGGAGTTCGCTGGAATCGGAGAGCTTCAATTGCGGCTCCACCTCGAGGTCCTCGATGTTGAAATCGGGCTGATAGAAGCGGTTGAACAGCACCAGGCCCTGCGCGCCGGCCTCCTGCAGGAGCATGGCGAAGTTGGCGGGAGCCGTGTGGAAGGCCGAGATCTTCACCGACACCGGCACGCGCACCGAGGAGGTGACACTGCGCACGGTCTCCAGCATGTCGGCCTCAACCTCGTCGCCGGGCACGTCGGGATCGGTCACGAGCTGGTAAAGGTTCAGCTCGATCGCATCGGCGCCGGCGCCCTCGAACTTGACGGCATAATCCGTCCAGCCGCCGGGCCGGCAGCCGTTCAACGAGGCGATGACCGGGATGCTGAGCTGCTTTTTGAGCCGCTCGATCTGCTTCAGGTACAGTTCCGGTGCGAGCTGGTACTCGTCGTAGGCCGGGAAGAACGAGGTCGCCTCGGAATTGCTCTCGGCCGGGGTTTCCAGGTGGTACGTCAGGGCGCGCTGCTCGGCGTCGATCTGCTCCTCGAACAGCGAGCGCATGACGATGGCGGCGGCGCCGGCGTCCTGCAGCTGCTGCGCCACGCTGCCGTTGTCGGCAAAGGGCGAGGCGCCGACAATGAGCGGATTGCGAAGCTTGAGGCCGAGATAATCGGTGGTGAGGTTCATGACTTGGCGGGTGCGACGGGAGCCGGCGCGGGAGTTGAGGGTTTGCCGTTGGTGCCGTGCGAGGCGGCAAGTTGCTGATAGAGGGCGTAGTGCTTGTGCACCTGCGCCTGGGCCAGGACCCCGAGTTCGGCGGCCCGGGCGGGATCGACATTCTTGAGGATGCCGAAGCGCGTCTCGTTGGCCATGAACTTGGAGAGTTCGGTCTTGGGTGCGGGCGAATCGAGTTTCAGCGCCACCCCGCCCTCGGCCGCGATCCGGGGATCGTGGCGGAAGAGCGGCCAGTAGCCGGTGTCGACCGCGAGCTTCTGCTGCTCGAGCCCGAGATGGAGCGGGAAGCCGTGCGCGATGCAGTGCGAGTAGGCGATGATCAGCGCCGGGCCGTTGTAGGCCTCGGCCTCGCGCATGGCGGCGACCGTCTGGCCGTCCTTGGCGCCAAAGGCGACGCGGGCGACGTAGACGTGGCCGTATTGCATGGCCATGAGGGCGAGATCCTTCTTGGCGACACCCTTGCCGCCCGCGGCGAACTTGGCCACCGCGCCCATCGGCGTGGACTTGGAGGACTGGCCGCCGGTGTTGGAATAGACCTCGGTGTCGAGGACGAGCACCTTGACGTTGGCGCCGGAGGCCAGGACGTGGTCGAGGCCGCCGTAACCGATGTCATAGGCCCAGCCGTCGCCACCGACGATCCAGACGGACTTCTTCACGAGGTCGTCGGCGAGGGCGAGCATCCGGGAAATGTCGGGGCCGTTCGCCCCTTTCAGGGCGGTGCGCAGGGCCAGCACGCGATCGCGCTGGGCCGCGATGCCGGCCTCGTTGCTCTGGTCCGCATCGAGGATGGCCTTGGCAAGGGTGTCGCCGATGCGCGGGGCGAGCCGCGCCACGAATTCACGGGCGGTGCGGTTGCGCTGCTCGACGGCGAGGTGGATGCCGAGACCGAACTCGGCGTTGTCCTCGAAGAGCGAGTTGGCCCAGGTCGGACCGCGGCCCTCGCGGTTGGTGCAATAGGGCGTGGTCGGCAGGTTGCCGCCGTAGATGGAGGAGCAACCGGTGGCGTTGGCGATGAAGAGGCGGTCACCCACGAGTTGCGTGAGCAGCTTCAAGTAGGGCGTCTCGCCGCAACCGGCGCACGCGCCGGAGAACTCGATCAGGGGCTCGAGGAACTGGGTGCCCTTCACGGTCGTGAGGTCGAGCTTGGTGCGGTCGGGATCCGGCAACTTCATGAAGAAGTCCCAGTTGGCGCGCTCCTGCGCGAGCAGCGGCTCCTGCGGCACCATGTCGATCGCCTTGTGGCGCGGGTTGGTCTTGTCCTTGGCCGGGCAGACCTGCACGCAGATCGAGCAGCCGGTGCAATCCTCGGCCGCGACCTGAATCGTGTACTTCTGGTCGGGGAAGTCCTTCGACTTGAATGCCGTCGAAGCGAAGCCGGCGGGCGCACCCGCGAGTTCGGCGGCGGGATAGATCTTGGCGCGGATGGCGGCGTGCGGGCAGACCATCACGCACTTGTTGCACTGGATGCAGATGGAGGCGTCCCAGGTCGGGATCTCGAGGGCGATGTTGCGCTTCTCGAAGCGGGCGGTGCCGGTCGGCCAGCAGCCGTCGAGCGGGATGGCGCTGACGGGCATGAGGTCGCCCTCCTCCGCCAGCAGGCGGGCCGTGACCTTTTGCACAAACTCCGGCGCATGGCTGAAACTGGGCGGGACCGTGGCGACGGCATCGGCCGCCGCTTCCTTCGGAATCGACACTTCCTTCAGGCCGGCGAGGGCCGCATCCACCGCGGCGTAGTTCATCTTCACGATCTGCTCGCCCTTGCGGCCGTAGGTCTTGTCGATGGCCTTCTTGATCTGCTTGATGGCGTCTTCCTGCGGGAGGACACCGGAAAGGGCGAAGAAACAGGTTTGCAGAACGGTGTTCGTGCGCCGGCCCATGCCGCTCGCCTGCGCGACATGCGTGGCGTCGATGACATAGAGCTTCAAACCGCGCGCGATGATCTTCTGCTGCCAGTCGAGCGGCAGCTTCTTCCAGGTCTCCTCCGGGGTGTAGGGGGAATTCAGCAGGACGGTCGCCTTCGGACCGGCATATTTCAGCACGTCCGTGCGGCCCACGAAGCTGAACTGGCTGCACGCCACAAAGTCCGCGACGCTGATGAGATAGGGCGCGCGGATCGGGCGCGGACCGAAGCGCAGGTGCGAGATCGTCATCGAACCCGATTTCTTCGAGTCGTAGACGAAATAGCCCTGGGCGTAGTTGGACGTCTGCTCGCCGATGATCTTGATCGAGTTTTTGTTCGCCCCCACGGTGCCGTCGGCACCGAGGCCGATGAACACGCAGCGGCGCACATCCGCCGCCTCGATGTTGAACTCCGCCTCGTAGGCCAGCGAGGTGCCGGTGACATCGTCGATGATGCCCACGGTGAAATGGTTCTGCGGCTCCCAGCCGACGAGGTGCGTGAACACGCCCTTGACCATGCCCGGGGTGAATTCCTTCGAGCCCAGGCCGTAGCGTCCGCCCACCACGCGCGGGGATCCGGCCAGCGGCGAACGGCCCTCCGCGAGGGCGGTCTGCACATTGAGATAAAGGGGTTCGCCGATCGAACCCGGCTCCTTGGTGCGGTCGAGCACGGCGATCGCCTTGACCGATTTGGGCAGCGCCGCGAGGAACGACTTCAGGTGGAAGGGGAGGAAGAGGCGGACGGCGATGACGCCGACCTTTTCACCGCGGGCGACCATCCAGTCCACGGTCTCCTCGACGGTCTCGATGCCGCTGCCCATCGCCACGATCACGCGCTCGGCCTCGGGATGCCCATGGTATTCAAACAGATGGTAGGCCCGGCCGGTCACGGCGGCGAAGCGATCCATGACCCCCTGGACGATGCCCGGGAGCGCATCATAGAAGCGGTTCACGGCCTCGCGGCCCTGGAAATAGACGTCGGGATTCTGCGCCGTGCCCCGCACGGTGGGACGATCCGGCGACATGGCCCGCGCCCGGAAGGACGCGATGTCCTCCTCCGGCACGATCGCACGGATCTGGGCATCCGTGAGCATGGCGATCTTCTGCGCCTCATGCGAGGTCCGGAAACCGTCAAAGAAATGAATGAAGGGGATGCGCGATTTGTAGCTCGCGGTGTGCGCGATCAGGGCGAGGTCATGCGCCTCCTGCACCGAGTTGCTGCACAGCAGGGCGCAGCCCGTGGCGCGGCAGGCCATCACGTCCGAGTGATCGCCAAAGATCGACAGGCCCTGGGCGGCGAGCGCGCGTGCACTCACATGCAGGGTCAGCGGCAACAGCTCGCCCGCAATCTTGTATAGATTGGGAATCATCAGCAGCAGGCCCTGCGAGGCCGTGAAGGTCGTCGTGAGCGCGCCCCCGAGCAGGCCGCCATGCACGGCGCCGGCGGCGCCGCCTTCGGACTGCATCTCGACCACGCGCGGAATCTCGCCCCAGAGGTTTTTGCGCCCGGCGGCGGACCATTCATCGCAGAATTCCGCCATGGGTGAGGACGGCGTGATGGGATAGATCACGACCAGCTCGTTGAGCCGGTAGGCCGTGGAGGCGACGGCCTCGTTGGCATCACAGGTGGCGAAAACAGGTGTGGCAGACTGGCTGGGCATGGTATGGGTGGCCCTTTGGAAGTGGTCCCGCGGGCCGCAATCAGAATGCCAAGAAATGCGGTCTGCTGCTGCGCATATCTTGGCATTCGCGATGCGGCGATTGGCAGGAAGCGCCGGGTCGGCACCTGCGCATAATTGGCTCGTTCCCCGGCCGGGGTTTCATCCCAATACACCGGCCGCCGGTCGTCGGCCACCGCCTTTACCCGTCCATGCTCTTCGCGCTCAAGAAAGCCGTTTCGTACTTTCTAATGCCACTGCAGTTCTGCGTGGCGCTTATACTCGCAGGAACCCTCCTCTCGATTTTCACACGCCGGGTGCGGTTGGGTCGCGGACTGGTATTCACCGGCCTGGGTTTGCTGCTGGTCCTGAGCCATAAACAGACGGGCATGGCGCTGCTCCGACCCTTGGAATCCCGCTATTCCGCCATCCCGGAACTGGCGGCTGGCGCGCCGCTGCCGGAGGCACTGGCCGCCTGCCGGATCATCGTGGTGCTCGGCGGCGGCCATGTGGACACACCCGGGCTGGCCGATGCGCAGCGCCTGAGCGCCTCGGCCCTCGCCCGGATCACCGAGGGGGTGCGGCTCGCGCGTCTGCTGCCACGGGCAAGGATGATCTGTACCGGCCCGGGCCGGGCGGGCTACGCCACCCACGCCGCCGTGCTGGCCGGGGCTGCCCGCGGCCTCGGGGTGGAGGCCGGACGGATCCAATTGTTGGACAACGTCCGCGACACCGAGGACGAGGCCCTCGCCCTGGCGGCGGCACTCGGCTCCGAGCCGTTTGCCCTGGTGACCTCCGCCTGGCACATGCCCCGCACCATCGCCCTCCTGCGCCGGCAGGGGCTCTCCCCCGTCCCCTGCCCCACGGACTTTATCGCCCGACCCAATCCGGATTTTCGCTGGAATGACTGGACCTGCGATCTCAGCGGCCTCGAGCGCAGCACCAAGGCGGTGTATGAGTATCTGGGCCTGCTGTGGTCCCGGTTGCGCGGGCGGGCCTAGAGGTTGGCAGAATGATGTGTTGCACGATTGTCACATTCACCCCTAGTCAGACAGGCGCATGTTCTCGCTCAAAAAGCTATTCGGCAAAGAGGATAAGTTTTATGACCTGCTTGAGGAGGGGGCGGATGCGGCCAATACCAGCGTCACCCTTTTCGGCACGTACCTGAAGCATCTGGGCGCCGGGGCCTCCCCCGCCAACCTCGACGAATTCGTCCAGAGCCGGCGCAAGGAAAAGCGCGTCCGCCATGAAATGACCGAGGCGCTGAGCAAAACCTTCGTGACGCCGCTCGAGCGCGAGGACATCGAGGCGCTCTCCTTCGCCCTCTACCGCATTCCCAAATCCGTCGAGAAGATCGTCGAGCGTCTTTCCATCTACCCCGGCAAGGTCCCCTCCTCCGCCTTCGAGCGGCAGGCGGAACTGTTGCAGGTGGCCTCGGACGCCGTGGTTTTCATGGTCAAGGAACTGCGCGGCGGCACCAACATCGAGCGCATCCGCGAGGCCAACGACCGCCTGCAGTATGCCGAGGGCGAAGCCGACAAGGTGATGCTCGATCTGCTGAAGGAACTCTATCACGGACCCTGCGATGCCAAGGAGCTCGTGATCCTGCAGGAAATTTACGAGCTGGTGGAGCGCGCCGTGGACCGTTGCCGCAACGCCGGCAACGTCGTCGTCCAGATCGTGCTGAAGTACTCCTGAGCCGCGTCCACCCGTCCCCATGACGCTGTTCCTGCTCGTTCTGCTGGCCGCCTTCGTCTTCGAGTACATCAACGGTTTTCACGACACGGCCAACGCCATCGCCACTGTCGTCTCAACCAAGGTGCTGACCCCCCGTCAGGCGGTGGCCTGGGCGGCCTTTTGGAATCTGCTCGGCGCGCTGATGGGGACGGCGGTGGCCACCACCATCGGCAAGGGCCTGGTGGACACCAGTTTTGTCAACATGACCACGGTGCTCAGCGCCCTCCTCGGCGCGATCGTCTGGAACCTGCTGACGTGGTGGCTTGGCCTGCCCTCGAGTTCGAGCCATGCCCTCGTGGGCGGACTCTGCGGTGCGGCGATGGCGTCGGCGGATGGCAACTGGAATGCGCTCAAGTGGCACCTCGTCGACGACAAGGGCGTGCACAGCGGCCTGTGGCCGAAGATCGTGCTGCCCATGTTCACCTCGCCGTTCCTGGGCTTTGTGATCGGCGCGCTCCTCATGTTTCTGCTGATGGCCGTGCTGCGCAAGACCACCCCGCGCATCGTCGGCCTGATCTTCGGCAAGGCCCAGCTCGTGAGCGCCGGTTTCATGGGCTACAGCCACGGCTCGAACGACGCCCAGAAAACCATGGGCATCATCACCCTCGCCCTCTTCACGGGCACGCAGGCGGGAATTTTCAAGGACCTGCCCGCCGCGATTTCCTTCCTGGAAACTCCCGTGTTTGAGGTTCCCCGCTGGGTCATGATTTCCTGCGCGCTCACCATGGCCGCCGGCACCGCCGGCGGCGGCTGGCGCATCATCCGCACCATGGGCCACAAGATGGTGAAGCTGCAGCCCATCCACGGCTTCGCCGCCGAGACCACCGCCGCGCTCATCATTCACGGCGCCTCGACGATCGGCGTGCCCCTTTCGACCACCCATGTCATCTCCACGTCCATCATGGGCGTCGGCGCCTCCAAGCGCCTCAGCGCCGTGAAATGGGGCCTGGTGGAACGCATCATCTGGGCCTGGGTGCTCACCCTCCCCGTCACCGGCCTCCTCGGCTTCCTGATCGAACTGGCGCTGAAACAACCGCGCGCGTCGGACTCCGCCCCCGGCCCGCAGTAACGTGTCAGCCGCCCGGGTCCAGGGCGGTTGCATTGCGTTACTATCGTCCGCTCCTGCCACGAGTTTGCGGCCCGGTGTGCTGGCAAGCCTCAGGAGGTATGGGATCGCGGTGTTCGGTCGACGGTTCAGAACGCAATGTCCCGGCCCTGGCGTCGGTGCATCACCCAGCACAGGAGTCGGAGCGTGCGCTCGGCATCGAGACAGGCGGTGCGGGCCTTCAGGCAATCCTGCAGCCGCTGGCGCGGCAAACCAAGGTATCGGGCGAGCCGGGCCTTGGTTCCCCGCTTCCGCACCCAAGGCTGCACCTCCTTCAGCAGTTCATTCCAAAGCGGCGTGCCGGGACCGGGCTTGACCGTCAGGCCGCGTTGAGACGCGCCTGCACCAAACGGCCCTGCCGCGCCGCGGCGCGCGCCGCATCATAGGCGGCTTCAAGCAGGAGAAGTCGGCTGCCAGGCCACCGGAGTGGGATCGACATGAAGAGTCTTCCCTTGATCCTTCTTCGGTCAGAAGACAGGTCGAGCCGGGACCGGTCGCACCGAGGCAATTACTGCCAAAGGACGATACCCACCAAGCGGGTCAATTCCCGCATGTAACACAATGCGTTACATGCGGACCGGCTCAGGGAATGGCGGCACCCTTTTTGACGGCGTCGTCGTGGCGCACGTCCTTGCCCTTGGCGAGGTAGATCATCTCCTCGGCAATGTTGGTGGCGTGGTCGGCGATGCGCTCGAGTGACTTCGAGATGAACATGAGTTCGATGGCGCGGCTGATGGTGCCGGGCTTCTCGATCATGAAACTGGTCAGTTCGCGGTAGAGCTGCTTGTTGAGCTGGTCGACTTCCTCGTCGCGGCGGATGACGGCGAGGGCCTTGTCCGCGTCGTGGTGGAACAGGCAGTCGAGCGCATCGCGCAGCATCTCCAGCGCCATGGTGGTCATGCGCGGAATGTCCACATAGGGCTTGAGCGGCGGCTCGGCGGCAAGGCGCACGGCGCGCTTGGCGATGCCGACGGCCTCGTCCCCCACCCGCTCGAGGTCATGCGAGGCCTTCATGCCCACGATGACCAGGCGCAGCTCCGTGGCGATGGGTGCGCGCAGGCTCATGTAGCGCACGGCCTCCTCGTCGATCTTGATCTCCAACTGGTCCAGTTCGTCGTCGGCCGCAATCACCCGGTCGGCGAGCCCGACATCGCCTTCGACGAGGGCCTTGATGGCATCGTGCACCTGCCGGACGGAGATTTCACCCATCTGCATGAGATGGGCGCGGAAGGTCTCGAGCTCGGCATCGAAGAAGCGTTTCATGTGCGGGGGGAATTCGGGGGCGGGATTGGTGTTGCTCATGGCGCTGGGGCTCAGCCGAACCGGCCCGAGACGTAAGCTTCCGTCTGCGGGTTGGCGGGATTCATGAAAACGGTCTGAGTATCGGCGTACTCGATCAGCTTACCAAGGTAGAAAAACGCGGTCTTGTCGGAAACGCGGGCCGCCTGCTGCATGGAGTGGGTCACGATGATGATCGTGTACTCGCTCTTCAGCTCGTGGATCAGCTCCTCGACCTTGGCCGTGGCGATGGGATCGAGGGCCGAGCAGGGCTCGTCCATGAGGATGATGTCCGGCTGCACGGCAATGGCGCGGGCGATGCAGAGCCGCTGCTGCTGGCCGCCCGACAGGCCCAGGCCGCTTTCCTGCAGTCGGTCCTTGGCTTCGTCCCAGAGCGCGGCGCCGCGGAGCGATTTTTCCACGGTCTCGTCCAGCACGGCCTTGTCCGTGACACCCGCCACCCGCAGGCCATAGGCCACGTTCTCGTAGATGGATTTCGGGAAAGGATTGGATTTCTGGAATACCATGCCCACGCGCTTGCGCAGCTCGATGACATCCAGGTCGGGCGCAAAAATATCCTGCCCGGACAGCATCACGCTGCCCCTGACCTTCACGCCGTCGACGAGGTCGTTCATGCGGTTGAAACAGCGCAGCAGCGTGGATTTACCGCAGCCCGAGGGCCCGATGAAGGCGGTCACCTGGTTGCCCAGGATATCCATCGAGATGTCGAACAGCGCCTGCTTGGCCCCGTAATGGAGGCTGAGATCCCGCACGCTGATCTTGGTAACGGCGCCGGGAGCGGATTGCCCCTTGCCGGTCGGCACGGTCACGGAGCGGGCCGGTCGGCCGGAGGAAGGGGTTTGCGTGGGTGTGTCCATGAGTTGATGGGCGGAGAGAGGGGCTGAGTTCATCAAAAGGCGCCGGTCTGGTACTTCTTCCGGATGTGGTCGCGCAACCGGATGGCGAAGAGGTTCAGGATAACGACGATTGCTATGAGCAGCAGCGTGGTCGTGAAGACCATGGGCTTGGCCGCCTCGATGTTGGGCGATTGGAAACCCACGTCATAGATATGGAACCCGAGGTGCATGAACTTGCGGTCGAGGTGAAAGAACGGGAAGTGCCCGTCGAGCGGCAGCTCGGGCGCCAGCTTGACGACGCCGGTGATCATGAGCGGCGCGACCTCGCCCGCGCCGCGGGCCATGGCGAGGATGACACCGGTAAGGATGCCCGGCACCGAGGCCGGCAGCACGACGTTGACGAGCGTCTGGAATTTCGAGGCGCCAAGGGCGAGCGAACCCTCGCGCGTGCCGCGCGGGACGGCGGCGATGGACTCCTCGGTGGCGACAATCACCACGGGCACCGTGAGCAAGGCCAGCGTGAGGGACGCCCAGAGGATGCCGCCGGTGCCATAGGTGGGCGTGGGCAGCATGTCGGGGAAAAACATCCGGTCGATGCCACCGCCGATGAAGTAGACAAAAAACCCGAGGCCGAAGACGCCGAAGACGATCGAAGGCACGCCGGCGAGGTTGTTGATGGCAATGCGCACCATCCGGACAAAGGGCCCCTGCTTGGCGTATTCGCGCAGGTAGAACGCCGCCACGACGCCGAAGGGGGTGACGACGATGCTCATGATGAGCGTCATGATCACGGTGCCAAAGATGGCCGGCCAGACGCCGCCCTCGGTGTTGGATTCACGCGGCTCGCCATAGACGAACTCCGCCGCGCGGCTGAAATACATCCCGAGCTTTTCCAGCTTGGACATCTGATTGGGCCGGAAGGCGCGGACAATGGCGGCGAGCGGCACGGTCTTCCGCTGGCCATCCACGGTGCCGACCACGGCGGCATATTCCTCCGCCTGGGCGGAGAGCGCCTCGGCTTCGAGGCGGAGCTGCTCGTACCGGGCCTGGTTCCGGGCCAGCGATTCCTTGAGCGGGTTCTCGAAAGCCGGATCGAGCGCCGCCCCGGCCGCCTTGCGACGGGCGACCTTCAGCTTGAGGTTGGCCCGCTGGATCTCGGCATTCACTTCGCCGATGGCATCCCGCTGGATTTTTTTGGCCCTGGCCGCCAAGTCCCGGGCCTCCGGACGTTTTTCCTGCAGCAGGGCCCAGGCGGTCGCGGCGTCCGCGACGGGCTTCCCCTTGTACTCGATCCCGTGCAGCAGGCCGTAGAAGTCGCCGTATTCCTGGCGCTCAAAGGCAATGACCTCCGGGTCCACCCGGAAGTTCGAAAGCTCGGCCTTCTTGATCCAGATGAAATCGAAGCCATAGAGCTCGCGGGCGCCGACCTTGAACTGGGTCTGGGCGGCCTTCATCACATTGCCCGCCGGGTCGAGCCGCTCTTCCTGGGAATTCGTGATGACGCCCAGCACCGGCGTGCCGTCGGCGCGATCGGCCGTGACGACATTGTACGGCCAGAAAAACGTGAAGCCGCTGACGAAGACCAGGCCCAGCAGGCCGACAATCAGCAGCGCGGCCAGGCCCATGGCCCCGCCGCTCAGCCAGATGAACTGGTCGCCCCGCCGCAGGAACTGGCCGATGCGACGCGCGGCGTTCGTTGATTGGGAAAGTGGAGAGTGGGACATGGGCGGAATCAGACGGCCTGGTATCTTTCCCGCAGGCGCTGGCGGACGACCTCGGCGATCGTATTGCAGGCAAAGGTCAGGATGAAGAGCAGCAGGGCGGCGATGAAGAGCACCCGGTAGAGGGTGCCCGCCACGGGCGCTTCCGGAATCTCCACCGCGATGTTGGCCGAGAGGGTGCGCAAGCCGTTGAAGGCGTGAAGCTCCAGGATCGGCGTGTTGCCGGTCGCCATGAGGACGATCATGGTCTCGCCGACGGCGCGGCCGAAACCGATCATGACCGCCGAGAAGATGCCGGGCGGAGCGGTCGGGCAATCACACGCGGTCACCGTCTGCCAGCGGCTGGCGCCGAGGGCGAGCGAGCCCGAGCGCAGGGACTTGGGCACGTTGGAGAAGGCGTCCTCGGAAATGGTGAAGATGATCGGGATGACCGCGAAGCCCATCGCCAGGCCGACGACGATGGCGTTGCGCTGGTCGTACTGCAGGCCGGTGACGTCGAACAGCCAGGCCTGGTAGTCGCCGCCGAAGGCGAGGCCTCGAAGAGGGCCGAGCCCTGCGCAGCAGCGAAGACCCGGACGACCAGCGGCACGATGAGCACGATCTCGCGCCCGGCTGGGAAGCGTCCGCGCCAGCGGCGGGGCGTGTGTTCCGCAGCACCGCGCCGGCCAGCACGACCAGGGGCCGACGAGGAGCAGCAGCATGACGCCCCCCAACCTGCTCGAGCAGGGGGGCGAGCCAGAGGCCGGCCAGAAAACCAATGACCACACTCGGCAGGGCGGCCATGATCTCGATCAGGGGCTTCAGGAATGCCCGCAGGGAGGGATGCATGAACTGCGAAGTGTAAAGGGCGGCGAAAACCGCCACCGGAATGGCAAAGAGCAATCCGTAAAACGCCCCCTTGAGCGTGCCGATGATCAGCGGGACCAGGCTGAACTTGGCCTCAAAATCATCGGTGCCGCCCGTGCTCTGCCAGACATAGTCGGGCTCGTCGTAACCCTCGTAATGCAGTTTGCCGAACAGCGCCTTGAACGAGATTTCCGGATGCGGGTTGTCGATCGTACGGAAATCCAGGCGGCCGCCGGTGTCGAGGGCCAGCAGGGCGGTGAGCTTGGGCGAATAGGCCAGCTGCTGCACCGGGCCGTCAACCCGGTACCGCAGGAGCGTGCGTTCCGAAGTCGAGAAATTCAGGTTAACCGTGCCGTCCGCCGCACCCACGACGAAGCCCTTGTCCCGGCCGGAGGGCTGGATCCGCGTCACGGCGGCGGGCAGGCGCTGGAAGCTGTGGATGAGCTGGATGGGCTTGCGCACGTCATCCTCCGCCTCGCGGACGCCGAACCAGGATTCCACCCGGCCATCGGCAAAGCCCATCAACAAGGCCGTGTCGCCGATGAGGTATTCGAGCGCCGTGACGGGGGAGGTCAGGTCGTAGACCCGGAACGGAGCCTCACGGTCGTAATCAAGGTACCACTGGTAAAGTTTCCGGCTGTCGGTCGCGACAAACAGGCGGTTGTTTTCATAATCAACGATCAACCCGGTGATGTTGCCGGAGATTTCCCCGCCGACCGGCAGCGGGTCCTCGGGCGGTTCATCCTCGATGAATTTGCCGGTCACGATCCGCCCGTCGGCGGCGACCGCGGCGTAGATCAGATCCCCGTTGGCGTTCTGGCGCAGGTACGCGTGCCGCACGGGCTGGCCGTCGGCAAAGGCGGTGATCTGGCCGAGCCGGCTCAGCCCGGGTTTCACCGTGCGGCCCGTGTGCTCGTCGTAGGTTACCTGAAACTTGGCCGCGGCGATTACCAGCCGTCCATCGGCCGTGCCGAGGATGATCTTTTCCCGTGTCGGTGTCCGGTACGCGACGGTGAACTGCGGCGCCGGATCACGGACGGTGGCCAGGGAAAACGTCTCCACTTTCGCGCGGTCCTCCGCCTCGATGAAGCGGACCACGCGGGCGGGGCCGTCGACGTAGTACAGGTGGGATTCATATTCATCCAGACCCAGCGCGAGCACCTGCTCCGGCGCGTTGAAACCCGGCATTTTCTCGCGGAACACTTGCTGCTGTTGCGCCGGGCGGAACAGCGGCAGCGCCTCCATCCCGATGAAGACGAATATCAGCGCCACGATCACCACGATCCCGATGCCGCTCGTGCGCACAAAGATGTCCGCGGCCCGGTCGATCAGTTTTACGCGGCGCGATACCTTCTTGTTCACCAGGGGGGCCCGCCTGGGCGCGGAGAAGGGAGGCGTGGAGTCGGGAGCCGGCATGGAGCGATGAATGCGTGGTGTACTTGCCTGTGCGAAAACGGACCGGGGTGCGGGGAGCGACAAGCGCAAAACCCCCGCCGAATGTTACAATGCTGTGACGGACCGCCCGGTCTTCCGTAAAAAAAGGCCCGGTCGTCTGACAACCGGGCCATGATCAGTCGATTAGCGATGGTTACATGCAGCCCGAGCTCTCAAGGAATTCGGCCGCCTTCTTGGCCGGCAGCGGGAAGTAGCCGTCCTTGATGGTGTCATCCTGGCCGTTCTTGGAGAGGACGAAACGGATGAACTCGCGCACGATCGGGTCCGGGCCCTTGGAGGGATCGGCGTTGATGTAGACGTACAGGTAGCGCGCGATCGGGTACTTGAAGGACTCGGCATTGGCCTGGTTGGCCACAATCGGGCCGGCCTTGTCGGCGATGTCCAGCGCGCGGACGCCGGAGGTCTTGTAGCCGATGCCGGAGTAGCCGACGCCGCCGAGTTCGTTCTCGACGCCCTGCACCACCGAGGCGGAACCGGGCTGCTCCTTGACCGAGCTCTTGTAGTCGCCGTTCTTCATCGTGAGCTCCTTGAAGAAGCCGTAGGTGCCGGAGGCGGAATTGCGGCCGTAGAGGGAGAGCGGCTTGCTCGCCCATTCGCCGGTCAGGCCGAGGTCGCCCCAGGTCTTGATGTCCTTGCCGCCGCGCTTGCGCGTGGAGGAAAAGATCGCGTCCACCTGCTGGAGGGTGAGCGACTGGATCGGATTGTCCTTGTTGACGTAGACCGCGAGGGCGTCGATCGAGACGCCGATCATGCGGGGCTTGTAGCCGTACTTCTTTTCAAAGGCATCCACTTCCTCGGCCTTCATCTTGCGGCTCATCGGCCCGAGCTGGGCGGTGCCGGAGATGAGCGCCGGGGGCGCGGTGGAGGAGCCCTTGCCCTCGACCTCGATCTTCACGTTCGGGTAGATTTTCTGAAAATCCTCCGCCCAGTAGGTCATCAGGTTGTTGAGGGTGTCGGAGCCGATCGAGGTGAGCTTGCCCGAGATGCCGGATACCGGCGTGTATTCGGGCAGGTTTGCGTCGAGCTTGGCGGCCTGCGAGAGACCGGTGGAAACACAGCCGGCGAAGGCTGCGGCGATCGCGAGTTTTTTGAGATGTGGGATCATAAATGGAAGGTTCGGGAATGGTGGTGATCGGGTGGCTGCGCCGGGCTCAGAAATTCACCTGCATCATGCTGCGGATGCCATCGGTCTTGGCCTTGGGGCCGGAAGCGCCGGTGATGGAGTCCTTCGATTCGCCCATGATGTAGCCGGCCTGGAACTTGACGTCGTGCTTGGCTTCATTGCCGAGGATGTACCAGTTCAGGCCGATGAACCATTCGGAGAGCTTGTCCATGGTGCCGCCGGAAGGAGCCGAGCGGATGCCGTCGGCCGTCTGGACGCCGCGCCCGTCGGAATCGACGTAGGTGTAGCGCACCACGCCCTCATAGGCGCCGAAACGGTAGGAGGGCTGGATCCAGTAACCGGAGGATTCGGAATCAACGGTGGCCGAAACGCCGTGATCGTTCTTGGAACCGAAGTACTCACCCATGAGCGAGAAATCATTCAGGCGGTAGTCGGCATAGAGCGACCAGACGGTGAGGTCGTTGCCCGCGCCCAGCGTCTTGCCGCCCTGGTCGGGCAGGATGCCGAGTGAGCCGCCCACCTTGAGGGCGCCGCCGCCGATGGACTTCGCGTAACCCAGCGTGCCCCAGTAGGCGAAATTGTTGTTGGCCGCGCTACCGACACCGGCCGCGCCCGCGGACGACTCCTCGCGCTCGGGATTCGTCACCGCAAACTCGTAGCTGAGGCCGTTCGACTGCTTGCCGCCCACCCACACGCCCTGGCGGTAGCTGCCGGCGCCGAGGCGGCGGCCGTTGTTGCTCTCGACAAAGAAGCGGGTGATCGGTGAGCGCTCGATGGACTTCAACGCGCCCGAGGAGATGAAGTATTCCTCATAGCCAATCGGGGCCTTCTTGAAACCGACATCGACAAAGAGCTCGGGGCTCTTCGTCCATTCGATGTAGGCCGCGTCAAAGGTGGAACCGGCGAAATCGTAATTCAGGAAGGCCGACCAGCCGTTGCCGAAGGTGGGCTTGAACCCGACATAGATGCGGCGGAGAAAGGCGTGCTGGTTGGTGGCGGGATCGGCGGCCGTGCCGGATATGTCGGTCCCAAGACTGACAAACTGCGCCTGGAACCGGCCATTTATGACCAGCTTGTCGAGGTTGGGCCCCTTGGAAGTGGAAACCATCGCGGCCGTGTTTTCCTTGGATAAATCGGCCCGGAGATCTTCGGCCTCCTGATCGGTCACAATGCCCTTGCGGACGAGGAGGTCCAGCAGGGTGGCACTGTCTTGCGCCATGACTGCCGAGGCGCCGAGCATCAGGCTGCCCAGCAGGGCAAGGCTTTTGGTCTTGAGTGAGAACATATGGGTTACGTTTGTAGGTTATGGGTTCTTGGAACCCCCCCTTTGTACCGGACGATTGTGACAAACCCGTGTCGGTCATGTCACAAAGCCGCAAAACCACCCCCGCCGGCGGGAGCCGCCGCTGCCTCACCGTAACCGGGTTGAAAACGCCAGCCTACCGCCGCCGCTGCTCGACGAGCGCGAGCATCAGGTCGTTCTTGGACAGGCTGCCGAGCAGGCGGCCGTCCGCATTCACAACCGGCAGACGCTGGAGTCCCTCCTGCGACAGGAACCGGCCCAGGGCCTCCGCCAGCGCATCGTCCTCGTGGAGGCGGGGAAAGTCCTCGCGCAGAATGTCCTTGGCAATGACCAGGCCCGCCAGGCCGGGATCGGCGAGGTAGGGCTTGATGTCGTGCAACGACACCGCCCCGGCAAATCTGCCGGCCTCGTCGTTCACGTAGAGGTTGTTCACGCGCACGGAAATGAAGAGCTTGGCGATCTCGGCAAAGCGGGCGGTGAGCGGCACCATCGGCGGATTCGGCTTCATCAGGTCCCCCACCCGGCCGACCTGCAGCTTCGCCTTCGGGTTTTCCTCGGCCTTGCGCCGCAGCGCCTCGCTGTAGAGCGAATGTCCCTCGATCCCGCGGGCGGTGAAAAACGCGACCACGCTGCAGAGGAGGAGCGGCAGGATGATGTCGTAGCTGAGGGTCATCTCAAAGAGCATGATGACCGCCATGACCGGGGCGCGGCTCGCCGCGGAAAGAAACGCGCCCATGCCCACCAGCGCGAACGCCCCCGGGCTCGGGCCGCTCGCCCACAGCACCTGCACCGCCGAGCCGAACACGTAGCCGGCCGAGGCGCCCATGAAGAGCGTCGGCGTGAACACGCCGCCGGGCGCGCCCGAGCCCACGGAGCACGCGGTCGCGAGCCACTTGCAGCAGACGATGCCGAGCAGGATCATCCACGGGATTTCGCCGTTCAGGATCTGCACGATCACCGAGTAGCCGTTGCCGCAAACCTCGGGGACGCTGATGGCAATGAAGCCCACCAGCAGTCCGCCAAACGCCAGCCGCGGCACCAGGGGGAGCTTGGTGGCGACAAACATCGCCTCCGCCTGCTTGAGCGAACGGAGAAACCCGGGCGCCAGCGTGCCGGCGATGAAGCCGAGCAGCACGTAGGGCACCATCTCCAGCGGCGACTGCAGGGTGAAGGTCGGCACCTGGTAGAGGTTGTCCGGCCCCGACAGCACCATCATGGTCAGCGCGGCCGTGACCGAGGCCGCCACCAGCGGACCGAGGCTCTCCATCGCGATGGTGCCCAAAATGATTTCCGCCACGAAGAACGAGCCGGCGATCGGCGCGTTATAGGCGGAGGCAATGCCCGCGGCGGCGCCGCAGGCCACCAGCAAGCGCAACTGCTGGGTGGAAAACTGCCGCCACCGGCCCAGCAGCGAGGCCAGCATGGCCGCCGTCTGCACCATCGGGCCCTCGCGCCCGATGGAGCCGCCCGAGCCGATGGAGAACAGCGAGGCGACGACCTTGACCAGACCCGGGCGCAGGGGCATCCGGCCGTCGCCGAGCACGATCACCTCCATGTAGTCGGTCGAGCTCTTGCCCTTCACGAGATGCTTGCCGAGCAGGAGGACGCAACCGGCCATCAGCCCGCCGAAGGCCGGCACCAGCAACCGGCCCCACCAGGGCAGACGGCGGATGGATTCCACGATGCCGGAATGCGAATTGGTCAGCAGCAGGTGGATGCCTTCCGCGCTCGCGCTGAACAACGCCGCGCCCAGCGCGCCGAGAAATCCCGCCAGCGCCGCCCACATGAGCGTGGCCTGCCATTCCGTGGGCTGAAGACGTTCCGCCAGCCAGAGCCGCAGCCGGAGGAGGCGCATGAGCCGCTCCATCAGCAGCTTCGCGGGATCGGTGACGGCCTTCATCTTTGCTCCGCACCGTAAGCGAGGAGTCCGGGAAAACAAGCCCGCGCTCGGAAGTTTCAAACCACCTCTCGCAACATCACCGCAAGGAAGGTTCGAGTGGGCAGGTCTCTGACCTGCCATTTGACGCCTCTTCCGCAAGTGAGCGCTAACAGGCAGGTCGGAGACCTGCCCTACTCTGCCGCATCACCACCCGATCGTGGTGCGGTGCTTCAACCCGCGCTGGCCTCGCCACCCCGGCAGTTCGGTTCCCCGACCAGGCCGCGCTGGCGTCGCCCCCGCGTGGGCAGGTCGGAGCGCCCTCCCGCATCGTCACGCGATCGTAGCGCGGTGCTTCAGCCCGCGCTGGTCCCGCCACCCCGGCAGTTCGGTTCCCCGAAACAGTGCCGGCTGAAGACCGGCACTACTTGCTGCCCCCCGGTCACCGCGGCAGCTGACGAATCCAATCAATCACGGTGCCCACCATTTTCTGCGCGTTCCCTTCGGAGAATCCATGGTCCCCCTCCGGCAGCGTGACCAGTTTGGCCTGCGGACCAGCCACCGCCTTGATCGCCTCGGAATCCTGCACGGGCACCACGTCATCCGCCGTGCCGTGCAGGAGCAGCCAGGGCACGTTCACGGCGCGGCCCGCGGCCAGCACATCGCCGATCCGGGCCATGTCCGCCATGTACTCCGCCGATAGCGGACACGCCGGATTGTCCCACATGGTCGCGGCTCCGGGCGTGAGGGTGCCGAACTCCCGCTGGGCAAACGCCGCCGTGTGCACCATCCCCGCCAGCGAAATCAGAAACCGGATGCGCGGGTCCCGGCTGGCGCGCAACACCCCCACCGCACCGCCCATGCTGTGACCGGCGTAGCCGATCCGCCAGCCGGCCAGCGCGTCCAGCACCGCGCCCAGATCGGCCGTTTCCTTCGTGATGGTGCTGGCCGTGAAGGCGCCCTCGGACGCGCCGTTGCCGGAAAACGATACGCGCAGCACGGCCAGCCCCGCCGCCGCGAGGCCCTCGGCGAGCGCCACGAGATGGGGGCGGTCCTTGTTGCCGGTCACACCGTGACCCACGACAACCAGGGTGTCGTTGGCCGGGGCGCCGGGGTGGAAGGTGAAATCAAGCCGTTCTCCCTGGAAGTTGCGGATGATCGAAGGCAGGGCGCGGACGCTGTGGGTGTGGCTCATGGGTGAAAAAATAAGAATGCTCCCACCCTGAGGGGGCAAGCGGAGATCAGACCAAAGTTGAACCGCGGACGCGAAGTCGGACCTGCCGCAGGTTGCTCCCGGTCTCCGAACAGGCGGTACGAACCATGATGGCCTTCACTGTAGGAGCGGCTTTATGCCGCGATCGTGAGCGCAACCATCGCGGCATAAAGCCGCTCCTACAGTCAGGCCGTCGCGACCCAATCACTTAATCGAGCGTGTAAACTTCCGGTTCGCTTTCCTGCTCCGCCTGCGCCGTCAGCTGCACGAGGCTCTGCAGGGAGGAGAAATGCTGGCTCAGGTCGAAATCGCCACCCAGGCCGCCGATGAGCTTGTCGAACAGATCCTTCTTGTCGGCCTTCAGCGCCTGGATGCGCTCCTCGATGGTGCCGGCGGTCACCATGCGGTAGACGAAAACCGTGTTGGTCTGCCCGATGCGGTGCACGCGGTCCACTGCCTGGGCCTCGACCGCGGGATTCCACCACGGGTCGAGGAGGAAAACATAGTCCGCGGCATGCAGCGTGATGCCCGTGCCCGCGGCCTTGAGCGAAACGAGCATCGCCGCGGCACCGGAGGCGGATTGGAAAGACGAAACCGGCTTCTGCCGGTCCAGCGTCATGCCGGTGAGCTCGAAGCGGGGCAGTTCCGGGAACTGCTCCACCATCGCGGAGCGCACGCGGTCGAGCAGCATCACGAATTGCGAGAAGATGACGACCTTGTGTCCGCTGCCGACGATCTCGGCCAGTTTCTCCATGAGGAGCGTGATCTTGCCGGAGTCGCGGAGCGGCGAGGTGCGCCACGGCAGCATGTCGGGATCGCAGCAGGTCTGGCGCAGGCGGGTGAGGAGGGCGAGGAAGCCGAACGACTTCTCGCGCATCGCCGCGCCGACATCGTCGCCGAGCCGCTCGAGACCCTCGGAGCAGATCCGGGCGTACTCGGCGCGCTGCACATCGGTGAGCGGGCAGATCAGGTCCATCTCGACCTTCGGCGGCAGCTCGGTGGCGACCTCCCGCTTGGTGCGGCGGAGAATAAAGGGGGCGAGCTGCGCGCGCAGCCGCTCCAGCGTGCCCGTGCGGTCGGAGTGCAGCGCACCCTCGAACGATGAGCGCGACCCGAGGAGGCCCGGGAGCAGGAAGCGAAAGATGCTCCACAGGTCGAGCTGGCGGTTTTCCAGCGGCGTGCCGGTAAGCACCAGGCGGTGCTGCGCGCGGACGGCAAAGCACGTCTGCGTGACCTTGGCGTCGGGATTCTTGATGAACTGGCCCTCGTCGAGGACGGCGTAGCCAAACTCGTGCGCCGGCAGCAGGGCGCGGTGCTTGCGGAGCTGCGTGTAACTGGCCAGCCAGACGACATCATCGGTCCGCACGCTGAAATCATTCCCGGCCTTGAGCACGTCGACCTTCAGCTGCGGGTAGAAGCGCGCGATTTCCTCGCGCCACACCGGCACGACACTCGCCGGGCACACGATCAGCGCGGGCCGTCCGGGCACCGGCCGTGTGACGAGGAGCGAGAGCACCTGCAGGGTCTTGCCCAGCCCCATCTCATCCGCCAGCAGTCCGTGGCAGCCCACGTCGCACAGGTGACCGAGCCATTCGACGCCGCGCTTTTGGTACGGACGCAACAGGTCCGGCAATACGGGGGAGGTCGCGGGCGGCGCGAGCACGGTCCGCCGCCACGCTTCAATCTCGGGCGACAGTGTGAGCTTCAGGCGCGCATCGTTGAAGAGGGAGAAAATCAGGTAGGGCGAAAGCGTGCCGTCGCCATGCGTGTCGGCGACGTTGCGCTCCCAGGCGTGGAACGATTCCCAGCGCTCCGGCGCCAGGGCCACGATGCCGAGATTCGGAAGGATGACCGGTCCGCCGCCCCGCTTGAGGAGCGCATTGACCTCCGCGTCGGTCAGCAGCCGTTCGCCGGAGCGGAAGATCCACCGGAGGTTCAAGCCGGTGCCGTCCGCGGCCCCGCCGCCGGATTTGACCACGCGTTCGGCCACGGCCTCCAATTCGACCGTGCGCGTGCCCTTGAGCAAATTTGCGGAGCGCTCGTCGAGTTCGATCACGAACAACCGCCGCCACGCCGGCAGGGTGACCTTCAGGAAATTCGGGATCTCCACCAGCGACTCGAGCACATAGATGCCCGTGTTCTGGTTGTACTGGAAATGGGCTTTCCGGGCGTAGGCCGCCAGGCCGATGAGCTTGGTGCGTTCGCCGGAGGTGACATGTCCGTTGCCATCGGCATGCGCGGCCGATCCGAGCGCGGGATGACGCGTCTTGCCGTCCGCCTCAACCCAGTAGGCCTGAAAGGTCAGCCCCGCGGTCTTGGTCTTGAACAGCAGCAACAGGGAACGGACCGTGGTGCTGGCGGACGGAGGCTTGGCGGTCGGACGAGCACTGCTCGCCGGGGCCGCGGCGGCAGCCTTGGCGGCACCGTTACCAATCCCGTTGCCATTGCGGTAAGTGTTCTGGTTGTTGTTTTTAAGATTGGCCGGCACCACCGGAGTCCGCGGCGGTTCACCCGGCAGCGGTGAGATTTCATCCGCCACCAATTCCTCAATCTCATGCAACCCCGCCACGGCCAGGGCATGGGCGATTTCGCGGTCGGTCGTGGAGGAACGCACGCTCAGACCCTCCCCGCTCCACTCGATGACCGCATACTCGTCACGCTTGTCCACCCGGCGGTGGATGATCGCATCCTGGGCCGTCAGCTCGAGTTCGCGCACCTCGCCGTTGCGATATAACTGCCGGCCGCTCTCAAGCTGGGTCTCACTAAACGCGCCAGCCCAGTCGCTTTCGAGTTTCCCGAACCAAAATTCAAGGGATTGGGGAGTATAGACGCGCTTTGGGCCGTGTGACTGCATCCGCGTAAAAGAGGCCACCGTAGAAACCATGCCGTGCGGTGCAATAGTTAATTTTATGCATTTTAGCAGTTGTTGGAATCCCCTGAAAACCATTGTCGCAACCGGCAGCGGGTCTGCATGTAGTGTTAATCAGCCGATCCTCCCGAATAGCCCGCCATGATCCCTTCCCGCCTGCTTTGCGTCGGTGCCGCGACCTTCGACACCGTTTTCAAGGTGCCGGCCATCCCGTCCACCCCCACCAAGGTGCTGCCCACCGCATGCGTCCAACTGGCCGGCGGTATGGCCGCCAGCGGGGGTGCCGCAATGGTCCGCCTGGGCGGACAGGTGGAATACTGGGCGCGGGTGGGTGACGACGATACCGGCCGCCGCACCCTGGAGGATCTGGCGAAGGCCGGCCTGGGGCTCGCCCGGGTGCGCCGCGTGCCCGGCGGCCGCTCAACCCTGTGCACCATCCTGGTGGACGACGCCGGCGGACGCATGGTCGTGCCCTATTACGATCCGGACCTTGACCCGGATCCGGGTTGGCTGCCCGTGGACGAAGTCGCCCGATTTGACGCCCTGCTGGTGGACACCCGCTGGCCGGCCGGTGCCGCCCGCGTTCTCGCCGCCGCGCGAGCTGCCGGCCGCATCGCGGTGCTGGATGCCGACATTGCCCCCGCCGGCGTGCTGGAACAATTGGCCCCGCTCGCCAGCCATGTGATTTTTTCCGAAACCGCCCTGCATGCCTTTGCGGAACAATCCGGGGTTGATGCCGCCCTTCATGCCGCCGGCGCCCGGCTCCCGGGACTGGTGGGTGTCACGTTGGGAGCCCAAGGGTTTCGCTGGTTGGAAAACGGTATCATCCGGACCGTACCCGCCCCCAAGGTCGTGGTCGTGGACACGCTTTCGGCCGGCGATGTTTTTCACGGCGCATTCACCCTCGCGTTGGCCGAAGGGCAGGATCTCGCCTCCGCCGGCCGCTTCGCCTGCGCCGCCGCCGCCATTAAATGCACCCGTTTCGGCGGCCGGGCCGGCACGCCTACGCGCAAGGAAGTCGAGACCCTGCTGGCGGCCGCCAACGATTGAAGATACCTGCGGAGTCCCCGCGCCTCCCAATATCCGCCCTCTCATCCCCGCGGATACCGACAAGGGCCTCACCACCGCATTGTCACGTAATACGTGACAATGCGCCCAGGCAAGCAGGGCAGGTCTCCGACCTGCCCAGAGCGATTCCCGCACGAGCGAAAATGCCAGTATGAGCCTGTGCCTTCCGCCCTGAACATGTGGCGCATACTACCTGCCGCCCCATCCGCCATGTAACGCAATGCGTTACATGGGGGATGGGACGGGGGCGGGGATGAATTTCCCAAATCGTAACCCGGAAGTCACCGGTACGACACACATGGCTGGCCTAATGGCGGCGTGCACCCGCACCCATTCCCGTGAACATCGCCATCGTCACCGAAACCTTTCCGCCCGAGGTCAATGGCGTGGCCATGACCTTTGGCCTCATCGCCCGCGAACTGGGCCGGCGGGGTCACCGGGTGACCGTGTACCGGCC
Source organism: Opitutaceae bacterium (assembly GCA_016715765.1). Taxonomy (GTDB): domain Bacteria; phylum Verrucomicrobiota; class Verrucomicrobiia; order Opitutales; family Opitutaceae; genus UBA2377. Next base: position 72,707 of record JADJZJ010000028.1, read on the forward strand.
GCATCGCCGCGATCTGCCGGCAGCGGCGCGAGGCGCCGATCACACCGAGGTCGCGATGCCCGGCATGCCCATCCCAGGCTATCCGTTGCTGCGACTCGGCCTGCCGGCCCGCGGACGGCTCATGCGCGAGTGGCAACAGGCACGCCCCGACCTCGTCCACGTGGTCACCGAAGGTCCGCTCGGCGCCTCTGCAATCACGGCCGCGCAGCGGCTGGGTGTTCCGGTCACCTCGAGTTTTCACACCAACTTTCATGCCTATACCGGCAACTACGGCTTCGCGCCCCTGCGCCGGTCCGTGCTCGCCTGGCTGCGCCATGTGCACAACCGCACCCGGCGGACCTTTGCGCCGACCCAGGAACTTTGCGATGAACTGGCGGTGCTGGGTTTCCGGAATCTCGCCGTGCTTTCCCGCGGCGTGGATGTCGCGCAATTCAATCCCGCCCGGCGCAGCCGCGAACTGCGCGCCTCCTGGGGCGCGGATGACACCACGCCCGTCGTGCTGCATGTCGGCCGCATGGCCCCGGAGAAAAACTACGGGCTGGTCTTCCGCGCCTTCGACGCGATGCGCGCGGCCAATCCCCGCTGCCGCTTTGTCCTCGCCGGCGAGGGCCCCCTGAAGGCGCAGCTGTGCCGCGAGCACCCCGAATGCGTTTTTGCCGGATTCTTTTCCCGCAAGGAAATCGGCCGTTACTACGCCTCCGCCGACATCTACATCCACGCCAGCCTGACCGAGACCTTTGGCAATGTCCTCACCGAGGCGATGGCCAGCGGTCTCGCCGTGGCCGGCTTCAACTATGCCGCCGCCCGCCAGTTCATTCGCGACGGCGAAAACGGGCTCACCGTGCCCTGCGATCAACCGGAAGCGCTCATCGCCGCCGCCGTCAGGCTCGCCACGGATGACCCCCTCCGGCGCCGGCTGCGCCCGTCCGCCCGGGCCGCCGTCGAAGCGCAATCCTGGGAAAACGTCATCACCCGCTTTGAAGCCGATCTGCTCGCCGCCGCGGGTGTCGCCGGTCCGCTCGAACCGGTTCCCCTGCCGATGGCGCACCCCGCATGAATACCACCCCGGCGGCCCGCATCCTCATCCTCACCGCCGGCTATGGCGAAGGTCACAATGCGGCCGCCCGCAATCTCGCCGCCGCCATCGACGCCCAGGCCGGCGCCGGCACCGCCCGCCTCGCCGATCTCTTCGCCCTCGGTTCGCCCCGCCTCAACATTTTCACCCGCCGCGCCTACCTCGCCGCCATCAACCACACCCCGCGGTTATGGAGCGCCTTCTTTGGCTGGATCGATCGCGCGCGTCCCCTGCCCCGCCATCTCTGGCTGCTGCGACGCGAACAGGCTGTGCTCGCGCAGCTCATCCGCGATCTGGCCCCGGCGGCCGTCTGCAGCACCTATCCCGTGTACGGCTTCATGCTCGACCGGCTCGCCGCCACCGGCGGGCTGCGCGTCCCGCATTACAACATCGTCACCGACTCCATCAGCATCAACTCCCTCTGGTGACTCCCGCGCTGCGCCGGCTGGTTTGTGCCCAACGCCGACTCCGCCGCCGTCATGCAGGCGGCGGGACTCGACCCGGAGCAGATCCATAATCTCGGTTTCCCCGTGCCGGAATTGCTGCACGGGCAAATCCCGGCCCTGGCCCCGCCCGACCTCGCCGCCGGCCACGCTCCGCGCGTCCTCTACATCATCAACTCCGGCACCCAGCACGCGGAAAGCACCGCGCGCCGTCTGCTCGCCGAGGAGGATTGGGAGATCACCTGTGCCGTGGGACGCGACCACACCCTGCGGCAGCGCCTGCAGAAACTGGCCGCCGGGCGCCGCACGCCCGCGGTCATCCTCGGTTGGACCGATCAGATCCCGCGGCTCCTGCTCACGCACCACGTCCTCGTCAGCAAGGCCGGCGGCGCCACGACCCAGGAGGCGATTGCCGCCCGGTGCCCCATGATCGTCAACCAGATCGTGCCCGGCCAGGAGGAGGGCAATTACGAGTTGCTCCGCCGCCACGGCATCGGCGCCCATGCGCCGACGCCCGACGCCATCATCACAGCCCTGCGCACCGCCTTCGCGCAGCGCGGCGCCGTCTGGACGGATTGGCGCCGCGCCCTCGAGCCCCTCGCCCGCCCCCACGCCGCGCACGACATCGCCCGGCATGTCCTCGGCGCGACCCACGCCTCCTGTACCTCAGCAGTCACCCCGGCGCTTTGTCACGTAATACGTGACAAAGGGTTGGAGACGGGTGCGAAGATTGCGCCGGAAGAAACCGGGGCGAGATCCGGTCGGGAGATTTTTTACCATGGATAAAAAGGTCCTTAACGTCCGCACGGTCATCCTCTCCGATGTGCACCTCGGCACGCCCGACTGCAAAATTGAGGAAGTGAACCACTTCCTGCGCCACACCCGCTGCGACAAGCTCATCCTCAACGGCGACATCATCGACGGGTGGCAGCTGCGCCGCGCCGGCCAATGGACCAAGGCCCACACGCGGTTCATCCGCATCGTCCTCAAGAAACTGGAGAAGCGCGACACGGAGGTCGTCTACCTGCGCGGCAATCACGACGACATCCTCGCCGCCTTCCTGCCGCTGCACTTTGAAAAACTCGCCCTCGTCGAGGACTACGTGCACTCGGGCCCCGGCGGCCGCTACCTTGTGCTGCACGGCGACGTGTTCGACACCGTGACCAAGAACTTCGTGTTCCTCGCCCATCTCGGCGACTGGGGTTACCGCGCCCTCCTGAGCCTCAACCGCGCCTACAACGCCTGGCGCCGCTGGCGCGGACTCGAATACTGGTCGCTCAGCAAGGCCATCAAGGCCCGGGTGAAATCCGCCGTGAGCCACGTCTCCAATTTCGAGGACCACATCGCCGATCTCGCCCGCTCCCGCGGGTGCACCGGCGTGATGTGCGGTCACATCCACACTGCGGCCGACAAGCAGCTCGGCGACATCCACTACCTGAATTCCGGCGACTGGGTGGAGTCGCTCACCGCCATCGTGGAACATCTCGACGGCCGTTATGAACTGTTGGAATTCAACCGCTTCTGTCAGGAGTATCCCGTGCCGGCCGACCCGCAAACCGCCGAACTCGTCGGTGCGTGAGGGCGTGATACGTAGGGCAGGTCAGACCTGTCCTCCATAGGCCCGGCGACGGAGGAGACCTGCCCTACTTTATCAGCGCTTAAGCGATTCATTCACAATAGCGGGTTGGCAGCCTCCGATTGTCAGTTAGGATGAACATGCCTTCCTGCCATGGCTGATGAACCTACACCGTCGCGCGACTTCGCGGGACTCTATCGTGCGACTGTCGCCCCGCTGCGACGCTACCTCGCCCGGATGCTCGGCGATCCCGCCGAGGCGCAGGACATCGCCCATGACGCCTACCTGCGCGTGTACCGCTCCTCCCTCGGACAAACCGCGGCGAAGCCCGAGGCCCTGCTCTACACCACGGCCCGGCGGCTCGCCATCAACCGGCTGAAACGCCGCAGCATCGCCCCCTTCACCCGCGAACCCGCCGACCCCGACGCGGCCTCCAGCGCCCCCGACGTCGCGCAGGAAGTCATCGCCCGCCAGGAACTGCACGACCTTGAGCAGGCGATCGCGGAATTGCCGCCCGGCTGCCGCGCCGTGCTCCTGTTGCGCAAGGTCGAACTCCTTTCCCATCGTGAAATCGCCGACCGGCTTGGCATCGCGATCAGCACGGTCGAAAAACAACACGCGCGCGCCCTGCGTCTCCTGCGGGCGGCGCTTTCCCCCGCCACCACCACACCCGCCATTCCGGCAACGCAAGAAGGGGCCGGCCCATGAACATCATTCCCAATCTTACCGCCGCCGACGAGGCCGCCTCGCTCTGGGCCGCCCGGCTCGAGGGCTCGGTCCTCTCCGCCGCTGATCGCACCGAGTTGGAAGCCTGGCTCTCCGCCGATCCGGGCCACCGCGGCCTGCTCTCGCAATACTGCCAGTTCTCCACCGACCTCGAACTGCTGCTGCCCGCCCTCGTCGCCACGGGCGGGGCCGAACTGCCCGCACCGGCCGCCCGCCGGCGCCGGCCCCTGCTCGGTCTCGCCGCCGGCCTCACCCTCGCCGCCGCCGCGGCCACCGCCTTCCTGCTCTGGCCGGGCGCACCCGCCGTCCAGCACGAGAGCATCGCCACGCCTGTCGCCCACCGCCACTCCCTGACGCTTGCCGATGGCACGCAGGTGGAACTCAACGCGCAGACCAACCTGCGGGTTGAGATCACCGCCGGGAACCGGTACGTCCGCCTCGCCTCGGGCCAGGCCTTTTTCACGGTCACCCGTGATCCCGCCCGCCCGTTCACCGTCGAAACGCCCGCCGGCTCCGTCCGGGTCACGGGCACGCAATTCGACGTGCGCGCCGAATCCGCCGGCACGCTCGACGTGCTCGTGGCCGAGGGCACGGTGCAGGTGCGTCCCGCCGATCCGGGTGACGGACGGTCCATCGCGCCGGTAGTGCTCAACTCCGGCGACCAACTCAGGGCCGGACCCGAGGGCCTGAGCCGGAGCACGCTCAGCCCCGCGGAACTCGACGACGCCCTGGCCTGGCGCCAGGGCCGGATCGTTTTCGATGGCGTGCCGTTGAACGAAGCCCTGGCCCGCTTTGCCCGTTACCACGGACAGGGCATCACGGCCTCGCCCGAGGCCGCCAGCCTGCGGGTCGGCGGACGCTTCAGCCTCGATGATCTCAACGGCTTTCTCACCACCCTCGAGGAAGTCCTGCCCGTCCGCGTCTCGCGCGGGCTGAATGGAACCGTGCAGGTCGCCCTGGCGGACGCCAAATAACGCGCCACGCCTCCCGCACGGTACCCATGCGTCCAGAACGTTCCTTCCCTGCGCTTCACCGCATCGCGATCGTGCTGCTGCTGGGATGCTGCGTCCTGCCGCTGCGCGCGGTGCCGGTTGATTTCGACCTGCCGGCGCAGCGGGCGGCCGATGCGCTCCTCGCCTTCTCCGCGCAGGCCCGGATCGAAGTGCTGTTCTCCTTCGATGAACTGCGGCAGGTGCAATCCACCGCCGTGCACGGCCGGTACGAGGCCGAGGAGGCGCTCGCGCGGCTGCTGCGGGACACCGGCTTCACGGCCCGCCGCAACCGGGCCGGCAAATTTGTCGCCACGCGCTCCGCCCGGCCCACGGGCGCCATCAAGGGCCGGCTGCTCACCCCCGAGCAACGCGGCGCGGCCGGCATCCCCGTGGCCATCACCGGCACCGCGCGGACCACGCTGACGGATCGCGCCGGTGAGTTCGAATTCACCCGCCTGCCGCCGGCCACCTACCGGCTGCGCGCGACGGCGGAGGCCTTCCGTCCGATCGAGTTCACCGCCGTGCCGGTCGAGGCCGATCTCGCAACCGTCCTCCCGCCGCAAATCCTCGAGCCGGCCGAAACCCCAACGCTGCTCGAACCCTACCTCGTCGAGGGCCAGTCCACCCGGCGCGAATCCCTCAACCGGGCCGAGCTCGCCCCGCGTGTCGCGATCGGCAACCTCGACCTGCCCCGCACCGAAAACGACGCCCTGCCCTACCGCATCTACGACCGCGAGAAGCTCGCCCGCAGCGGCGTCGTGGATCTCAACCAGTTCCTGCAGCGCGAACTGCTCGACAGCGACGCCACCACCCGCCCGCTCGACCAGAGCGGCCACCGCAGCAGCTTCCTCGCCGGCAGCACGAACCTCAACCTCCGCGGCTTCGGCGCCGACGCCACCATCATCCTCGTCAACGGCCGGCGCCTCCCGGAGTCCGCCGCCACCGAATCCGGTTACCTCGGCACGCCCGATGTGAACTTCATCCCGCTCAGCCTCGTCGAACAGGTTGAGGTTTTGCCCGTCTCCGCCTCCGCCCTCTACACCGGCAATCCCGTCGGCGGCGTCATCAACATCGTGCTCCGGCCCAACGTGGATGCCACCGAGGTCACCGCGACCTACACCAACACCCTCGGCGGTTTTGACGCGCCCCAGTCCTCCGTTTCGCTCACCCACGGGCAATCGCTCCTCGACGGCCGGGTCCGCGTGCGCTTCAACGCGAGCTTCGCCCGCACCATGCCGGCCACCGAGGCCGAACTGGGTTACCGTCGCGCCAACCTGCAGACCACCGACGATCCCGGCGCCTCGCTGTACCGCGCCACGCCGAACATTCGCAGTGTCAGCCTTGATCCGCTTTTCGGCCCGGGCTCCCCGCCCCTCACCTCCGTGGCCCCGGGCGCCGACGGTTCCGGCGGATTGAGCGCGTTCACCGGCCGCCAGGGGGTGCGCAGCCTGGAACTGTTCGATGCCATGGGCGGACTGGCGGTTTCGCCCGACAGTACCGACCAGCCGTACGGCCGGCGCCAGAACCGCGCCTCCTATTTCGGCTCGGTGGTATGGGACATCTTTCCCCGCCTGCAGGCCGGAGTGGACGCGGTTTACACGCACACGACCGTCAATCGCGGCTACGACATCTTCACCGGCGATCTCGCGCTCGCCGCCGGTTCGCCGCTCAATCCGTTCGGCCAGGATGTCATTGTCTCGCTCAATGAAACCGCCCCGGCGCTCGGTGAGAACTACAGCGAGGCCCAGCTCGACCTCTATTCCGCCGTCGGCGGCCTGCTGCTCCGGCTGCCCCACGACTGGTCGGTCGCCGGCGACGCGCAGTACACCCGCAATGTCGCCCGCTACCGCGGACTCTCCGGCGTGGACGCGGGCCGCTGGCAGGAACTCGTGGACACCGGACGCTACAATCCGCTGCGCGACACCCAGGTCCAGGCCCCGCCGGCGGATTTCTACGACCGGGCGTTGCTCTATTTCGGCGAGAAGGACCGCTTCATCACCCTCGGCGACTACCAGACCATCGACACCGCCGCGCGGGTGACGAACCAGTCGCTGCCGCTCCCCATGGGTCTCAGCTCGGTGACGGCCGGCGCCGATTACCGGATGACCAGGCTCGCGAATTACACGGAGGTGGCGCGTTACGCCGACGGCTCGCTGGCCAGTCTCCCCGTGCTCTGGCGCGGCCGCACGCTCGAACGCATCAGCGCGTTCGGTGAGATCCAGGCCCCGCTGCTGCCGGCGAAACACCTGCCCCATTGGCTGAAGTTGATCGAGGCCGAGCTCGCCGTGCGCTACGTGGCCTCCGATCTTTCCCGCGAGGCCAACATCGCGCCCACCGTCGGCCTGAAGGCGGATTTTGCCAGCGGCTGGTCGGCGCGCGCCTCCTTCACCACGGCCAACCGGTATCCGACCTCCGCCATGAGCCGGCGCGTGACGACCGGCGGTGGCGGCGGACCCGGTGTCAATTACGCCTACATCTACGACCCCGTGCGCAATGAGAACTACAACGTCGAGTCCGAGGAGGACGCCAATCCCGCCATCGTCACCGAGGCGGCCGTCACCCAGACCGCCGGCGTCATCTACCAGCGCGGGGGCCGCCACCGGTTGCGCGCCGCCCTCGACTTCGTGGACACGCGCAAGACCAACGAGCTCCTCTACCTTGAGGCGCAATCGGTCATCAACCTCGATGCGCTGTTCCCCGGCCGCATCACCCGGGCCCCGCTCGCCCCCGGTGATTCGCACACGGTCGGCCCCATCACCTCCTTGGTCACCGGCCTGGTCAATTCCTCGTGGCGGCATTCGCAGAATTGGAACGCCGCCGTCGACTACGCCTGGAATGATTGTCGCGGCGGCACACTCGAGCTGCACGGCCGCCTCGTTTACTTCCAGCGCTACGCGCGCCAGGTGCTTGCCAGCTCGCCCGTGGTCGACCAGCTGAGCGCACCCGACGGCACCGCCGCCGGCCTGATGCGCTGGCGGGCGAACTTCGGCGCCGGCTGGTCGAACCGCCGCTGGGGCTTCGGTCTCGACGGCCACTATTACCACGAGCGCCTGCTGCCCGAGATCGAGTGGATCAGCCAGGGTTCCAAGTACATCAAGGGCACCACGCAATTCGATGCCTACCTCGAGGGCGATCTGGCCCGATGGATCAAGTGGCTCGACGGACGCTGCGGCCTCCGCGCCCAGCTGAGGGTGAACAACGTTTTCAACGCGGAATTCCCCAAGTACGCGAACGATGCCTCCGGCGCCGGCGTGCAGCCCTACGGCGACTGGCGCGGCCGCACCTGTTCACTCTCGTTCACGGCATCGTTTTGATTCGGTCACCCACTGTAGGAGCGGCTTTATGCCGCGATGGCTGCGCCATCCCGGTCGCTCCTAAACTGTAGGGCTGGACCTTGGTCCAGCCGGTTTCGGCAACGCTGACAGATCCACGTTCGAGACCAACTGTAGGAGCGGCTTTATGCCGCGATGTTGCTCTTCCGTTCGCGGCATAAAGCCGCTCCTACAGTTCCGTACGGCGCGATTTCCGCTTCCCCTCGGAAATTGACGCTGCTTAACTCAGACGTCATGCGCATCCTCATCACCGGCATCTGCGGTTTCGTCGGCTCCACCCTCGCCCGCACCCTGCTGGAATCGGACCGGGGGCACCAGCTCTTCGGTCTGGACAACTTCATCCGCCCCGGCAGCGAAACCAACCGGGCCGAACTCAAGCAGCTCGGGGTGAAATTGTTTCACGGGGATCTGCGCAACGCCAGTGACCTGGAGACCCTGCCTGCCGTGGACTTCGTCATCGATGCCGCGGCCAATCCCAGCGTACTCGCCGGCGTGGACGGCAAGTCCAGTTCCCGCCAGCTCGTGGAGCACAATCTCGGCGGCACGCTCAACCTGCTCGAATTCTGCAAGCAGCATCGGGCCGGCTTCATTCTCCTCAGCACCAGCCGCGTCTATTCCATTCCCCCGCTGGCCGGGCTCAAGGTGGAGGTGAAGGATCAGGCCTATTTTCTGTCCGAAACCACCGATCACCCCATGGGTGTGGGTCCGGCCGGTGTGCGGGAGACCTTCGCCACCGCCGCCCCGGTTTCACTTTATGGCGCCACCAAGCTCGCTTCCGAGGCACTTGCTTTCGAATACGGCGAGACCTTCGGCTTCCCGGTTTTCATCAACCGCTGCGGGGTGCTCGCCGGCGCCGGACAGTTTGGCCGGGCCGACCAGGGGATTTTCGCCTACTGGCTCAATGCCTGGCGCAGCCGCCAGCCGCTCAAGTACATCGGCTTCGACGGACAGGGCCACCAGGTGCGCGATTGCCTGCATCCCCGCGACCTCGGACCGCTTTTGGAGCAACAGTTCACCGCCTCAAGCCTGCCGGTGGCGGACCGGTTGGTGAACTGCGCCGGCGGTTCCCGCTCCGCGATGTCGCTCCGCCAGCTCAGCCAGTGGTGCGAAAAGCGCTTCGGTCCCCACGCCGTCGCGAGCGATCCCCGCCCCCGGCCCTTCGACATTCCCTGGATGGTGCTCGATTCCGCCAAGGCCGATCGCATCTGGGGCTGGCGCCCACAGACCCCGACGGCGGCCATACTGGAGGAGATCGCCCGGCACGCGGAGCAAAACCCGGGCTGGCTCGATCTTTCGGCCCCCTTGTAAGCGGACTTGCCGTCCGCCTCAGCCCCGGTGTCAAATTTCCCCGTGTCCGCAGCCAAGCCCGCCTGCCCGCTCACGCTCTACAGCATCGTCATCCCCGCCCACAACGAGGAGGAATCGCTGCCGCCCACGTTGCGCGCGATTCATGAGGTCATGGTGCGCGAAGGCATTCCGCATGAGATCGTGGTGGTGGACGACGGCAGCAGGGACCGCACGTGGGCCGTCCTGCAGGAACTCCGGACAACCATCCCCACACTCGCGCCGGTGCAGAACCTGGGCCTGCATGGCTTTGGCCGCGCCGTCATCTGCGGGCTGAACAACATCAATGGCGACGCCTGCGTGATCATGATGGCGGATGCCTCGGATTCACCCGAGGACGCGGTCAAATACTGGCGGATCCTCAATGAGGGCTACGAATGCGCCTTTGGCAGCCGCTTCATCAAGGGCGGCCGGGTGATCGATTACCCGCGGCTGAAACTCTTCATCAACCGGCTGGCCAACCTCATTGTCCGCATCGGCTTCAACATTCCGCTCAACGACACCACCAATGCCTTCAAGGCCTACCGCCGCAACGTGATCGAGGGCTGCCGGCCGTACCTGTCGCCGCATTTCAACCTCACGGTTGAGATCCCCCTCAAGGCCATCGTGCGCGGCTACAGCTGGACCGTGACGCCCATCTCCTGGCAGAACCGCAAGCACGGCGTGCCCAAGCTCAAGATCAGCGAGATGGGCAGCCGCTACTTCTTCATCTGCGCCTATGTCTGGCTGGAGAAATATTTCAGTCGCGGAGACTACCAGCGCAAGTAAGGTGCGGCGCCCGTCCATTCCCTTTTCTCCACCGCACACTCTTACACCGCCCATGATCTATCTCCTCGGAGGCTCCGGTTCCGTTGGCACCGCCTATCAGGCCCTGCTCACACGCAAGGGCATTCCCTTCCGCAACCTGCGCCGGGCGGAGGTTGACTACACCGCAGACCGCGGTGCTCACCGACCTGCTCCGCCGCGAGAAGCCGGCGTTCCTCATCAACGCCGCCGGCTACACCGGCAAGCCCAACGTGGATGCCTGCGAACTGCACAAGGCCGAGTGCCTCTTCGGCAATGCCGTGCTGCCCGGCCGCATCGCCGAGGCCTGCGCCGCCGCCGGCGTGCCCTGGGGGCATGTCTCCTCCGGCTGCATCTACACCGGGGCGCGGCCCGACGGGGCGGGCTTCACCGAGACCGACACGCCCAACTTCACCTTCCGCACGGACAACTGCTCCTTCTACTCCGGCACCAAGGCGCTCGGCGAGGAGGTGCTCGCCGGCCGCACCGATGTCTACATCTGGCGGCTGCGCATTCCCTTCGACCACGTGGAGTCCCCGCGCAACTACCTCACCAAGCTCATGCGCTACCAGCGCCTGCTCGAGGCCGCCAATTCCATCTCGCAGCTGCACGAGTTCTGCGCCGCCACGCTCGCCTGCTGGGAGAAGCGCGTGCCCGCCGGTATCTACAATGTCACCAATCCCGGCCAGGTCACCACCCACGAGGTGGTGGACCTGATCAGGGCCAGCGGCGTCTGCACCAAGGAGTACGCCTTCTTCAAGGATGAATTCGAGTTCATGGCCACCGCCGCCAAGACCCCGCGCTCCAACTGCGTGATGAACTCCGCCAAGCTCGCCGCCGCGGGCATCCGCATGACCGAAGTCCACGAAGCGATCGCCCGCGACCTGGCACGTTGGACCAAAACCACCTGATCAACCATGCACCTCCTCATCACCGGCGGCGCCGGCTTCATCGGCAGCAATTTCATCCACTACACCCTGCGTCACCGTCCGGAGTGCCGGATCACCGTGCTGGATGCCATGACGTACGCGGGCAACAAGGCCAGCCTCGCACCGGCCGGCGACCGCATTGAATTGGTCGTGGGCCGCATTGAGGACGCAAACCTGGTCGACCGCCTCGTGCAGGCCTGCGACATCGTCGTCCATTTCGCCGCCGAGTCGCACAACGACAATTCGATCGCCAACCCGCTCCCGTTCGTCACCACCAACGTGGTCGGCACCTTCACGCTGCTGGAAGCGGCCCGCCGCCACGGCCGGCGCTTCCATCACGTCTCCACGGACGAGGTGTTCGGCGACCTGGAACTCGATGACCCGGAGAAATTTCGCGAGACCACACCCTACAACCCCTCCAGCCCTTATTCGGCCACCAAGGCGGGATCGGATCTGCTCGTCAAAGCCTGGGTGCGCACCTTCGGTCTCAACGCCACCATCAGCAACTGCTCGAACAACTACGGCCCCTACCAGCACATCGAGAAGTTCATCCCCCGCCAGATCACCAACGTGCTGAGCGGGCTCCGGCCCAAGCTCTACGGCGCCGGGGCCAATGTCCGCGACTGGATCCATGTCGACGACCACAATTCCGCCGTCTGGGCCATCCTCGATCGCGCCCGGCCGGGCAGCTATTACATGATCGGCGCCGACGGCGAACAGAACAACAAGGCCGTCATCGAGCTGATCCTGGAACTGATGGGCAAGCCGCGGGACTGGTACGATCACGTCAACGACCGACCCGGCCACGACCTGCGGTACGCCATCGACTCCGCCAAGATCCGGAGCGAACTCGGTTGGACACCCCGCTACACCACCTTCCACGATGGGCTCGCGGCCACGATTGCCTGGTATCGCGACCACGCCGATTGGTGGCAGCCGCTCAAGAAGGCCGTCGAAGCCCGCTACGCCAAACAAGGTCAGTAATCCCCACAACCCCATGCCCGCGTCCACCCAACCGCCCGCCCGCAAGGGCATCATCCTCGCCGGAGGCTCCGGCACCCGGCTCTATCCCCTGACCATCGCGGTCTCGAAGCAACTGATGCCGGTGTACGACAAGCCGATGATCTACTATCCGCTGTCGGTGCTCATGCTTGCCGGCATCCGCGAGGTGCTGGTCATCTCCACGCCCACCGACCTGCCGCTCTTCCGCAAACTGCTGGGCGACGGAGCCAACCTCGGACTCAAGTTGAGCTACGCCGAGCAACCCAGCCCGGATGGACTGGCGCAGGCCTTCCACATCGCGGGCGATACCGGATTCCTCACCGGCCGCGAACCCTCCGCCCTGGTCCTCGGCGACAATCTGTTCTACGGCGCCGAATTCGTGGAGTCCCTCGCCGAGGCCGATGCGCGCACGCAAGGCGCCACCATCTTTGGCTACCATGTGGCCAATCCAACGGCCTACGGCGTGGTCGAGTTCGCCGCCGATGGCCGCGTGCTCTCTCTCGAGGAAAAACCCAAGCAGCCCAAGTCGAACTACGCGGTCCCCGGACTGTATTTTTACGATCAGGACGTCGTCACCCTCGCCCGCAGCCTCAAGCCATCGGCCGCGGCGAACTGGAGATCACCGATCTCAACCGGCTCTACCTCGACGCCGGCAAGCCCACGTCGAACTCTTCGGCCGCGGCACCGCCTGGCTCGATACCGGCACGCATGATTCGCTCATCGAGGCCGCCCAGTTCGTGCACGTGCTGGAGAACCGGACCGGGCTCAAGATCGCCTGCCTGGAGGAGATTGCGTATTCGCAGGGCTGGATCGACCGCGCCGGGCTGGAAGACAACATCAGGAAGCTCGGCAAGTCCTCCTACGGCGAGTACCTGCGGCGGTTGCTGGCCTGAGCC
>JADJZJ010000029.1 GCA_016715765.1 Opitutaceae bacterium
CCGCCCATCCGCACGTAGTTCTCCGGAAGCGAGGTGGCCCGGACGGTTTCATTGTCGGAGAAAAAGAGCGACCAGGCGAGGGCCACCCCGAGCAGGTTGGCCAGCATGTTCATGGCCGAGCGGATGCCCTGCAGCGTCACACGGCCGTCGTAGTCGGAGCACAGCTCGAAGCCCAGGGCCACATACGGGACGCCGAAGACCGTGATCGCGGTCCGCTGGAGCAGGTTGACCACGAGCAGATACCAGAACAGCACCTGGGGGCTGCTGCGGGCGAAATCGGGCACCACCCACAGGAAGACGAAGATGACGGTCACCAGCACGCCGCCCAGCAGGATGTAGGGGTGCCGCCGCCCGAACCGGCTGCGGGTGTTGTCGGTGATGTGGCCCATCACCGGGTCGGTGATGGCATCCCAGAAAACCGCCACGCCCATGGCGATGCCGGCGAGGGCATGGCTCAGGCCGAGCGCCTCCGTGTAGTAGAGCATGGCGAACCCGGAGAGCGAATTCATCAGCAGGGAATTCGCGCATTCCCCCACGGAGTAACCGACCATGCGCGAGCGCGAGCACGGCGGGACCGACGGAGACTTGGAGTCGTCCATGCCCCGGCAAAGTGCCGGAAGTCGCGGGAGGCTCAAGACCGGCGTGCATGATTATTACCCGTTTTCGTCCGGGTTTGACCGGACTGGAGGCGATGTTCCCGCGGTGATCAGCGCCGGCGTCATGCTACTTGGACCTGTTAGTCGTGCTTCAGAATGTGCCGCCGGGGATTTTCGGACGACGGTTGCCTTGTCCGTCCGGTTCGTGTCCCGTCAGAAATATAGCCGATGCTCCTTCGTCACCTGCTTGCCCTTGCCATGATTACGTCCGCCTCCGCCGCTCAGGAAACCGTACCCAATCCCCGCGCCGCCGGTTATCGCGGCATCTGGGCCACACTCGGGCAGATGGGCGAATACGGCGACAAATACTCCGGCGGACTCGGCACCTACACGGCCAATCACGTCCCGATGGCCGTCTATGATCCCGCGGCCGACACGACCTTTTTTGTTTATGGCGGGTCGCCCGCCGGGGAGCGCAGTCTGCTCTGCCTCGTTGGCAGTTACAATCACCGCACCGGCCGCGTGGCGCGTCCGGTCATCGTGCATGACAAGAGTCCCTTCGATGATCCCCACGACAATCCCAGCATCAGCCTCGATGCCGCGGGTCACATCTGGGTGTTTGTGAGCGGCCGCACCACGATCCGCCCCGGGTATGTTTACCGCAGTGCCGTGCCCCATGACATTTCGCGGTTCGAGCGCATCGTCGAACGGGAGATCACCTATCCGCAGCCGTGGCATGTGCCCGGCCGGGGATTTTTCCACCTGATCACGCGCTACACCAAGGGGCGCGAGCTGTATTGGGAAACCAGTCCGGACGGCCGCACCTGGAGCGATCCCAAGAAGCTGGCCGGCATGGGCGGGCACTACCAGGTGAGCGGCGAACGCGACGGGAAGGTCGCGACATTTTTCAATTATCATCCGGACGGCGATGTGGATCGGCGCACGAACCTTTACTACGCGCAAACGACCGACGCCGGTGCGACCTGGACCACCGCCGACGGCCAGCCGCTCGCGCTGCCCCTGACGGAGCCCCGCAATCCCGCGCTGGTTGTTGATTACGAGGTCCAAGGTCGCCTGCTGTACACCTGCGACCTCAACTTCGACGCGGCGGGCAATCCGGTTTTGCTCTATGTCCTCTCACGCGACTACCGCGCCGGTCCGGCCGGCGGCGCCCGCGAGTGGACCATCGCGCACTGGCGTGATGGGCGGTGGCAATTCTCAACCGTCACGACTTCCGACCACAACTACGACATGGGCAGCCTGTACGTGCTGAACGACCAGTGGCTCGTCATCGCGCCCACGGAGCCCGGTCCGCAGCGCTGGGGCACCGGTGGCGAGATGGTGCTGTGGTCGAGTCGTGACGAGGGCCGGACCTGGCGGCGGCTGCGCGCCATCACGCACGACAGTAAGTTCAACCACAGCTACGCCCGCCGCCCGCGTAACGCCCGCGATCCCTTTTTCGCGTTCTGGGCGGACGGCAATCCGGACAAGCTGAGCGAGTCCCGATTGTATTTCACGAACTCCACGGGCGACCGCGTGTGGCGGCTGCCGTATACATTCCCCGAAGGTGCGGAGTCGGCGGAGCCGGAGTTGGTGAAGTAGGGGGGGGTCGACGAAAATTGGGGCCGGGCTGCGCGCCCGAGGGGGGGGGGGGGGCCCCGGGGCCCCGCCCCCGCGGGCGGGCTTTTTGGGCCGGGGGGGGGGGGGGGGGGGCGGGGGGGCCCCCGGCTTTTGGTCTCGGGTCCCCCCCCCCCCCCGCCCGGCCCCCGCCGGGCCGCCGCCCCGGGGGGGGGGCCCCCGGGGGGTCCCGCCGCCCCCGGGGCCCCCCCCCCCCCCCGCCCGCCCCCCCCCCGGGCCCCCCCGCCGGCGCCCGCCCCCCCCCCCCCCCCGCCCGCCCCCGGGGGGAGGCGGGCTTTTGGGCCGCCCGGGGGGGGGGGGGGGGCCCCGGGGGGAAAGGGGCGGGGGGGGGGGGGGCCCCCGGCCCCCCCCCGGCCGCCGCCCCCCGCCCCCTTGGGGCGGGCGGGCCCCTGTCCCCCCCCCCGCCCCCCTTTCCCGCCGGGGGGGGCGCCCTCCCCCCGCGGCTCCGGGCCGGGGGGGGGCCTGGGGGGGGCTTTCGGGGGGGGGTCCCCGGTGGGGGGGGTTTTGGCGGGGGGGGGGGGGGGGGGCTCTTCCCGGGCCTCTCCCCCCGCCGGGGGGGGGCCCTTTTTGGGGCTTTTTCGGGGGGGGGGGGGGGTGGTTGGGCGGCCCCCGGGGGGGGGGGCGGGGGGGGGGGGGGGCCGGGCGGGTGGTCCCGGGCCCCGCGGGGGGTTTTTTGGGGGGCTTCCCCGGGCGCAGGCTATGCCTGTAGGGCCCGCCGGGGCGCGGGCGGGGGGGGGGGGGGGGGGGGGGCCCCGGGGCCCGCGCCGCGGGGGACGGGCCAAAGGGGAGGGGGCAGGGGCGGGGGCCCGGCGGGGCGGTCCGGCGCCGGGGGGGGGGGGGCCCCCCCCCGCCGGGCGGCGCCGGGGCGGCGCCGGGGGGGGGGGCGCGGGGGCCCGGGGCGCCCCCGGGGCCCCCCCCCCGCCCGCCCCGCCCGGGGCCCCGCCGCCGGGGCGCCCCGCGGGCCGAAAGGGGGGGGGCGGGCCGGGGGGGGGGGGGGGGGGGGGGGGGGGGGGGGGGGGGGGGGGGCGGGCGGCGGGGGCGGGCCTGGCTTTCCCGGCAGGGCGCTCGGGCGCCGGGGGCGGGGGGCGCGGGCGGGGCGGGCCGGCCGGGGCGCGCGGGGGGGGGCCCGGGCGGCCCTCCCCCCCCCCACCCGCTCCTCCCCAGTTCCGCCTTCCCCCGCCCACGGCCCGGCCGCGCTCCGCGCGCGGGAGGGGGGGGCGGGGGGGGGCGTTGGCCGACACCTGGTACAGGTGAGGGTCACGCCGGCCGTCCCACCCAGAGAGGGGGGGGGGGGGGGGGGGGGGGGGGGGGGGGGGGGGGGGGGGGGGCGGGGTTGTTTTTGTGAAGCCGCCCAAGGGGCTGCCCAAGCAGCCTTGACTACGTCCAAGTGCGTACGACATTGGGCAAATTGCGCTGGGCCGGTTCGACTTCTCTCTGTCGGGTACTGGTCATTTATTTTCCCGCGGATTACGCGAATGATCGCGGATAATACCGCCGTGATCCGCGTTGATCCGTGTAATCCGCGGGGAAATTGAATTTTTGATCGGATTGCCAGTCATTCCGCCGGTGGTGCGGGTTGATTGTAGGAGCGGCTTTAGGCCGCGATCGGGAGCGCAACCTCGCGGCGTAAAGCCGCTCCTACAATGACCGAGCGAGCCCCGTTCACTTCCAGAGCGGCACGAGTTCCTGTTTCCGTACCCAGCCGGTCTGGCCGTTGTCGAAGGTGAGCTGGACCCAGCCGAGGAAGGTGCGGTCGGCCATCACGCCGAGCGAGCCGGCGGGAAGGACGGAGGTTTTCTGGTTGGTTTCCGCCTCGGTGGGGATCGAATGCAGGGTGGTGTCGCGCCAGACGAGCGCGGCCCGCGGGCTCGCGGCGAGGCCGTAGGTGGCGCGGCCGGTGAGCGCCACAGCGGAGAGCAGCAGGCCGAGCACCAGCCCGGTAAGGGCGAGGAAACGGGACCAACGCGGCTGCCAGGCATAGGCCGCAAATAGCAGCCAGCCGAGGGCGAGCGCCATGAGTCCGGTGGCGGCAATGAGGATGCATTCCCAGACAGCGGGTGAGGCCAGCCGGGCGATGAGGTGACGCGGACCGGGGGTGAGAAATGGCGCCAGCGCGGCCGGGGTATAGCCGGCGTTTTCATAGACGAGGGCGAGATTCAGGCGGTTGGCTTTGTCGCCGGGATGCTGCACGAAAGCGGCGGTGGCGTGGGCGGCGGCCAGGGGCCATTGATCCTGCTGGGCCAATGCCAGAGCGAGGTTGTGCCGTGCGATCCAGTCGGCGGGCGCTTTTGCCACGGACTCGCGCCAGGATTTTTCGGCGGTGGCGAAATCACCCTTGCGGTAATCCGCCATCGGATCGGCCGCGAAGAGACCGGGCGTCAGCGCGAGGGCGAGCGCCACGACCAGGAAGGGCATCAGGTTGCGCGGCAGCAGAATCCGCCAGACGGCAAAACCGGGCGTCTTTTTCGCGGCGAGGGCGGCGCTGGCGCGATCGGGCCAGTTTTTCGGCAGGCCGGGTTCGCTGCTGTACAGGGCGCGGTCGGCCTCCAGCCAGAGCTGGCTCCAGGCAGGGTCATCGAAGGCGGTCGCCGCGGGGGCGGCGTGGGCAACACCCCAGAGCGCCGCGGCGTCGTGCTGCCACGCGAGCAGCAGGGCGGGTCGTTCGGCGGCCGGGGCGGCGGGGAATCGGGCCAGGGTGGCGGCGAGGCGGGTGCGGGCGGCCCGGCGGGCGCGGCCCGGATCGTTCTGCTGCGCCCGGCGGGTGGCGAGCATGAGCCAGAAAATACCCAGTGCCACGAATGGCAGCAGGGCGGCCAGACCGAGGTGGCGCAGACGTTGGAATGGCACCGGCACAACCTGACTACCGGCGATCGGGTCGTGCGGGATCGCCGCCGGTAGCTCCGGCGGGGTGGGCGGCTCAGGCGTCCGGGCGGCGGCGTTGGCCGGGGTCGTTTCCTCGGCCGGAGGCGTGATGTTGAACTTCGGCGCGCTGGGCACGGTGATGGTCACCGTGCTGCGCGGAGTGGTGAGGGTCCGGTAGGCGCCGGTCTTGGGGTCGAAGTAAGTGAACTCGACCGGGGCGAGCGTGTAGGTACCGGGCTTGGTGGGGACCAGGACGACATCCTCGGCCAGCGTGACGTCGAAGAGTTTGCCTTCGGCGGGGGTGCGCTTGGCCTGGGGTTGGATGACCTGGAAATCCCGGGAAACCTCCCGCGCCGGCAAACCGGCGACGTCGGGCCAGTTGCCCGTGCCGCTGAGTTCCAGGGTCCACGTGACCGGTTCCCCGACCGCGGCGGTGGCGGGCACGACCTTGGAGGTGAGCTGAAACTGGCCGACGGCGCCGCTGAATTTCGCCGGCGTGGGCAGGGGCAGCGGGCGCACAGTGAGGGCCGGCTGGTTGGAGGTGACGGAGAGCTGTTCCACGCGCTGCTGCTGGAAGAGACCGAAGCCGACGGTGCCGGTGGCGACGTTCACAAGCTGGTGGGCGGCGGTGAGCGTGAGGTTGCCGGGAGCCTTGGCGAAGGCGCGGGTCTTGTAGGCGATGTTGAGGCGGGCCTCGCCGTTGGCAGTGAACTCGGCGGGCTCGGGCTTGGACCAGTCCTCGATGATGAGGGGGGCCGAGTCCCATTCGACGGGACTGCCGAGCTGGTTGAAGGTGCGGCGCGCGACATCGAGCGTGTAGCTGAGCGGGAAGACCTCGCCGGCCCAGACGGTGGTGGAGCCCGTGAGCAGCCGGGCGTGGATGTTGACCTCAGCGGCCTGGCGGACCGCGCCGGTGGTGAAGGCCGGGACGCGGATCGTGCCCTCGGTTGTTTTGACCGTGAAGGCGGGGATCTGGACGCTGCCGGCGCTGCGGGCGCGGAGCCGGTAGCTCAGGACGACGGAGCGTGTCATGCTGAAATTGTCGAACGAGGTCTGCACCGATTTCCCGGTGAAGGTCAGTGTCGCATTTGGCAGGGATGGCAGGCTGGGGTCGCCCTCGGGGGCGCAGTCCTGGAACACGAGCTGCAACTCGGAGGGATCGCCGGAATCGGAATTCATCCATTGCACCGACTGGGCATGGACGGCGGCGAGCAGCAGGCTGAAGAGGAGGAGGAGACGGACGGAACGCATGGTTTTCACCAATTTTTGCCCTTCTTGGCAGGCGCGGGCTTTTTCTCGCCTTCCATCAGCTGGAAGAGACGGGCGGGCGAGTCCTGATTGCGGATCTGGTCAAGTTTCTGGAGAGGCATGGCGAGGGAAGGATCGGCGGGTTCCTTTTCCCCGTCCTTTTTTTCCGGCGTACCGCCGACTTTCTGGGTCTCATTCGCGGGCGGCGGGGGCGGTTCGTTCTTTTCCTTCATGTCACCGAAGGCGGAATCGTTCTGCTGGTCCTTCTGCTCCTCCGGTTTCGAGGCGGGATTCTGCTCCGGCTGGGATTGGGACTGATCCTGTTTCTGCTGTTGGGAATCCTGCTGGTCCTGCTGCTTTTGCTGATCCTGCTGCTGGTCCTTTTGTTGGTCCTGGTTTTGTTGCTGCTGCTGATCTTTCTTCTGATCCTCGGGTCTTTGCTGCTCGGGCTTTTGCAGCAGGGCTTCCAATTCACTGCGCAGTTGGGGCCAGTCGGCGGTCTTGGCGTCCATGGCCGAGCCCAGATCCACGGCGGCCAGGGCATCGCGCACCGGGCCCTCGGGCACGGGGTGCTGTTCGGACTGGAGCTTTTGTCCCCAGGTCACGGTTTCACGGGCAAACTCCGCCCAGTCGCGCCCGGTGCGGTTGTCCTGGGCGGACAGACGCCCGACGATCTTGCCCAGCGGAGAAGGAGCGGGGGCCGCCGCCGCGGCGGCGGCGGCGATGGCGGATTGAGGAAACCGGATACCGGATAGGAATACCAGCAGGGCCACGGCGGCCAGCTTTCCGGTTCCGGGAGTCTGTTTTCCGGTATCCGGTATCTGGTTTCCGGTATTCGTCAGTTTCAGATCCCGCGGTTTCGGCCTCACGGGAAACTCGCGCCAGAAGCTGAGCAGGAGGAAGAGCAGGGCGGGGGCGAGGGCCCACTGGAAGCGCTCGACGAGGCGGATGTTGTTTTTTTCGACGAATTCACCCTTGCGCCCGGCCTCGACGGTTTCCTTCAGCACGGCGGCGAGGTCCAGCCAGGTGCTGGCGTCGCGGTAGGTGCCGCCGGTGTTCCGGGCGAGTTCGCGCAGGGTGCCGCTGTTGAGCTTGGACAGCACCACGGCGCCGCGCTCGTCCTTCACGAAGCCACCGGTGCCGTCGGGAATCATCGCCCCCGACTCGGTGCCCACGCCAAGGCAGATGGCCCGGATGTCCTTTTTCTTCAGGTCGGTCTCGAGCGATTTCCAGTCGTCGTCGGTCGCCTCACCGTCGCTGAGGACGATCAGGAAGCGGTCGGCGGCCGTGCCGGAACTGAAGGCGTTCAGGGTGGTTTCCAACAGGGCCTGGTAATTGGTGCCGCCCTCGGGGAGGTAGTCCGGGTCGAGCAGGGGCAGGAATTCGCGCAGGATCTCGTAGTCGGCGCTGAGCGGGCTCTGCAGGAAGGCGGTGCCCGAGAAGACCACCAGGCCTACGCGTTCGCCCTCGAGTTTTTCGAGGAGGGAGCGGATCAGCAGCTTGGCGCGCTCAAGGCGCGAGGGCTTCACGTCGGTCGTGAGCATCGAGCGCGAAAGATCCACGGCGATGAGGATTTCGCGGGACTGGTCGAAGACCGGCTCCTCCAAACGTCCCCATTGCGGCCGGGCCAGGGCGATCACGGCGAAGACCAACCCGAGGGCAAGCCAGAGACGAAGATGGCGGCGGGTGGCGGGAGCACCGGGATTGAGGAGGAGTTGATGGTGACCCGCCTCGGCGCGCAGGATTTTCGGATGATCACCGGCGGCAAGGCGCTGCCGGTGGCGGAAATCCCACACGAGAAGGGTTGCGGGAGCGGCGAGGAGCCAGAGGAGATGGGGCCAGGCGAAATTCATGGCGCGGTCTCCTTGCGCAGGGGTGAACGGGCGAAGAGGGCGCCCAGCAGGAGGGCGATCAGGCCGGGCGCGGCCGGCCAGTGGAACAGCTCGGTGGTGACGAGGTAGCTCTTCGCCTGGAATTCGATTTTCTTCGCCTTGTCGATGGCCTGAAAGGCGCCGGTTACCGTGTCCTGGTCGTCGGCGCGGAAGTAATGTCCGCCGGTGGCGGTGGCGATGTCGCGCAGGGTGCTCTCATCGAGGTCGGAGAGCCTGCGGCTCATGCCGATCTTGTTGCCTTTGTCGTCAAACACCGGGAACGGCACGATGCCGTCGCGACCGGCGCCGATGGTGTAGACCGGGATGCCACGGGACTTGGCGATGTCGGCGGCCTGCTCGGGGGCGAGGGTGCCGCGGTTGTTGACACCATCGGTGAGCAGCACGACGAACGCGCCCTGACGGCGTCCGCCTTTTTCGCGGCGGGCCTGCTCCAGCCGGGTGAGGGCGATGCCCAGGCCGTCGCCGATGGCGGTGCCGTCCTCGATGAGGCCGATCCGGAGGCGCTCGGTCTGCCGGGCGAGCCAGTCGTGGTCGAAGGTGAGCGGGGCGAGGGTGTAGGCCTTGCCGGAGAAAACGACGATGCCAATGCGGTCGGCGGGGCGTTCGTTGATGAAGGCCTGGATGACGGGCTTGATGGCCTGCAGGCGGTTCACCCGGTCGCCGTCGCGCTCGTAGTCCTCGGCCAGCATCGAACCGGAAAGGTCGATCGCGAGCACGATGTCGTAGCCCTCGGTGCGGACCTCGCGCTTGTCCTCGACGCGCTGCGGGCGCGCGAGGGCGGTGATCAGGAGTATGAGCCCGGTGACGGCGAGGGCGACGGGCCAGCGCGACACGGCGGCGAGCGACGGGCGGTGCCACGCGGCGGCGAAGGGGACGAGGAGCACCGGCACGCGCCGATGGGTCCGGTACCAGAGCAGGGTTGCCAACAGCAGCAGGGCGGCGAACCACCAGGGATCCTTGAAGGTGTAGTCGCCCATGGTCAGCGCACGGCGCCCGCGCGCATGCGGGCGTGGAAAAATCTCACGAGGGCGTCGAGGCGGTTTTGATCGGTACCCACCACAAGCCGGCTCAGCGGGTCGGGGAACTGGCGGCGCCAGGCGGCCTCGCGCTCGCCGCGCCACGCGGCATGGGCGGCGTGCTCGGCGGCGGAGCCTTCGAGGGTGACCAGCCGGCCGGCGGTGGGATCGTAGGCGGCGAACATGTCCTGCCGGGGCAGTTCGCGTTCCCAGGGATCGTCCACCCGGAAGCCCATCGTCTGGTAGCGGCGCTGCATGACGGTCCAGCCCTCCGGTTCGGGTCGCGGGGGAAAATCGCCCAGCCACAGCAGCACGCTGTGCTTGGGCGCGGCGCGGGCGAGCAGTCGCCAGGGAATGACCGGGGCCGGGGCCGTCGCAGCCGGGGCGGGCCGGGACAGCAGGCTGGCGGCGGCGTGGAGGATCTGGCCGCGGCCGCGCACGGGCTCGCGGAAGAGGTTGCCGTTCGGGCTGGCGTGCACGAAGCCGACGCGGTCGCGGTTGACGGCGCCGAGCAGCATGACCAGGCCGGCGAGCTCGAGCAGGGCCTCGCGCTTCGACTGTGCGCCGGACCCGAAATGCAGCGAGGGCGAGTCCTCGAAGACCACCATCAGCGTGACCTCGCGTTCCTCGACGAATTTCTTGCGGTAGGGTTCGCCGAGGCGCGCGGTGACGTTCCAGTCAATGTCGCGCACGTCGTCGCCGAACTCGTATTTCACCACCTGGTCGAACTCCATCCCGCGGCCGCGGAAGGCCGAGCGGTATTCGCCGCTGAGCACGTTCTCCACCGCATGCCGCACGCGCCATTCCAGCTGGCGCAGCATGGCCAGCGGGGAGGCGGTGGGGGAGAGGGTGGAGGTGGCGGCGGGCATGTCGTTTCCGAATCTTTCCTCTTTCTCTTAATCTTTCTCTTTCTTCCAAACGGGCCGGAAAAACAGGAGAAAGATTAAGATAAAGAGGAAAGAGAAAGAATTCATTACGCCGGCACGGGCGTCTTCGCCACGACTTGCGCGACAATTTTGTCCGGGCTGATCTCCTCGGCCTCGGCCTCGTAGGTCAGGCCGATGCGGTGGCGCAGGACGTCGGGGGCGAGTTCCTGGATGAGGCCGGGTGAGACGTAGTCCTGACCGCGCAGCCAGGCCAGCGCGCGGCCGGATTGGAAGAGGGCGAGGGAGGCGCGGGGGGAGGCGCCGAAGTTGAGGTAGCGCTTGGTGCCGCCCTCGGACTCGGTAAGGGCGCGCGTGCCGCGGACGAGGGCGAGAATGTAACCCTGCACGGCCGGGGAAACGTGGATGCGGTCCACGTCGGCGCGCAGGGCGAGGAGTTCCTCGCCGCTGGAGGCGGCGGCCAGCACGGGCTGCTGCGTGACCTGGCCCCAGCGCTGCATCATGGAGGACTCCTCCTCGGCCGAGGGGTAGTCGACGATCAGCTTGAAGAGAAAGCGGTCGGTCTGCGCCTCGGGCAGCGGGTAGGTGCCTTCCTGCTCGATGGGGTTCTGCGTCGCCATGACGAAAAACGGCTTGGGCAGCGGATGGGTGCCGCCGCCGATGGTGACCTGCCGTTCCTGCATGGCCTCGAGCAGGGCGCTCTGGACCTTGGCGGGGGCGCGGTTGATTTCGTCGGCGAGCACCAGGTTGGCGAAGATCGGGCCGCGGTGGGGGCTGAAGGCGCCGTCCTTGGGCGAGAAGATCATCGTGCCGACAACGTCGCTCGGCAGCAGGTCGGGCGTGAACTGGATGCGCTCGAACTGCACGCCCAAGGCGGTGCCGAGGGACTTGACCAGCAACGTCTTGGCGAGGCCGGGCATGCCTTCGAGCAGGACGTGGCCATTGGCGAGCAGGGCGACGAGCAGGCGCTCGACGACGGCATCCTGGCCGATGACGGCCTTGCCGATTTCTTCACGTAATTTTTGGGACCAGGCGGGACCGGTGATCATAAGGGGATGAGGCTGGGTGGAGTGCGGGGTTTGACTCCGGCAATTGGGAATGGTTTCAAACAGAAAATAGTCACGAACATGGCATTACCACTCCAAATCCACGGGCGGCTGGCAGCCCTCGGCGTCCGGCCCGGCGAAGTGGATGAGCGGTTCATCCGCGGCACGGGTCCCGGCGGGCAGAAAATCAACAAGACTTCCTCCACCGTCGTGCTCCGGCACGGGCCCACCGGTCTCGAGGTGCGGTGCCAGGCGGAGCGCTCGCAGGCGGTGAACCGCGAGGCGGCCTGGGCGGCGCTGTGCGACAAGCTCGAGGCGGCCCGGGCGGCGGCGCGGCTGGCGAAGGAACAGGTCCGCGAGGCCGAACGCCGCCGGACCCGGCAGAAATCCCGAGGCCAGAAGGCGCGGATGATCGAATCGAAAAAGCATCGCGCGAAGATCAAGTCGAAGCGCGGGCGCGGGTGGGACGAATAAGTCAGGTGGCGGGGCGTTTTCCGATCCACCACGGATTTCACGGATCACACGGATCAGATGATAGCCACATAAGGCGCAAAAGACTCAAAACCAGATATAAGATTCTGAGCTTTTTGTGCCTTATGTGGCCATCCCAAGGGCAGTATCCGTGCTATCCGTGAAATCCGTGGTCAAAACTCTGGGCCCGGTGTGAGAATTATACGGCCGGCGTCACCTTATCCCCGACTGCAATCGTCCCGGATTTGCTTTCGTTGATCAGGTTCTGCCCGAAGTAGACGTTGCCCGGCTCGGCGGGATCGCGGCGGTAGGTCGCCAGGGTGCGCAGGGGTTCCTTGTAGCGGATGGCCGTTTGCTGGTCGGTGGTCGGGATGGGGCAGCGGGCGCAGGGGCCGGATGCACGGAAGACGGCTTCGCCGATTTTGAATCGTGTCCAACCATCCTCCGCGAAGGCGGCGCAGTCGGTGATAACGACATTGGGCCTGAATCGGTCCATCGGCACGGGTTCCTCACCCTGGGCCACGAGGCGATCATTGAGATCGGCGAGGGAGGCCTCGCTCAGCGCGAGCAGCGGGTAGGCATCGGCGAATGAAACCACGTCGCCGGGCCGGGCCTTCGACGGCTTGACGGGGCGCAGGTAGGTCGCACCGATGCGCACGAGCCGGCAGGGTTGGCGGAGAAAATCCGAAAGCCAGACAGCGATCTCGACGCCGCAATCCACGGCCTCGACGGTGTCGCGCCAGATTTGCACCGTAAGCGGCGGGCCGGATTCGTGCAGGCCGACGGCCGCGGAACCGTGGTGGGGGTTGCGCAGGACGAGGGACTCGCGACCGAGTTCCGTCGTGATCAGGGCCATGCGGGGCAGGGTCCGCTGGGTGAGAAACTGGTTGTTCGCATCCACCACGAGAAAACGCCGGTCGCCGGCGAGCCCGTAGTCGTCGATGGACGCCTCGGATACCGCGATGCCCCGCAGGGATTTGACGGGATAGATGAAAAGACCGGAGACGCGGGGCATGGCGGAGGTGGTAGGCAGGAAAGCAGGAACCGGGCGGGAAACAAGGCGGCGATGCGTCATCGGGGGCAAACCCGTACTGGAGGTAGGGCGAGGCGTCCCCGCCGAGCCGGTTGATCATCCGCCATGTCATGGCTCACCGGGGACGGTTCGCCCTACCGTCGAACTCCACCGATCAAGAATTCACGCGAGAATCATGCATCGCCTCATCTCTCCGTTCACTCCAGGCGGCGGTAGGTCGCGAGATAGAGCTGCGATCCAACTGTGGTGGCAAAGGTCGCGGGCGTGGTGCCGTCCAATCCGTAGCAGATGCGGAGGCGGTTGCCCATGAGCTGGTAGATGCAGGGGATGGTCCGGCCCGCATTGGGACCCTTGGTGCCGAGAAGGATGAGCGCGGGGTGATCTCCCGCGGACTCCGTCGTGAAGGTGCCGCAATCGGCGAGTTCGCCGGCGAAGTGGACGGCATAGGTGTCGGCCGTGAGCCGAAGTTCAACGCGAAGGGACACGAGTTCGGGCGAAGGTTCGCCGGCGTGTTCGGCGCGGATCATCTCCCAGCGGCCGCAGAGCGCGGCGGGTGCGGCGGTCATGACGGATCAGGTTCGTCCGCGGCGGCGGGCAGGGGCAGCGATTTCTTGGCCTTGGCCCCGAGCCGCTTCAGGTCCTCGACCTGCATCAGGAGGTTGCCCTTGCCGGTCTTCAACCGGCCCATGGCGGTATCGTAGCTTTCGCGCGTGCGGGCGAGCTGGAGCCCGATGGCCTCAAGGTCCTCGACGAATCCGGCGAACTTGTCGTACAGCGCGCCGCCGCGGTCGGCGATGGCCTGCACGTTCTTGGTCTGCCGGTCCTGCTTCCAGAGCGTGGCGACGGTCTTCAACGTGACGAGCAGCGTGGGCGCGGTGCAGAGGATGACGCGGCGCTCGAACGCCCATTCGTAGAGCGCGCGGTCCGTCTCCAGGGCCAGGGTGAAGGCGGGCTCCAGCGGCACGAACATGAGGACGTAATCCGGCGTGATGAGCTTGCCGGTGTCCTCGTAACGCTTGGCGCTGAGCTGGTCCACGTGCAGGCGCACGGCGGCGGCGTGCTCGCGGGCGCCGGCCTGGCGGGCGGCCTCATCGGTGGCGTTGACGGCGCGTTCGTAGGCGACGAGTGAAACCTTCGAATCGATCACCATGTGCCGCTGGTCGGGCAGCCGCAGGATGATGTCGGGGCGGAGACGCCGGCCGTCCTCGGTGGTGAGCGTTTCCTGGGTGAGATAGTCCTGCCCCTTGATGAGGCCGGCGGATTCCAGCAGGCGGTCGAGGATGAGTTCGCCCCAGGCGCCGCGGGCCTGCGACTGGCCTTTGAGGGCGGTCGTGAGGGCATGGGCCTCGTCGGTGATGCGGGTGTTGAGCAGGCGCAGCTGTTCGATCTGGGCCTTGAGGGCGGAGCGGTCGTCGCTCTCGGTCTTGTAAACCGTGTCCACGCGTTCGCGAAAATCGGACAATTGCTGGCGGAGCGGGTGCAGGAGGGCTTCCACCTGCGTCTTGTTGTGGTCGGTGAACTTGGCGGATTTTTCCTCGAGCAGCCTGGAGGCGATGGCCTGGAACTCGGTCTGCAGCGTGGCCTTGAGTTTTTCGGCGTCGGCAAGGTAGCGGGCGGCCAGGGTTTCGCGCTCGGCGAGGCGCTGCTGTTCGGCGGCGAGGCGGACGGCGAAGGAGGCGCGTTCCGCGGCGAGATCGGACTGGAGCTGGGTGTTGGCGGCGGTGAGGCGGGCGAGCTCGGCCTTGGCGGCGGCCAGCTCGGCCGCAAGCCGTTCCTGCTCGGTGCGGGCGGCGCCGAGTTCCGCCTTCAGCGCGGCCTCACGGGTGCGTAAAAGGAGCCAGGCAACACCACCGCCCAGGGCGGCGGCTCCAAAGAGAACAACAAGGGTTAGGTTCACGGCGGGAGGTTTCGAGGGTGGTGGGGGCAATACAAGCCCTGATGCGTTCCTTGACAGAAGGATACGTGAACTGCAAACACGCGTATGCTCCGGTCAATGCTCCACTGGTATGCAAACCGCCTCGTTTCGTGACCTTGTGACCCAATCCAACACATCTCCGATCACTCCGGCCGAGAAACCGGCCGTGCTGGTGGTTGATGACGAATACGGCCCCCGCGAATCCATCGCCTTTACGCTCGCCGCGGAATTCGCCGTCGACACCGCGGGACGCGCGGTCGATGCGCTCGCGAAGCTGCGGGAAAAGTCCTACGCCGCGGTGGTGATGGACATCCGCATGCCGGAGATGGACGGCATCCGGGCGCTGGAGGAATTGCGCAAGATCGACCAGGAGGTCTCCGTGATCATGCTCACGGGCTACGGCACGCTGCTCACCGCCCAGCAGGCGATGCTGGCCGGCGCCAACCAGTATCTGCGCAAGCCGCCGGATGTCGCGGAACTCGTGCAGGCGGTGCGCAACCAGTCGCAGGCCACGCGGGTCCGCCGGCAGCAGGCGCACATCAACCGCGAGACGGCGGAGATGAAGGCGACGCTGCAGCGCGAGATTGCGCAGAACGAGCCGCACATCTGGCAGTCGCGGGCGTCGGTCGAACTCGTCCACGACCTGAACAATCCCCTCACCGTGGTGATCGGCTATTCCACCCTGCTGCTGGAGGAGGCGCGCGCGATCGCCACCACCGATCCGGAGCTGGGCCGCCGGATGGAGGAGTACGCGATGATGGTCGAGCGCGCGGCCGAATACTGCCAGCACCTGTCCGAAAACTGGCGGCGCGGGGCCAAGAAGGCGGCCGATTACCAGCGGGTCGACCTGATCAAGGTGATCCAGGAAGTGCGGCAGGTGATTTTCTTCAACAACCTGAAAATCAAGCACAGCGGCCTCGGCGAGGCGGTGGTGCGCGGATCGACCTTCGAGCTGATGCGCATTTTCCAGAACCTGTTCAAGAATGCCCAGGAGGCCGGGGCTTCCGAGATCGAGCTGTCCGTGGCGCGCAATGGCGAGAACCTCGAGCTGGTCGTCGCGGACAACGGCGCGGGCATGTCGGCCGAGGCCCTGCTGCGGACCCAGCGCGGGGGCTTCACCAGCAAGGCCACGGGCACCGGCCTGGGTCTGAACATCTGCCGCCACCTCCTCGCGGCGCACGGGGCGACGTTCACCCTGGACTCGGCGCCCGGCAAGGGCACGAAGGTCCGCCTGGTCTTTCCCGCGGCCAAAGTGTGAGCAAACGCGATCCCCAGCTTCGCGGTGTCGGTGGCGCGATGCGATGAAACGGCGACGCGTCAAAATCACCGGCATCGGTCCCGTCACTCCCGCCGGCATCGGCCGGGAGGCGTTCGCGACCGGGATCCTCGAGCCGGTGAGCCGGGTGCGCGAGTACCGCGGCTTCGCCCGGCAGGGCGGGGGGAAGTTTGTGGCGGCGGAGGTGGAGGATGCGCTCCTGGCCCCGCTGATCGAGGAAACCGGCTCCTCGCGGCAGCCGCGGCACACCCAGTTTGCCCTCGCGGGCGCCACTCTCGCGGTGCGGGACTGCGGCCTGACCCTGGCCGGGCTGCGCGACGCCTCCCCCATCGTCACCGTGGGCGCGTCCCTGATGGATTTCGGCGTCATGAACCGCATCATGGAGGCGATGGTGCGGAAGGGTCAGGCCTTCGGTCTGCCCAGCGCGGTCTTCAGCTCCTCCGTGAGTTCCATCTCCGGGGCGATCGCCGAGGCGATCGGCGGCGCCACCCGCACGCTGGCGCTGCAGAGCGCGTGCTGCTCGGGGCTGGATGCCATCGGGCAGGCGGCCAACTGCATCGCGAGCGGCGAGGCCGAGATCGCGATCTGCGGCGGCACGGAGGCCCCGCTGCATTTTCACCCGATGCTGGAATTGAAGCTGGCCGGCCTGACGCCGGACAGCGCGGAAATGTCGGCGCGCATCTGCCGGCCCTTCGACCTCTGGCGCACCACGGGGGTGATCAGCGAGGGCGCGGCGATCCTGGTGCTGGAGCCGGAGGAGAGTCCGCGGCCCGGCTACGCCTTCGTCGAGGGCTACGCCTACGCGACGGATCCCGCGGAGAAGCCGGTCGACGGCCTGCGCGAGGCCATCCGCCTGGCCCTCGCCAACGCCGGGGTGCGGCCCGTCGAGGTGGATTGCATCAGCGCCTGGGGGCCCGGGCACAAGCTGGTGGACCGCGCCGAGGCGCAGGTCCTGCGGAAAATATTCGGGACCCGGCTGCCGGAGATTCCCGTTTCCTCCATCAAGGGGGCGATCGGCAACCCGCTCGGGGCGGGCGGCGCGATCCAGGTGGTCTCGGCGGCGTTGGGATTGCGCGACGGCCTGATCCCGCCCACCGTGAACTGGCAGTACCCTGATCCGGACTGCCCCCTGAATCTCTCCGCTTCGGCGCGGGCCGTGGCCCACCGCCGGACTTTGGTAAACTCCCACGGACTTTCCGGAACAAACGCATGCTTGGTGCTGAGCAAGTGATCCTCAATCCCGCCGCGCTGGCCGCGCTGGCGGCCGTGGCGCTGGGCGCGTTCGCGCTCTGGGCGAACCCGGCGCGGATGATCAACCGGGTCTTCTTCACGGGCTCGCTGCACGTGGCCGCGTGGCTGCTCTGCCTCGAGCTCGCCCTGCTCGGCGACGGCGGCGTTTTCTGGGTGCGGATGGCCTCGGCGGTCGGCGCCTTCCTCCCCGCGCACATGTGGGTCCTGAAGGAGAGCGTGCAGCGCATCGAGGGCTTCTGGCATGTCCGGCGCTGGTGGCCGGCGGGCGTGTTCGGCGCCTGCCTCGCGGTGCTCTGCTTCACCGAGTGGTTCATCCCGGGGTATTCGACCCCGGAGAACCGGATCCGGGGCTGGGGCTTCTTCGTCTACACCGGCGGCGTCGTGGCGATGTACCTCGTGCTTTTCGGGCAGACCCTGTGGCAGGCGCGGACCACGGCCGGCGTGCGCCGCCTGGAACTGCAGGTGCTGCTGCTCGGCGGCTGCGCGGCCTGCTTCACGGTGATCGCGCTCATGATCGCCAACGCCATCACGCACAACCCGGGTTTCATCTACCTGCAGCCCGTCGTCGTGCTCGTGTTCTACGGCGGCACCGCGTGGACCATGCTGACGGCCCGCGTCTTCGACGCGAAGCACATGCTGTTCCTCGGCATGCAGAAGCTCTGCCTCGCGGTGGCGGTCGCCCTGTTCATCTGGTCGGCCAACGAGCTGCTGGTGATGATCGTGCCGCAGCCGCTCGCCTTCCTCATCGCGGTCGGCCTGGGCCTGTGGTTCGCGGCGGAGGCGGGGCCCTGGTTCCGGCAGGTCTTCGACCTTGACCAGATGGGCGAGAGCACCCGGCGCGCGGCGTTCGAGGCCGCCCGCCGCGAGTCGCGCCCCGAGCGGCTGGAGGAGGCCTTCCTGCTGCTGCTCAAAAGCTGGGCCAAGTCTGACCGCGCCATGATCCTGACCTGCGGCGAAGGCCGGCTGCGCGGCGGCGGACTGGAACTGCCGCTCGACGGTCCCGTGGCGAGCGCGCTCCGGCACCTGCGCTGGGTCACGCCCGAGCGCATGGCGCGGCAGAAACTCGATGTCAGCGAGCTGGAGCTCCAGGCGTTCATGGAGCGCGAGCAGGTCGGCGTCATGGTGGCGTGCGGCGGCCAGGGCCTGTCGGTGGTGCTGGCGATCGGGGTGCCGGTGACGCGCCGGCCCTTCACTTATCCGCAGGTGGCGCAGCTCGTCGAACTCTCCGCGATCATCGAAAGCGCGCTGGAACGGTCGCATTACTCGGTGAAGGCGCAGCATGCGGAGCAGCTGGCGACCGTGGGCCTGCTGGGCGCGAGCCTGGCACATGAGATCCGCAATCCGCTGGTGACCATCAAGACCTTCGTGCAGCTGCTGCCGCACCATCACCAGGACCCCGCCTTTCGCGAGAAATTCTTCCGGCTCATCAGCGAAGAGGTGTCGCGCATCGACCGGCTGACGGAGCAGCTGCTGGACCTCGCCACCCCGCGCACCTACGTGGCCGGCGAGCTCGAACTGCACCCGGTGCTGCACGCCAGCCTCGAGCTCGTGGCGGCCAAGGCCGCCGACCGGCACATCACCATCACCACCGATTTCCAGGCCCGTCCGGACCTCGTGTTCACCGATGCGACCGCCGCGAAGCAGGTCATCCTCAACCTCTGCTTCAACGCGCTCCAGGCCGTGGAGGAGCAGGAGGTGCGCTGGGTGCGGGTCGCCACGCGCAATCACGAGGGCGCGGTGCAGGTGGTGGTGGAGGACAGCGGTCCGGGCATCTCCCCGGACATCCTGCCGCGGCTCTTCCAGCCGTTCCAGTCCACCAAGTCCACCGGATTTGGACTTGGATTGGCGATCTGCAGCGACATTCTGGCAGGATTGCAGGCGACCATCGCCGTGGATCCACCGGTGGCCGGTCGCGGCGCTACCTTCCGCGTTAACTTCCCATGCCAAGCCTCATAATCCTCGCCACCGCCGACGATACGCTGGCAGCGGCATGGGAGCGCCAGCTGCCTCCGGGGCGGACGGCCCTGAGGCTGGTGCCGGAAACCTTTTCGGGCGGGACGCAGCCGGGATTTGCCGCCGTGGTCGTGCTCGACGCCGCGGCGGAGGCCATGCTGCCCGGTTCATTGGTCCGGTGCCCGACGATCTATGTCGGCGAACCGCGCAGCCTCCCTTACGAGCAGGCCCGGCTGGCCGGACGGGCGCGGGCCTATCTCGCCTACGAGGACAGCATCTGCCGGCTGCGGGAGATCCTCCCGCTGGTGGAGGAACTGGCGGAGAAGCAGTCGATGATGGATCTGCTGCTGGAAAAGAGCCGCCGCAACGATTCGCTCCGGGTTGCCGCCCGCCCGCCCGCCGCGGTGGATGCGGCGGAGCTGTGGGATTTCCTGGAAGCCGCGTTGGAGAATCTCGACTCGCGCGACCGGCTCATCGGCGAATTCCGCCGGGCTTCGCGGCAGCTGCTGCGGGCCTCGCACACGGTGTTTTTCCTGCGCGAGTCCGACGGGTTCCGGGCCGACCGCGGCACGTCGCGGTTTGAGACGGAGGATCCGCTGGTCAACTTTCTCGAGCGCCACCCGGTCGTGATCGACGGGAGCAACTGGGAAAGCCCCGCGGATCCCGTGGCCGAGCTGGCCGTGCGCAACCGCCTCGCGCTCTGGGGCGCGCGCCTGCTCATCCCGGTGCATGACAACGGCCGCCTGCTGGGGCTGATCGCCCTCGGGGTGCGGGACGACGGCCAGCCCTACGATGAATCCGACCGCACGCGGGCCGTGCTCCTGGCGCGGCTGCTGCGGCACGCCCTCGCCAAGGCGGCGCAGTTCGGCCGGCTCAATCTGCTCGCGGAGCAATCCAGCATCGGCGCGCGCTATCTGCCCAGCACGCTGGTCCTTGCGGCCGACGAGGCCGTGCCGCGCAACGTCCCGCTCGTGGTGCGCGATCTCATCGGCCAGGCCCGTCGCTCCCGGCAGATCTGCCGGGTCGCACCCGCGGCGGAGCAGCCTTTCCGGGCGGCGGCGGGGCTGATCGCGGAGACGGGCGGCGTGTGGGCGTTCTGGCAGGAGGCGAGCGGGGAGGTGCACGACGCCGCCGGCCGCCGCCGGGCGGAGCGCCGCGGCCTGCTGCGCGAACTGGCGCTGACCCTGAGCCATGAACTGGGCAACGCCCTGGTCTCGCTCGCGACTTTCCGCCAGGGTCCCGCCGGCAAGGCGCCGGGCGCCTTGATTGACACGCTCAAGGGCGACATCGCCAAGCTGGAGACGCTGAACCAGCGCCTGGGCCTCATGCAGACCCTGGACGAAGCCGAGCCGGCGGTGGTGGACCTGCGCCAGCTCGTGAAGAATCTGGGTACCGCCATGGAGGTCGAAGTGGAAGTGGGACCCGACCCCGTCCAGCTCAGGGTCGCGGGGGAATTGCTGGAATTCGCGCTGTCCTCCCTCATTTCAACCCTCGCCGAAAACCGCCCGACGCAGGGTTCGCGCGAAATGGTCCTGCAACTGCGCTCGACCGGCGAGGGCGGCGAACTGACGGCGCTCGTATCGCTCAAGGGCAGGAACCTCGAACTCGAGGGCATTTTGCCCGAGCCCGTGGAAGGCGCGGTGCCCAACCAGGGCCGGATCGCGGTCTTCCTGGCGAAGGAGATCATCCGGCTGCACCACGGCGAAATCCATGCCGGCCCCGGCATGGAGGGCACGGAGATTCTCATTTCGCTGCGTTCCTGCTGAGCCCCTTTTGCGATGTCCGCGCCGACTTTTCGCCAGGCTGTCGAGCAATGGATCGCCGCGGAACCGGCCGTCCGGTCCGCCGTGCTTTTTGGCTCCAGTGCCGCGGTTGCGACGACACCGATGGCCGATGCCTGGTCGGATCTCGACCTGCATATCACCACCACCGAGCCGGAGCGGATGGAGCACATGGACTGGCCGCGGGTGCTGCCCGGGTCGGGATTTCGTTTCCAGGCCGTGCGTCCGGCCACCGGCGGGGTGCGCAAGGTGACGGCGGTCTTTGCCGCCGGGCAGATTGATCTCGTGGTGGTGCCGTTGCGGCAATTGCGGCTGGCCCGTTTCGGGCTGCGGCTCGGCCTGGCGCGCCGGCATGAGCGGCTGCGCACGGCCCTCGATGAAATCCAAACCTGCCTCCGCGGCGGCTATCGCTTCCTCAAGGGGGAGGGTGAGTGGGGGAGCTTTTACGCGCGGGTGGCGGCGGAGATGCCGGGCGTGAGGCTGGGCGATGCGGCGGCCGTGGCACTCGCCGATATGGCCGTGGCCGACCGGCTCTGGATTCTGCAGAAGCTGGAACGAGGAGAGCTGGCCGCGGCCCAGCACCTTCTGCATCACTCTCTGGCCGAGACGAATTTCCGTCTGCTCCGCGAACTGCGCCTGCGCCGCGGTCAACCCCTGCCGTCCTTCGGCCTGGGCCGGCATGTCGAGCGGCTGCTCAGTGCGGAGGAACTGGCCTGGGTGCGCGTGGATGCGCGCTGTGAGGCCGGGGATCTGCAACGCGCCACGGAGCAGGCGGCGGCGGGACTGCAGGCTTTGATGCGCGAACTCGTTGGCAGCGCTTGGCGGTCGCCGGAGGGAAGGTAGGATCCCCCCTGGGAGCGCGACCGCCCTCGCCAGCGTCGGCGCTTTGAGCGGGCCGCTGGCCCGCAATCTGCAGGGTGTGGGCGGGCCGCCCGTGCTCCCAAGGGGGCCGTTCTCGTTTTCCTCATCCAAGACTTCGACCAATTGCGACCGAGGGCGGTCGCGCTCCCAGGGGGCCCGGCCTACGCCTGCGCGTTGAAGAGCTCGGCAATAACATCCTCGAGGGGGACGTCCTCGATGGTGATGTCGGCGACGGGTCCGGTCGTGAGGATTTCCTGGGAAACGGCGACCACCCGCTCGCTGGGGACGCAGAGGGTGAACTTGCCGTCGTCGGCTCGTTTCGTCTCGCCGTGCTGCGACTGCCAGGTCTCCGGGAAAGCCCCGCCGTCGGCCGGGACGAACGTGATGATCTTCTTTTTCGCGCCGCCGGCATTCTCCAGCCGGCCCAGCGCGCCGTCGT
Source organism: Opitutaceae bacterium (assembly GCA_016715765.1). Taxonomy (GTDB): domain Bacteria; phylum Verrucomicrobiota; class Verrucomicrobiia; order Opitutales; family Opitutaceae; genus UBA2377. Next base: position 22,163 of record JADJZJ010000029.1, read on the forward strand.
ATATCTTCGTGCCCTTGTGGATGACGATCACGCGTTCGCAGAGTTCCTTGATGTCGGCCATGTAGTGGCTCGTGAGCAAAATGGTGACGCGGTGCTTGCGGTTGTATTCGCGCAGGAACTGGCGGACGGCCTTCTGGGAAACGACATCGAGACCAATGGTGGGTTCGTCCAAAAACAGCACCCTCGGGCGGTGGAGCAGGGCGGCGATGAGTTCCATCTTCATGCGTTCGCCGAGGGAGAGTTCGCGCACCATGACGTTGAGCTTGTCGCGGACCGTGAGCAGATCCACGAGCTCGTCGAGGGTCTGCTTCCACTGGTCCTGGGGCAGGCCGTAGATGGAGCGGAGGAGGTTGAAGGATTCGATGGCGGGCAGGTCCCACCAGAGCTGGTTCTTCTGGCCGAGCACGAGGGCGAAGAGGCGGCGGTAGGCGTTTTCCCGCTTGGTGGGGTCATAGCCGGCGACCCGGGCGGTGCCGCTGGTGGGGTAGATGAGGCCGGAAAGCATCTTCAGCGTCGTGGTCTTGCCGGCACCGTTGGGTCCGAGAAAGCCGACGAACTCGCCCTCGGCGATGCGGAAGGAAATGTCCTTGGCGGCGGCGGTCTCCTCGAAGTCGCGCTTGAACAGGCCCCGCACACCACCCCAGAAGCCCGGTTGCTTCTTGTAGGTGCGGAACACGCGGGTGAGGTGGTCGACTTCGATCATGGGCGATCAAGAAAACAGATGCGGCGGAATATGCCAGTTCCGGATGCGCGGATCGCGCAGGGGTGCAGGGCGGGGATGCCGATCCCCGCCTGGGAGCGCGACCAGTCTGCCCTCCTAGGCCCGGCGAAGGAGAGCCCTCGGTCGCAATCGTGCGCCAACCTATCAATCCGGAGAAAGAGAAAGATAAAGAGAACGAGAAAGATTGGATTCTAGCGCATGCACGAAAGGCGGGGATCGGAATCCCCGCCCTACAACCGATCATCCGCCAATCCGATGCTTGGCATCCGTCAGGGTGCGCCCAAGTGTCCGGGCGATGCACATTTTCCGCTCCCTGTTGCTGGCCGTCCTGCTGGTATTTGCGACCAAGGCGCACGGGGTGATTTTCAACCTGGTGTCCCCCTCCGCGGCCGTGGCCATCGGGTCCGAGGTGAGGCTCGACCTGCTGGTGTTGAATCCCGGAGCCGAGGCCCTGAGCCTCCAACTCCCCGGGATCATCAAGGGCAGCCTTTGTGACGAGACGCATTGCTGGCCCGTGGAACTCAAGGCGGCGGCCATATCCGGGCAGGTCCAGGTGGCGCCCGGCGGGTTTTCCGTCCGTGAATATCGCGTCACCCTGCCGCGCCAGGCCGCGGGCATTTTGGTCCTGGACATCACGGAGCCGGTGGCGGCCAAGGTGGCGATCAAGCCCGCTCCGGACTGCAGTCGGGAGCGACCGTGCAGGCTCCGTTGAGCAACTTTGTGCCGCCGAAGACCGTGGAGGCGGCCATCCACCGCACCTTTGCCGGGCGGTTCAGCGCGCACGAGCCGATCTATTTCATCTATGGCGAGGGGCCGCAGGCGGCGAAGTTCCAGTTCAGTTTCAAGTACCGGCTGCTGGGCACCGGGAGCGAACTCAGCGAAAAGATCCCGGTGTTGCGCCGGCTCTTCATCGGGTACACGCAGCGCTCACTGTGGAACATCGACGACAATTCGAGTCCGTTCTACGACACGAGTTACATGCCGGAGCTGCTCTTTGAATCGCAGGCCGTGCTGGAGGAGAAGGGCGGCGGCGGGATGCACTGGCTGGGCTACCAGGTGGGGCTCAAGCACGAGTCGAACGGCAGCCCGGCGTTCAATTCTCGCAGCATGAACACCGTCTATTTCCGTCCCGGTGTGTCCTTTGGCGACCTGAACGGCTGGAATGTGATCCTGGCCCCGCGGTTCCATGCCTACGTCGGGGACCTCGTGGACAATCCGGATTTGCAGGATTTTCGCGGCAACGTTGAGTTCATGGCGGCGGTGGGTCGCAACGACTATTTCGCCGTCTCCCTGATCGGGCGACTGGGTCGTGGTGGACACAAGGGCAGCGTGGAGGCGGACCTGACAATTCCGGTGAAAGCCGAATTCCTGTTGGATTTCGCGACCTACATCCTGATCCAATACTGGAACGGCTACGGCGAGAGCCTGCTCGATTACAACGTGCGCAGCTCGTCGATCCGCGCGGGGTTTTCTCTGGTGAGGTAGGGCGGAAAGCGGAATGTGGAAACCGGATACCGGAAACTTGGGACCGGGGACCAAGGCTTGAAACCTGAGTTTCGCTTGGGAGCGCGACTTGCCTGCCCTCCATAGGCCCGGCGAAGGAGGGCCCTCGGTCGCAATCGTGCGAGTGCTGGCGTGGAAGCGCATACGCGAAGGGTCATGTCCATTGGGAGCGCGGGCGGCTCGCCCGCATTTTAATACAGCGGGCCAGCGGCCCGCGCTCCCAGGCCTGCGTTCTCATGCGCATCCCTCACCGCGTCTTACCCATAACCATTAACCATTAACCCATAGCCAATCACCAATGCCCCAGCTTGCGGTAGTCGAGGATGGAATGACTGATCTCGCCGCGTTCCAGGCACTTGATGTCAGTCAGCGGCTCGGCCGGTGAGACGTCGTGGATCTTGCCCCAGAGCAGGCGGTGGGAGCCGTCGTCGGCGGCCGGGCTGAACAGTCCGGGCACGTGCACCCGGGCCGGGACGGTGCGCTGCAAGGGGGTGCCGGGCAGGCAGGGGTAGGGGAAATTCAGGTTGTGGACGGTGAAGCTGTTGCGCGCCGTGGCGGCGAACAATTCCGGGGCGAGTTTTGCGGCGCGCGCGGCTGTGGTCCGCAGCGTGGCCAGCAATTCACCGTCGGGGGCGCCTCCGCGTTCCTTGAGATGGTCGTAAACCTCCTCGGACACGTCCTGCGAAAGCGCCATCGCGGGCAGGCCGTGCAGCGCGCCCTCCCAGGCGCCGGCGACCGTGCCGCTGGCGAGGATGAAGCCGAGCGAGCAATTGAAGCCGACATTGATGCCGCTCACCACCCCCTCGACCACGGGCGCCCCCGGCGCGGCCGGCAGCAGGTGGGCGAGGGCGATGTTCACGCAGTCGGAGGGCGTTCCATCCACCATCCAGGTCGGACAGCCGAAGCCGCGGTCCACGGCCCCGGATTTGACCGGGCGGTGGCGGGTCTTCGAGGCTCCGGTCCAGCTCTGTTCGGTGACCGGCGCCACCACAAAGGTTTCATGACCGGCCGTCTGCAGGGCCTGCACCAGTTCGCGCAGGAAGAGTGTGCCGATGCCGTCGTCGTTGGTGACCAGGAGTTTCATTTCGTGCGGAGGAAGCGGGGAAAAGTACGAGGCAATGGGTTTGGGCCCCGACGGTCGAGGCGGATTTTCCCGTCCGCGAAGACAATCCATGCGCACCAATCCTTGCGCATCGATGGACAAGATGCGACAAGCAGGACTGTGCCGGGACCACTATGCTGCGACCATGGAAATAGTGTATTTACATGACCGCGGCCGGTCGGTGACCCCGCGGGCACGCTATTCCCGGGTGAGTTGATTCCACTATGAAGCCGATCACGTTTAATAATACGGTGTTACGCGACGGGCATCAGTCCCTGGCCGCCACGCGCATGACCACGAAGCAGATGCTGCCGGTGGCCGGTACGCTCGATGGCATGGACTTCGGGGCCCTTGAAACCTGGGGAGGCGCCACGATCGATTCGTGCCTGCGGTTCCTCAATGAAAACCCGTTCGACCGGCTCGACCAGCTCAAGGCCGCGGCGCCCCGCACGCCCCACATGATGCTGCTGCGCGGTCAGAACATCGTGCAGTACACCAGTTTCCCCGACGACGTGGTCGAGGCCTTCGTCCGCTGCTCCGCGAAGCACGGGATGGACATCTTCCGCATCTTCGACGCGCTCAACGACCCGCGCAACCTGCGCACCGCCATCCGCACGGTGAAGGCACTCGGGAAGCACGCCCAGGGCGTCATCTGCTACACCACGAGCCCCGTGCACACGCCGGCCAAGCTGGCAGCGCTCGCCGACGAGCTCGTCGAGATGGAGTGCGATTCGATCTGCATCAAGGACATGGCCGGCCTGCTCACGCCGCGCATCACTTACGACCTCGTCAAGGCGATCAAGTCCCGCCACTCCTTCCCAGTCATCGTCCACAGCCACGACACCGCCGGCCTCGCGCTCGCCTCATACCTGGCCGGCATCGACGCCGGCGCCGATGCGGTGGACACGTCCATCGTCCCCTTTGCCAACGGCACGGGCCAGCCCGACACCCTGCGCATGCAGGCCGCCATGGCCGGGCATCCCCGCGTACCGAACTACGACACCAGGACGCTGCTGGAACTCCGCAAGTACTTCGAGGGTGTCGCCAAGGAGCTCACCAAGTTCATGAGCCCGGCCAACGACCGCGTGGACAGCGATGCGCTGAGCTACCAGGTCCCCGGCGGCATGCTCAGCAACTTCCGCACGCAGCTCGTGGAAATGAAGATGGAGGCCAAGTTCAACGAGGTCATGGCCGAGGTGCCGGTCGTCCGCGAGGCGCTGGGCTGGATTCCGCTCGTGACGCCCACCTCCCAGATCGTGGGCACCCAGGCCATGCTCAATGTGAAGTTCGGCCGCTGGAAGAATCTCGCGCAGGCCTCGGTGGACATCGCCCTGGGCAAATACGGCCGTCCGCCCGGTCCGGTGGATCCCGAGGTGCAGGCGCTGGCCCGCAAGCAGTCCGGCCAGGAGCCGGTCACGGGCCGACCCGCCGACCTGCTCGCGCCCCGCATGCCCAAGTTGCGCGAGGAACTCGCGGCCAAGGGCCTGCCGGTTACCGACGAGAACGCGGTGCTCTTCGCCATGTTCCCGCGTGAGACCGAGGCGTTCTACAAGCCGAAACCCGCGGCCGCGCCCGCCCCGGCCCCGGCCGCGCCGGCCCCGGTGGCCGCGCCAGCGGCACTGCCGTTCGCTCCGGCGATGCCAGGCAAGACGTCGCGCTATGCCCTGACCATCAACGAGCGCCGCTACGAGGCCACGGTCGAAATCCTGAATTGAGCCGGCAATGAGCACTGTGAACGTCCCCAAACTTTTCGCCGAATTTCCGGCGGCCACTCCGGCCGACTGGCGCAAGGCCGCGGAGGAAGCTCTCGCGGGTGCGCCCTTTGAAAAGAAACTCATCACCCGGACGCCTGAGGGCATTGATCTCCAGCCCATCTACACGGCTGAGGACACCGCCCGGCTGCCTGAAATGTGGCCCGGCCTGCCCCCGTTTGCCCGGGGCACCGATCCGCTGGGTCAGCGCACGGAAGGCTGGTACCTTTGCCAGGAGCCGGACACGGCCAGCGCGGCCGCCTTCAACCAGGCGCTGCTGCATGACCTGCAGCGCGGCCAGAATGCCGTGAGCCTGCCGCTGCATCCCGCGGTGCGGCTCGGCACCCAGGCAACCGGCCGGGGCCTGCACCTTGCCACCATGGAAGACGTGGAACAGGTCCTGCATGGCGTGGACCTGGCAGCGGTGCCGCTGTTCACGCAGGCCGGCATCGCCGCGCAGCTGGTCACGTCCCTCCTCACGGGCTGGCTGGACCGCCAGGGCCGGCCGGCGTCCGACCTGCACGGCGCGGTGCTGTCCGATCCCCTCGGAGAACTGGTGGCCGGCGGGGCGCTGCCGGTGGGATTGCCCCAGATTTATGACGGCATGGTGCGTCACCTCCGCGATGTGCGGCAGGCCGGTCTCGACCTGCGCACGGTCGGGATCAATGCCGCGCTCTGGGCCGAGGGCGGGGCGAATGCCGTGCAGGAACTGGCCTTCGGTCTGGCGACCGGCGTCGAGTATCTGCGCGAGTTGCACCGGCGCGGACTCAGCCTCAACGAAGCCGCGCCGCGTTTCCTCTTCACCCATGCGCTCGGCTCGAACCTTTTCATGGAGATCGCCAAGCTTCGGGCGGCGCGCCTGCTCTGGGCGCGGGCGGTCGGTGCCGCCGGCGGCGACGCCGCGGCGCAACGGCTGGTCTGCCATGGCCGCACCTCGCGCTGGAACAAGACCGTGCTCGATCCGCACGTGAACCTCCTGCGCACGACGACCGAGGCCTTCGCCGGCATCGTCGGCGGCTGCGCCGGCCTGCAGGTCGGCGCCTTCGACGAATGCATCCGGCCCGCCGACGATTTTTCCCGCCGGCTGGCGCGCAACCTGCAGATCATCCTCGCCGAGGAATGCCAGCTCGGCCGCGTGGTGGATCCCGCCGGCGGTTCCTGGTACGTGGAAACCCTCACGCAACAGCTCGCCGCCAAGGCCTGGACCCTTTTCCAGGACGTGGAAGCGCGCGGCGGCATGGCCGCCGCCCTGCTCAAGGGCCACCCGCAGGCGCTGGTCGAGAAGACCGCCGCCGAGCGCCTTTCCGCCGCGGAACTGCGCCGCGACGGCATCATCGGCACCAACCTCCATCCGAACCTGCGCGAGAAGCTGCCCGTGGTCGAAACCGTACCACCCACTTCGGCCGTGCCGGGCGCCGCCGTCACGGTGCAGCCGCTCACGCCCCGCCGCCGCGCCGAGCCGTTCGAGGCCCTGCGCCGCCGCACCGAGGCGCACCTTGCGCGCACGGGTGCCCGGCCCAAGGTCTTCCTCGCCACCTTCGGCCCGCGCAAGCAGCACGCGCCCCGCGCCGAATTCTCGGCCGGCTTTTTCGCCGCCGGCGGTTTCGAGACCGTCTCCGCCAAGAGCAGCGAAACGGCCGCGTCGGCCGCGTCGGCGGCCCTCGCCTCCGGCGCGCCGGTCGTCGTGCTCTGCTCGACCGACGACACCTATCCGGTCCTCGTGCCGCCCTGCGCACAGGCCCTCAAGGCGGCGGCCAATCCGCCGCTCGTCGTGCTGGCCGGCCTGCCCGCCACGCCCGAGTTGCAGGCGCAGTTCAAGTCCGCCGGCGTGGATGAGTTCATCCACGTGCGCGCCAACTGCCCGAAGCTGCTCGACGGCTTCCTGACCCGCCTCGGCCTCTGACCGCATCCTCCGCCATGAACTTTCCCGATTACACCACCCTAGAACTCAATCCCACGCCCGCGGACGACACCCCGGTGGTCGCCGGTCCGACGGTCACCGACTGGGAGGCTGCCGTCCATGCGACCGCCCCCGCGCCGGCGGCGCTCGCCGACTGGCAGACCATCGAGCAGATTCCGGTCAAGCCGGTCTACGGCCCCGCGGACCTGCGCGGCGTCGAGCACCTCGGCTACACCGCCGGCATCGCGCCCTTCCTGCGCGGCCCGTACGCCTCCATGTACGTGCTCAAGCCGTGGACCATCCGCCAGTACGCGGGCTTCTCCACCGCCACCGAGTCGAACGCCTTCTACAAGCGCAACCTCGCCGCCGGCCAGATGGGCCTGTCCGTGGCCTTCGACCTCGCGACCCACCGCGGCTACGACAGCGACCATCCGCGCGTCGTCGGTGACGTCGGCAAGGCCGGCGTCGCCGTGGACAGCGTCCTCGACATGCAGGCGCTCTTCGCCGGCATCCCGCTCGACCGCATCAGCGTCTCCATGACGATGAACGGCGCGGTGCTGCCGGTGCTGGCGTTCTACATCGTCGCGGCGATGGAGCAGGGCGTGAAGCCCGAGCAGCTCGCCGGCACGATCCAGAACGACATCCTCAAGGAGTACATGGTGCGGAACACCTACATCTATCCGCCCATCCCCTCGATGAAGATCATCGCGGACATCTTCGAGTACACGTCGCAGAAGATGCCGAAATTCAACTCCATCTCCATCTCCGGCTACCACATGCAGGAGGCCGGCGCCACGGCCGACCTCGAACTCGCGTACACGCTCGCCGACGGCCTCGAATACCTGCGCACCGGCATCAAGGCCGGCATCGACATTGACGCCTTTGCGCCGCGCCTCTCGTTCTTCTGGGCGCAGGGCAAGAACCTCTTCATGGAGGTCGCCAAGATGCGCGCCGGCCGCCTGCTCTGGGCCAGGCTCGTGAAGCAGTTCAATCCCAAGAACCCGAAGTCCATGGCGCTGCGCACGCATTCGCAGACGTCGGGCTGGTCGCTCACCGAGCAGGACCCGTTCAACAACGTCGCGCGCACCTGCGTCGAGGCCATGGCCGCCACGCTCGGGCACACGCAGAGCCTGCACACCAACTCCCTCGACGAGGCCATCGCGCTGCCGACCGATTTCTCGGCCCGCATCGCGCGCAACACCCAGCTGTTCCTGCAGGCCGAGTCGGGCATTTGCAGCGTCGTCGATCCCTGGGGCGGCAGCTACTACGTCGAGCGCCTCACGCACGAGCTCGTGCACAAGGCCTGGGCGCACATCGAGGAGGTCGAGAAGCTCGGCGGCATGGCCAAGGCCATCGAGACCGGCCTGCCCAAGCTCCGCATCGAGGAGGCCGCCGCCCGCCGGCAGGCCATGATCGATTCCGGGCAGGAGACCATCGTCGGCGTCAACAAGCACCGCCTCGAACAGGAGGACCCGATGGAGATCCTGGAGGTGGACAACTCCGCGGTCCGCGAATCGCAGATCAAACAGCTCAAGGAACTCAAGGCCGCCCGCGACAGCGCCGCCGTGGCGCGCTGCCTCGCCGCGCTCACCGCTGCCGCCAAATCGGGCGAGGGCAACCTGCTCGCGCTCAGCATCGAGGCGGCCAGGGCCCGCGCCACGCTGGGTGAAATTTCCGACGCACTGGAGGTTGTCTATGGCCGCTACAAGGCCCAGATACGTACCGTGTCCGGCATCTACAACCGCGCCTATTCCGGCGGCCATTCCGAAGTGTCCCGCGTCCGCGAGATGGCGGATGCCTTCGCCGCCCGCGAGGGCCGGCGTCCGCGCATCCTCATCGCCAAGCTCGGCCAGGACGGCCACGACCGCGGTGCCAAGGTGGTCGCCACCGCCATGGCCGACATGGGCTTCGACGTGGACATCGGGCCGCTGTTCCAGACCCCGGAGGAAGCCGCGCGCGATGCGGTGGAAAACGACGTCCACATCGTCGCGATGAGTTCGCTGGCCGGCGGACACAAGACGTTGCTCCCGCAACTCGTGGGCGAGCTCAGGAAGCACGGCCGGGAGGACATCCTGGTCGTCGCCGGCGGGGTGATCCCCGCCCAGGACTACACCTTCCTTTACGATCATGGCGCCGCGGCGGTCTTTGGCCCCGGCACCCCGGTACCGCGGTCCGCCGCCCTGCTGCTGGAAAAACTCGGTGCGGGCGGGGTTGACTGAGGACGGCACCTTCCCGGACAGTGATGTCCGTCGCGCCAGGCCCCGGCGCGACGCCACACCCGTGAACTCCGCAGCCTCACGACCCGATTGGGTGCCGGCGAATGCCGGTCAGGAATTCACGACCCATGTCGTGCCGGGCAAAGCCGCGCCCGCGCCCCATCGCCGGCCGGTCAAGCGGCGGAGTGCCGACAAGGCCGAGGCCCTGGCCGCCGCCATCCGCGGTGGCGACCGTGGTGCTCTGGCGCGCGGCATCACGCTCATCGAAAGCCGCGCTGCGACGCACCGCGCCGCCGCCGACGAACTCCTGCACCTGCTCACCCCCCAGTCCGGCGGAGCCATGCGCGTGGGCGTGACCGGCGCCCCGGGCGCGGGCAAGAGCACCTTCATCGATGCGCTCGGCGTGCAGCTCTGCGACGCCGGCCGGCGCGTGGCCGTGCTGTCCGTGGACCCGAGCAGCCCGGTGACGCACGGGAGCATCCTGGGTGACAAGACCCGCATGGAAAACCTGTCCCGCCGGCCGCAGGCGTTCATCCGCCCCTCGCCGAGCGGCGGCGAACTCGGCGGCGTGGCGCGACGCACCCGCGAGACGATCGTGCTCTGCGAGGCTGCCGGCTTCGATGTCGTGCTGGTCGAGACCGTGGGCGTGGGCCAGAGCGAGGTGCTCGTCCGCGGCATGGTGGACTGTTTCCTCGTGCTGCTGCTGGCCGGGGCGGGGGACGAATTGCAGGGCATCAAGAAGGGCATCCTCGAACTCGCCGACCTTCTGGCCGTCAACAAGGCCGACGGCGACAATCGCGCGCGCGCGGAAGCCGCGCAGCGGGAGTTTGGCCGGGCGTTGCATTACCTCGCTCCGCCCGCCGGGGCCTGGCAGCCGCAGGTGCTGGCGTGTTCGTCCGTGACCGGCGAGGGCATTGCCGGGGTTTGGACGACCGTGGAAAAGTTTTTCGCACTGAGCCGGGAAAGCGGGGAGTTTGCCGTCCGGCGGCAGGCGCAGGCGCTCGCCTGGCTGGATGCGCTCGTCACCGAGGGCCTCCGCGAGACCTACACCCGGCGGAGCGGACTGGCCCCGCTCGCCGCGGAAATCGAGGCCCAGGTCCGCACCGGGCTGCTGCCCGCTCCCGAGGGTGCGCGCCGGCTGCTCGCGGCCGCCGGTTTTGCCCCATGAATATTTTACCCTGCATGCGCACTGCTGGCCAAGATTCGCGCAGTCACGGCTGCACGGCATTGGCTAGAATGCGACCGTCCCGAAATCCCTTTTTACCATGATCCAATCCATCGACCATCTGGGCATCGCCGTTCGCTCCCTTGACGAGGCGGTGCCGCTGTACGAAAAGGCGCTGGGGCTGACCTGCCTCGGCCGTGAGGAAGTCGCCTCGCAGAAGGTGCGGACGGCCTTCTTCGACGTCGGCGGGGTGCATCTGGAACTCCTTGAGCCCACGTCGCCGGACGGGCCCATCGCCAAGTTTCTCGCCGACAAGGGCGAGGGCATCCACCACATCGCTTTCCGCACCGACGACATCGGCGCGCAGCTCAAGCAGGCGGCCGGAGCCGGCGTGCGCCTCATCCACGAACAGCCCTTTGAGGGCGCGGCCGGGAAAATGGTCGCCTTCCTGCACCCGAAGTCCACGCGGGGAGTCCTCACCGAACTGTGCGCGCTGAAGCCCGGCGCGCCCGCCGCCCACTGATTTTGGAGGAACATCACCATGAGCATCGCTCCCGCCTTCCTGACGCAACTCGCTGAAAAGCGCCGCATCGCCCTCGCCGCCGGCGGCGAGGACAAACTCGCCGCCCGCCGGGCCAAGGGCCAGATGGGCGCCCGTGAGCGCCTCGTGACGCTCTTCGACCCCCATACCTTCATGGAATGGGGCATGCACGCGGATCACGACTGCCACGACTTCGGGCTGGAGGACAAGTCCTTCCCGGGCGACGGCGTCGTCACCGGCGTCGGCTATGTCTCCGGCCGGCCGGTCGCGGCCTTCAGCCAGGACTTCACCGTCTGCGGCGGCTCGCTGGGCCGCATCCACTCCAAGAAGATCTGCGACCTCATGGACTACGCCATGAAGGTCGGCATGCCCATCCTCGGCATCAACGATTCCGGCGGCGCGCGCATCCAGGAAGGCGACGACTCCCTTTCCGGCTACGGCCAGGTCTTCTTCCGCAACGTGCAGGCCTCGGGCCTCGTGCCGCAGATCTCCATCATCGCCGGCCCCTGCGCGGGCGGCGCGGCCTACAGCCCGGCGCTCACCGACTTCGTCATCATGACGAAGACCAACGCCAACATGTTCATCTGCGGCCCCGATGTCATCAAGGCCGCCACCGGCCAGACCGTGACGATGGACGAGGTGGGCAGCGCGACCGTGCATGCCTCGGTGAATGGCAACATCCACTTCGTGGCCGACAACGATGCGCACGCCCTCCAGCTCGCGCGCAGGCTCCTCTCGTTCCTGCCCAACAACAACGCCGGCGACCCGTTGCACAAGGCCGTTTCCCAGCTCGATCTCTCGCCCGACCCGGTGCTCAACGACCTCGTGCCCTCCGATCCGAAGGCGGCGGTGGACATCCTGAAGGTCATCGCCCGGCTGGTGGACGAGGGCGATTTCTTCGAGGTGCAGCGCGACTGGGCCAAGAACATCGTCATCGGCTTCGGCCGCATCCAGGGCATCGTCTGCGGCATCGTGGCCAACCAGTCCGCGGTGAAGGCCGGCACCCTGGACATTGATTCCTCCGACAAGGCCGCGCGGTTCATCCGCACCTGCAACGTCTACAGCATTCCGCTGGTGACGCTGGTGGACATCCCGGGCTTCATGCCCGGCCTGCAGCAGGAGCGCGGCGGCATCATCCGCCACGGCGCGAAGATGCTCTTCGCCTACGCCGCGGCCACCGTGCCGAAGCTCACGGTCATCCTGCGCAAGGCCTACGGCGGCGCCTACCTTGCAATGTGCAGCGCCGACATGGGGGCCGACGCCGTCTACGCCTGGCCCACCGCCGAGATCGCCGTCATGGGCGCCGAGGGTGCGGTGAAGGTGCTCTACAAGCGCGAAATCGCCGCGGCCAAGGATCCGAAGGCCAAGGAGGCCGAGCTCGCCGCCGAGTACCGGGCGAAGTTTTCCTCGCCCTTCCAGGCCGCGCGCAAGGGCATGATCACCGACGTGATCGAGCCGGCGCAAACCCGGGCGACGCTCGCCATGGCGCTCCGCAACACGCTGTCCAAGCGCGAGACGCGCCCGCCCAAGAAGCACGGCAACATGCCGCTCTGAAAAACTTCACTCACCTCTACTCATGAAAAAGCTTCGCATAACCGTTGATGGTAAAACCTTCGATGTGACCGTCGAGATGCTCGACGCTCCGGCCGCCGCCACCGCGGCGGCCCCTGTGTCCGTGGCCTCGGTGGCCCCGGCCGCAGTGAGCGCCCCGGTGGCTCCGGCCCCGGCCCGGCCGGCCGCGCCGGCGGCTGCGGCAACGGCGGGAGCCGTCCCGAGCCCGCTCGCGGGCAAGGTCGTCTCCATTGACGTCAAAATCGGCCAATCCGTGGCCGAGGGGACGCAGTTGCTGACCCTCGAGGCCATGAAGATGAACACCTTTGTCTATGCGCCCAAGGCCGGTACCGTGGCCGCGGTGCATGTAAACCCGGGTGATGCGGTCGAGGAAGGGGCCGCGCTGCTCACGCTCAGCTGAGGCTCCGGCCCCGGCACGTGCCCAGTCGCTCCCATCGCGATGCACTCCCTCCTCATCACCTTGTCGCCCCGACTGCTCGGGGCCTTGTCCGAACATCCCGGCCTGTCCGAATCCATCCCTTTCCAACTGACCGGGCTCATGGTGGTCTTCACCGCGCTCGGCCTGATCTGGTTGGTTCTAACCGTGGTCGGCCAATTCTTCAAACGGACGGCTCCCGCTCCGGTCGTGCCAGCTCCGGCTGTCACGGCGCCGGTGCCGGTGTCGGCGCCTGACTCTTTGCCCCCGGAACTCATCGCGGTCATCGCCGCGACCGTGCGCGTTTCGCTCGAGGGACCGTACCGCATCCAGGCGATCGTCCCGGTGCCCGCCGGCCAGGACTGGGCCCACGAGGGCCGTCGCCAAATCTTCGCTTCCCACCAGGTCCGCTAAACCGCCACTCCCATGCTACAAGGACTATTGGATTACTTTACCACCACGGGCTTCGCCCTGCTCACCTGGAAAATGCTGGTGATGTGGGTGATTGCCGGGGTGCTGCTCTGGCTGGCCATCGCCAAGGGCTTCGAGCCCCTGCTGCTCGTGCCCATCGCCTTCGGTGCGCTCATCGCCAACCTGCCGACCCGCGGTGTCATCACCGCCGAAATGCAACCCAACGGGGTGTATGAGAGCGCCACCTTCAAGATCGAGGGCCAAGTGCTGGAGCCTGCTCCCGGGACGGTTCCCGTGGCCGGCGAACCCGTGACGCAGGTCGTGAAAGTCACCCGGGTCGAGGGCGGGCTCTACGACTTCATCTCGCAGGGCATCAAGCTCGAGCTGTTTCCGCCGCTGATCTTCCTCGGGGTCGGTGCGTTGACCGATTTCGGACCGCTCATCGCCATGCCGCGAACTCTGTTTCTCGGGGCGGCGGCGCAACTGGGACTTTTCGTGACCTTCATGGGTGCCGGGCTCCTCGGGTTCACCGCCAAGCAGGCGGCCTCCATCGGCATCATTGGTGGCGCGGACGGCCCGACGGCCATCTTCCTCACCAACAAGCTCGCGCCCGAACTGCTCGGCGCGGTCGCGGTCGCGGCCTACAGCTACATGTCGCTCGTGCCACTCATCCAGCCGCCCATCATGCGCCTGCTGACCACCCACAAGGAGCGGCGCATCCGCATGAAGTCGCTGCGATCGGTCTCCAAGCTGGAAAAGCTGATCTTTGCGGTCGCGGTGATGATCATCTGCATCCTGCTGGTGCCCGATGCCTCGGCGCTGATCGCCATGCTCATGTTCGGTAACTTCCTGCGCGAGTGCGCGGTGACGGAGCGACTGGTGAAGGCCTCGCAGAACGAGATCATCAACGTGCTGACCATCTTCCTGGGCACCAGCGTGGGCATCACGATGGCGGCTGAGAGCTTCCTCGCACCCGAGACCCTCAAGATCATCGTGCTCGGCGTCATCGCCTTTGGCTTCTCAACGGCGGGCGGCGTGCTCATGGCCAAGGTCATGAACGTGATGTCGCCGAACAATCCCGTGAATCCCCTGATCGGTTCGGCGGGCGTATCGGCGGTGCCGATGGCGGCGCGCGTCTCGCACAACGAGGGCCAGAAATACGACTCGGGCAACTACCTGCTCATGCACGCGATGGGGCCGAATGTGGCCGGCGTGATTGGCACGGCGGTGGCGGCGGGGTATTTCCTGTCCACGCTGGGGCATTGAGGAAGGGAGCAAGCCAGCCGTGCCGGCAAAACCCGACAAGGCAGGCCGCGAGCTTGCTCACGCTCAATCCGCGCCCGCAAGCGGGCGGCCTACCGCAGCGCCTGCAAGCAGGCGGCCTATTTTGTCCGGTAAAGGCCGGCCGGCCTGGCGCCTCGAACATCATGGCGAGGTGCCATCCACCCAGCGGCTCGCCCTCGAACTGCCGGCGTGGTCGGCAGTGTGGGCGGATGTGCAGACGGCCGGCCGCGGGCAGGCGTCGCGCACCTTTGTCTCCGATGCCGGCGGACTCTATCTCACGGCGGTGCTGCCCTATGCCGGCGACGCCCTCGCGGCGCGCGGGTTCGCGCTGGCGGTGGGCTGGGCGGTGCGGCGCGTGCTGCGCCGGGCCGGTTTCCGGGCGGTACGCCTGCGCTGGCCGAACGACCTGATGCTGGATACCGCCAAGGTCGGCGGGATATTGGTGGAGCAGGGCGGTCCGCACACGCTGCTGGTCGGGCTCGGCTTGAACCTCACGAATGCGCCCTGGGCAAGCGATGAGGAACTGAAGGGGATTGCCGGCAGGTTGGCCGACGCCAACCAGGGCCGGCCGCTGCCGGAGCGGGTGACGCTGGTCCGGCAGTTGCTGCAGGCGATGGCGTTTGCGCACCGGGAATTTGGCCGGCGTCGGCTGGCGGGATTTTCGGCGTTGCTGCAGCGCTGCTGGGGTGAACCGCGCGAGGTCGCGCTCGAGCCGGCCCGCGGGGTGATGCTGACGGTTGCGCGCGGGTGGTTTTCCGGCATCGATGCCGGGGGGGCGGTGAAGCTGAAGACGGGGACCGGTGAGGTCGTCGCCGTGCCGGCGCATCATATTGCGCGGTTGCGGGAGGTTTGATTAAGCGGGGATCCGGGAAGCGGGGTCCGTTTCTTTCTCTTTCTCTCAAGCCAGTCAGTCCATCCTCGTTCTCTTTCTCGTACTCGTACTCGTTCTCGTTCTCGTTCTCGTTCTCGTTCTCGAAACGATGGACTCGAGAACGAGAAAGAGTACGAGTACGAGTACGATTTACGGGGCGCGCCTCCGGCGGGAGAAAGAGAAAGATAAAGAGGAACGAGAAAGATTTCCGGGCACAAAAAAAGCCGCGACCCGGAGGGCGCGGCTTGGAGTGATTGTCGGTGCCTGAGGGCTTACGACTGCGCGGGGGCGGCGGGGGCGGCTTCGCCACCCTGCTGCTTCTGCGCCTCGAGTTCCTTCATCGCGGCCTTGCGGCTGAGGCGGACCTTGCCGGAACGCTCGTCGATGCCGATGCACTTGACCGTGATGGAGTCGCCTTCCTTGACGACGTCCTCGGTGCGGCGCACGCGGAAATCAGCGAGTTCGCTGATGTGGCAGAGGCCTTCCTTGCCGGGGGTGCACTCGACGAAGCAGCCGAACTCCTTCACGCCGGTGACACGGCCGGTGTAGATCTTGCCAATCTCGATCGGGGTGCCGCCACCGCCACCGCCGGAGCCGCCGCCGCAGAGGCCGTCGATCTCCTGGATGGCGCGGGCCATGGCCTCGCCGTTGTTCGAGTAGATGAAGACCTTGCCGGAGTCGTCCTCGGCGATGTCGATCTGCGCACCCGTGGTCTCGGTGATGCGGCGGATCGTCTTGCCGCCGGGCCCGATGAGCAGGCCGATCTTCTCGGGATCGATCTGGATCGTCTGGATGCGGGGGGCGTACTTGCTGAGGTCGGCGCGGGGCGCGGGCAGCGAGGCGAGCATGACCTTGAGGATCTCGATGCGGGCGTCGCGGGCCTGGAAGATCGCGGTCTTGGCGATCTCGAAGGGCAGGCCGTTGATCTTGAGGTCGAGCTGGAAGCCCGTGATGCCCTTGGTCGTGCCGGCGAGCTTGAAGTCCATGTCGCCGAAGTGGTCTTCCTCACCGAGGATGTCGGTGATGGTGACCCACTTCTCGATGGAGCCGTCGGCGGCGTTCTGGGTCATGAGACCGCAGGAGATGCCGGCGACGGGCGCGGTGATCGGCACGCCGGCGTCCATGAGGGCGAGGCAGCCGCCGCAGATCGAGGCCATCGAGGTCGAGCCGTTGGAGGCCATGATCTCGGAGACGACGCGGATCGAGTAGGGGAAGACGTCCTCGGGCGGGAGCACCGGGCACGAGCGAACGCTCGGCGAGGGCGCCATGGCCGACTTCGCGGCGGCCCGGGCCGGTGAAGCGGCCGGTTTCACCGACGGAGAAGGGCGGGAAGTTGTAATGGAGGATGAACGACTTCGAGGTCGCGCCGCCGGTGAGGCCGTCCATGTCCTGGGCTTCCTTGGTCGGCCCGAGGGTGGCGATGGCGATGTTCTGGGTGTCGCCACGCTGGAAGGTCGCGGAACCGTGCACGCGGGGGAGGACGCCGACTTCGGCGTACAGCGGACGGAGGTCCTTCTGGCCGCGGCCGTCGGAGCGCACGCCCTTGGAGAGGACGGTCTGGCGGTAGGCCTTGTACTGGAGATCCTCGAAGACGACGTTGAGGTCGACATCGGTGAACTTGTCGGCGCCGAGCTCGGCGGTGAGGGCCGCCTTGGCCTCCTCCTTGAGCTTCTTGATGTTGGCGGTCCGGATGGGCCGGTCGAGGCCGTAGATGGCTTCGGAAATGCGCTGGGCGGGAACGACGCGCTCGATGATGGCGCGGGCCTCGGGCGTGGCGCCGACGAGGGCAAAGGTGGCCTTCGGCTTGCCGGCGAGGGCGACGAGCTCGTTGATCGCGGTGATGATCGGCTGGATGGCCTGGTGGCCGAACTCAAGGGCCTTGACGAACTCCTCCTCGGGCAGCTGGTCGGCGGAACCTTCGATCATCAGCATGTCCTTGGCGTTGCCGACGTAAATCAGGTCGAGCGAGGACGAGTACATCTGCTCGATCGTGGGATTGGCGACGAACTTGCCGTCGATGAGGGCGACGCGGACGGCGGCGATCGGGCCGTTCCACGGAATGTCGGAGATCGCGAGGGCGGCGCTGGCGCCGTTGACCATGGCGATGTCGGAGTCGTTCACGAGGTCGGCCGACATGAGCTGGCCGATGATCTGCACCTCATTGAGGAAGCCCTCGGGGAAGAGGGGGCGGCAGGGGCGGTCGCAAAGGCGGGAGATCAGGATCTCGCGCTCGGTGGGGCGGCCTTCGCGCTTGAAGTAGCCACCGGGGAAGCGGCCGGCGGCGGCGTACTTGTCGCGGTAGTCAACGGTCAGCGGGAAGAAGTCCTGGCCCGGGCGCATGGTCTGCGCGACGCAGGCGGAGACGAAGACGTTGGTCTCGCCGACGTTGACGTTGACTGCGCCATTGGCGAGTTGGGCGAAGGTGCCCGTGGAGAACTTGAGGCCCAGACCGGGCACTTCGACGATATGTTTCTGTTTCATTTTCTATTGCGGATGGGTGTCTCGGATGGGGCGAGGACGGTCAGCGACACGGGACTGAACGGACTCGGGGCCTCCTGGACGGAGGCGGCGGACGCCGGGATGGCGGGCGCGATGGAGGTTTGATAATCAAACCCACTTGGTCTCCTCGTGCGTGACACGAGAGATTTCCGTTTGGCGCCCCCGGGTGGGGGTGGTTTGCCTGGGCGGCAAACGGAAATGTCCCGGTCGAAGCGGCGAGTGTCGGTAAAGACAACGGGCGACCCGCGGATCGGGTCGCCCGTGTGACAAAGTCGGTTAGCGGCGAAGGCTCAGCTTTTGCAGCATCTCGTTGTACTTGGGAAGATCATGCTTCTTCAAGTAGTCGAGCAGCTTGCGACGGCGGGAAGCCATCTGGAGAAGGCCGCGGCGGGAGTGGAAATCCTTGCGATGCGTGCGAAGGTGCTCGGTCAGGTGATTGATCCGGGCGCTCAGCAATGCGATCTGGACTTCGGACGAGCCGGTATCCTTCTCGTGGGTTTTGTACTCTGCGATGATCGTGGGTTTAACTACGGTGGTGGACATGGTTTAGTTGTTGATTTGCACGACTGTAGGGAACTCTTGCGAGCTCCGTGCCACCCGCCTGAAACCGCCGAAGCGGGCCCAGGCCGGCGTCACCGTTCCAATCCCGCGGAAGCGGGACCAGTCATGGTGGCCACCCGCAACCGGCGGGTTTCCACTGACGCAAGAAGCAAACCTCCGAAACCCGGAGGGTGGGTGCAAGCGAAATTTTTAACCACGGATCACACGGATTTCACGGATATCAAGGCGACGGACCAAAGATGGCCACAAAAGGCTCAGAAGGCACAAAATCATCCCTTACGGGTTTTGCGCTTTTTGAGCCTTATGTGGCTATGGTCAGGGTTTGCATTCCCCATCCGTGCCATCCGTGTGATCCGTGGTTAAACAAAACCCCGGTCTCGCGGTCTCAACCCGTCCGGAGGTTCAGGCTTTTGATGTCCTTGCAACCCGGGAGCTCGCGGATCTTGGCGACGATGGCGTCCTTGTGCATGAAGAGCTCGTTGCGGACGACCGCGTGCGAGACGAGGACGGTCAGCCGGCCGCGCTCGATGGTGACCGGATGCGAATAACTGGCGTTGGCGACGCCGACCAGCTTGGCCCATTGGTGGCGGATGGCGTGCTCGGGGGAATCGCGGCCGATGTGGTGCTTGGTCAGGATTTCCTCCACCAGCGCACCCAAGGGCTGGGTCGGGCGTTTCACCTGGCGGCGGGGTTCCGCGAACGGCACGTGGCGCAGGTCGCCAATCAGTTCCTCGGCCAGCTTGCTGAACTGATGGGGCTGCTCAGGCATCGGGCAGGCGGCGGTGTTCCGCCTCGTAGAGCCGGCTGTAACGGACGAAGGCGCCGAAGGCCGTCGCCCAGGCGATGTAGAAGCCGGGGAATCCGTCGAGGAAGCCGAGTTTCAGCACGTAGGCGCGGAAAAAGCGCCAGCCCGGACGGATGATCGTGGCGGCCAGGGAGAAGCGTCCGCCCCGGGCCTGCTGCTGGCGGACAAAGAGATCGGCGAACGGGTTTATTTTCGAGACATGGCTGGCGAGCGTGGGAAAGGAATAGTGGTGGAGATCGCCACCCAGGGTCGCAACCGGGCCGTCGGCTTCCATTTTTTCATGCACGAACTGGTCGCCGCCCCAACGGGCGCGGGATCGCTGGATGAGCCGCAGGCTCAGGTCCGGGTACCAGTCGCCATGGGTGATCCAGCGGTCGATGAACCAGACTTTTCGGGGGAAACGCGCGCCGGCGAAGGTGTCGTGATCGGGGCGGGCGAAGAATGCGGTGAACGCGGCATGCAAGGCCGGTGACACCTCCTCGTCGGCATCGAGGCAAAGGGCCCAGGATTGGGTAGCCCGGTCGAGGGCCCAGTTCTTCGTGTCGCGGAAGCCGCGCCACTCCGTGCGCATCACCGTGGCCCCCAGCCGCCGGGCGACGGTTTCGCTGTCATCGGTGGTGTGGTTGAGCACGACCAGGATTTCCGCCACCCAGCCCTGCACGCTCGCCAGGCAGCGCGGAAGGGTCTGGGCCTCGTTGCGGGCCACGATGACGACGGAGATCGGAAGGGGGTTAGCCACTAAGGAACATTAATGGAGAGGAATGAGGTGCGGGCGAACCCAAATCTTTGGGGGAGGAGGAACGCTGATCTTCGCTAATGACGAACCAAGGCGGGTTAACCGCAAAGAACGCAGAGAACGCAAAGAAACCCGTTTCGAAACCAGTCCGGTTCTTTGCGTTCTCTGCGTTCCTTGCGGTTAAATGGTTTGGGTATTTTGATTAGCGCAAATCAGCGCAGATTAGCGTTCCACTCTCCTCAGCCGCCAAACAGCGACCGCGGGATCTGGTACAGGTACCCGCACGACCGCCAGGCTCGGACGAAGGACTTCCTGCCGGCGCCGGGGCGGGCGATGAGGAAGTTGAGGGCGGCGACGAGGCTGAATCCCAGGGCCTTGAAAACATTGCCGGCGAAGCGCGACAGCAGGTAGCCGGTGGAGGAGCGGCCGTCCTCGCGGTCCACGTTCACGCGGCCGACCACGCGGGAGCAGGCGGAGTCGAAGGCGTGGCGCTTGACGTAGCGCAGGGTGGTGCGGGCGGCGGGCATCTGGTGCAGCACCCTGGCCGCCGGCGCGAACCATACCGCGTAGCCGGCCTTGCGCAGGCGGCGGATGGGGCCGTTTTCCTCGCCGCCGAAAACCCGTCCGCCCTTGCGGCCGAGATTGATGTCCCAGCCGCCGGTGGCGCGCAACGCGTCGCGCCGAAAGGCCAGGTTGGCGCTCATGGGCACCTGATGCTCGGACGTGGGCCCCATGTCGGAGCGCAAATGTTGCAAACCGTGGAACGAGCGCACCCAGTCGGGGCAACCGTCGGGGAATATGGGCTCCACCTCGCCGGCGACGGCGCCGATGCGGCGGTCGGGATCGTTGGTGAATGGCTGCATCAGCTCCCGGAGCCAGCCGGGTTCCATCAGAATGTCGTCGTCGCCATAGACAATGATTTCTCCTTTGGCCTCGGCGAGGGCGCGGTTGCGGGCGTAGTTGGCGCCCTGCTGCGTCTCCAAAATGTGATGCGGCGGATGCGCGGCGGACTGGAAGGCGGCGACCGCGCCGCGGGTGTCGTCCGGCGAGTTGTTGTCGATGATGAGAATCTCCAGCCGGTCAGCCGGGTAGTCCTGCTGCGTCAGTCGCTCCAGGGTCTGCGTCAGCAAACGCGCCCGGTTGTAGGTCGGGATGGCGATGGTGACGCTGGGGAGGGCGGACATGGTCAGGCGGACACGAAGGAACGAAGTGCATTCCTGTAGGGCGTCACCTTGGTGACGCCTGAAACTGCACCGCCGGCGTGGAAGTGCAAGGACCGGGGTGCAGCGTCAAGAAGCTGGCGAATGACCAACAGGCACGGACCAAGGTCCGGCCCTACAATGAAGACTGTGTTCATCTGCGGTTCACTTTCCCTGAACCAACTGCCGCTGCAAGGCTGCGAACACTTCCTCGACCGTGAGCTTGCGCACGCAGTAGCTGCGATAGGAGTCGGACTTCACGCACGGGCGGGGGACGTCGGGCAGGCAGGTGCAGGGGAGCGGGGTTTGGAGCACGGTATGGCGGTCGCCGAGCGGACGCCAGATGGCGGTGTTCTGCGAACCGAAGAGGGCGACCACCGGGACGCCGAGCGCCGCGGCCACGTGCATGGGGCCGCTGTCGTGGCAGAGGAAGAGGTCGAATTGCGCGAGCAGGGCCGCGAACTGCCCGGTGCTGAGCCGCTGCTCGATGGCGACGAGATGCATGTGGGCATGGCGGCGGATTTCCCGGACGAGCGCGCTTTCGGCCGGGCCGGCGACGACGAAGACCTGCACGCCCAGCTGGTCCTGCATCTGATCGCAGACGGCGGCAAAGCGGTCGGCCGGCCAGAGGCGGAAACGGCTGCGGCTGCCGGGATGCAGGAGAACCTTGCGCGAACGGCTGGCGGCACCCGACCTGGGGCCGCCGGTGAGTTTCTCGGCGAAGGCCAGGTCGGCCGCAGCGGGCACGAGCCGGACCTCGCGGGACACAATGGGCACCCCGATGGCGGCGGGCAGGGCGAGGTAGGTTTCGGTGATGTGCTGCGAGGTGTAGGAGGCGTTGGAAACCGCGGCCGCGTGGGTGTAAATCCAGCGGTGGCGGAACGGGTTGGTCTCACGGTCGTAGGTCGCGCGCACCTTGGCACCGGTCCAGCGGGTGAGCCAGGCGGTCTTGTCGGTGTTGTCGAAATCGAGGACGTGCGTGAACTTGGCGCGACGCAGTCGGCCGAGCAGGCGCGGCCATTGGGCGAGGCGGCGCGGAAAAGTCAGGATTTCCGCGACATCGGGGTTGAGCGTGGCAATGGGGGCATAAGCCGGTTCGGCGAGGAGCGTGATGCGGGCGCCGGGCCAGTGCAGGAGGAGATTGCGCAGCACACTGCCCAGGAGCACGAGGTCTCCGAGATAACGGCGGCGGATGATGAGGATGTGCGGTGAAGCAGTCACGGAAGACGGATGCTTATTGGTTATTGCTTATGGCTTATTAGTTATGGCCGAACCAATCGAAGATTGGGAACAGGTTACGCAATCTCCCCGGTCCGGAAATAACCAATAAGCCATAACCAATAACCAATAGGCCATCATCACCCTGCCCCCTGCTGGCGGTCGTAGAGGGAGCGGTAAAGCGGGTTGCCGGCGTAGAGTTCGGCGTGGGTGCCCTGGGCGGTGATGCGGCCCTTGTCGAACACGAGGATCAGCGAGGCGTCGCGGATGGTGCTGAAACGGTGGGCAATGATGAGCACGGTCTTGCCGGCGACGAGTTTGCGGAGGGCGTCCTGCACGGCGGCCTCGCTGTCGGAGTCGAGCGCACTGGTGGCCTCGTCGAGGATGAGGACCGGGGCGTTGCGGAGAAACGCGCGGGCGATGGCGATGCGCTGCTTCTGACCGCCGGAGAGCAGGGCGCTACGCTCGCCGACGACGGTGTCATAGCCCTGGGGCAGGGTGCGGATGAAATCGTCGGCATGCGCATTGATAGCGGCCGCCATGACTTCGTCGCGGCTGGCACCGGGCCGGCCGAGGAGGAGATTCTGGTAGATCGTGTCGTTGAAGAGCACCGGTTCCTGCGAGACGAGGGCGATGTTGCGGCGGAGGTCGGCGAGGCGCATGCGGCGCACATCGGTGCCGTCGAGGGTGACGCGGCCGGTGGCGGCCTCGTAGAAGCGCGGCACGAGGTTGGCGAAGGTCGTCTTGCCCGCGCCGCTGGGCCCGACCAGGGCGCAGACTGTGCCGGCGGGAATGCGCAGGGAAATGTCGTTGAGCGCCGGGTTGTCGCCATAGGCGAACGAAACCTGGCTGAATTCCAGGTCGCCGTGCAGGCGGCCGACCGGGACCGGCTCCGACGGATCGGCGATGGTGACGGTTTCCTCGAGGACGGTTTCAAGGCGGGCGAGGGAGGCCTCGCCGCGCTTGAGCTCGTTGTTGAGTGCGCCGAGCTTCTTGATCGGCTCGTAGCAGAGGTAGAGGGCGGTGATGACGGCGAGGAACGAATCGCGGTCGATGCCGGCACTGTAGGCGTAGAGGAACGTGCCGGCCATGCCGAGCGAGGCCACGACCTCGATGGCCGGGCTGAGGGCCTGGGCATACTTGGCGATCTTGAGCTGGAGAGTAAGCAGGCTGCGGCTGCGCGCGGCAAAGCGGCCCGTCTCGCGCTCCTCCAGGCTGAAGGCGCGTACTTCACGGGCGGCGGCGAGGTTCTCGGCAAAGTGTCCGGTCAGCGTGCCGACCTCGTGCTGCAACTGCTCGGCGCGGCGGAGCACCTTGCGCCCGATGTAACGGATGGGCAGGACGGTCAGCGGCACGATGGCCAGGCAGACGAGCATCATGCCGACGCCCTCGGCGCGCCAGGATTCGTAGGTGAGCCAGCCGAGGGCGAAGATCAGGGTGCCGGGTTGCTTCACACCGTCGTTGGCGAGCAGCGTGAGGGTGTTTTGGAGCTGGGTCGTGTCGGCGAGTCCGCGGGAGAGCAGGTCGCCGGTCTGGCGGCTCTGGACAAAGGAGAGCGGCAGCACCTGCAGTTTCGAGAAATAGTCCACGCGCAGGGCTTCCAGCACCCGCGTGCCCGCGAACTGGATGTAGTAGCCGTTGAGGTAGGCGAAAAGGCCGCGGAGGATGAAGATGAGCGGGATGTAGCCGGCGATGAGGGCGACGGTGGAAAGCGGGAGGTTGCGTTCGGCGCCGTCGAAGATGGCGGGGAACACATACTTGATCATGGTCGGCAGTCCGGCGCCCGTGGCGGCGCTGTAGAGCAGGCCGGCGATGATCGCCGTGATCAGGGCGCCGCGCACCGGCCGCAGGTAGGCGAAATAGGGGCGGAAGCGGCGGAGGGTCATGGTGCGGGAAGCGGCGAAAAGATGACAGAGGACAACAGACGGAGGCCAGAGGGAAATCGATGATTGGTTATTGGTTATCGCTTATTGCTTATTGGTTATTTCCGGCCGGTGGCTGCGAACGTAAGCGAGTCGTTCAAACACTTTGGCGGCAAAACAACCACTCGCTCACGCTCGTAGCTACGAGCCCGCAATAGCCAATAAGCGGTAACCATTAACCAATAACAAATTCTCAGTCCTTCGCCGAGCGCACATCCAGCGCGTCGCGCAGGCCGTCGCCGAGGAAGTTGAGCGAGAACAGCGTCAGCGAGAACGCCGTGCCGGGAAATACGAGCAGCCACCAGAACTCCTCCATCTTCTCCGCGCCGTCCTTGATGAGCACGCCCCAGGAACTCATGGGCGGCTGCACGCCGAGGCCGAGGAAACTGAGGAAGGCCTCGAGCAGCATGACGGCGGGGATGGTGAGCGTGGTGTAGACGATGATGGGGCCGAGCACGTTGGGGATCATGTGCCGGAAGATGATGCGGCGTTTGCCAAAGCCGAGGGAGCGGGCAGCCTCGATGAACTCCATCTTCTTGATCGAGAGGATCTGGCCGCGGACGATCCGCGCCATGGTGAGCCACTCGACGGCGCCGATGGCGACGAAGAGCAGCACGATGTTGCGGCCGAAGAACACCATCAGGAGGATGACGAAGATCGTGAAGGGCAGGGCGTACATGATATCCACGATGCGCATCATCACCCGGTCGGTGTTGCCGCCGAAGAAGCCCGCCACGGCGCCGTAGACCACGCCGATGGCGAGGGCGACGAAGGTGGCGACGAGGCCGACCATGATGGAGATGCGGCCGCCGTAGAGGATGCGGGCGAAGAGGTCGCGGCCGAGCGTGTCGGTGCCGAGCCAATGCGCGGCGGAGGGCGCGACGGCGCCAAGATCGAGGTTCTGCTCCTGGTAGGACTGCGAAAACAGCGGGCCGAAGGCGCAGAGGAACCCGAGGGTCAGCAGCACGGCGCCGCCGGCGACGGCGAGGCGGTTCTTGCGGAGTCGGCGCCAGGCATCGCCCCAGAGGGAATGACCCGGCTCGAGCTGTGCGGGAGCGACGGCGGCGGCGGGCAGCGTGGTCGGAGTGAGCATGGCGCGTCAGTCGAACTTGAGCTTCGGGTTGAGCCAGACCTGCACGACGTCCACGACGAGGTTCAGGGTGACGATGAGCGCGGCGTAAAGGATGACGGTGCCCATCACGAGGGTGTAGTCGCGGTTGAAGGCGCTGTTGACGAATTCGCGGCCGAGCCCGGGGATCTGGAAGATGGTCTCGATGACGAAGGAGCCGGTGAGGATGCCGGCGACGGCGGGGCCGAGGAAGGAGACGACCGGCAGCAGGCCGCCGCGCAGGGCGTGCCGGAAGATCACCCGCGCCTCGCTGGCGCCCTTCGCCCGGGCGGTGCGGATGAAGTCCTGTCCGAGGATCTCGAGCATGCCGCCGCGGGTGAGGCGGGCGACATAGGCGGCGTAAACGCAGCCGAGGGTGGCGGCGGGCAGCACGCGGTCGGTGGCGACATACCATCCCGAGGCATTGAACCAGCCGAGGTGGATGGCGAAGAAGAGCACAAGCAGCGGCCCGAGCACAAAGGTGGGCACGCTGATGCCGGTCATCGCGACGGAGGAGCAAAGGTAGTCGAGCCAGGTGTTGCGCCGGACGGCGGCGAGGACGCCCAGGGTGAGGCCGAAGGTGAGCGCGATCGCGAGGGAGAGCAGGCCGAGTTCGAGCGACGTCGGCAGCTTGTCGGCGATGATCTCGTTGACCGTGCGGTTGGCGTATTTGAACGAGGGGCCGAGGTCGCCGTGCAGGAGGTTGCCGAGGTAGTCGAGGTACTGCCGGTGGAGCGGCCGGTCGAGGCCGTAGTGCGCCTCCAGGTTGCGGAGCACCTCGGGCGTGACGGCCTTTTCCGCGGTGAAGGGGCCGCCGGGCACGAACCGGATCATGAAGAACGTGGCCGTGACGATGATCCACAGGACGGGGATCATCTCGAGCAGGCGGCGGAGGACGAAGCGGAACATCGGGAGGGAGTCAGCGGGAACGGACGGGAAATGTTAAGCGCGAAGACGCAAGGGCGCGCAGGATTCGGTTGTAGGGCGGGGATTCCGATCCCCGCCATCCCCCTTCTTTCGCTGTAATCCAATCTTTCTCGTTCTCTTAATCTTTCTCTTTCTCGGCTTGGATGGTTGGCGCACGATTGCGACCGAGGGCGGTCGCGCTCCCAGGCTGGGTTCTTATTTCGCCAAGGCTACGGAGGACACGTCGGAAATCCCGCCCTACATCAGGACCTTTGCGTCTTTGCGCTTTGTTTTTGAAAGCCCCGAAAGCTGTGCCAGGTGGGGCCCGACCTCCGGGCGGGCCGTTGGTCACCCGTCGGCGAGTCGCCCGTCCGGAGGCCGGGCGCTACCCATGCTGCATCACTCCTCGAGGTACACGTGCTTGTACGGGTGGTTGTCGAGGAGCGTGGGGTAGTAGCCCTTCACCTTGGGGCTGAGGGCGGCGACCTTGGTGTAATAGTAGATCGGGATGACGGGGAGTTCGTCGACGAGGATGGCGTCCATCTGCTGGTAGATTTCGTAGCGCTCGGATTCGCTCTTGGCGGCGAGGGCGGCGTGCAGCAGGCGGTCGTAGCCGGTGTTGGACCAGCTGGTGTTGTTGTTGCCACCGCCGGTTTCCCAGATCTCGAGGAAAACATGCGGGTCCACGTAGTCGGCGATCCAGCCGGCGCGCTGCATCATGTAGTTTCCGGTGCGCTGCATATCGAGGAAGACCTTCCACTCCTCGTTGCGAAGCTCCACGTTCACGCCGAGCTCCTTGCGCCACATCTGCTGGATGGCCTCGGCGATGGCGCGGTGGTTCTCGGAGGTGTTGTAGCACAGCTCGATCGTGGGGCAGCCCTTGCCGTCGGGGTAACCGGCCTCGGCGAGCAGGCGCCTGGCGTCGGCGATGGTGCCGGTGAGCCGCGCCCGCGGGGTGTAACCGGCCGTGCCGGGATAGCTCACGGCGTACGCGGGCTGCTGGTCGCCGCGGGTGATGTTCTTCACGATGGACTCGCGATCGATGGCGAGGGCGAGGGCCTGGCGGACGCGCTTGTCGTTGAGCGGCGGGCGGGCGGTGTTGCAGCGGTAAAAGTAGACCCCCAGGTACGGATCGAGCTTGAGCGCGGCGGGGTTTTCGCGGCGGTATGCGTCGATCTTGGAGTTGGGCAGCTCGTAGGTCATGTGCACCTGCCCCGTGCGGAACATGCGCTCGTCGGTGGATATGTCCTCGATGGGCAGGAAATGGATCGCGTCGAGTTTCACCGTTTTCGCGTCCCAGTACCGCGGGTTGCGCACCACGGTGATCTGATGGTTGGGCTCCCATTCCTGCAGGATGAACGGGCCGCTGCCGACGAGGTTGCCCGCGCGCGTCCACGGCAGGCGCTTGCGGTCGAGGGGGCCGAATTTCGCGATGACCTGCACGGGCACGGGCCACCATGAGTAGTGGCTGGCCATGATTTTCAGGAGGTAGGGCGTGGGATGGTTGAGGATGACCTGGAAGGTGCGGTCATCGGGGGCCTTGAAGCCCACCTGGCTGAAGTCCTGCAGGCGGCCCTCGTAGAAATCCTTCGCGCCGGCGACGAAGTTATAGACGAGGTAGGCGTATTCCGCGGCGAGCGACGGCTGCAGGATGCGTTTGAACGATTCGACGATGCCGCCGGCGGTGATTGGATCGCCGTTGGACCATTGCAGGCCGGGCCGGAGGTGAAAGGTGTACACGAGTCCGTCGGGGGAGATGTCCCAGGTCTCCGCGAGTCCGGGGACGGGTTTCTCGCCTTTCGGATCCTCGGCGACGAGGCCCTCGAACAGGGCCATGATGATCTTGTGCTCGGGGACGCCGGTGACGGTTTGGGGATCGAGGTCCTGGGGCTCGGTGCCATTGCCGACGCGCCAGATCATGGGGGCTTTATGGTCGGGGCCGGCGGTTTCGGAGGAGGTCGCGGACTTGCGGCCGCAACCCGTGAAGGCAAAAATGACGCAAAGGGTGAGACCGAGGGTAAGAACGCGGTTTGGCATCGGGCGGGAAGGTAGGCGGGATGCCGGGGTGCGCAAGCTTGGCGGCGGGGGCGGGGAAACGCTCAACGTTTAACGCTTAACTTTTAACGCTCAAACGGAGCGGGTGCGACCGGCAGTGTAGCTACGAGCGTGAGCGAGTGGAGGTCTGATATCCGCAGCGTGAGGTCCACTCGCTCACGCTCGTAGCTACCTCCGTTAACTTGAGCGTTAAGCGTTAAAAGTTAAACGTTGAGCGTTGTTCGGTTATCGCCGCAACGAGACTCCCTTATAATACCGCGTCCACATCGCATCCTCCCGCCACCCCTGCACGGCGGGATCGAGCAGGTAGTTGCGGGCGTTGAAATAAAGCGGGACGACGGGGCACTCGGTGACGAGGCGGGCCTCGGCTTCGGCGAGCCGGGCCAGGCGGTCCGCCGGCGAGGCGGCCTGCCCGGCCGTGGCGAGGAGGTGGTCGAAGGTCCCGTCGCGCCACTGCGGGAGATTGGCCGGGGCGGCGCTGTGCAACTCCTTCAACAGGTCGGCGGCGTCGGCGACATCCGGGATGGCCGTCATGAAACCGATGTCGTAGTCACCCTGTTGCAGGGCGGCGAGGTGGACGCGCGCCTCGCGCACGGCGATGCGCACCTCGATGCCGAGCTGTTTTTTCCACATGGCCTGGACGGCTTCGAGCACGGTGGTCTGGGTCCAGCCGGTGATTTCCAGCCGGGGAAAACCGGCGCCAACCGGGAATCCGGCGTCCGCCAGCAGGCGGCGGGCTTCAACGGCATCCTCGGCCAACTGCGCCGTGGACGCGAAGCCGCCGAGGCCGTCGGGGACATAATGCGTGGCAACGGTGAGGCCGCCTTGCAGCACCTGGTTGACCAGCGCGGAGCGGTTGAGGGCGAGCGCCAGGGCGCGGCGGACGCGGGCATCGTTCAGCGGCGGGCGGGTGGTGTTGAAGGTGAGGTAACGCGTCTCGTGCAGGGGTGAATGCTGCAGGCGGGAAGGCTGCTCGGCCGCATAGGTGGCGAGTTTGCTGTAGGGCACGGCCATCGTGACATCAATCTGGCCGGCGCGGAAGGCGCGGTCCTCGGCGTCGCCGTTGTCGAACGCCAGGAAGTGAATTTCCTTCAGGCCGATGCTGGCGGCATCCCAGTAGTCCGCCCGCTTTTGCACGACGATGCGCTGGTTCGGCCGCCATTCTGCGAGGGTGAATGCGCCGTTGCCCACATGATGCCCGGGACGTGTCCACGCGCGGCCTTGGCGGGCGACTGCGCGTGGGTTGACCGGAATCCACGGTCCGCTGGCGGCATACGCAAGAAAATGGGCCGCGGGGCGGGTGAGGGTCACGACCAGGGTGTGATCATCCGGGGCGCGGAAACCCACCTGGGAGAAATCGGTGAGGCGTCCGCGGTAGAAGTCCTCGGCGCCGCGGACCAGAAAGAAGAGCGCGGCCTTCGGCGCGGCCGTGGCCGGGTCGAGTGCGCGCCGGTAGGAGTCAACAAAATCTCCGGCGGTCACGGGTTCGCCGTTGGACCACGTGGCGCCGGGCCGCAGGTGGAAGGTGTAGTCCAGGCCGTCGTCCGAAATCTCCCATCCGTCGGCTGCCGCCGGCTGCGGGGCCGAGTCATCGGCGGCCGGAGTGACCAGGCCCTCGCCCAGGGCGCGAATGATGAAAAATTCGTCGGGCAGGCTGGCGCGCGCCGGGTCGAGATCGCCGGGCTCGTTGCGCTGGCTGATCCGGAGGACCGCGGTGTCAGGGGCGGCGTGGCGGGGGGCGCAGCCGGCGGCGAGGCCGATCAAAATGAGCCCGACCAACGGCAGCAGTCCGACCCGGGACCGGGAACCGGTCGGCGGACGGGAGAAGGGGCTTTTGGCGGAGCGCATTGTTGCGGAGGCTGCGCCGGGCAGCGTGCTGTTTCAACCGCCGTCTGCGAGCCGGGAGTTTTTGCTTATGCTCCCGGACAAGAAATGCGCAGATTCTGCCAATCCAGTGTGAGCGGTTTTCCCGGATATGGGTATGGTAAAGTCAATCACACCGCCCATGAACCTGCTGCTCGATATCACTCTTGCCTTGCTGGCTGCGGTGACCGCCGTGGCCCTGGTCAACCTGGCATTCGAGTATGCCCAGGCCGAGGATGGCTACGAGGACGAGGGCGGGTATCATCAGGGAGTGCCGCGTGCGGTTTTCCCAAAGGCCTATTTCGACGTGAAGATCAGATTTGTGCCCGTGGCCGGGAAGCAGCAGGATCTCGCCAAGGTGCAGGCGCCGGCTGACGAGGCTATTTTTGTATAAAGACTGGGCGGGCGCGCTCCTGTCTCCGGCAGCACAGTCGATTGATTGATAATCAATCACCGCCATCTGTGTGTTCCATTGATCCCAGTGTTGGAGAGGACGGGCAGGCTCAGCCGACGGGATCGCGCCGCAGGCCGCGGAGGGTGGCGAGTTCGCCCCAGTCGGTGACGCCGGGGAGTGGTCGCGGGGCGGTGCGCTGGCGGCGGCCGGTTTTCAAACGATACGCGGCGAGGTGGGTTGTGACAAAAGCCTGGGTGCCAAGGACGGCGCCGTCGGTGAAGTAACGCACCCGGCAGCGCAGCACGGTGGCCAAAGGAAGTTTGCCACCAGTTTTAAGCACCTGCTTGAACTGTTCCATCGGGATCGCGCCCTGGCCGGGCTTCTGGAAGGCACCGGTGCCGAAGAGGACCTCGCGGTAGCCGCATTGGGCGGTGGACCAGTCTGAGGTGCCGCGGATGGCCTGCAGGCCAGCGCGGGCTTTGGCGTTGCCGCCGACGGCTTCGCCGTAGCCGCAAAAGCGGTAGTCCTTGGGATCTTCTGCCGCCGGCGCGGACACAGTTCAGGTCGATATAGGCGGCCATCGTTTCGATGACGCGGCCCTGGGGTTCGACGAGGACACTCTTGAAGCGTTCGGCCCACAGCGTGCCGTAGCGCTGGTGGCTCTTGTTATACCAAACCGAGAAGCGCTGTTTGAGGAGCTTCATGAACTGCGAGACGTCGCCCATGAGGGCCAGTTGTTGCTTTCGCCAGGCCTCGGCCTCGGGACCATTGGTTTTGAGTTGGGCTTTGATGACGTCCAATCTGGCCATCTGATACTGGGTGGGCTTGGGGTACAGCACCCCATAGCGGCGGAGCAGTTCGGCATCCGTTGGGATTTCCTTCACGTGCGGCACCCGCAGAAGGACGGAAAATGGTTGGTCAGCAGCGCGTAGGTGAGGACTTCGACCCCGCAGTAGTCGGCCACCTGCCAGAGCTGTTTGCGCAGGACTTCCTTGCCGACGTCATCGATCAAGTACTCCCCGTTCACCGTCCGGGTTATGCAGTGGTAGACCGCCTCCCCGTCCGCCGCCGCCACCTTGATCCGTGCTCGTCTCATCCACGCAACCTGCTGGATGCCAAATATTCCCGTCAATGCTCCCGCGCGACATAATTAGCCTGTCCCTAAAAGCCTGTATGTTAGCCGCCAACTAATCCCAATAACTCTCTGCCCTGACATAATTAGCCTGTCCCTTTTTGTATTTTGTTGGGGCGATTGATCGCGTTTGCACTGACAATTTTGGACACCGTTTGTCTTTGTGACCTCAACTACTGTTCGAGCCACACGGCCTTGTACGGATGGCGGTCGAGGGGGGTGTCGTACCAGCCGCGTACGGCGGGGTGGACGAGGCGGACGGTGGTATAGTGGAAGACGGGGATGATGGGCGCCTCGGTCAGGAGCATGGTCTCGGCGCGGCGGAGCAGGTTGTACCGCGCGGCGGTGTTCTGGGTGCGCGCGGCCTCATAGATGAGCGCGTCGTAATCCTGGCTGCCCCAGCCGGTGTGGTTGTTGCCGGAGCGGGTGGTGAAGATCTCCAGAAAGGCGGCGGGATCGAGGTAGTCACCGGCCCAGTCGGAGCGAAGTACCTGGTAATCGAGGGTGCGGCGCAGGGAGAGGAGAGTCTTCTGCTCCATGTTGACGAGGTGGGCGGTGATGCCGAGTTCACGTCGCCACATTTCCTGCACGGCCTCGGCGATCACACGGTGGTTGCCCGAGCTGTTGATGAGCAGATCGAAGGCGGGGAAACCCTGCCCGCCAGGATAACCGGCCGCGGTGAGGAGCGCCCGGGCGGCGGCGGCGTCACCCGCGAGGCCGGGCGGCGGCTCGTAACCGGCGGTGCCGGGCGGAGTGAAACTGTGCGCGGGCTGCTGGCCGCCCCGGGTGATCTTCTCCACGATGGCGGTGCGGTCGATGGCGAGGGAAAGCGCCTGACGGACACGGCGGTCGTTGAACAGGGGGCGGGTGACGTTGAGGCGGTAAAAGTAGGTGTCGAGGAACGGACTGATGCGGAGAACCGCAGGCTGGTCGCGGCGGTAGGCATCCACCTTGCTGACGGGCAGGGCCTCGGTGAGGTGCAGCTGTCCGGCGCGGAAGGCACGCTCCTCGGCCTCGACGCTGTCGGCGGGGTAAAAATGCACGGCCTGCAGCCTCACATGCGCGGCGTCCCAGTAGAACGGGGAGCGTTTCGCCACGATGATCTTGCCCGGCCGCCACTCGGCGAGGGTGAAGGGACCGTTGCCGACAAAGTTCTCCGGCCGGGTCCACCGGCTGCCGCGCTGCGCCACCGGGCCGGATTTCTCGAGGGTCGGCAGGTGCACGGGATACCAGACAGGGTGCGAGAGCAAACTGAGGAAATGGGACGCGGGGTGCTCGAGGGTGATGATGAGGGTGCGGTCATCAGGGGCGGAGAAGCCGACCTGGGCGAAATCCTGCAATTCGCCGCGGTGATAGGCTTCGGCGCGCTGGACCAGGTAAAGCATGCTGGCGTAGTCGGCGCCGAGGGCGGGTGTGAGCACGCGGCGGAACGAGCCGATGAAATCGCGGGCGGTGACGGGTTCGCCATTGGACCACAGGGCGTCGGGCCGCAGGTGGAAGGTGTAAACCAGGCCGTCGGGAGAAACATCCCAGCCGGCGGCCACGCCGGGTACGGGACGGAGGTCCTGCGGGTCCTCGCCCACGAGGCCTTCAAAGAGGGCGGAGGCGACGTTGAGCTCGGGCAGGCCGGTGATGATGTGCGGGTCGAGTTCGGCCACGTCGGCGCCGAGGCTGCGATGCAGCACTTGGGTTTGGTTGCCGGAGTCAACCGGCGATTCGCGAGACCAGCAACCGGCGAGGAGGAGAAGGAGGAGGAAGGAAGAAGGCAGAAGGCAGAAGGAGGAAAGGGGGCGGTGCATGGTACGGCTGAGGGAGGTTTTGAGGGATGCGGACGCGTGAGGCCACATGATTGTCGCGAGAGCTTTACGGCCTGTAGGGCCGCACCTTGGTGCAGCCCGATCACGCTGCGAAGCTGGGTCGACATTCGCGGCTGGACCAAGGTCCAGCCCTACATCGATCATCGCCGGCATCCGTGCCTTCGCTGGGCCTGCGAATCGCCTGCAAGCAGGCTCCTGCCTCTACAGATTTTCGCAAAAGAGCGCACGTGAAGGTTTGAAGCAGGGCAGGTCTCCGACCTGCTGTTTTGACGTTGAATTGCGGTTCTGCATGCAAAGCGCGGGTCAGAGACCCGCCCTATTTGCTGCAAAGCCGCCTCAGGCCTTTTCGATCAGGGCCACGGCGTGCGCGGCGATGGCGAGGCCGCGGCCGAGGTCGCCGACGCCTTCGTTGGTCGTGGCCTTGAGGCCGATGGATTCGGAGGAAAGTCCCGCGCTGAGGGCGAGGGCAGCCTTCATTTCGGCAATGCGTCCGTAGATGCGCGGCTTCTCGGCGATGAGGGTGGCATCGAGGTTCACGATGGAATAGCCGCGGTCGCGCAATTCGGCGACGACCCGGCGGAGCAGAACCTGCGAATCGACGCCCTGGTAGGCGGGATCGGTGTTGGGAAAGAAATGTCCGATGTCGGGCAGGCCGGCGGCGCCGAGGAGCGCGTCGCAGATGGCATGGGTCAGGGCGTCGGCATCCGAGTGGCCCTCGAGCCCGTAATCGGCCTCAAACTTCACTCCGCCGAGCACGAGCGGACGGTCGGGCACGATGCGGTGGATGTCGTAACCGTGACCGATGCGGAGGTTGGGCATGGTGGAGTGGGGATTGAGGGATTACGGGAATGAGGGATTGAGGTAGTGGGGGTGCGGTCAGTGGGATGGAGCTGCGATTTGGCGGCGGATCGGGTTGTGGACCTTTTCACTCATAACCTCACTCCGATAATCCCTCACTCCCTTCATTCCCTCACTCCCTCATTCCCTGCCCGCGTGATCAGATATTCCAGCCAGTCGAGGTCGGCCGGAGTGGTGAGCTTGGGATTCGGGTGAGGATTCTCGAGCAGGGCCACGGGCTGGTTGAGGAGTTCCACGGCCGCGGCGTCATCGGTGAGTGCGAGCTGGCGGCGGGCGGCGGTGGTGTAGCCGCGGACAATCAGGTCGCGGGCGAAGACCTGGGGCGTTTCCATGGCCCAGAGGCAGGAGCGGTCAAGGGTGCGCAGGCGGCCCTCTCCGCGATGCTCCTTGATGGTGTCGGTCACGCGGTGGGCGAGCACCACGGCCTGTTCGCGCCGGACGATCTTGTGGAGGGCGACCAGTTGCTCCGGGCGGATGAGGGGGCGGGCGCAGTCGTGGATGAAGACGTGGGCAATGTCGTCCGGCAGCACGGCGAGGGCCTGCATCACTGAATCCTGCCGCTCGCGGCCGCCGCGGACCAGAATGGAGGGCGTGGGCGCGTAGGCGGAGAGTTCCATCATCTGGCGCTGGTCGCGATAAACGACGACATAGCTGTCGGCGACACCGCTCTCGATGAAAGCGGCGGCGGAGTGGGCGAACACGGGCCGGCCGTGCAACGGGGCGAGGACTTTGTCGCCCACCGTGCCTTGCATACGGCGGCCGCTGCCGGCGGCGAGGAGGATGACGGCGGTGCGTGACATATTTATCGGAGTTGGGAGATGGGAGATCGGAGATCGAATACCGGATGGGGAGGGCGGATTTGGGATTGGTGATACCGTAAACCGAAAAGTTTGGGGTCTTAAGGTTTTCTATGCTTCGGGGATCTTTCCTGTATCCGGTATCCTCAATCCGGTATTACCTCAGTTCCGCCAGGATAGCCCTTGCGGCCGCGACCGGATCGGGGGCCTTGAAGATCGGGCGACCCACGACGAGATAGCTGGCGCCGGCCTGGGCGGCTTCGCCCGGGGTCATGACGCGGGTCTGGTCGTCGGCCTTGGCATCGCGGGGACGGATCCCCGGGGTGACGAGGGCGACATCCGCGGGGAGGACGGCGCGCAGCAGAGCGATCTCCAGCGGAGAGCAGACCAGACCACGCAGGCCAGAGTCCACGGCAAGCCGCCCAAAACGGACAACCTGCTCGGCGGGGGTGCCGGTGACCCCGGTTTCGCCCAGCCCGGCCTCGCTCATGGAAGTGAGCACGGTGACGCCGAGGAGCAGCAGATCGGGGGCATGCTGCCGTTGGGCCTTGGCGGCCCACTGCATCATCTCACGCCCGCCGCTGGTGTGCAGGGTGAGCATGCCGATGGGCAGCTTGGACACGGACTCGATGGATTTGGCGACGGTGTTGGGGATGTCGTGCAACTTGAGGTCGAGAAAGACCCTGAAGCCGAGTCCGGCGACCTCGCGCACGCAGTCCGGGCCGCAGGCGGTGAACATTTCGAGGCCGACTTTCACCCAGCGGACGGTGCCCTGCAACTGGCGGAGGACCGGGGTGACTTCACGGGGCGACTGGGCATCGAGCACAAGGATAAGTTCGCAGGGCATTTTCGTGGCCGGACTATGGGACACTAATCCCGACAAACCAAAGACAAAATATGCGGAGGGGGGAGGGCGCTGGATGAATTCTTTTCCGCGGATCGCGCGATGCTCGCGGATAATTCTTCTGTCATCCGCGTCGTTTGAATTGCAGCTACGAGCGAGAGCGAGTGGATCTCACGCCGCATACGCCGAACTCCATTCGTTCACGTTCGTAGCTACCCGACCCAAATTCTCTCAACTCTCGACTTGGATATTGAGCGTTTAACCAGAACAATTCAGTCAGCGCTGAACTGCCTCGATGGCCACGAAACCGAACAGTTTCCCGGTAGGCCGCCAGCTTGCTGGCGATTTCAGAGCGGGAGCAAGCTCCCTGCCTACTCGCCAACTGCATCGTTCCGGTTTAAAGATTCAATCCAAACCGTAGGCCAGCGTGCTTGCGCGCGCCCGAACCGCGCCCGCCAGCGGGCTGACCTACCCTGGGCATCAACCCTTCACGCCCCTTCGCGTTATTCGCGGTTAAAACTGGTGGAAATCAGACTCGCGACACGGCGGCGGATCGTTGTGATGCGGAGTCGTCCCGTTTGTGAACACCGTCACCGTCTTTTCTCCCGCCAAGCTGAACCTGTTCCTGGCCGTCACCGGCCGGCGGGAGGACGGGTATCACGACCTGGTGTCGGTGGTCGCGCCGCTGGCGTGGGGCGACGAGTTGTCGGCCACTCTGCTGGGACCGGGGCTCGGCAGTCCCGGCACGCTGGCCTGCGATGATCCGGCGGTCCCGGTGGATGAGACCAACCTGGTGCTGAAGGCGGCCCGGGCTTTTGCCACGGCCACGGGTTGGAGCGAGCGCGTGCATTTCACCCTGAAAAAGCGCATCCCGATGGGTGCGGGCATCGGCGGCGGCAGCAGCAATGGGGTCGCAGCGCTGCGGGCCCTGAACCAGCTGGCCGGAAATCCGCTGGCGGAACCGGCCCTGGCCACGCTCGCGGCCGGGTTGGGTTCGGATTGTGCGCTGTTTCTGGCCGGCGCGCCGGTGATCATGCGCGGACGCGGGGAGCGCGTGGAACTGCTGGGCGAATCCGAGCGGGCGCGCCTGAGCGGCCGCCGCGTGCTGGTGTTCAAGCCGGCCTTCGGTGTCGCCACGCCCTGGGCCTACCGGCGGCTGGCGGCAACGTCCGGAAGCTATCTCCCTCCGGCCGACGCCGAGGCGCGGGTGGCGGCTTGGCGCGGCGATCCGGCGGCCCCGGTGGAAAGCCTGCTGGGCAACACCCTGGAAACGGCGGTTTTTGCGAAGCATCTGGCACTGCCCGCGCTGCTGGGGGAGCTGCGCCGGCACTGCGGACTGGCACCGAGGATGAGCGGCAGCGGCAGCGCGTGCTACTCCCTGCTGCCCTCAGGCGCGGACTTACCGCCCATCGAGGCGATTATCCGCGATGCCTGGGGGCCGCAGTGTTTTGTTTGCGACACGGTTCTGGCGTAAATCCGCATTGACCCGCGTGCATCAGCGGCGCGTTATGCTCACAAGCCGCCCTTTACTCAGTGGGCTGCAGTAGCATGCCCCCGGAATCCAGCGCCAAGCAGGAAGTGATCGTGCAAGGCATCCCTGCCTCGCAGGGCATCGCCTATGGACAGGTCTTCGTCTACATCCAGAGCAACGTCGAGGTGCCCAGCTACGCGGTCGATCCGGAGAAAGGCATTGATGAGATCGCCCGCTTCGACCGGGCCCTGGTCATCACCCGCCAGCAAATCTCCAAGATCAAGAACGAGGTGGAGAAGAACATCGGGCCCGAGGAGGCGCTGATCTTTGATGCGCACCTGATGGTCCTCGAGGATCAGGCCCTGATCGGCGAGACCATCCGCGAATTTGAAGGGACCGGCCGCAACATCGAAACGTGCTTCAACAAGGTCGCCGCCCGCTACATCCAGGCCTTTTCCGAGATCGACGACGAGTACCTGCGCGAACGCGCCGGGGACATCCGCGATGTCGCCCAGCGGGTGCTGCAGAACCTGCTCGGGCAGGCGGAAAACAGCCTGACCCGGCTGGCCGACAAGCGCGTGGTGGTGGCCAACGACATCTCACCCTCCGACTCCGCCGGCATCGACCGCAGTGCGGCGCTGGGCATCGTCACCGATTCCGGCAGCAAGACCAGCCACGCCGTGATCGTGGCGCGCTCGATGAAGGTCCCGGCCGTCGTCGGGGTGCGCGACCTTTCGCAACGGGTGCAGAACAGCGACTGGGTGATCGTGGACGGCTACGACGGGCTGGTGATCATCAACCCGTCGGAAAGCACGCTTTTCCGCTACGGGAAGATCCGCGAGCAGCGCGAAGGCGTGGAGTCCCGCCTGCTTGAGGCCAACCGCCAGCCGGCCGTCACCCTCGACGGCGTCGCGGTCACGCTGATGGCCAACATCGAGAAGGTGGACGAGGTCAAGCTGGTGCGGGATTACAACGCCGAGGGCATCGGGCTCTTCCGCACCGAATATCTTTACCTGAACAGCGCGCGCGTGCCCTCCGAGGCCGAGCAGGCCGTGGCCTACCGCACCGTGGTGGAGTCCCTGGCCCCGCTCCCGGTGGTCATCCGCACGCTGGATCTGGGCGGCGACAAGCCCATGGCCGGCAATCCGGGGCTGTTCCCGAAGGAGAGCAATCCCTTCATGGGTTTCCGGGCCATCCGCTTCTGCCTGGAGCACACCGATATCTTCAAGGACCAGCTGCGCGCGATCCTGATGGCGAGCGCCCACGGCAAGGTGCGGATCATGTATCCCATGATCAGCGGCGCGGAGGAACTGGCGCGGGCCAACGCGGTGCTGGACGAGTGCAAGGCCGAACTCCGGACGAAGGGGACCGCGTTCGACGAAAAACTCGAGGTCGGCACGATGATCGAGATCCCGAGCGCGGCGGCGACCTCCGACCTGCTGGCGCAGGAGTGCGATTTCTTCAGCATCGGCACCAACGATCTCATCCAGTACCTGCTCGCGATCGACCGGGTGAACGACCGCATCGCGCACCTCTACGAGCCCACGCACCCCGCGGTGCTGCGGACGCTGAAGAACATCGTGGACGAGGCGCACCGGGCGAAAATTCCCGTCAGCGTCTGCGGTGAAATGGCGGGCGACCCCGTGCTGGTGCCCCTGCTGCTCGGGCTGGGCGTGGACGCGCTGAGCATGACGCCGCCGCTCATCCCCGCCGTGCGCTACCTGGTGCGCGCGATGAAGATGGCCGATGCGAAGAAGCTCGCGAAGGAAGCCCTCGGGATGGCGTCGCCGAAGGACATCCTCACGCGCTGCCTGGATTTCTACAGCGAGCGGACGAAGATGGAGGGGGCCCCGACCGGGAGGCGCGCGGGCGGTCGTCCCGGGCGTTGAACCTGGTCCGGTTTCCTCAATGCGCCCCCCCCCCGGGCCCCGGGGCCGCCCCCCCCAAACCTACGCGGCCGGCGAAGCGGGTCGGAGGACGCTGCCGGTCGGCGTCCGGGCGTGAGTCGAGCGGTGGAGAAGGTCCGGTGATCGAATCAGTGGCGGCCGTGTGCGGGGAGAGAAGCGGGGCGAAGTGGCGGCCGGCGGGGCCGGAGCGCGACCGGCCCTGGTCCGCCGCGAGGCGGAAGCACCCACCGGCAGACGTGCGCCACGCCTGGATCGGCGACAGGGCGGGGGCCGCGGCGCCCCGGCGGGGCGCCCGGCGCGGGAGCCGTTCAAGCGGGTCGGCGGTGGCGTGTGCCTCCTTGGGTGCATTGCGACCGAGGGCGGTCGCGCTCCCGGGAATACCCAATCCCGCCCGTGCGCTCCGTGATTGAACTCTCCGCTCCAAGTTCGGCGTTGAGCGCCCGGCGGGTGCGCTCATGCTGCAGCCACCTTGAAGCCCGAGCTACCGGTCATCGCCTACTTCTTCACGACTTTTCCCAAGCCCACCGAGACTTTTCTCCAGCGCGAAGTCATCGCCATGAAGGCGCACGGCGTCCAGATGCGGCTCTATTCGCTGTGGGGCGGCGGGGGCACCTACCGGGGACTGCCGGTGACGCGGTTTCCCAAGTGGAAGCTGCTCACGCTGCTCTGGATGATCCCGTATGAGTCGTGGCGGCGGCCGGAGGTGCTGCGCCAGGTGCTGCACGGCCTCATGACCCGCCGTCCGCCCTCCTGGCTGAACTTCTGGGAAAACATGCTGGGCGCCGGCTTTGCGTGCCTGTACGCCGGGCATTTCCGCCGCGACCGCCCGACCCACATCCATGCCGCGTGGGGCGGGGCCCCTTCCACGGCCGCCTGGCTGCTCTGGCGGCTCGACAGACACCGCTACAGCGCGGCGGCGCACGCCTACGACATCTATGAGCACGGCGGCGACTGGTGGCTGAAGGAGAAATTGGAAAACGCGGCCTTTATCCACACCTCGACGCAGATGGGGCAACTGGCGCTGATCGAGCGCGGACTCGACGCGGAGCGGATCCATTGCATCCGGCGCGGACTCGACCGCATGCCGGTGATGAAAGCGCTGCGCACCACCCGCGAACCCCTGCGGCTGCTGTGCGTGGCGCGCCTGGTGGAAAAGAAGGGCCTGCACCACCAGTTGCGCATCTACGCGGCCTTGCAGGCGGCGGGCCTGCCCTTCGAGGCGCGAATCGTGGGTGACGGTCCGCTGCGGGCGGAACTGGAGCGGCTCGCGGGACTGCTGGGCGTGGCGGCCAATGTGACCTTCGTCGGGCACATCCCGCACTATGAGGTCTGGAACCAGCTCAACTGGGCCGACGTCCTGCTGCACACCGGGGTCATCGCGATGAGCGGGGATCGCGACGGCCTGCCGAATGTCATTCCCGAGGCGATGTCCATCGGCACG
The DNA here is from genome assembly GCA_016715765.1 of Opitutaceae bacterium. Classification (GTDB taxonomy): domain Bacteria; phylum Verrucomicrobiota; class Verrucomicrobiia; order Opitutales; family Opitutaceae; genus UBA2377. The sequence goes on from JADJZJ010000029.1 coordinate 63,148, forward strand.
CTTGTGGTGACCTCGCCGGCGGCAGCGACGACGGAGGCGGTGACGGATATGGTGACCGGGTTTGTCGCACCCGTGACGTCGAGCGGAGCCTGGGTGGAGGCCCTGCGCCGCCTGTCGCGGGACGACGCCCTCGCGGAGACCCTGCGCCGGGAGGCCCGGCGCTGGGTGGAGGAGAACTTCGATGCGCACAAGAATGCGGAGCGCCTGCTCGCACAATTCGACCGGGTGATCGGCGAGCCATGATCTTTTACGACGTCACCAAGGCGGGGGCGGGCGGACACCGTTCGGGACTCAGGCGGGTGAGCACCCGCCTCGGGGATGAACTGGGCGGTGCGGCCACCGCGGTGCGCTGGGACAAGGAAGGCTGGTGTGACGCGACTTCAGGCACGCGGGTGGAGCCGGCGGCGGGTGACTGGCTGCTGACGGGCGAATTGTTCGCGGAGGAGGAGCGTCCGGGTTTCACGGCATGGCAGGCCGGGTGCACCTGCCGGACGGCGGCCATTTTTCATGATGCGATTCCGCTGCAGCTGCCGCAGATCACCTGGCCGCGGAGCGTGGCGCGCCATCCGGGATACATGAAGCTGCTGGCGGGTTTCGATCGCGTGTGGGCGGTTTCGGACACGAGCCGCCAGGACTTGCTCGGATACTGGCGGTGGCTGGGTCTGGCGCAGACGCCGCCGTTGGCGACGCTGGCCTTGGGGGCGGATTTTGACGGCCAGCCGCGGCGACCGGTCCGCCCGGGGGCGGAACCGGTGCTCCTGTGCGTGGGGATCCTTGAGCCGCGCAAGAACCAGGAATTCCTGCTCGACGTGTGCGAGGCCCTTTGGGGCGAGGGGGTGGAGTTCACCCTGCATCTCGTGGGTCGGGTGAATCCGCATTTCGGCCGTCCCCTCCGGGACCGGGTCAGGCGGCTGCAACGCACGCAGCGCGGGCTCCGGCATCACGCGAAGGCGGATGATGCGATGCTTGGGCGGCTGTATGCGCAGGCCCGGGCCTCGGTTTTTCCCACGCGCGCCGAAGGCTGCGGATTGCCGCTGCTCGAATCACTCTGGCAGGGCGTGCCCTGTGTTTGCAGCGACCTGCCGGTCTTGCGGGAGAATGCCGGAGGCGGCGGGTGCGTGCCCGTGGGATTGAATGATCCCGGAGCGTGGCGCGAAACGTTGCGGCGGATTTTGACGGACCAGGTGTGGGCGGCGGAGTTGGCAACGGCGGCGGCGACGCGGACGTTGCCCACCTGGGCGGAGACGGCTGAGACGGTGAAGGCAGGATTGGCAAAGTAGGGCGGGCCTTCAGCCCGCCCTCGGGCGCCACATTTGCATGTGAGCTTGGAAATGCAGGTCACAGACCTGCCCGACCTGACGTCCTCAGCCGGTCTTCTTCACCGCGTAGGCCATGGCCTCGGCGATGCGGTCCAGTTGCTCATCGCTGTGCAGCGCCGAGACGGCGGTGCGGATCAGATCCTTGCCGGCCGGCACGGCGGGGGCGATGGACATGACGGTGAAGATGCCCTTTTCGAGCAGGGCGCGCCAGAAGGGATATACGCGCTCCTTGGAGCCCAGCACGATCGGGACGGCCGGCGTTTCGCTCTCCCAGGTGTTGAGACCTAGGCCCTTCAGGATGGCGCGGTATTTTTTCGTGTTTTTCCAGAGCCGCTCGTGGTGCTCGGGCTCGGTCTGCATGATCTCAAGTGCGGCGGTCGCCACGGCGGTCTGGCTCGGGCTGAGCGCGGCGCTGAAGATGGTCTGCTTGGAATTGGTGCGGAGATATTCGATGACCTCGCTGGAGGCGGCCACGAAGCCGCCAGTGCTGGCGAGCGACTTGGAGAGGCTGCCGCAGATGACGTCGACCTTTTCGTTCAGGCCGAAGTGATCGACCGTGCCGCGGCCCTGGCGGCCGAGAACGCCGAAGCCGTGGGCATCGTCTAGCACGGTGAAGCAGCCGTTGTCCTCGGCGATGGCGGTCAATTCGGGCAGGCGGCAGATATGGCCTTCCATGGAATATACCCCCTCGACGACAAGATGCTTGGGTGCATCGGGATTGGCCGCCGCGGCGACTTCACGGAGATCGTCGGGGCTGTTATGGGAGAAGCGCTCGACGGTGGCCATCGAGAGGCGGATGCCGTCCCAGAGGCAGGAATGCAGGTTCTTGTCGGCGAAGATGACGTCCCCCTTTTGCGCGAAGGAGGCGATGCTCGACATGCAGGACAGGTAGCCGGCGGCGTGAACGTGGCAGGCTTCGCGGCCGAGGAAAGTGGCGAGTCGGCTCTCCAGCTCAACGTGATAGGCACGGGAACCGTTGGACGTGCGGGCTCCGGTCGGGCTGGTGCCCCATTGGAGCAGGGCGGCGCGGCCGGCCTCGATGACCTTGGGGTGGAAGGACAGCCCGAGGTAATCGTTGCTGGAGAGCATGATCATGTCGCGGCCGTCGAGCCGGATGCTCGTGCCCTGTTGCGACTCCATGGCGTGGTAGTAGGGCGCGTATTTCAGCCTCATCTTGGTCGCGTAGTCGTCGCGACAACGGTTGAGGACAGCCTTTTTGTGCTTGGAAAAGAAGGAGAGCGCCATGGACGGGGTCACTTTGGAGCGGAGGCGCGCGCTGGCAAACCGAAAGGCGGGATAGATTCACGCGGGGACGCGGAGATCGGGAAGTTCTTTAACCACGGATTTCACGGATGGCACGGATCAGAATTCCAATTCATTGGCCACAAGAAGCTCAAAAAGCACAGAAGGAAACGATCCATTTAACTGGCGGCAGCAGAGGTATCAGGGTTCGGAATCTCAATCCTCAGTTTTCTCTGCTTCCCCCTGTAATCCGGCCTGATCATTTTGTGGCCATTGTTCAATCCGCGCCGTCCGTGGAATCCGTGGTTAATGGACTCCGCGGGAGAACGTGCTTCACCGTCTGCCCGGAGGCAGCGAACGCATCCACTCTGTCAGTTCTGCGGCGTACTGCGGCCAGGTGCGGAAGGTGCGTCCTCGGGCGGCGGCGGCCAGGTTGGCGAGTTCGCCTGCATCGGTCAGCAGGCGGTCCATCGCGGCGGCCAGGGCCGCGGCGTCATCCGCCCGGTCGAATGCGAGACAGCCGCCGTCACGCGCTGATTCGCCGAGCGCACCGCGACCCGAGCAGATGCAGGGCTTGCCGTGCGACAGGCTTTCCAGCACCGGCAGGCCGAAACCCTCGGCGAGCGACGGATAGACCGTGAAGGTGCAGCCGGCATACGCGCGTTCCAGGGCCGTGTCGTCCACCGGCCCCATGTATTCCAGCGGCCGTCCGGCCGCCTGCAAGGTGCGGAGCCGTTCCAGGGCGGCGCGCCCGGTCTGCGGGTGGGCCAGTCCGATGACCTGCAGGCGGAACCTCCGTCCCAGCGCCCAGAGACTCTCGGCGGCCGCCAGCAGCGTGATGTGGTTCTTGCGACCTTCGAGGCTCCCCACGCAGAGCACCACCGCCTCGCCCGCCGCAGCGGCTTTGTCACGTATTGCGTGACAAAGCCCGGCGGCGAGCGGGAGGGCGATGACCGGGGGAGGGTTGGGCACTCGCAGCCAACGCCAATAGTCGAGCAGGGTGTCGCGTGAGTCGGCCGAGACGGCGGCGATGCCGTCAAAGGCGAGCAGCTCCTGCAGATACGAAGGGAAACGCGCGACGGTCCGGGCGGGGGAGAGCTCGGGAAACTTCAGGGCGAGGGCGTCGTGAAACAGCGCGACGCGGGGTCCGCGGACCGCGGCGAGAAGGGCGGGCTGGGCGGCGGCCACGGCGGGCGTGAAAATCTCGGGCACGATCAGGCCGGTGGCGGCCGGCAGGACGGGTGCGGGCTGGCGGGTCAGCCGGTGCCAGCGGCCTTGCAGGCGGGTGGACCAGGGCCACTGGGCGCCGCGCTGTCCACTGATCGCCTCATGCCGCAGGCCGGTGTTTTCGCGGTCGTTCAGCTCGCGCCAGTGTCCGGCGTAAGCGTCCCAGGTCACCGCGCAGGCCTTTTCGCCCAAGGCGGCATGGAGCGAGCGGGTGACGCGCTGGATGCCGGTGCGCGCCGCGGTGTGGCTGGTGTGGGTGAGATCGAGCAGGAACATGGGGGCACCGCCGGCTCAGGTAGCGGGGGGCGGTCGCAAACGGTAAACCTGCACCCCATCCCAAATCCCGATATCGGGCAAGCGCTCGTGCGGATACTCGGCCAGCAAAGCCCGGATGATATTGTTATCCTGGCGCCAGGGCTCGATCAGAAGATAGACCTCCCGGCCGCGCTGCATCACCTCGCGCACGAGCGGAACGGCATCGTCGTAGACGGTGATGAAGGAGTGCAGGTCGGTATAGAGCAGCTGGGCGCCGGCGAATTCCAGGCTGCCGACATAGCTGCCCGGCGCCGCCACGGCGGCCACCTGATTCACGGCGTAACAGTATTCCCAGCCCTTGTATTGCACCCATACGTCCTGTTCGCGACGGGCGAGCCTGATGTGGTAAAAGGTGGTGCAGGCCAGTGCCCCGAGCAGGAGTGCGCCGACGGCCGGCCGCCAGTGGGTGACGGACATCCGGTTTTGCATCCAAGCCTTCAGGCGCTCAAATCCCTGGGCGGCGAGGAAGAACAATGCGGCATAGGCGGGGAGCAGAAAACGCGTCCACCACCACCGGTCGCCCCCGGCCGACCACACGCAATACAGACCAAGAAAGGGGACGAACCAAAGGACGTGAAACCATCGGTCACGGTGCGGCACCGTGAGCCCCAGCACGGTGAGGGCCGCCAGCGGCCAGCCGAGTTGGCGGATGGTCTCGCGCGCATAAAAGGCGAACTGGCCGGCAAAAAATTCAGTGCGGAATTCCTGGCCCACGCCGACGTAGCCCGTGCGCCACGGGGCGCCGAACAGGGCATGGTTGTAGAGGCCGTACAGGGCGCAGGGCAGGACGAGCCACAGGCTGTAGCGCAGCATCCGGCGGTCGCGCCACAGCGGCAGGACCATGGCGATCAGGAAGAGCACGTTGGTCGGCCGCACGCAGAAGCTGAAGCCCAGGGCAAAAGCCGAGAGCATGAGATTGCCGCGCCGGTAAAGCCACCAGGCGGCGAGCAAGCCCACGGCCGAAACCATGTCGCTCATCAGGATGGATGAACTGTAGGCGACGATGGGAAAAAAAGCCCACAACAGGGTGAAGACCGCGGCCGTCCACCGACTGACGGAACCCCGCAGGATCAGATAGACCAGCACGCCGCCGAGGAACCCGATCACCGGGGTCACGAAGTACTGCAGGTTGAAAATTCCGGCCAGGGCGATGAGCAGCGGAAATCCCGGCGGATATTGTGGCAGGGCGCGGTCGCCGACATCGACATAGCCGTACGGCACGACCGAGGGGAATTTATCGACGGGCAGTTCCAGGGGCAGGGCCAGCCGGCCTTGGCGCAGCATCTCGCCCTGTTGGTAATAGCCGTAGAGGTCAGCCGCGCCGACATAACGTTGGCGATAATAACTGTAGGTGACAAAGGCGGTCAGCAGCACAATGCCCAGGAAAAGGTGGGCCGGATGGCAGCGGGTGAGCAACGCGCGCATGGTGCGGGTCTTGGATCAGGGCAGGTGCTGGTCGAGGGTCTCGAAAAAGCCCCAGCCCATGAATTCAAAGGCGATCTCGGTCCAGACCATGACCACGGCGTCGTAGTCGCGCAGGTAGGTTTCCCAGTCCGTCTTGGTCAGATCCCGCTTCAGATTGACCACCCCGGGGATGGCGTAGGCGTTTTGGAAATAATACAGCGACTCGGACGGGCGGACGGCGTTGGCCGGATAGAGCAGGTCGATGAGCGCCCAGCCGAAGCTGTCGTGGACCCAGAGGATGCGGGGCAGTTTTTCCGGCGGAACCGACTGTTGCTCGATGAATTCAGGATAGGGGCTGGGGTGGCGGTAGGGGGTGTCGATCAGCAGGTTCATCAGTGCGAGCAGATCCTCATCCGTGCCGAGTGGCGAACGGCTGCGCAGGGCCTTGAGGCGGAACTCGGGGACGGGATGGCGCATGACGGGATTGAGGCGGTCGCGCAAATCCCGGAGCACATGCTGCACGGCGTAGTAGCTCCAGTGCGTGCCGGAACGCGTGAAGAGGTTGTCCGGCATCGTTTGCTTCCATTCCTGGAAGCGGGCGGGGCCGTCATAGAAATTGATGCCGTACTCGGCGAACAGCGGCCGGGCCCTCTCGAAGTTCGTAAGCACCTTGGCGGGATCGCGACCACCCCAGTACACGTCCGGCACCTTGTCCGGATAGGTTTCCACCTTGCTTGGGGCGACGACGAGCAGGAAGGGCATCCCCCGGGCGGCCAGCTTGTCCTGGACGCGCCGGATCCGCTCGAGGGCCGTGCGCATTTCGGCTTCGGGCATGGTGCCGGGTTTCACGGCATAGGTGATGTAGTGATGTTCGAAGAGCCAGTCGTCCCGGCCGGCGACCACATGGGTGCCCTCGGGCCGTTTCTGGGTTTCGCCGAACAGCGAGTAGGTGATCTGGTTGTCGAGGCGCACCCACCAATTGCGCAGGCCGACGTTGGCGTTGAACCAGGTGTCGATGGCGCGGAAGGTCTCGCCGCTCCGCAGTGCCGTCCAGTTCCAGGTCGGAAGCGGAGGCGGGGTGGTGGCGCCGCGCAGGTTTTTGCCCCCCGGCAGCAACGGTAGAAACGTGTCGAGGCCGACGATCCAGAGGAAGCCGACGAAGCCCAGGATGAGCAGGAGTTGGGGGCGGCTTTTCATGTCACGGGACTTCAAAAGCGGAAATAGATGAAGGGATTGTAGCTCTGGTTGCCCAGGGCCGCGCTGGCCAGGATCAGGCAGGCCGTTCCCAGCAGCACGCGCAGGACGGCCTGCGGGCGGGTGGACGGGACGACTTCATCCCAGCCGCGGCGGGTCCACCATGATTCCGGCAGGAAGCTGAAGAACGCCGCAATCCCAAGCACGCCCCAGGTCCGGGCGCTGATCACGTCGGGCCAGAGGAATTCCAGGTCGTTCCGCACGTTGGCCCAGCTTGACCAGTCGGCGAGGCGGCTGAAGTAGGTGAGCGCATCGGTGAGGCTGGCGGCGCGGAAGAGCACCCAGCTGGCGAGCACGAGCAGGAAGGTGAAAACCGTGGCGGGGACGGCGGGGATGCGCCCCAGGCGCTTCAGGCCCACGGCGCGTTCCAATGACAGCAGCAGGCCGTGGTAGGCGCCCCAGCAGACGAAATTCCAGCTCGCACCGTGCCAGAAACCCGAGACGAGGAAGACAAACCAGAGATTGAAGCCGACCCGCCAGGGGGTGGTCCGGTTGCCGCCGAGCGGAATGTAAAGGTAGTCCCGCATGAAGTTCGACAGCGAGATGTGCCAGCGGCGCCAGAACTCCGTGATGGAGCGCGAGGTGTAGGGGCGCTCGAAATTCTCCATGAATTCGAACCCCATCATGCGGCCGAGGCCGATGGCCATGTCGGAGTAGCCGGAGAAATCAAAGTAGATCTGGAACGCGTAGCACAGGATGCCGATCCAGGCGTAGGGCATCGGCAGGGTGCCGAGATCCTGGGCGAAGACGCGGTCGGCCACGGCACCGAGCGGGTTCGCGATCAGCACCTTGCGGGCGAGGCCGAGCAGGAACCGCCAGGCGCCCGCCAGGAATTTCTCCCGGGAGTGCCCGCGGCTGACGATCTGGACGGCGACATCGTGGTAGCGGATGATCGGGCCGGCGATGAGTTGCGGGAAAAGGGTGACGAAAAGCAGGTAGTCAACCAGGCTGCGGGCCGGCTTGCTGGTGCCGCGGTAAACGTCGACGAGGTAGCTGATTTTCTGGAACGTGAAAAACGAGATGCCCAGCGGGAGGACGACATGGGTCCAAAGGATGCCGCCCTGCTGGAGCCAGCCCAGGACGCCGTTCAACTGCGCGGCGAAGAAGTTGCTGTATTTGAACCAGAGCAGCAGGCCGAGGTAGACGCCCAGGCCGAGGGTCAGCACCCAGCGCCGCGCCGCCCTGGCCTCGACGGGCAAGCGTGCGAGCCAGAGGCTGATGTAATAGCCAAAGACGCAGACCCCGATCAGGATGACCAGGAAACCCGGTTCCCCCCAGCCGTAGAAAAACAGGCTGCCGGCCAGGGCCACGACATTGCGATGGCGCAGGGGCGCCAGGTAATAGAGCGCAAGGAAGACCGGCAGGTAGGCGTAGAGAAAAAGGAGGGAGCTGAAGACCATGTACTAGGCGGACGAAAGGCGCCCACAGCAGGCGGCAATAGGATCTCAGGACAAAACAAGGGGCCAAAGTTCCGAAAATCCCCCGCCCGGGCGAGGAAAAAGTCGGCGGGTTAAGAACCGGCGTCCCCCGGCCCGCTAGAAGCAGGCAATCCCTTCCAAACGTCTGCGGTAGCGGGCACCAATGACGCCGGGGGAGAAACGGGCGACAATGGTGGCATGGGCGGAGGCACCAAGCTGGGCGCACAGGCCGGCATCGGCATGCAGTCGCCGCATCCAGTCGGCGGCATGGTCGGGATCGGCCTCAGCCAGATCTGCCTTGCCCTGGGGCCGTGGTTCCGGTCCAGGACAACTAGGCGGTAACGCACCGGACATCCGTTGGCGGCATTGACAAATTCCGTGGTGGCCGACCAATCCGTGCAGATCACCGGCTTGCCAAGCATCATGCACTCGGCGACCGCAAGGCCGAAACCTTCGGACCGGTGCAGCGAAACGTAGCAGTCGCAGGCGGCCTCCAGCTGGTAGACGGCCTCGCGGCTGAGGGTCTCGGTAATGAGCACCGTGCCGGGAAGGTCGGCCACGTCGGCCTGGAGCCGGGCGAAGTCGGCCTCATTGCCCTGCACATTGTGCACCTTGATCACCAGTGCCGCCCCATGGCCGGCGAGACCCGACCGGCGGAAGGCCTCGATCGCGGCGCGCGGATTCTTGCGTTCAGTGTAGGAATTGAGGTCGTAGAGCACCAGAAAAAGGAAGCGGTCCGGGGGCAGGCCGAAGCTTGCCCGGGTATCTCCCGACGGCAGGGCAAAGCTGATGGCGTGCGGCATGGTGATGACCGGCAGCGGCGCCTTCAGTGAAATGGCCTCGCGCACGAAATCGCTGGGGCACCAGATCTCGTCGAAGTACGCGCAGGCCGGCACCCAGGAGTCGGGGAATTCGGGCAGTTCCCAGGCCCAGTAGGCGATGTTGTATTTGCCCGCGCGGAAGGCCGGATGGTGGTGATCGAGATCGCGCGAGGCGGGAGGATCGAGGTGGACGATGTTGACGCCGTGGGGATTGGCGTCCTGCAGGCGGGCGGCGAAAGACAGGTCGCCGAGCGGATTCCGGCAGTGCAGCTTGAGCGGCACCAGTGCGGCCGGCAGGCCGGCGGCGTCGGCGGCGCGCACCATGCAACGGGCGGATTCACCGACGCCGAGTTCGGCGGTGAGGAAGCCGGCAATATTGATGCCGAGATGAGTGTGCCGGCGGGCAAAGGCGGCGGAATAGGGGGCGTGGCGATTGGAGAAATCGAATATCACCTCGCCTTCGGCCGTCTCCAGGGCCGTGAGGCGGAGCTGGCGGTTCTTGCGCTGGCCGCGGAAGCGTTGCCACCAACCGAGCCCGGTCACGCGGCCGAGCCAGGCAAACAGGTTGGTGAGTCCGACCCCGGACAGGTTGAGTTCCACGATGTCGCGCTCGGAGGCAGGAGCAGTGGCAAGGTCCAATTCCAGACTGAACGGACCGGAATGACGGTCCGAGGCCGGTGGCAGGGCGCGGCCGTTGAGCCGGCAGTGGAGCCCGGGCAGGGCGCATTCGAGTCCGCGGGCCTGCGGATGCACCCGGTACTCACCCCGCAGGACAAGCTTGCGCTGACCTTCCAGGGGCGGGAGCTGAATGCGGGCGCGATCCCTGAGCCATACGGAATCGGGGGCGAACTCGTCGAAATACAGACCCTCAAAGGCGGCGAAATGGGAGCGGAAGGAACCGCCCGGAATAGGCTGGGCAACTGGGCGCATGCGTGGGTAGTGAAGATTAGCGATAGCCGCGGGCGTGACTTTGGCAAAGGTATACACCCGTCCACCGTCCGGCAGGAGTTCAGCGGCCTGACTCGGCGGGGATCAGCTGCAGATCCTCGATCATGAATCCGAGTTCGCGGGAATCGCCGCCCGGAGGATAGGAGGGTTCGCCGCGGAGGAGCCAGACGAGCCGGTTGCTGCCGCCGCTGAGGGTCACGGGAATTTCCACGGGACGGATTTCACCCCGGGCCAGCGTGAGATGCAGCAGGGTTTTGCCGTTCTGCCGGAGTTCGACGGCATTGTCCCGCAGCACCGCGGCCTTGAATTTCAAACGGGCTTTGACTTTCGGATGTGGGCCCACGGGCCACCAGATGCCGACCTCGCCGCGCTTGGCCGCCCAGCGCCAGCGCCTTGAGCCATCCTGTTCAAGCGGGTACCAGCCGTTGATCGCGAGCAGGGCGGGGCTGTTGGGGTTGAGCGAGGGTTCCGCCCAGGCGCGATTGATCCGGAGGTCATCCAGATTCGGGCGGACGGGTTGCTCCGCGGGTTGCAGCCGGACGACCCTGACGGGAGCCCCCGTGGAGTGAATCAGTTCCGCGCGCTGGTGGGAGACCAGGTCACCCACCATTTTCGCACCGCCGTCGGCATAGGCGCGGGTGTTGATCCAGATGGCGGAAAAACCGCTCGCCTCCAGATGGGCGATCAGATCCGCCGCGGGCATCCGGGTGACAAACTGCTGCCAGCCCAGTTCGCGGCTCCGGCCCAGCGGACCGTAGGAAAAATGCAGGGAGGAATCGGCCAGGAAAGGCTGAAAGTGCTCGTAGTCGATCATGTGCTGGATCGGTCCGGCCTCGGGGAATTGACGGACGGGCAGTTGGAAGATCATGGCCCCGGCGCCGAGATCCTGCTCCAGCTGCCGGGTGAGCTTTTGGACCGCCTCCCACTTCGGCGCGATGGCGTCGCGGTACTTGTTAAGGCGCATTCGCGGAGTCTGTTCCCACCAGCCGAAAATTGTGATGACGGCGGCGAGGCCCACGGTGACCCAGCGGGCGGACGAGCGCAGCTGAAGCTGGAACCGGCCGAGCAGGAAGAACAGCACCCAGATATTGACCAGAATGCTGATGCGCCGGCTGGCGCGAAAAATATCGAGCCCGCCCAGGGCCAGCAGCGAGTTGATGCTGCCGGCGGCGGCAAAAGCCACGATCAGCGCGAGACCAAGCGCGGCGTCCGGCACCGGACGCGCCGGACGCGCAGCCAGGCGCCTGAAAGTGTGGATCAACAGCCCGGCGAGGCCGATGATGCCGACGACACCCAGGTAACCGGGGGCGAACTCACCCAACACCTTCGTCTGGTTGGCATAGTTCAGCCCGAGGCGGGCGGCCCAGGCGATGCTGTGCTCCTGGGGGGGATCAGCCAGTCAATGGGTTTGAGGGCGTAAATGAGGGAACCGGCATAATTGCGGATCAAGGGTCCGTCGTCCCCGGCCTCGAAGTAGTTCAAGGCATATTTCAGGTTGGCCAGGAGGAACACCCCGATCAGGGCAAAGAGGAAGCAGACCAGCGGCTGCAGGCGCAGCCAGGGGGTGCGGCGGACGAGGGCGAGGACCAGGGTGGAGGAGGCGAGCAGTCCGGCAAAGAATCCGAGGTAGGGATTGCCCAGGCCCAGCCAGGCGCCGAGGAGCCCGCCCAACCACAGCCAGCCCCGGCCACTGGCGGCCAGGACCGGCCCAAGTTTGACCGCATGACTGCAGAGCAGGATCAACGGCGGCAGGGTGAAGGTCTGGTTGAAACTCAGGGTGACGCCCCACCGGATATTGTAATTGCTGAACACGAACAGCACCGCGTCGGCGATCGCCCACTCGTGGCGCCAGCGCAAATGCCGCGCAAAAATAAAAGGAAAAGGCGTTGAGCAGGCTGAAAAGCGCGGCCACCAGCTTGACTGCGGCAAAGACTCCCGTGAGCCGGGAAAGCTGCCCGGCGAGAAAGAAGACCAGGCTGTCCGGGGCGGGATAACCCGACCAATCGGCATGGAAAGGGGCGCCCAGCCGCTGCAGGTCGGTGAAACCGGCGAAGGGTTGCCACGGCTGCTCGGCGGCCAGTTTCACCCGGGCAAAGATCTCAAGCGGATCCCCGAAAATGTCCTGCGGTTGCCACCAGTCGGACCAGGTCCAGCGCTCGTGCAACAGGATCAGGAGACCAACCACACAGAACCCGAGCAGGAGAATTGCGACTTGGTTTTGTCTGGCCGGGGTCGGGCGCACGCGCATTTTTGATTTGTTCGCTAAAGGGGCGGCGTGAATTGTCGAATGCAAAGATGCATCGAATCCCATTCAGATTTCCGCGGATGAGCAATCCCGGGCGGACGGTGGCCTCCTGATGGAAACCGACGAATACCGCAAAATGGCCGGGGTGGAGGATGCGATGTGGTATTACCGCGCGCTGCACCGCAACGTGGGTCTGGCCCTCGCGCAGGACGCACCGGCTGCCGGTATCCGCGTGCTGGACGCGGGTTGCGGCACGGGCGGACTGATGCGGCGGCTACAGCGCGCGCAGTCCGGCTGGGAGCTCACGGGCGTGGATTTTTCGCCGCTGGCCTGCGCCTTCGCGCGGGAGCGCACCGGCCGGCCGGTCTTGGAGGGTTCGGTGACGGCGCTGCCGTTGGCGGATGCGGATTTTGATGCCATCGCGTCCTGCGACGTGGTCTGCCAGGTGGCGGAACCGCTGGCGGCCCTCCGCGAATTCCACCGGGTGCTGCGGCCGGGCGGCATCGCCGTGCTGACGATGCCCGCCTATCGCTGGATGCATTCGTACCACGACCGGGCGGTCGGCAACCTGCGCCGCTATTCCCGGGGTGAGACCGTTGCTTTGCTGCGACAGGCGGGCTTCCGGATCGAACGGGCGACCTACTGGAACACCTTGCTGTTCCCCCTGGCCGTCCTGCAAAGAAAACTCCTGCGGGGCCGGGACTCGTCCAGCGATGTGCGCTTGTATCCGGCCCCGGTGGAAGCATTCTGCAATGCGATGAATTTGATCGAGCATGCCTGGCTGCGCCGGGGTGGCGTCCTGCCCTGGGGCAATTCGGTTCTGGCCGTCGGCCGCCGGCCATGATCCACCGGGCGGAATTCATCCGCGCCTTCCGCGGCCGGCGCGTGCTCATCACGGGCGGGCTGGGCTTCATCGGCTCGAACCTGGCCCGGCTGCTGGTGCGGCTGGGGGCGAAGGTGACGATCCTCGACAGTCTCATTCCGGAATACGGCGGCAACCGGCGCAACGTCGCCGGCCTGGAGCGCAAGCTGGACATCAACCTCTCGGATGTGCGCGACCGGCACAGCCTGCCGGCCTTTGTGCGCGGGCAGGATTTCCTCTTCAACCTCGCCGGGCAGACCAGCCACATGGATTCCATGGCGGACCCGGAGACGGACCTGGAGATCAACTGCCGGGCGCAGCTTTCGATCCTCGAGGCCTGCCGGCGGCACAACCCCGGTATCCGCGTGGTGTTCGCGAGCACGCGGCAGATTTACGGGCGGCCGGACTACCTGCCGGTGGACGAGCAGCATCCGCTGCGGCCGGTGGACGTGAACGGCATCAACAAGCTTGCGGGTGAGGAATATCACCTGCTCTACAGCCAGGTGCACGGCATCCGCAGCACGGTGCTGCGGCTTACCAACACCATCGGGCCGCGCATGCGGGTGAAGGATGCGCGCCAGACCTTTGTCGGCGTGTGGATCCGCCAGTTGCTGGAGGACCGTCCGTTCGAGGTGTGGGGCGGGGAGCAGTTGCGCGATTTCACTTACGTCGATGACGCGGTCGAGGCCCTGCTGCTGGCCGCGGCCCGGCCGGCCGCCGAGGGCCGGGTGTTCAATCTCGGCGGGCCGCCGCCCGTGACCCTGCGGCAGCTGGCGGAACTGCTGGTGGCCGTGAACGGATCGGGAAAGTTTGTGATGAAGCGTTTTCCCGCGGCGCGAAAGAAAATCGACATCGGCGATTTCCACGCGGACTACGGCCTGATCACGTCCACGCTGGGCTGGCGGCCGCGCACGGATCTGCGCACCGCCCTGCGCCGCACGCTGGTGTTTTTCCGGAAGGAGAAGGCGCACTATGTCTGAAAAGATCCTGCTCACGGCCGACCCGAAGGCCGGCTACACCGCCCACGCCGCGGAGATCAGGGCGGCCATCGAGCGCGTGCTGGAGGGCGGCCACTACATCCTCGGCCCCGAGGTGGCGGCGTTTGAAAAGGAATTTGCGGACTGCCATGGCGGCGGCGAGGTCGTGACCGTGGCGAACGGCACGGATGCGCTGGAACTGGCCCTCGGCGCCCTCGGTGTGCAGGCCGGCGATCTGGTGGCGACGGTGGCCAACTCCGTGTCGGCGACGGCGGCGGCCATCCAGCAATTGGGCGCGCGGCCGGTCTTCGTGGAGATCGAGGCGGCGACGATGGTAATGTCGGCGACGGACCTGGAGAAGGTGCTCGCGCGTCATGCCGGCAAGGGTGAAGGCCGTGGTGCCCGTCCATCTGTACGGTCATCCGGCGGACATGCCGGCGATCGTGGCCGCGGCGAGACGGCACGGGGCAAAGGTGCTGGAGGACTGCGCCCAGTCGCACGGCGCGGTGGTGGCGGGGCGCAAGGCGGGCACCTGGGGCGACGCCGCGGCGTACAGTTTTTATCCGACGAAAAATCTCGGTGCGCTTGGCGACGGCGGGGCGGTTTATTCGGCCGATGCGGCGGTGGCGGCGCAGGTGCGCCTGCTGCGACAGTACGGCTGGCGGACGCGTTACGTGAGCGACATTCCCGGGCGCAACAGCCGGCTCGACGAATTGCAGGCGGCGGTGTTGCGCGTGAACCTGCGGCACCTTGAGGCCGGCAATGCCAGTCGCCGGATGCTCGCCGCGCGCTATCTGGACCGCCTCGGAGCCGCCGGGCTGGTGTTGCCGACCGTCGCGGCCGGCGTGACCCCGGCCTGGCATCAATTCACCGTGCGGACCCCGCGCCGCGACGCGCTGCTCGCGCACCTGGCGGAACGCGGCATCCGCTGCGGGGTGCTGTATCCCGTGCCGCTGCACCGGCAACCCGCCTATGCCGACGCCACCGCCGTGCTGCCGGTGACGGAGCAGGCCTGCACGGAGGTGCTCTGCCTGCCGGTGCATCCCGGCCTGGACAGCACCGACGTTGACAGGGTGACCGGGGAAATCATTCGCTGGGCCACTGCATGACCCCTTCCGGACCCGCGCTCAGTTTCATCATTCCGCTGTACAACAGCGCGGCCACCATCGGGCCATTGGTGAAGGAGATCGAGGAACTGGCGATCGAGGGCGGTCACGAGATCGTGCTGGTGAACGACGGCAGCCGGGATGCGACGGCGGAGGTCTGCCGCGAACTCGTCCGCGCGGCGCGCGTGCCGGTCATCTTCGTCAACCATGCGCGCAACTACGGCGAGCACAACGCCGTGCTCTCGGGCTGGCGGCAGGCGCGGGGCCGGCACCTCGTGAACCTGGATGACGACGGCCAGAACCCCCCGGCCGAGGCCGTGCGGCTGTGGCGGCACGCCTGTGAGCAGGGGCTGGATGTGGTGTTCGGGCATTACGAGGAGAAGCGGCATGTGTGGTGGCGCAATCTGGGCAGCTGGTTCACCAGCCGCATGACCGACTGGGCCCTCGACAAGCCGCCCGGGTTTTATCTCTCCAGCTTCCGCTGTGTGTCGGCCTTTGTGGCCGGGGAGGTTGCGCTGCATTCCGGCCCGTATCCCTACATCGACGGGCTGATCCTGCAGGTGACCCAGCGCATCGGCTCGCTGACCGTGCAGCACGCGGAGCGCCAGGCGGGTGAAAGCGGCTACACCCTGCGCCGCCTGATCCGCCTGTGGATGAGCGCCTGGGTGAATTTCTCCGTACTGCCGCTGCGGCTGGCCACGCTACTCGGCATGGTGATGGCGGCGGGGGGGCTCGTGGGGTTGGGGGTGGTCGTTTGGTTGCGGTTGGCGCATCAGGGTCCGGCCTTTGGTTGGGGTTCGCTGATGGCGGCCCTGCTCATTTTCTCCGGCACCCAGCTGGTGATGCTCGGCCTGATCGGCGAGTACGTCGGCCGGATGTTCCTCACGGTCAACCAGCGGCCGCAATCCGTGGTGCGCGAGGTCGTGCGCAGCAGCTAGGCCCGACCCGGAAGCAGCGCGGACCAGCGGGCCAGTTCCCGCGTGATGGACTGCTGCACGCCCGCGAGGATCCGGGCGGGTGGCGTGGGCAGAAGGTGCAGCCAGTAACCGAGGGCGCAGCGCCCCAGTGCATCGTCGAAGACGAACGACTGGTCCCAGTGCAGCTCGATAAACCGGCGCGACCAATCATGGGCGGCGAGACGGGCGATTTCATCCCGCCAGCGCAGGAACAGCCGGAGGGTGTTCTGTTCGTCATGCTGCTTGCGGCCCGGGGACTGGCTGATGTGGTGCCGCACCCGGCTGCGCAGGCTCACATAGTTCCGATTTCCGGCGGCCCGCGCGCGCAGGCAGAGATCGATATCCTCGCAGCCATTGATGAACTCCGGGTCGAAACCCTCCAGCCGGTTCCAAAGGTCGCGCCTGATGCCGAAGCAGGCGGCGGTCATGGCGGCCACGGACCGGCAACCGGACAGCCGGGCGGGCCAGGGTCGCGTGGTGTCGTGCACGGGTTTGCCCTGATGGTTGAAATATACGCCGGTGTGGTCGATGGCGCCGCTGCCGGCGTGCAGTTGCACGTTACCCACCAGGCCCGCTTCCGGCCGGGTGCGCAGGATGGCGTGCATGGGCTCGAACCAGCCGGGCAACAGGACCAGGTCGTTGTTGAGGAAAAAAAGGCATTCACCCCGGGCGTGGGCGGCGGCGCGGTTGTTGGCGCCGGCGTAACCAAGATTGCGCTCATTCAGGAGCGTCCGAAACGGGGTGGAAAGCGTCTGCAGCCATTCCCGGGTGCCATCGTTGCTGCCATCGTCCACCAGAATGATCTCATGCTCAAGGCCCGCCGGAAGGGTGGCCTGGAGGCTGGCGACACAGGCCCGCGTGAGCGGCAGGCAGTTGTAGAGCGGGATGATGAACGAGACCTGCATGGGGCAGTGCCGTTAGTAAACAGCGCTAGCCCCGGGGCGCACGGACAAAATCCGCCGGGGAGGAGACTCGCGCAAGGTCTGGGTATGCCTTCAATCCAACCCCTGTTTGTCATGCTGAACGAAGTGAAGGATCCAGTGCACGACAATCGAGGGTTGCGATCAGCGCGCACTGGATTCTTCGCGCCGCTCAGAATCACAATGGTTTGGGAAAAGCTTGAATGCGATCCATGGCCGTCTGCCGGCTTGATGGCGGCCGGCCGGTCCCATTCACTGGCGGCATGAAATGGGTGATGTCGCGCGGGACCGATCGTGAAATCCGGGCATGAGTGCGGGGCCTTCACTTCCGCTGCGCGCAAGGTTATCGGCAGGCGGCGAATGGGTGGAAAACCGGCTCGGGTACCGGTCCGCCGGCTGGTTGCTGCTGGCGATGCTGGCGTGGGTGTACACGGCCGCCTATTGGCGTCATCCCCAGAATCCGGGAGAGCTCCCGGCGACTTTGCGGCTCGGCTGGTGGAGCTGGGCCGACCAGTTTGTTTACTGGCAGTCGGCGGCCGAACTTGCACAGCTTCGGCTGACGGCGGAAAACTACCATTACCCGCTGGGTTACTCCGCGCTGGGCGCGATTTTCTGGCGGTTGATGCCGGCGCATCCTTTCTTCATTCCCAATCTGCTGCTGGTCTTGGGCGCGGGGGCGGTTTGGTGGCGGCTGGCGCGCGGCTGGCTTGACCGGAGACTGACGTTGCTGACGGCGGTGGCGTTTATCGGACTGCACCGGGAGGTGTTGTCGCTGACTCAGGTCATTCCGTGGAACACGATCGCGACGCAATTGGCGCTGCTGGCCGGTCTTTGGGTGATGGTGGCGACGCAGGGTGCGCGCACGGTATGGCGGCTGACTGGCCTGGCGGTGCTGGCCTATCTCGTTCGTCCCGGCGATGCCGCATGTTTCGCCCCCATGCTCGTCTGGGCGGTGCTGCGCCTGCCGGCCTGGCGGGAGCGCCTGCTCGGCGCCGCCGGCGGGATGGCGGCGATCGGTGCGACGGCGCTCGCGGTGGGTCTGCTCAACCACGCCGTATTTGGCACGTGGGATACGCCCTATGAAC